>DASUHE010000027.1:0-36937 GCA_036273695.1 Gaiellaceae bacterium
GCGCCGCTACCGGATCATCGACTTCAAGCGGCGGAAGGACGGCGTGCCGGCGAAGGTCGCCGCGATCGAGTACGACCCGAACCGGTCAGCGCGGATCGCGCTGCTCCACTACGTCGACGGCGCGAAGAGCTACATCCTCGCCCCGGCGCAGCTGCGGGTCGGCGCGACGGTCGAGTCCGGGCCGGCGGCCGACATCAAGGTCGGCAACGCGCTGCCGCTCGAGAACATCCCGACGGGGACGCTCGTCCACAACGTCGAGCTCAAGCCGGGCCAGGGCGCCAAGATGGCGCGCTCCGCGGGCTCCGGCGTGCAGCTCGTCGCCAAGGACGCAGGCTTCGCGGTCCTGCGTCTCCCGTCGGGCGAGATGCGCCGCGTCGCGCTCGCGTGCCGCGCGACGGTCGGGCAGGTCGGGAACGTCGACCACCAGAACATCACCGGCGGCAAGGCCGGACGTAGCCGTTGGCGCGGCAAGCGCCCGACGGTGCGCGGCTCCGCGATGAACCCCGTCGACCATCCGCACGGCGGCGGCGAGGGCAAGTCGAAGGGCGGTCGCCACCCGGTCACACCGTGGGGCGTGCCGACGCTCGGCAAGCGCACCCGGCGCAAGCACAAGGAATCGGACAAGCTGATCGTCCGCGGCCGGCGCCGCGGCAAGGAGGGTCGCCGCTAAATGAGTCGCAGCTCGAAGAAGGGGCCTTTCGTGGAGGACCGGCTGATGAGCCGGATCGAGGCAATGAACGAGTCGGGCAGCAAGAACATGGTCCGCACCTGGTCGCGTGCCTCGACGATCTTCCCCGAGATGGTCGGGCACACGATTGCCGTCCACGATGGCCGCAAGCACGTGCCGGTCTTCATCTCCGAGCAGATGGTCGGCCACAAGCTCGGTGAGTTCGCGCCGACGAGGACATTCCGCGGCCACGCCGGCGACCGCACCGCGAAGGTGAAGCGCTGATGGCGGTACTCGAGCAAGAGCGGCAGACCGTGCGCGCGCAGGCGCGCTGGGTGCACTCGAGCGCGCGCAAGGCGCGGCTCGTCACCGACCTCATCCGTGGCCGCTCGGTCCCGGAGGCTCGCACGATCCTCGCCTTCTCGACCCGTGCCGTCGCGAAGGACATCGAGAAGGTCCTGCGGTCGGCCGTCGCGAACGCCGAGTCGCGCCCGGACCTCCACTGGTCCGGCGACGAGCTCGTCGTCGTCGCTGCCTATGCCGACGAGGGCCCGACGCTGAAGCGCTGGCGCGCTCGCGCTCGTGGCCGCGTCGCCCGCATCCGCAAGCGGACGTGTCACATCACGATCGAGCTCGCCCAGGGCGGCGCGATCTCCCAGGCTCCGTCCGTGCCCGCGATGGCGGCACCCGAGCCGGTCGAAGAGCCCGAGATCGTCGAGGAGCCGGAAGTGGTGGACGAGGCGGAGACGGTCGACGAGGAGCCGGAGGCAACCGAGGAGCCGGAGGCGGCTGCTGACGAGCCCGAAGCGTCGGAAGAGCCGGAAGAAGAAGCCGAGACCGAGACGGAGAGCGAGGAAGAGAGCTAGTGGGCCAAAAGATTCATCCGGGCGGGCTTCGCGTGGGCGTCATCCACGATTGGAAGTCCAACTGGTACACGGGCAAGAAGGAGTTCGCGGACTACATCCTCGAGGACGTCCGGATCCGCGAGCACATCTACTCGAAGCTCGCCCACGCGGGCCTGTCCGACATCCTGATCCGCAAGGACAAGCAGCGGATCACGGTCGACATCTACACGGCGCGGCCGGGGATCGTGATCGGGAAGTCCGGGGTCGAGGTCGACGCGCTCCGCCGGGAGCTGCACGCCCTGACGCAGAAGAACGTCCACATCAACATCAACGAGATCAAGCGGCCGGAGCTCGACGCGAAGCTCGTCGCGCAGTCGATTGCGGAGCAGCTCTCCAACCGCGTGGCTTTCCGGCGCGCGATGAAGCGCGCGCTCGCCTCGGCGATCCGCTCCGGTGCGGCCGGCGTGAAGATCCAGTGCTCGGGCCGGCTCGGCGGCGGCGAGATGAGCCGGCGTGAGATGTACAGCGAGGGACGCGTGCCGCTGCACACGATCCGCGCCGACATCGACTACGGATTCGTCGAGGCCAAGACCACTGCGGGCCGGATCGGCGTCAAGGTCTGGATCAACAAGGGCGAGATCATGCCGGAGGGCTTCGGCGACGCCGATGCGCGCCTGGGCGACCAGGACACGCGGCGCCGCCGCGGCGGCGCGCTCGAAGGGCTCGGCGCCTCCCGCGAGAGCGGCCGCGGACGCGGTCCCGACCGCGAGGGCCTCGGCCCGGTGCGGCAGCGGCGGCGTGGGCAGGGCGGCCCAGGCGGTCCAGGTCGCGGCAGGGGACGCGGTCCCGGCTCGGGCGGCGGACGTCCTCGTCGTGACCAGCAGGCCGAGAGGGCTCCGCGCACCGAGGAGCAGGCGGCACCGCCGGTCGAGGAGCGCGAGCAGCCGCAGGCTGAGACGACCCCGGTGGAGGCTGTTACGCCTGAGGCCTCTGCGAGTGCCGCCGAGGCTCCCGAGGCGACGCCTGCCGCCGAGGCGCCAGCGGAGGAGAAGCCCAAGCCGAAGCGCGCTCCGCGCAAGAAGGCGCCCAAGGCGGCTGCAGAGCCGCCGGCGCCCAGCGAGGAAGAGTCGCCTGCGACGACCGAGAAGGACGGCGAGTAACCGATGTTGATGCCGAAGAAGACCAAGTTCCGCAAGGTGCATCGCGGCCGGCGTGCCGGCTACGCGAGCGGCCAGACGGCCGTCCAGTTCGGCGACTACGGGCTCAAGGCGCTCGATGCCGGCTGGATCACGAACCGCCAGATCGAGGCAGCTCGGATCGCGATGACGCGCAAGATCAAGCGTGGCGGCAAGGTCTGGATCAACGTCTTCCCCGACAAGAGCTTCACGAAGAAGCCGGCCGAGACGCGCATGGGCTCCGGCAAGGGCTCGCCCGAGGGCTGGGTCTGCGTCGTCAAGCCGGGCCGCGTGATGTTCGAGCTCGCCGGCGTGCCGGAGCAGCTCGCGAAAGAGGCGCTCCGCCTGGCCGGCCAGAAGCTGTCGGTGAAGACGAAGGTCGTGAAGAGAGAGGAAGAGCTCTTTTGACCAGGGCATCCGAGCTACGAGATCTGACGGACGAGGACCTCGAGCACCGGCTCGCGGAGCGGCGGCAGGAGCTGTTCAACCTCCGCTTCCAATCGGTGACCGGCGCGCTCGAGAACCACGCGCGGCTGAAGCTCGCGAAGCGCGAGATCGCGCGCATCCTCACGGTCGTGAATGAACGCGAAGCAGAGAAGGCGAAGGCAAGTTAGAGATGGCTGAAGAGACCGAGAACACAGAGAACACCGAAGAGCAGGTCGAGGAGACTCCGGCAAAGCCGGAGGCGGTCGAGGAAGCTTCGGCCGAGGAAGCTCCGGCCGAGGAAGCCCCGGTCGAGGAAGCCCCGGTCGAGGAAGCCCCGGTCGAAGCCGAGGCGACCGTCGAGGAGCCTGCCGCCGAGGAGGCTCCCACCGAACCCGAGGCCGAGGCCGAGCCTGCGGTCGAGGAACCGGCGGCTGAAGAACCCGAGGCCGAGGCTGCGCCCGCAGCCGAGGAGCCTGCCGCCGAGGAGCCCGCTGCGGCAGAGGAGGCGGCCGCGTCCCAGCCCGAGCCGAAGAAGAAGCGGAAGCGCGTCCCGCGTCGGCTGCGTCCCCCGAAGACGCGCCGCCGGATGCCGCCGAGCGCCGAGCGGAAGCCGATCACCCGCGAGCCGAAGCCCGAGCACGACCGCGGCCGGCGCCAGGAGCGCCGCGGCGTCGTCGTCTCGAGCGCGATGGACAAGACGATCGTGGTCAAGGTCGACGTGATCACCTCCCACCAGCGCTACAAGAAGGTGATCAGGCGGAGCGTCAAGTTCCACGCGCACGACGCGCAGAACGCGGCCAAGGTCGGGGACGTCGTCCGCATCGTCGAGACGAGGCCGCTCTCGAAGACGAAGTGCTGGCGCCTCGCCGAAGTCGTGGAGGCCGCAAAGTGATCCAGCAGGAATCCCGCCTGCGCGTTGCCGACAACACGGGTGCGCGCGAGATCCTCTGCATCCGCGTCGTCGGCGGCCACCACCGGCGCTACGCGCGGGTCGGGGACATCATCGTCGGCACCGTCAAGACGGCGACCCCGCAGGGAGCCGTCAAGAAGGGAGAGGTCGTGCGCGCGGTCGTCGTCCGGACGAAGAAGCCGTTCGGCCGCGACGACGGCACGACGATCGCGTTCGACGAGAACGCCGCGGTCATCATCGACCAGCAGCGCAACCCGCGCGGCACGCGCATCTTCGGCCCCGTCGCGCGCGAGCTGCGCGAGAAGAACTTCATGAAGATCGTCAGCCTGGCCCCGGAGGTGCTCTGAGATGTCCCAGACCATGAAGGTGAGGAAAGGCGACGTCGTGCACGTCCTCCGCGGCAAAGACGCGGGCAAGGAGGGGCGCGTGGTCGAGGCGCTCCCCAAGCAGGGACGCGTCGTCGTCGAGAACATCAACGTCGTCAAGCGGCACCGCCGCCCGCGCCCGATCCAGAACTCGTCCGGTCTGGGCGGAGCGGCGATGGTTCCGGGCGGCATCATCGAGCTGCCGGCGCCGCTGCCCGTCTCGAACGTGATGGTCGTGTGCCCCAACTGCGGCAAGCCGACCCGCGTGGGGACGAAGGAGAAGGTCATCAAGGACAAGACGGTCCGCGTGCGCATCTGCAAGCACTGCGGCGAGGAGATCGACCGCACATGAGTGCCGTGACCGACACCTACACGCCCCGCCTGAAGGAGCAGTACGAGAACGAGATCCGGCCGCGCCTCAAGGAGGAGCTCGGGCTCGACTCGATCATGCAGGCGCCGCGCATCCAGAAGATCACGCTCAACATGGGCGTCGGCGAGGCGAAGACCGAGTCGAAGCTGCTCGACTCGGCGATCGAGGAGCTGACGACGATCGCGGGCCAGCGCGCGCAGATCAGGCGCGCCCGCAAGTCGATCGCGCAGTTCAAGCTGCGCGAGGGCATGGCGGTCGGTGCCCGGGTGACCCTCCGGGGCGATCGGATGTACGAGTTCCTCGACCGGCTCGTCTCGATCGCGCTGCCGCGGATTCGCGACTTCCGCGGTCTCAACCCGCGCTCGCTGGACGGCCGCGGCAACTTCTCGCTCGGCATCCGCGAGCAGCTCATCTTCCCCGAGATCAACTACGACGACATCCAGCAGGTCCGCGGCCTCGACGTGACGATCACGACGAGCGCCGAGAACGACGAGCACGCGCTGGCGCTGCTGCGCGCGCTCGGCCTGCCCTTTGCGGACGGCGACAGGAGAGAGCAGTAATGGCCAAGACGTCCCTCGTCGTGAAACAGCGGCGACCCCAGAAGTTCAAGGTGCGCAACTACACGCGCTGCAACCGGTGCGGACGCCCGCGCGCGGTCTTCCGCAAGTTCGGCCTGTGCCGGATCTGCCTGAGGGAGCTCGCGCACCAGGGCGCGATTCCCGGCATGACGAAGTCGAGCTGGTAGGAGAGAAACGGTGCTGACCGATCCGATCGCAGACATGCTCACCCGCATCCGCAACGCCAACAAGGCGCTGCACGAGCACGCGACCATGCCGAGCTCGAGGATGAAGGTCGAGATCGCCCGCCTCCTCAAGGAGGAGGGCTACATCCGCGACTTCCACGTGGAGAAGGGCGAGTCCTTCGATACCCTGGTCGTCGACCTCAAGTTCGGCCGCAACCGCGAGCGGGTCATCTCCGGCCTGAAGCGCGTGTCGAAGCCGGGCCGCAGGGTCTACGCGAGGAAGGACCGTCTTCCGCGCGTGCTCGGCGGGATGGGCGTCGCGATCCTCTCGACCTCGTCCGGTCTCGTCACGAGCCGCACCGCGCAGGAGCGCGGCATCGGCGGCGAGGTCGTGGCCTTCATCTGGTGAGAAAGCAGCTTTTACGACAGTGAGCAGAATCGGCAACGCACCCATCCCGATCCCCGACGGCGTCACCGTCACGATCGACCCTGCCCGCGTCGCGGTCGCCGGCCCTCTCGGCTCGCTGCAGCAGGAGGTTCCGGCGCGGATGAAGATCGAGCAGGCCGACGGCGTCGTCACGGTGAAGCGGCCGACGGAGCGCGGCGAGGATCGCGCGCTGCACGGCCTGACGCGGACGCTCGTGGCGAACATGGTGCAGGGCGTCACACAGGGCTTCGAGAAGAAGCTCGAGATCCAGGGCGTCGGCTACCGCGCGGCGCTCAAGGGCACCGACCTCGAGCTCAGCGTCGGCTACTCGCACACGGTCACGATCAAGCCGCGCACCGGCATCACCTTCGAGGTGGCGACTCCGACCGAGATCCTCGTCAAGGGAACGGACAAGCAGATGGTCGGCCAGACGGCCGCCGAGATTCGCAAGGTGCGTCCGCCCGAGCCGTACAAGGGCAAGGGGATCCGCTACGAGGGCGAGTACGTCCGCAGGAAGGTCGGCAAGCGTGCCTAGCCTCACCGTCAGGGACGCCCGCCTGCGCCGCCATCGGCGCGTGCGGGCGAAGGTGCGCGGCAGCGCCGAGCGCCCGCGGCTCGTCGTCTTCCGCTCGAATCGCGGCATCGAGGCGCAGCTCGTCGACGACGACGCGGGCAAGACGCTCGCGTCGGCTTCCCATCTCGCGCTCGCGAAGTCGTTCAAGGGCGGCAAGACCGAGCAGGCCGAGGCCGTGGGGAAGGCCCTGGCGGCGGCGGCGAAGAAGGCCGGTGTCGAGAGGTGCGTCTTCGACCGCGGCGGCTACCTCTACCACGGACGCGTGAAGGCGCTGGCAGACGGCGCCCGCGAGGGAGGACTCGAATTTTGAGCGGGATCGAATACACCGAGACGCGTGAGCTCAAGGAGCGCGTCGTCGAGATCAACCGCGTGGCGAAGGTCGTCAAGGGCGGCCGGCGCTTCTCGTTCACCGCGCTCGTCGTCGTGGGCGACGAGGTGGACCGCGTCGGCGTCGGCTACGGCAAGGCCCGCGAAGTGCCGCTCGCGATCACGAAGGCCGTCGAGGACGCGAAGAAGAACCTCTTCACGATCCCGAAGCACGGCACGACGATCACGCACGAGGTGCTCGGCCGCTTCGACGCGGCGAGGGTGCTGCTCCGGCCCGCCTCGGAGGGAACCGGCGTGATCGCCGGCGGCGGAGTGCGAGCCGTCCTCGAGCTCGGCGGCGTCCGCAACGTGCTCGCCAAGAGCCTCGGCACGACGAACCCGATCAACATGGCGAAGGCGACGGTCGCTGCGCTGCAGGACCTGCGCCGGCCCGAGGACGTGGCCAGGATCCGCGGCAAGCAGATCCACGAGGTGCTGCCGCTGCCGAGCAGGCCGGTAGCCGTGGAGGGAGAGGCCGCTCCGGTCGAGGAGGCGGCTCCGGTCGAGGAGGCCGCGCTCGCAACCGCGGTCGTCGAGGCCGAGCCCGCGGCCGTCGAGGAGGCGGCTCCTGCGGAGGAGGCTCCTGCGGAGGAGGCTCCCGCCGAGCCTGCGGCGGCAGCGGAGCCCGCAGCCGAGGCCGAGCAGCCTGCCGAGCCCGCCGCGGAGAAGCCCAAGCGCCGTACGCTGCGCAGGAAGAAGGACGATTCCTGATGACCAAGCTGCGCATCACGCAGGTCCGGTCCCAGATCGGACAGTCCGGCCGCCATCGCGGTACCCTGCGCGCACTCGGGCTCGGCCGCATCGGCCGCAGCGCCGAGCACGAGGAGTCGCCGGTGCTCGCCGGCATGCTCCGCAAGGTCCGCCACCTCGTCAAGATCGAGAACGCCTGAACCCGATGCCCGAGAAGCAGCTGAATCTCTCGAACCTCTCGCCGGCGCAGCCGCGCGAGGACCGGAAGCGCGTCGGCCGCGGTCTCGGCTCGGGCAAGGGCCGCTACTCGGGCCGCGGCATCAAGGGCCAGAAGTCGCGCTCCGGCTCGCACAAGATGCGCGCGGGCTTCGAGGGAGGCCAGACCACCATCTACATGCGGCTTGGCAAGCTGCGCGGCGCGACGTCGAAGGACGCGATGCCGATCGGGCCGTTCCGGACCTTCATGCAGCCCGTCAATCTTCGCGACCTCGACCGGTTCGAGGCCGGCGACGAGGTGACGCCCGAGACGCTGGTCGAGAAGCGTCTGATCAAGAACACGCGCACCGACGTGAAGCTGCTCGGCGTCGGCGAGGTGACGAAGAAGCTCACAGTGCGCGTCCACGCGATCTCGGCGTCGGCTCGCGAGAAGATCGAGGGAGCGGGCGGCAGCGTCGAGCTCCTGCGCGAGCCGAAGGTGAAGAAGATGCGGCACCGGAAGGCCAAGCCGGTCGCGGCCGAGGAGCCCGAGGCTACGGCGGCGGAGCAGGCCGACGCACCGACCGAAGAGGAACAGACTGCCTCCCAGGAGGCGGACGAGACCGAAGGGACCGAGGACTAGATGCTCACCTGGCTCGCCAACGTGTGGCGCGTCCCCGAGCTACGCCGCCGCCTGCTCTTCACGGCCGGCGTGCTCGCCGTGTACCGGCTCGGCTCGTGGGTGCCGGCACCGGGAGTCGACCAGGCCGCGATCGAGCGGTTCTTCTCGCAGGGTGGTGGCGGCAGCACCGGAGCCCTCAGCCTGCTCAACCTCTTCTCCGGCTCGGCTCTCTCGCACTTCTCGCTCTTCGCGCTCGGGATCATGCCGTACGTCACGGCGTCGATCATCTTCCAGGTCCTCGGGGCGGTCATTCCGTCGCTCGAGCGCCTGCAGAAGGAGGGAGAGGCGGGGTACGCCAAGATCACGCAGTGGACGCGGTACGCGACCGTCGGGCTCGCCGCGGCGCAGTCGGCGGGCTATGCGTTCCTGTTCAAGCACGAGAACGTGCTGAAGAACGTCAACGGCGGTCGCCTGATCATCATCATCCTCACCCTCACGGGCGGCACCGCGCTCCTCATGTGGATGGGCGAGCAGATCACGAAGCGGGGCATCGGCAACGGCATCTCGCTCCTGATCTTCGCCTCGATCCTCGCCTACGCACCGTCGGGCATCAGCGGCTGGATCAACGGCGGCACGACGGCGCGGCTCTTCTTCCCGATCCTCGCGCTCGCGATCGTCGTCTCCGTCGTCTTCGTGATGGAGGGGCAGCGCCGGATCCCGGTGCAGTACGCGCGGCGCCAGCTCGGGAACCGTCAGACGACCGGCGGCTCGACCTACATGCCGCTCAGCGTCGTCATGGCCGGCGTGATCCCGATCATATTCGCCGCCGCCGTGCTCGCCGTTCCGCAGACGGTCGGCAGCTTCAAGGTCACGTGGGGCAACTGGATCACCCAGAACTTCAACTACACGAGCTGGAAATACCTGCTCGTCGAAGCGATCCTGATCATGCTGATGACGTACTTCTACACCTCGGTCGTCTTCAACCCGGTCGAGCAGGCCGACAACCTGCGCAAATACAACGGCTACATCCCGGGCATCCGACCGGGGCCGCCGACCGCCGCCTACTTCGACCGTGTGTTGAACCGGCTCACGTTCCCGGGCGCGCTGTTCCTCGCCGCGGTCGCCGTGGCGCCGTCGGTCTTCATCACGCACTTCCACTTCTCGCAGCAGACGTATCGCGCCCTCGGCGGAACGTCCGTCCTCATCGTGGTCGGCGTCGCGCTGCAGACGATGCGCCAGATGGAGTCGCAGATGGTCATGCGCCATTACGAAGGGTTCCTACGCTGAACATCCTCGTGCTGGGGCCCCAGGGCTCCGGCAAGGGCACCCAGGCGCAGCGGATCAAGGCGACGTACGGGATCCCGCACATCGCCACCGGGGACATGCTCCGCGAGATGCGCGAGCTCGACACACCGGTCGCGCGCGAGCTCAGGACGGTGCTCGACCGGGGCGATCTCGTCGCAGACGGGCTGATGATCGACCTGATCCGCGAGCGACTCTCGCGCGGCGACACGCTCGGCGGCTTCGTCCTCGACGGCTTCCCCCGCACCATGCCGCAGGCCGAGGCGCTCGACGAGCTCCTGGGCGAGCTCGGGCGCGACCTCGACGTCGTCTTCGACTTCCAGGTGCCCGAGCGCGAGGTGGTACTGGAACGGCTCCTCGCGCGCGCCGCCTCCGAAGGCCGCTCCGACGACACGCCCGAGGCGATCCAGCGCCGGCTCGAGCTCTACGACCGGGAGACGGCGCCGCTCGTCGACTACTACCGGACGCACCAGGCGAACGTCGTCGGCATCCACGCCGACCGCAGCGTCGACCAGGTGTTCCGCGAGATCGGGGAGACGCTCAGCTCGGTGGAGGCGCGGGCGTAGCGATGATCATCCGCAAGTCGGAGGCCGAGATCGAGGGGATGGCGCGGGCCGGAGCGCTCCTCGCAGAGACGCTCGCGCACGTCGGCGAGCACCTCGAGCCCGGCATCGAGATGCGCGAGCTCGACCGGATCGCGGACGAGTACATCGTCTCGAGGGGCGGCTATCCGACCTCGAAGGGCTACAAGGGCTTTCCGGCTGCGCTCTGCATCTCGCCGAACTCGATGGTCGTGCACGGCATCCCGGACGCGTACCGCGCCCGGGAAGGAGACCTGATCTCGCTCGATCTCGGCATCACGCTCGACGGGCTCGTCGCCGACAGCGCCGTGACGCTGCCGGTCGGCGAGATCTCGTCCGAGGCGCAGCGTCTGCTCGACGTCTGCCGGGAGGCGCTCGGCGCCGGCATCGAGCAGGCACGCGTCGGACACCGGCTCTCGGACATCTCCCACGCCGTCCAGGTCGTCGTCGAAGGAGCCGGCTTCTCGGTCGTGCGCAGCCTTGTCGGACACGGGGTCGGACGCTCGTATCACGAGGATCCGCAGATCCCGAACTACGGCCCTCCCGGGCGCGGTCCGCTCCTGCAGGAAGGGATGACGCTCGCGATCGAGCCGATGATCACGGCCGGCGAGCCGGACGTCTACGTCCACGCCGACGAATGGTCGATCTCGTCCGTCGACGAATCCCTCGCGGCCCACTTCGAGCACACCGTCGCGATCACCGCGGAGGGCCCGCGGGTGCTCACGGCGGCAAAAGCCCCTTTGCTAC
Source organism: Gaiellaceae bacterium (assembly GCA_036273695.1). Classification (GTDB taxonomy): domain Bacteria; phylum Actinomycetota; class Thermoleophilia; order Gaiellales; family Gaiellaceae; genus Palsa-739. The sequence goes on from DASUHE010000027.1 coordinate 11,005, forward strand.
GATGATCCCCTTCGCGCACGGCTCTGCCGTGCGCGTGTGCGCGTCTGAGACTCCTATTCACTGAAGGGGATTTGCCTACTAAGGAAGAGAAGATCGAGGTTGAAGGCGAGGTCGTCGAAGCGCTCCCGAGCACGATGTTCAGGGTGCAGCTCGACGGCGGCGGCCACACCGTGCTCGCAACCATCTCCGGGAAGATGCGGAAGCACTACATCCGGATCCTGCCGGGCGACAAGGTCAAGGTCGAGCTCAGCCCTTACGACCTGAACCGCGGTCGAATCACCTACAGGCACCGGTAACGAGAGATGAAAGTCCGTCCGTCCGTCAAGCCCATGTGCGAGCGCTGCCGCGTGATCAAGCGGCACGGCACGACCATGGTCATCTGCAGCAATCCTCGTCACAAGCAAAGGCAGGGGTAAGCGCCAGTGGCACGCATCGCCGGAGTCAATCTCCCGAATCAGAAGCGGCTCGAGATCGGGCTGACGTACATCTACGGGATCGGCCAGCCGACCGCGCGGAAGATCGCCGCCGAGCTCGGCCTCAGCCCTGACACGAAGGTCAAGGACCTGACCGACGAAGAGGTCACGAAGCTCCGCAACTTCATCGACTCGAACGTCGAGGTCGAGGGAGACCTGCGCCGCGACCGGCAGCAGGCGATCAAGCGGCTCTCCGAGATCGGCGCGTACCGCGGCATCCGGCATCGGCGCGGCCTGCCGGTGAACGGGCAGCGCACGAAGACCAATGCGCGCAGCCGCAAGGGCCCGAAGAAGACCGTCGGACGCGGGAAGAAGGCCAAGTAGCGTGCCGGGAACGAGGAGACAGGCGGCCACGCGGGGCCGCACGCGCCGCCGCGTCCGCAAGAACATCGCCGTCGGCCAGGCGCACATCAAGACGAGCTTCAACAACACGATCGTCGCGCTCACCGACCGCGAGGGGAACGTCATCGCGTGGGAATCCGCCGGCTCCGCCGGCTTCAAGGGCTCCCGCAAGTCGACCCCGTTCGCCGCGCAGGTGACCGCCGATGCCGCGGCCCGCAAGGGGATGGAGCACGGCCTGCAGAAGGTCGAGGTCTTCGTCAAGGGGCCCGGCTCGGGCCGGGAGACCGCGATCCGCTCGCTCCAGGCCGCCGGGCTCGAGATCCTGTCCGTCAAGGACGTGACGCCCCAGGCGCACAACGGCGTCCGCCCCCGGAAGCGGAGGCGCGTCTAATGGCCCGCGATCTCGGTCCCAAGTGCCGCATCTGCCGGCGCGAGGGGATGAAGCTCTTCCTCAAGGGCGAGCGCTGCCTGACGGAGAAGTGCGCGATCGAGCGCCGCTCCTACCCGCCGGGCGAGCACGGCCGCGGCCGCATCAAGCAGAGCGAGTACCTTCTGCAGCTGCGCGAGAAGCAGAAGGCGCGCCGCTACTACGGCCTCCTCGAAAAGCAGTTCCGCACGTATTACGAGAAGGCGTCCAAGCGCTCCGGCGTCACGGGCGAGGAGCTGCTGCGGATGCTCGAGACCCGCTTGGACAACGTCGTCTACCGGCTCGGCTTCGCCGCCTCGCGGGCCCAGGCGCGCCAGCTCGTCCGCCACGGCCACTTCCACGTCAACGGGCGGCGCGTGAACATCCCGAGCTACCAGGTGCGTCCTGACGACGTGGTCACCGTCCCGCCGAGCTCCTCGGCGCAGCAGGTGATCCGGGACGCGACCGATCTCGTCTCGACCGTCGCTCCCTGGCTTCAGGCCGACCACGACGGGCTCACGGGCAAGGTGTTGAAGCAGCCCGAGCGCGACGAGATCGACACGCCGGTGCAGGAGCAGTTGATCGTCGAGCTCTACTCGAAGTAACGGAAAGAGGGAATCTTCTTGGCGACTAGAGAAATGGAATTCCAGATCCCGAAGATCGTCCACGAGGACGTGGACGACCATCGCGGGGTCTTCGTGATCGAGCCGCTCGACCGCGGTTTCGGTCACACCTTCGGCAACTCGCTGCGGCGCGTGCTGCTCTCCTCGCTCGAGGGTGCGGCCGTCACGTCGGTGAAGGTCGAAGGCACGGCACACGAATTCACGACCCTGCCGGGCGTCCGCGAGGACGTGACCGACATCATCCTGAACCTCAAGAACCTCGTCGCGCGGCTGCACGGCGAGTCGCCCGAGATCGAGGTGCACATCGCGAAGAAGGGCCCCGGGGCGGTCACGGCTGCCGACATCGAGGCTCCCGCCGATCTCGAGATCCTCAACCCGGAGCTCGAGATCGCGAACCTGTCCGACAAGGGCAGGCTCGAGGTGACGCTCACGATCGGCCGCGGCCGCGGCTACTCCCCGGCGGAGCTCAACCGCGGGCCGCAGCACACGATCGGCGTCATCCCGATGGACTCGATCTTCTCCCCGGTGCGCCGCGTCGCGTACCAGGTCGAAGCGGCGCGCGTCGGGCAGCGGACGGACTACGACAAGCTCACGCTCGACATCACGACGGACGGCTCGGTGGAGCCGAAGGACGCGCTCGCCGAGGCTTCCGAGGTGCTGATCCGCCAGCTCGCGATCTTCACCGACCTCGACCGCATCGAGGGCTTCGGGGAGGCGGCGCCGGTCGACGGCGGCGTCACGCCCGAGGCGGCGCTCGCGCACGGGATGGAGAACTTCCCGATCGAGGAGCTCGAGCTCGGTGTCCGCTCGTACAACTGTCTCAAGCGGGTCGGGATCGAGACGATCGGCGACCTCGTGATGAAGACCGAGCAGGAGCTGGCCGCGATCCCGAACTTCGGCAAGAAGTCGATCGAGGAGGTCCGCGAGACCCTGCAGCAGCACGGTCTCCATCTCCGCGGCGAGAACGGCTCGGGCGGCTTCGAGTAGGGAACGGCGATGCGTCACGCCCGCACAGGCAAGAAGCTCGGCCGCGACGCCTCGCACCGCAAGGCGCTCTACTCGAACCTCACGTGCTCGCTCATCGAGCACGGCCGCATCCGCACGACCGAAGCGAAGGCGAAGGCAGTGAAGCCGTTCGCCGAGCAGATGATCACGCTGGGCCGGCGCGGCGATCTCCATGCCCGCCGGCAGGCACTCGCGGTGCTCCGCTCGCAGGAGATCGTGCACAAGCTCTTCGCCGACGTGGGGCCGCGGATGGCCGACAGGCCGGGCGGCTACTCGCGCATCGTCAAGCTCGGTCACCGGGCCGGCGACGCCGCCGAGATGGTCTACCTCGAGCTCGTCGACTTCGAGCCGTAGAGCGCTACGCGGAGCCGACGGCGGCACTGACGACGGCGATGGCGACGCCGCCGATCGTCACGGTCGCGAAGGAGCGGACGAAGCTCGTTTCGAAGAAGCGGTAGCGGAGCCAGGCGAGTGTCACGAGCTCGAAGGCGACGACGACGATCGCCGCGACGAGCGCCGTGTGGTACTCCGGGATCAGGAACGGCAGGGTGTGGAGAATTCCACCTACGAAGGTGCCGACCCCCGTGATCGAGCCGCGCACCACCGGGTTGCCGCGACCCGTCTCGGTGCCGGTGTCGGACAGCCCTTCCGAGAACGCCATGCTGATCCCCGCCCCGATCGCCGTGGCGATGCCCGCGATGAAGGCGTCGAACGGCTTGTGGGTGTGCAGCACGATCGCGAAGATCGGCGCAAGCGTCGAGAGGGAACCGTCGATGAGCCCGACCATCGCCGGCTGGACGCGTTGGAGCAGGAATGCGTGCTCGTCGCTCAAGGGTTAGAGTATATCAACCGTTGTGCAAGCAAATAGAGCATAAGGCACTCCTCACAACCGCGGTCAGGATGACCTGACGTGCGCCTCATCCTGACGCTCGAGTACGACGGCACGCCGTTCCGCGGCTGGGCGACGCAGCCTGGGCTGCCCACGGTGGAGGCCGCGGTGCGCGCGGCGCTCGCCGAGACCTTCGCGGCCGTGGAGAACCTCGCGGTCGCCGGGCGGACGGACACCGGAGTCCACGCGCTCGGCCAGGTCGTCTCGGTCGACGTCGAGGGCGGGCCGGCTGCCGCCCGTGCCGCTGCGGCGCTCAACCCGCGTCTGCCCGACGAGATCACCGTCCTCTCGGCGGTCGAGGCGTCGGCAGGCTTCCACGCCCGCCATTCGGCGCGCTCGCGCAGCTACCGGTACCGGCTCTTCACCCGCGCGACTCCGTCGCCCTTCGAGCGCCGCCGGAGCTGGTGGCTGCCGCGGCCGCTCGACGAGGACGCCCTCGCCGCCGCCGCGGCGGCTCTCGTCGGGGAGCGCGATTTCCGGGCGTTCACGCCCACCCAGACGCAGCACCAGGTCTTCGTCCGGATCGTTGAGCGGGCGGAATGGATTCGACGCGACGACCACCTGGACTTCGAGATCACGGCGAACAGCTATCTCCGCCACATGGTGCGCAGCCTCGTCGGGACGATGGTCGAGACCCCGGCGGCCGTCGCCGAGCTGCTCGACGGCGGCGCGCGCCCGGAGGCCGGTGTGACCGCCCCGCCGTGGGGCCTGTATCTCGCCTCAGTCGCCTATTAGGAAGGTCGCGATCTCGTACGGCGCGAGTTCGTAGCCGCCCTCGGCGGCGTCCTCCTCGTCGAGCCGGATCCGGCGCAGCGGGACGCTCGAGGCCAGTGTCTCGGGCCTGTCGTTCGGATTGAAGACGCGGAGCAGGAGGCCGGTTCCGGTCTCCCGTTGCTTGAGGCAGGAGAAGGCGACGTCGCCGTCCAGTTCGAGCGGCGCCGCGAACGGGTCGCCGCGGAGGAAGTCGCTGCGGTAGTCCTGGCTCGCGCGAACGAGCGCCGCGTTGGAGAGCTCGTCGCCGTCGAAGCGCAGCGCGTACTCGAAAACGTGCCGGCCCCGGCATTGGCCGTCGGGCGTCGCGATGTCCGGACCGGCCGCGAGGGGCCGCGTCGCAAGCCCTGAGGGACGGGAGATCGTGCCGACGCAGCGGAGCAGCGTCAGGCGTAATTCGTCGGCGGACGCCTCGTACTCGGGTAGCCCCTTTGCGAGCAGGACGAGTCGCCCGAACGCGACGGCGCCGAGCGTGTGTGCCGGCGGCACCGGCGGCTCGACCCAGTCCGCGCGCGGCGGAGGCGGTACGAGCGGCCGCCGCACGACCGCGAACTGGCTCTCGGCTCGCACTTCGTCCGCGCCGTGCTCGGAACGGACGAAGACCCGGAGCCGGTGATCCTCGGCGTCGTTCTCCACCACGCTCGTCAGCTCCACCCGATCGAGGCCCGGAAACGCGCGGACGGTCGTCTCGATGCCGATGCCCGGCAGCTCGTGTTCCAGGACGAGGGCGTCGCCTTCGCGGCGCGAGGCGACGAGCTGCGCCGCCGTGGTCCTGCCTGCGGGGCAGAAGGTGTAGAGATCGCCGACGTCGGGCTCGTCTTCGAACGCGAGCAGGTCGGCGATCGCGTCGACGTCGAACCGTGCCTCCCGGTCGGAGACGGGCTCGGGGCGTCCTCCCGAGAAGCCGTCGAGCTCGACGAGCTGCCCGTCGACCATTCGCAGCCGGCGGAAGGGGAGCGTGTTGACGAGCGCCCCGCCTACGCCGAGCGCCTCGCGCTCCACGAAATCGAGCGTGCGATCGAGCTGCTCGTAGCGGACGAGCATGTCGCGGTGCACCTCGTCGCAGGAGCAACCGCAGATCGAGTCGTGCGGATGGTTGCGGAGCAGGTCGCGCCACGCGAGCCGCAGGTCGGCAGCCGGGTACGCCGCCGGCTCGCGCAGCGTCCGCAGGGCGGCGGCGGTCTCGATCGAGAGGAGCCGCCGCTCGGCGCGCTCGTTCGCCTGCTTGAGATAGATCCGTGCCGAGTTGACGCCGCGGAGAACGTTCTGGAGGCGGCTCCCGACGAGCTCGCCCTCGTGCGAGTGGAGCGACTCGGTGACGGGCCGGTGCGCGTCGTAGCGGCCGATCCTGAACCCTGTAGCGAACGTCCGCTCGAGCCCGGCGAGGATCTCCGGCAGCTCGGGCTCCACCGGCAGGTGGTCGGAGCCGTTTGCGAGCAGGATCTCTTCCTGCCCGGCTTCGCGGACGAGGTCGCCGAACCTCTCGACGATCGCGCGCACGCGCTGGTCTGTGTCGTTCTCCCAGGTCACGTGCGCGAAGTTGCCGTACGCGGGGAGCATCTGGCACGCGACGACCTCCGCCGGGCCGGCCCGCCAACGGAAGACCACGCCCACGTCGTCGATCTCGTCGCCCAGGCCGCGCGAGAAGAGGAGGGTGGCGATGCCGAAGCCGGCGAGGATCTGCGGCAGCTGTGCCGGATGACCGAAGCTGTCTGGCAGATAGCCCGCGCCGCTCGGCTCGACGCCGAACCGACGGCAGACGCGGCGTCCCAGCAGGAGGTTCCGCACGAGCGACTCGCCGCCGACGAGGATCTCGTCGGGCAGGACGTACGACGGGCCGACCTCGACGCGTCCGGCGGCGAGCAGCGCTCGCAGCCTCTCCTCGTTCTCGGGCCGCACCTCGACGTAGTCCTCGAGGACGATTGCCTGCCCGTCGAGCGTGAAGGTCGCGAACGAGGGATCCCGCTCGAGCGTGTCCAGCACGCCGTCGACGACTGCCCCGAGGCGCAGCCGGAACTGCTCGAACGGCAGGTACCACTCCCGGTCCCAGTGCGTGTGAGGGACGACGAGGTAGCGAAAGTCAGACACTTCGGCCAACGGTCCGGACCCTAATCGCGGCGGCGATACGATCGACGGGTGCGGTTCGAGACCGTCCTCTTCGACCTCGACGGCACCGTCGTCGACTCCGGCGCGATCATCCTCGCGTCGATGCGGCACGCGACTCGCGAGGTGCTTGGGCGGGACTACTCCGACGAGGAGTTGCTGCAGACCGTCGGCGGGCCCGGCCTCGAGGCGCAGATGCGCGCGCTCGCGCCCGAGCACGTCGATCGGCTCGTCGACGTCTACCGTGCCCACAACGAGCCGCTGCACGACGAGCTCGAAGCCTGCCGGGGGATGGAGGACATCCTCGTGCGGTTGCACGAGGAGGGGCGTCGGCTCGGCATCGTGACGGCGAAGCGCCGCTCGACCGTCGAGCTCGCCTTCGCCCAGGTCCCGCTCGGCCACCTCTTCGAGACGATCGTCGGCGGCGACGAGACAGAGCGGCACAAGCCCGATCCGGAGCCGCTGCTCCTCGGCGCCGAGCGGCTCGGCGCCGACCCGGCCGCCACGGCGTACGTCGGTGACTCCCCGTTCGACGTCCGGGCGGCGAAGGCGGCGGAGATGTTCGCCGTCGCGGTGACCTGGGGCCGGATCCACGATCGCGGGCGGCTCGAGGCCGAGCAGCCGGACGCGATCGTCGACCGCGCCGAGGAGCTCCTTGGCGTCCTCTAAGAGCACCACCGCAGCCGCGCGAGCGGCGGAGCTGCGCGACGTCCTCAACCGCGCGCTGATCGCGTACCACGTCGAGGACGAGCCGATCATGGAGGACGCGGCCTACGACGCGCTCTTCGACGAGCTCGCCGCGCTCGAGCAGGAGCATCCCGAGCTCGTCACGCCCGATTCGCCGACGCGGCGGGTCGGCGGCATCTCCGACAAGTTCGAGAAGGTCCAGCACCTCGAGCCGATGGGCTCGCTCGAGAAGGTGACGACCGAGGAGGGGCTGCGGAAGTGGGACGACGACGTCCGCAGGCGCCTCGGCACCGACGAGCCGGTGGCCTACGTCCTCGAGCCGAAGATCGACGGGCTCGCGGTCAACCTGACCTACGAGAACGGCGTGCTCGTGCGGGGAGCGACCCGCGGCGACGGCGTGCAGGGAGAAGACGTCTCGCGGAATCTGCGCACGATCAAGGCCATCCCGCTCCGCCTGAACGGCGACGTACCGGCCGTCATCGAGGTCAGAGGGGAGGTGTACCTGCCGCTCTCGGGCTTCCGGGAGCTGAACGAACGCCTGGCCGGGACGAACCAGAAGCTCGCGCCCAATCCGCGGAACGCGGCGGCGGGGAGCCTGCGGCAGAAGAACTCGGCGATCACCGCCGACCGGCCTCTCTCGATCTGGGTCTACGGCGCCGGCCATCGCGAAGGCGTCGAGTTCGAGACGCAGTTCGAGATGCTCGAGTGGTTGCGCGAGCACGGGCTGCGCACCAATCCGTTCGCCGAGCGGCTCGAGTCGATCGACGAGGTGGCCACGGCATGCGTCCAGTGGGAGCAGCGGCGCATGGAGCTCGACTACGAGATCGACGGCGTCGTGGTCAAGGTCGACTCTCTCGACCAGCAGCGACGGCTCGGCGTCCTCCACCAGCGTCCCCGCTGGGCGCGCGCCTACAAGTGGGCGCCGCTCACCGCGGTGACGCGCCTGCTCGAGATCCGCATCCGCGTCGGCCGGACGGGCGCGCTCAACCCGTGGGCGATCATGGAGCCGGTGCAGGTCGGCGGCGTCACCGTCACGCGGGCGACCCTGCACAACGAGGAGGACATCAACCGCAAGCAGATCCGTCAGGGCGACGACGTCATCGTCCAGCGCGCCGGCGACGTCATCCCGCAGATCGTCGGCCCCGCCGGCCCGCATCGGCGGGGGACGAAGGAGTTCCGGATGCCCGCGAAGTGTCCGCTCTGCGGGACGGGGATCGTCAAGCCGGAGGGCGAGGCGATGCACCGCTGCCCGAACCGCGCCTGCCCGTCGCGCGGGCTCGAGACGCTGATCAACTGGACGGCCGTCGCCGACATCGAAGGAGTCGGCGAGCAGACGATCCGCGTGCTCTGGCAGCGAGGTCTCGTCCGCTCGCTGCCCGAGCTCTATCGGCTGACGAAGGAGCAGCTGGTCGAACTCGAGGGATTCGCGGAGATCTCCGCGAGCGCCGCGATCGACTCGATCCAGAGCTCGAAGCGCGTCCCGTTCTCACGGGTTCTCCTCGGTCTCAACATCCCCGGGATCGGTTGGGTGCTCGCGCGGACTCTGGCGAGCCACTTCGGGACGGTCGACCGGCTGCTAGCGGCGACCCCCGAGGAGGTCGCGGAGGTCGACGGCTTCGGCCCGGACCGCGCCGAGGACGTCGTCGAGTGGTTCGCCGACGAGCAGAACCGCGCGCTCGTCCAGGAGCTTCGCGAGCTCGGCCTTCGCTTCGAGACCGCCGCGGAGGAACGCCCTCCCGAAGGCCCGTTGACCGGCAGCACGTACGTGATCACGGGCACGCTCGAACGGTTCACGCGGGACGAGGCGCAGGCTCGACTCGAGGCCCTCGGCGCGAGGGTGACCAACTCGGTCTCCGCGAAGACGACGGGCCTGGTCGTCGGGGAGGAGCCGGGCGCCTCGAAGCTGACGAAGGCGCAGAAGGCGGACGTCCCGATCCTCTCCGAGCGCGACCTGCTCGCGTTGCTCGGCGAGCGCTAGCGGCCCTCGGAGCGCGCGGCGGCGGCCAGGAGCTGTGCGAAGCGGTTCTGCGACGCTTCGGCGTCGAGGGTCCGCACCGGGCTGCCGTTCTCGAGGATCGAGAAGGCGAACCGGTCGCCGACGAACCCCGAGAGCGAGGAGGCGTTGTCCGTCGTGCCCGTCTTCGCTCGTACGAGCCCGCGCGCCGGGCCGGTCCGCATGCGGTGGTCGAGGGTGCCCGTCTCCCCGGCGACCGGCAGCGCGGCGACGAGGTACGGCCGCAGGTCGGGGTCCCGCCACATCGTCTGCAGGAGCGACGCGAGGCCCGCCGGCGTCCAGCGGTCGAGGCGCGACAGCCCCGAGCCGTCGACCGTCCGCACGCCGGCGAGCTGGACGCCGGCTGCCGCGAGCAGCCTCCGAGAGACCGCCAACCCGGCCGTGGCGGAGCCGCCTGTTCCCTGCACAGCGCCGATTTCCTTGAGCAGCATCTCGGCGTAGAAGTTGTCGCTGTAGACGTCCATGTGGCGGACGAGCGCAGCGAGCGGCGCCGACTCGACGTCCGCGAGCTGCACCGCCTGGGCCGCTGCGACGCCGAGCGCCGCGCCGCCGTGAACCGTGACCCCGGCCCGGCGCAGGTCGCTCCGGAAGACTCGGGCGGCCGTCACCGCGGGCCGCGCCGTCTCGTACCGGCCCGTCCACCCGCGGTTGACGATCAGCGCCGAGAGAGCGGGCGACTCGTGGAGGTAGAACTGCGCCTTCCAGCCGAGACCGGTGCGGCGCGTGTCGAACCAGCTTTCGTCGCCGAGGACGCGGCCGCTGACGTCCTTGATCCCGGCCGCCGCCACCTGCCGGGCGAGCGACTCGAGCTGCGCGAACGACAGGGCAGGGTCGCCGTACCCCTTGAGCACGAGATCCCCTTGCCAGGTCGTGCCGGTCGACTGCCCGTCGCCGAGCACGTCGGTCTCGATCCGGAACGAGGGGCCGAGCGCGGTGAGCGCCGCGTACGTCGTCCCGAGCTTCTCGTTCGACGCCGGGCGAAGCGGCAGCCGCGCGTTGTGCGCGAAGACCAGCCGGCCGGTCTGCAGGTCGACGACGACCGCGCCCGTCAGCGAGGGGCTCACGTGTCGTGCGTGCAACGCCCGGGCCAGCTGTTGCTGGAACGCGTCGCGAGATCCCGCCTCCGCGGCGGGGACGAGGAAGAACGCGACGACTGCCACTGCCGCTGCGGCGAAACGGAGAGGCACGGTCTTTCCATTTTTCAAGCGAGAAGCCAAACGTCAAGCCCGGTGGGCCGATCTGGAGCCCAAGATGGGCCGAGCGGCCCATTCCCGTGGTCGGCCCGCAGCCCGATAATCGTTGGCCGATGCCGCTGCGGGACGAGATCGCGGAGCTGCTCAGGATGCCTGAGAACGGAGCGGGCGCTCCTACTCTCGACACGATCGAGACGACGCTCACCGACGGGTACGCCGAAGCGCTCGCGCTGGAGGCGGAGCGGTGGCGGATCGAACGGCGCCTCGGCGAGGTCGCGCGCGACGCAGCCGACGTATCGGCGCACAGCGTCGCCGCCGAGCTGGCCGAGCTGTCCGGCCGCCTCGAGACCGCCGACGGAGAGCTGACGCGACTCCGCTCCCTCCTGCGCAACCTCCAGGCTCGGCGCAGCCAACTACGGCGCGCGCGCGGCTAGACGATCCCGGACCGAACCGCGTAGACAGCCGCCTGGATGCGGTTGTCGATCTGGAGCTTCATGAGGATGTTCGAGATGTGGTTCTTGACCGTCTTCGGGCTGATGTGGAGCTCGGCCGCGATGACGGCGTTGTCCTTGCCGTTCGCGATCAGCTTCAGCACCTCGATCTCGCGCTCGGAGAGCTCCGCGCGGATCATCTCCTCGATCTCGGGCTGAGCGCTCGTGGCCCGGATGCGCTGCAGCACCTTCGCGGCGATGTGCGGGGAGATGAGCGCCTCGCCGCGCGCCGCCGCGCGGATTCCCGCGACGAGCTCCTGGATCGAGGCGTCCTTGAGGAGATAGCCGCACGCACCCGCGAGGATCGCGTCGGTGACGTCGCTGTCCTCGTCGGAGATCGTGAGCATCACGACGCGCGTCAGCGGCGAGACCTCCGCGATGTGCCGGGTCGCCTCGACGCCGCCCATCGAGGGCATGTTCAGATCCATGACGACGACGTCGGGTGTGAGCTCGCGGACGTTCGTGACCGCTTCGCCGCCGGTCGCCGCTTCTCCCACGATCACGAGATCCTGTTCCTCGAGGAGGTTGCGCAGGCCGGTGCGGAACAGGTCGTGGTCGTCGACGAGCAGCACCCGAAGCGGCTCTGCTTGGCGTTCCTCGGCCGTCTCCACGAGCTCGGTCACCGCGCTTCCCCCCTTGTCGCGGCGAGAGTCTAGCTCCGCGAGCTAGTAGATCGTGATCGTGACGGTCCGCCGGCCCCAGGCCGCGCACTGCGCCGGCGTCATCCAGAGGTCGATCGTCGCGCCCTTGATGCCTCCGCCGACATCGGCTGCGACGCCGTCGCCGTAGCCTGGGACGTAGAGCCGTGTGCCGAGCGGGATGACGGACGGATCGACCGCCACGACGCCCTGCCCCACGGGCATCCCGGTCGCCGTCCGGCCGGGCAGGTCGTAGCAGGTCGCGCTCACGGTGAGCTGCCGCTTCCCCGTCGGCGGCGAGGCGGCGGGCCTGGGCGGCGCCAGGCGCACTGACTTCTGCTGGACGGCCCGGGCCTCGGCCTCGACGCTCCGAACCTGCGACGCGCGCTCCTGTGCCCGCAGAGAGGAGACGTAGGCTCGCCGGGCGGCAGCCGCGGCCGTGAGCCGCTGCTCCGCCTCGCGGGCCGCGGCGAGCGACAGCTCGAGCCGGCGCTCGTCCGCCGCGAGCCGGCTTCGCGACCGGAGCAGGCGCGTACGCTCTGCGGCGGTCGCGGCCACGATCCGCTTGCCCTGGTCGGCGACGCGCGACAGGGCGTCGACCTGCCGAAGCCCTTTGGTGAGCGACTGCGCTCCGAGCATCACCGCCAGCGTGCTCACGTCGCCGCGCTCGTAGAGGGAGCGGAGCTCGACCGCCAGGCGCCGCTCGCCGACCTTGAGCGACGCTCGAGCTTCGGCGAGCTCGGCTCGCAAGGCCGTGCGCCGCTGACGCAGCGCCGTGGCTGCCTGCTCGAGCGAGCCGACGCGCGAGTGCCATGCCTGCAGCCGCGAGTCGAGCGCGTAGAGGCTCAGCAACGCCTGCTGCGTCCGCGTCTGGAGCTGTTCGGTCGGGCCTCCGCCGCTGTCGCGATTTGCCGCTCCGGGAGCGGCGAGCGCGGCCGAAGCAGCCGTAAGGGTGAGCACCGCGGCGAGACCACCGAACCGCACGGTGCGGTATCTCATCCGCCCGAGCACGAGGGCGGACCGTACTCGACCATGCAACGTTGTGCGCCGGGTGCCGACGCGTCACCGGGCGGCTCCTAGGGCAAATTGCAGCATTTTCGCGACGGTTGTTCGTTGCGAGCGTCCGCCAGGCTTGTTACCGTCCACCGCTTGTGACGGGCGGGAGGACGTCATTGCGCGTGCCGCGGCGCTTCGCAGCGCTCTCGGCACTTCTCATCGGCTTGCTCGCTGCAGGCCTGATCGGGGCCTCGGCCCCGCGTGCGCACGCGGGCAGGATCGGAGCGAAGCGCGCCCAGGCTCATGCCGTGCTCCTGCGCCTGCAGCAGCTCGACGCGCAGGCGCAGCGCGCGAACAACCTCTATCAGGCTGCGAACAGAAAGCTCCGGCTCGTCAAGCGTCAGCTCCGTTTCAACCACCAGGCGCTCGGCGTCGCCCGCGGGAACCTCGACCGCGCACAGCGCGAGCTCGCGAAGCGGCTCGTCGCGATCTACACGTCGGGCGACCAGCAGTCGTCGCTCGCCGTCATCCTCGGCGCGCGCAGCCTCGACGACCTCATCTCCAGGATCGAGACGGTCAACTCGATCTCGAAGCAGGACTCGGCTCTCATCCACCGGGTGGTCTCGTACCGGCGCCAGATCGTGCACCGCCGGACTCTGCTGCGCGGCGAGCGCAACCGGCAGCATCGTCTCGTCGCCGTGCGGGCCGCGGAGCGCGACAGCATCGACGCGAGGCGCGCCTCCGAGAGCCGCCTGTACGGCACGGTCAAGTCGCAGCTCCAGACGATGATCGCGCAGCAGCAGGCGAGCCAGGCCGCGGCAGCCCGCGCCGCGAGGGCCGCGGCGGCGGCGCAGGCGGCGGCTCCGAAGGGCAGCTTTGGGGTCGGCAGTCCCGTCAGCGGCTCGGCGCCCCCCGGCCGCTACAGCGGCGTCGTCGGAATCGCCATGCGCTATCTCGGCACCCCGTACGTCTGGGGCGGCGCGAGCCCGAGCGGCTTCGACTGCTCCGGGTTCGTGATGTACGTCTTCGCCCAGGTGGGCATCTCGCTGCCGCACTACACGGTGGCGCAGTGGGACTACCCGGACGCGGTCTCGGTCTCGCGGAGCGAGCTCGAGCCCGGCGATCTCGTCTTCTTCGCCGGCCTCGGCCACGTCGGGATCTACGTCGGCGGCGGCCGGTTCATCCACGCGCCGCACACGGGCGACGTCGTCCGGATCGACAGCCTCAGCGAGGGCTGGTACTCGTCCGAGTACGACGGCGCCAAGCGAATTCTCGGCTAGCCGGACGGATTCGCGTACAGACGCTCGATCTCGTCCGCGAAATGCTCGTGGATGACCTTCCGACGGAGCTTCAGCGTCGGCGTCACCTCGCCCTCCTCCTGGGAGAAGTCGCGAGGAAGGATCGCGAAGCGCTTGATCTGCTCGACGCGCATCCGGTCGCGGTTGACGTCGTCCACGAGTGACTGCACGAGCTCCCGTCCGCTGTGGCCGCTCGCAGCGACCTCGGCGTCGTCGAGCGTCACGAGCGCCGCGACGTAGGGACGCCGGTCGCCGACCACGAGCGCCTGCGAGACGAAGCGCGACGCCTTGAGCGCGTTCTCGAGGTTCTGCGGAGCGATGTTCTTGCCGCCGGCCGTGATGATCAGATCCTTCTTGCGGTCGGTGATCCGCAAAAAGCCGTCGTCGTCGATCGCGCCGACGTCGCCGGTGCGGAACCAGCCGTCGTCCCCCAGCACGGCGGCCGTCGCCTCCGGCTCCTTGTAGTAGCCGGCGAAGACGGCTTCGCTGCGGATCAGGATCTCGCCGTCGTCCGCGAGTTGGATCTCCGCGCCCTCGACGGGGCGGCCGACCGTGCCGATCCGGAAGTCGCCCGGCGCGTTCACGGTTGCCGAGCTCGCCGTCTCGGTCAGGCCGTAGCCCTCGATCACGGGCACCCCGAGCGAATGGAAGAACTCCATCACGTCCGGGGAGAGCGGCGCGGCGCCGGAGACGCCGACCCGCAGGCGGCCGCCGAGCCGCTCGCGCACCTTGGCGAACACGAGCCGCTCGGCCAGCCGCTCCTGCAGCGCGAGCAGGCCGCCCACCCGGGCACCGTCTCTGCGGGCGCGGCTCGCGCGTGACCCGACCCTCAGCGCCCACAGCCCGATCCGCGTCCGCAGGCCGCCGGCCCGCTCGATCTCGCCGAGCGTGTTCGCGTGCACCTTCTCGTAAACCCGTGGGACGGCCGGGAGAACGGTCGGCCGCACCGCGGCGAGCGCCTCCGGCACGCGCGCGACATCGGCGACGAGCGCGACGGTCGCCCCGCGATGGCTCGCCGTCTGATGCGCGAGCCGGCCGTAGCTGTGCGCGAGCGGCAGGAAGAGGAGGACGACGTCGCCGGGCTGGTTCATCCCCTCCACGACGCGGATCGCCGCCGTGACGAGATTGCGGTGCGTGAGCATGCAGCCTTTCGGCGGTCCGGTCGTGCCGGAGGTGTAGATCAGCGTCGCGAGGTCGTCCTCCTCGACGGGCTGCGGCTGCAGGTGCTTCGCGAGGCGGCCGTCCGACTCGAGCTTCTCGAGCCAGTCGAACGGAACGATCTCGCGCAGGGCGGGCAGCGCGCCGCGGATCGAGACGAGCTTCCGCGCCTGTTCGTCGTCCTCGGCGAACGCGAGCACGGCCTCGCAGTGGCCGAGGATGTACTCGCACTCCTTCGCCGAGCTCGTGGGGTAGAGGCCGACGACGACCGCCCCGATCGACATCACGGCCCAGTCGAGCAAGATCCACTCGAGGCGGGTGCGGGACAGGACGGCCACGCGGTCGCCGTGACGGACGCCGCGGGCGAGCAGCCCGCGGGCGAGCGCTTCGACGCGCTCCGCGGCCTCGTTCCACGAGACCGGCCGCCATTCGGCCGCGGTCTCCTCGAGATACGCGGGCTCGTCCGGCGCGTCGCGGACGGCGTCGCGCCAGAGCTCGGGCGCGGTGCGCCGCTCCATTTCGCCATCGTATGCAGGGAAGCCGATGAGAACCGAGAATTCGGCCGGTCCTTAGACTTAGGAAGAGCCTATGCGCACCATTTGGAACGGATCGATCAGCTTCGGACTCGTCAATATCCCGGTCGGGCTCGCGCTCGCGACCCAGCGGCAGGACGTCTCGTTCCGCACGCTGCATCGTGAGTGCGGGACGCCGATCAAGCAGAAGCGCTGGTGCCCCGTGCACGAGCGGGACGTCGAGCCCGACGAGCTCGTCAAAGGCTGGGAGTTCGCGAAGGGGCAGTACGTCCTCGTCGAGGAGGCGGACCTCGAGGCCGTCGCTCTTACGCGCTCGCAGTCGATCTCGATCCTCCGCTTCGTCCGGCTCGAGGACGTCGACCCCGTCTTCTTCGACCGCACGTACTACCTCGCGCCCTCGGGCGCGGAAGCGCAGCTGCGGCCGTACGTCCTGCTGCTCCGCGCGATGGAGGAGTCGGGCATGGCGGCGGTCGGCAAGTTCGTCCTCTGGGGCAAGGAGAACCTCTGCCTGATCCGGGCCAAGGCCGGCGCGCTGCTGCTCGAGACGCTCTTCTTCGCGGAGGACGTGCGCGCACGGGACGAGATCGAGGAAGCCGTTGCAGGGACCGACGTGCAGGAGGCCGAGCTCAAGCTCGCCGAGCAGGTCATCTCGAGCCTCGCCGGGGAGTGGACGCCCGAGGACTTCGAGAACGACTACCGCCGCGACCTCGCCCAGATGCTCGAGGCGAAGCTCGCCGGCCAGGAGATCGTCGCCCCGGAGCCGATTGCGGAGGCGCCGGTGATCGACCTGATGGAGGCGCTGCGGCAGAGCGTCGCCGACGCCCAGAGCCGGCGCGAAGGCGCCAAGAACGGGAAAGCCGCCTCGAAGGGCGGCTCCCGGTCTCGCAAGACGCCGGCGAAAAAGTCCGCCTGACGCCGTCCGGCTAGTGCTGGGGCTGGGTCGCCCCGAGTGCCTGCAGCTGTGCCTGGAAGAGGTACTTGTCGATCTTCCCTTGGTAGATCGGCACGCCCTCTTCGACGCACAACCGGATCACCTCCTGCCTGTCGAGATTGAGCTCCTTCGACAGTTCTTCGGGCGTGAGGTGATTCGCCATCGGTTGGGCTCCTTCCGGAACGAAAAAACCCGCCGCGCGCAACGCGCTGGCGGGTTAGGTCGCACCCTCGCTTGTGGTCTTTGCGGGCATCACTCCGCCCACCCTGCAGAAGCGTCCATTGGTACGAAGAATATGCCTCTCTGGTGACGGACGGCAAACACCGGTTGGCAGGGTTCGAGGAGCGAGAGCTCGAGTGGCGCGGAACGCCGCTTCGCTACGCGGTAGCGGGGGCCGGACCGGCACTCGTTCTCGTGCACGGGCTCGGCGGGACGATCGAGAACTGGCTCGCGCTCGCGCCGCCGCTGGCGGCCGGCCATCGCGTCCTCGTCCCCGATCTGCCCGGCCACGGACGGTCGGCGCCACTGCCCGAAGCCCGCGACCTCGACGCGTTGGCCGAAGCGGTGCTCGCGACCGTGGACGCGGAGCACGTCCGCGGCGCGGTGTGGATCGGCCACTCGCTCGGCGGCGCCGTCGCGCTCCGGGCAGCCGCGCTCAGCCCGGACGCGGTGCGCGGGATCGTCCTCGCGGCGGCGGCAGGCATCGGCTCGACGTCACGCGCTGCCGAGGTGACGCTCGCGGTGCTCGGCGCTGCGAAGCCCGGCCGCTGGATCGCGCCGCACCGCCGGGCCTGGGCGCGCTCGCGGCTCGGCCGCTGGGCAGCGTTCGGGTGGTGGGGCGTGGCCGATCCCGACGCGCTCGACCCCGCGCAGGCCGAGGCGTTTCTCGTCGGCCCGGCGCGTCATTCCGACACGCGCCAGGCAGGCCGCGCGCTCCTCGTCTCGGACCCACGCACGGAACTCGACCGCGTGCGCTGCCCCTGCCTCTGCCTCTGGGGCGCGAGCGACAACTGGGTCCGGCCTCAGGACGGGATGGAGTACGCCCGCCGCTTGCGGGCGCCGCTCCGGATGATCGCCGGCTGCGGCCACCTCCTGATCGGCGAGCGCCCTGACGTCTGCCTCGCCGCGATCCGGGACTTCGTCGCGTCGCTCGATTGACGGGCCCCGGCGAGCTTCGGGAGCTATGAGGCTATGCTCCGGGCGGTCTATGGGCCTCTTTTCCGGACTCACCGGCTTCGGTGGCCGCGACATGGCGGTGGACCTGGGCACCGCGAACACGCTCGTCTACGTCCGCGGCCGCGGCATCGTCCTCTCCGAGCCGTCGGTGGTCGCCATCGACCAGCGCTCGGGCGAGGTGCACGCGGTCGGCGTCGAGGCGAAGCGGATGCTCGGGCGCACGCCGGGGACGATCCAGGCGATCCGCCCGCTCAAGGACGGCGTGATCGCCGACTTCGACGTCACCGAGCAGATGCTCCGGCACTTCATCCAGAAGGTGCACCAGCACCGCTTCGCCCATCCGCGGGTCGTCGTCTGCGTGCCGTCGGGCGTGACGGGCGTGGAGAAGCGCGCGGTGGAGGAGGCCACTCTGAGCGCCGGGGCGCGCCAGGCGTACCTGATCGAGGAGCCCATGGCGGCCGCGATCGGCGCCGGGCTCCCCGTCGCCGAGCCGACCGGGAACATGATCGTCGACATCGGCGGGGGCACGACCGAGGTCGCGGTCATCTCGCTCGGCGGGATCGTCGTCTCGCAGTCGTTGCGGGTGGGCGGCGACGAGATGGACGAGGCGATCATCAACCACATCAAGCGCGACTACAAGCTCCTGATCGGCCAGCAGACGGCCGAGGAGATCAAGCTCGAGATCGGCTCCGCGTGGGACCTGCGCGAGGAGCTGCAGGCGGAGGTGCGCGGCCGCGACATGCTCACGGGCCTGCCGAAGACGGTCGTCCTCACCTCCGAGGAGATCCGGCGCGCACTCGACGAGCCCGTCACGCAGATCATCGAGGCGATCAAGTCGACGCTCGACAAGACGCCCCCGGAGCTCGCGGCGGACATCATGGATCGCGGCATCGTCCTCGCCGGCGGCGGCTCCCTGCTCACGGGCCTCGACGAGCGGCTGCGGCACGAGACGCAGATGCCCGTCCATCTCGCCGAGAGCCCTCTCACCTGCGTCGCCGTCGGCTCGGGCCGAAGCCTCGAGGAGTTCGAGGCCATCCATCGCAGCAACAAGGCGCGGTCCCGCAACGGGAGGCGTTACTAGCGGATCGGCTGCTCGCGGGTGCACCCGTGAGCCGGATAGCGCGGTAACCTGTCTCGGTGGCTCCACCCAGTCGCAGTGCGCGCGCGGCGGTGCTCGCCTCGTCGGTCCAGCGCTCGAAGCCGACCCCGTACCCCTCCAAGGCTCGCAGCGCGCTGATCCGTAGGACGGTCGTCGTCGTCCTGGTCCTCGTGGCCCTCACGATGGTCACGATCGCGTTCCGCTCGCCCACCTCGGGAGCGCTGCACGGCCTCCAGGGAGCCGGCTCGACCGCGTTGCGTCCCTTCCAGATCGCCGCGACCAGGGTCGCGCAGCCGTTTCGCGACGCGTACGACTATCTCTCGAGCCTCTCCGGCCTGAAGTCCGAGAACGCGCGACTGAAACGGCAGTACGAGAAGGTGCGGGAGCAGGCGATCGCCAACCGGGCGCTCGCCGTGCAGGCAGAGCAGTACAAGCGGCTCCTCCACTTCGAACAGCAGCGGACGTACCCGAGCGCCTATCGCACCGTCAACACGGGCGTCATCTCGTATCCGAGCGGTCCCTTCGCCCATTCGCTGACGATCGCGGCAGGCTCGTCCTCCGGGGTGCGAAGGAACGCGCCCGTCGTCAGCGGTTACGGCCTCGTGGGAATCGTCTCCGACGTCGCTCCCGATACGGCCGTCGTGAGGCTTCTGACCGACCCGTCGACCTACGTGGCTGCCTTCGACCTCCAGACGAGGGTCCACGGAATGCTCCACACGGGGACGGGTGGGACGCTCGTCCTCGACCAGGTGCAGAAACAGCTCAACGTGAAGAAGCGTGACGTGCTCGTCACCGCGGGAACGAGCAACGCGCAATTCCCGGATCTCTACCCCTACGGGATCCCGATCGGCCGAGTTTCGAACGTGGGCGCCGAGGACACCGCGGAGTACCTTCAGGTGCAGGTTCAGCCCTTCGCGAACATCAGCTCGTTGGACGCGGTTGGGGTGCTCGTCCCGAAGAAGTCCGGCCGATGACTCTCGGCGACGGCGTCAAGGCCGCCGCCCTGATCTTCGTGGCGGCGATCGTGCAGGTCTCGATCTTCTCCCAGCTGCACGTCTTTGGCGCCGTGCCCGACGTCCTGCTCGTCTCGCTCGTCGCGTTCGCCCTGCTCCGCGGGAGCGTCGCCGGCGCCATCGGCGGCTTCGTCGCCGGCCTGCTCGTCGACACCGCTTCGCTCGGCACGCTCGGTCTGACGTCGCTCGTCCTCACCCTCGCGGGCTATTGGATCGGGCGGTACGGCGAGACGACCGGGCGTGACCGCGCCCACGCGCCGTATCTCTCCGTCGCGGTCGTGACCGTCCTCTACCAGTTCGGGTTGCTCGTGGTGCACTTCGTGCTCGCAGAGAGCGCTCCCGCCGGAGCGGTCGTCCGCAGCCTCGTTCCGGCGATCGTCCTCAACCTGATCCTCACCGGGCCGCTGTACGCCCTCGTCCGGCGGCTGCTGCGCCCGACCGAGCGGGAGGCGTTGTCGGCGGAGGTGCAGCTCCTTGGCTAGCACCACGACGCGTCCGCCTGCTTGGCTTCGCGCGAGGCGGGTCCGCGAGGAGGAGCCGGACGGCGAACAGGTCACCGTCGAGCCGTACCGGCTGACGCCGAAGATCGCGCGTCGCGTCGCGCTGCTCGGGGCCCTCGTGGTGATCGGGTTCGCCGCCCTTCTGATGCGACTGTGGGCGCTGCAGGTGCTTTCCGGTTCGCACTATGCCGCCCAGGCGGCCGCGAACCAGGTCCGCACCGTGCCTGTCCCGGCGCCGCGCGGCCCGATCCTGGACAGCACGGGGAAGATCCTCGTCACGAACCAGCCGGTCACCTCGGTCGAGCTCTCGCCGGCGGGCCTCCCCAAGGACCACGCGACCCGCGTGGCCGAGATCCGGGCACTTGCGCACGTCGCGCGCGTCTCGGTGCGGCACGTGACCAAGCTGATCGTGGAGCGGCGACTCCAGAACGACATGCTCGACCCCGTCGTCGTTCGCACCGAGGCGACGCGTCCGATGCAGACCTACCTCTACGAGCGCGCGAGCGACTTCCCCGGCCTGACCCTCGCTCGAAGCTACGTCCGCCGCTATCCGAATGGCTCGGTCGCGGCGCAGCTGCTCGGCTACGACGGTCAGAACGCCCACTCGGCCGGCGAGGTGATCGGCCTGACCGGGATCGAGGCGGCGTTCAACAAGTTCCTGCGCGGCGTGCCCGGCGAGGCACGCGTGAGCGTCGACTCGCTCGGACGGCCGCGCAGCCAACGGCTGCTGACGACCGCGCCGCAGACCGGACAGACGGTCCGGCTCACGATCAATGCGCGCCTGCAGATCGCTGCTCAGAACGCCCTCGGGTACGGGATCCAACTCGCTCGCAACCAGGGTCAGTGGGCGGCCGACGGCGGCGCGATCGTGGCACTCGACCCGCGGAACGGGGCGATCCTCGCGCTCGCCTCGTCCCCGACCTACGACCCCTCGGTCTACAGCGGCCGGGTCACGAACCGGAAGCTCGCCGCGCAGGGCCTGATCGGGCAGGCGGCGTTCCGCCTGAACCATCCGGCCGTCGATCGCGCGGTCGACGGCACGTATCCGCCGGGCTCGACCTTCAAGCCGCTGACGGCGATCGCCGCGCTCGAAGAGCACCTGATCAAGCCATACCGGTTCTATCCCTGCACGGGCACCTACGTCGCCCCACAGGACAACTCCCACCGTGTCTGGCACAACTGGGACCGCTTCGTCGACCAGGGGATGGATCTCCCGACCGCGATCGCCCAATCGTGCGACACGTATTTCTACCGCGTCGGCGACAAGTTCTACGGACTGCCCTCCGACCGCGGCCAGCCCATGCAGAAGTGGGCGCGCAGGTTCGGGTTCGGGAAGATCAGCGGTAGCGACCTCGGCCCGCAGGCGCCCGGGACGGTGCCGACCATCGGCTGGAAACAGCGCATGTGGACCAAGGCGAACGACCCGAACTGGAAGGTCGACCGCATCTGGAACCCCGGCGACTCGCTCAACCTTGCGATCGGGCAGGGCTTCCTGCTCGTCACACCGCTTCAGATGGCCCGCTTCTACGCCGCGATCGCGAACGGTGGGAAGCTCGTGACGCCGCACATCCTCAGGGACGTCGAGAACCCGAACGGGACGATCGTGCCGACGGCCGCGCCGCCTGCGCCCCGCCCGGTGCCCGGTCTCGATCCGGCCTACCTCAGGGTCGTGCAGCAGGGACTGTTCGAGGGCGCGCAGGACTCGTTCGGCACGTCGTACGGCGTCTTCGGCAACTTCCCGGTTCAGATCGCAGGCAAGACCGGGACCGCGCAGAAGGACATCCACGTTCCGGGCTACAGGGGTGAGAAGGACCAGTCCTGGTGGTGCGGTTATGGTCCGGCGAGCGACGCGAAGCTCGTGGTCTGCGCCGTGATCGAGAACGGTGGAGAGGGCGGCTCGGCCGCCGCTCCGGCCGCCGAGCGCGTCTTCGCAAACTTCTTCCACGTCCGGATTCCTCCGGCAGGATTCGTCAACATCCATTCCGACTGATGCTCGAGTACGCGGGATCACAACGGTCAGGCGTTCGCTCGGAGCGCGACGCTCCGCACCTGCTGGCGATCGTCCGCTCCCTCGACTGGATCCTGGTCGTGGCCGTGGCGGCGCTCGTCGTCGTGGGGCTCTGGGCCGTCTCGGGGATCACGAAGTTCGCGCTCCCGAACGATCCGACCTATTATCTCAACCGCCAGATCCTGTACGCGTGCGTGGGCGGCGTCGTGCTCGTCGGCGCAGCGCTCGTCGATCCGGAGCTCTACCGGCGCTATTGGCGCGCGATCTTCGTCGGCACCGCAGTCGTCATCGCGTTCGTACTGCTCGTCGGCCATGCGGCCCGCGGCTCGACCCGCTGGATCAGCCTCGGCTTCTTCACCTTCCAGCCGTCCGAGTTCGGGAAGCTGCTGTTCGTGCTCGCGCTCGCGGGATTGCTCGTCGAGCGGCAGAGCGCCGCCGGCTCCTGGGGAACGACGCTCCGGGTCGTCGGCTTCGGCCTCGTCCCGGTGCTGCTCGTCTTCGCCCAGCCCGACCTCGGCACCGCCCTCGTCTACCTCGCCGCGCTCGGGGCGATGCTGTTCGTCGCGGGGATCCCCTGGCGGCACCTCTCGGCGCTCGGGGCCGTCACGGTGCTCGTCGTGGTCGGCGTCCTCTGGGCCGGCCCTGCGGCGGGCGTCAACGTGCTCAAGAGCTACCAGCAGCAGCGTCTGACCTGCTTCACCCACCCGACGACGTGTCCGGCTGCGGCGGGCTACAACCTGCATCAGTCGATCACGGCGGTCGGATCGGGCCAGATCAAGGGCCGCGGCCCGAACAACTCGAGCCAGGTCAAGCTCGGCTTCCTGCCCGAGAGCCAGACCGACTTCGCCTTTTCCGCCTTCGCCGAGCAGCGGGGGTTCATCGGGGCCGCGCTCCTGCTCGGGCTCTACCTCCTCGTGCTCTGGCGCGGCCTGCGGGTGGTGACGGTCGCGCGCGACCTCTTCTCGGCCGTCGTCGCGGGCGGCATCGTCGTCGCGCTCCTCTTCCAGATCTTCGTCAACGTCGGCATGACGATGGGAATCGCGCCGATCACCGGCATCCCGTTGCCGTTCGTCAGCGTCGGCGGCTCGTCGCTGATCGCGAACCTCGCGGCGATGGGCGTGCTGCTCGCGATCCACGCGCGCGGCCGCGTCTCGCGCTACTCGCGCCGGCGCTGATGCGGCTACCGGTCTCGGCCGGGGCGGTCCGGAAGCTGCTGAAGGAGATCGAGTCCTCCGCCGCAGGCGAGCACGTGCTCGCGGTCGGGGGCGCGCCCGAGCTCGCGCCGTTGCTGCGGCAGCAGCTCCTGCGCGGCCGCGCCGAGCCGGGCGCCGTTTGCCTCGGCGATCCCGAGGGTGCGGACGTCTACGTCCACGTCCTCGACGGCGAGCCGGACGACGTCGACGTGGCCGCGCTGCGGCGGGCGCGACGGGCTCGTGTTCCCGTCGTTGCGGTCGCACGCGGGCGCGCGCGAGCACCTGCGCCCATCCCGTACGTGCTCGCGACGGACGTCGTCTGGATGAGCGGCGCCGACGGTTATCCGCTCGGAGCGATCGCGGAGACGATCGCCGCACGGCTCGGCGAGCGAGGCGCACCGCTGGCCGCGCGCGTCCCGCTGATCCGGGAGGCGGTGTGCAGGGAGCTCGTCGCGTCCTTCTCGCGGCGGAATGGCCTGTTCGCTGCGGCGATCTGGATTCCCGGCGCCGACCTGCCGGTGCTCACGCTCGCCGAGCTCCGGCTCGTGTCTCGGCTCGCTCAGGCGTACGGCCTGGATTCCGGCCGCGACCTGGTCCCGGAGCTCGCGGCGACGCTCGGTGCCGCGTTCGGGCTGCGCGCTCTCGCGCGCGAGCTCCTCGACCTCGTGCCCGTCGCGGGGTGGGCGGTGAAGGGGACGCTCGCCTATGCGGGCACGCGTGCCCTCGGCGAGGCCGCCTGCAAGCGGTTCGCGCTCGCGGCTACGCCGCCGCGGGCCGCAGCCTCGCCCGGCGCGCCCTGATCGCGCGCAACCGCTGCGACAGGCGGGCCCATGCCCAGGGCTCGATCTCGCGATAGCGGCTCTCCGACTGGCTCCGGGTCGCCTCCAGGTACTCGAACCAGGCATCCGCCTCTTCGATCAGCAGGAGCTCTTCGGCCTCACGCATCGCCACTACCGCTTTCACCTCCCGGTCGTGAATGGCCGGATCGTAGGTCCGGGCTCGGACGGACCCGTCGGGCGCGGTTGCTACGCTGACGACAGAGGCCATGCCGAGCCTTTTCATCCACATCGAGCGCGCGCGCACCACACCCGTGGTTGCCGGCGCGCGCTCCCATAAAGGAGCTTTTTCTTGCCCTGGTTCCGTATCCGGAAGAAGAAATCTTCCGACGACCAACCTACCCCTGGCGAGCTCGAGGCAAAGCCCGAGCCCCAGCTGACCGACTCGGCCGCCGAGGCGGCCGACACCCAACCGACCGATCCCTCCAAGCCGAAGCGCCGTCGCGGCAGCCGCGGTGGCAAGGGACGGAAGAAACCCGGCACCGCTGCCGCCGGCGCGAGCGCGCCGGAGCGGAAGGACGCGCCGCGAAAGGAGAAGGCCGAGCCTGCGAAGCAGCCGCAGCGCCGCGAGCTCTCCCAGCGGCAGGAACGCCGGCGCGACCAGTCCACTCGCCGCCGCCGCGAGCCCCAGCGCCGCGCGCCGCTGCCGGCCGCAAAGCGCGAGCTGCTCGTCTCGGTCGACGTCGGCGAGCGCCGTGTCGCCATCCTCGAGGACGAGCGCGTCGCCGAGGTCTACCTTGAGCGGCCCGAGCGCCGCTCGATCGCCGGCAACATCTACCTCGGCCGCGTCGACAACGTCCTGCCCGGGATGGAGGCCGCGTTCGTCGAGATCGGCCTCGAGAAGAACGGCTTCCTCTACGTCGACGAGATCGTCAGTCCCGAGCTCGAGAAGGGGCACGGACGCAAGATCCAAGATCTGATCTCGCGCGGCCAGACGATCCTCGTCCAGGCGGTCAAGGACCCGATGAAGACGAAGGGTGCGCGGCTGACGACCCAGATCTCGCTGCCTGGCCGGTTCGTCGTGCTCGTCCCGCAGGGTGAGGGCCTCGGCGTCTCGCGCCGGCTCGACGACGACGAGCGCACGCGGCTGAAGGACATCCTCAAGCGGCTCGACGTGAAGGACGGCGGCGTGATCGTGCGCACGGCGGCCGAGGGCGCGTCCGAGGAGGACATCGAGCGCGACCTCGTCTTCCTGCAGCGGCTCTGGCGCTCGATCCAGGCCAAGGCGAAGACCGCGAAGGCGCCGGAGCTCGTCTACCAGGAGGCCGAGCTGCCGTTGCGCGTGGTGCGCGACCTCTTCACCGGCGACTTCGAGAAGGCGTATATCGACGACGAGCGCACCTACCGGCGCATCGTCGGCTACCTGAAGAAGACGTCGCCGCACATGGTCGAGCGAGTCGTCCGCTACAAGGACAAGACGCCGCTCATGGAGGCGTTCGGCGTCGAGCAGGAGATCAAGTCGACCATCAGCCGCCGTGTCGACCTGCCCTCCGGCGGCTACCTCATCTTCGACTACGCCGAGGCGTTCACGGTCATCGACGTGAACACGGGCCGGTT
>DASUHE010000028.1:0-4350 GCA_036273695.1 Gaiellaceae bacterium
ATCTCTGCGGTCTTTGAACACGCGAGCGAGTTCGACGTGATCCACAACAGCTTCGACTTCCTGCCGCTGACGTACAGCGGCCTGGTCGAAACACCGGTCGTGACCACGATCCACGGGTTCTCGTCGGAGCAGATCGTTCCCGTCTTCGAGAAGTACGACGGGCACGGCTATTACGTCGCGATCAGCGATGCGGACCGGCACGAGCGTCTTCATTACGTCGCCACGATCCACCACGGCATCGACCTGCACCAATTCGAGCTCCAGCGGACGCCGGGCGACTACCTCCTGTTCTTCGGGCGGATTCATCCGGACAAGGGGGTAGCGGAGGCGATCGACGTCGCCGAGCGCGCCGGCCTGCCGCTCGTGATCGCCGGGATCATTCAGGACCGCGGCTATCTCGAGCAGCTCGTGGAGCCGCGCCTCGACGGGGAGCGGGTGAGCTATATCGGCGCAGTCGGACACGACCGTCGCGTGAGCCTGCTCGGCGGCGCGCGGGCGCTGTTGCACCTCGTCAACTTCGACGAGCCATTCGGCTTCAGCGTCGTCGAGGCGATGGCTTGTGGCACGCCCGTTATCGCGAGGCGACGCGGCTCGATGGCAGAGATCGTGAAGCACGGGGAGAACGGTTTCCTCGTCGATACCCAAGAGGAGGCCGTTGCCGCCGTCCCCGCTGTGAGCTCCCTCGACCGGGCAGCCGTGCGGGCATCGGTGGAACGCCGCTTCGACGTCGAGCGGATGGTGGACGAATACCTCGCCGTCTATCAACGCGTGGTGGAACTTCACCGCGACGTGCGGAACGGCAAAGGGGCAGGCCGCTGAGCCAGAGAGCGCAGGGGGAGCGTTTCCGGGTCGGTGTCAATTACTGGCCGGCGCGTACCGCGATGGGCTGGTGGTCGAGTTTCGATCTGGCGGAGGTTGAAGCCGACTTTGCGCGGATCGCCGGTTGCGGTCTCGACTCCGTGCGGGTGTTTCTCACGTGGGAAGACTTCCAGCCGGCTCCGGAGCGAGTCGACCGTCGGATGCTCGAGCGGCTCGTCGGGGTCGCCGATCTCGCCGGCCGGCTCGGGCTCGAGCTCATCCCCACGCTTTTCACCGGTCACATGAGCGGAGTGAACTGGATCCCGGCCTGGGCGCTCGGAGGCTCCGGCGGTGATCCTCGCTTCCGGGTCGTCTCGGGCGATCAGGTCGTCTACACCGGGCTTCGCAACTGGTACAGCGATCCGGAGGTTAGAGATGCCCAGGTTCTCCTTGCAGCGGAGGCGGCCGCAGCCCTCGCCGGCCACGAGGCGGTCTGGGCATGGGACCTCGGCAACGAGAACTCCAATTGTGTGCGCCCTCCAACCCGCACGTCGGCGCGGGCCTGGCTCGCACACCTCAGCGAGGCGATCCGCAGTGCCGACGAGGAGGCGCTCGTCACGGTCGGGCTCCACATGGAAGACCTCGAAGAGGATCGCCGGCTCGGGCCGCCGGAAGCCTCGGAGGCGTGCGATCTCCTCTCGATGCACGGTTATCCGATCTACGCTCCCTGGGCCGACGGTCCAATCGACGACCAGCTGCTCCCGTTCCTGGCCCGCGTGACGCACTGGCTTGGAGACGGCCGTGATCTCGTCTTCAGCGAGTTCGGCCTGCCTTCGCTGCTCGTCGAGGAGGATGCGGTCGCCGCGTACACTGCGCGCGCGCTGGAGGGGCTTCGTCTGTCCGGCTGTCTCGGCGCCTTGCTCTGGTGTTATTGCGACTACGACCCGGCCCTAGCGGGGAGCCTTCCGTTCGACCTCGCGCCTCACGAGCGGAGCTTCGGGCTCTGGCGAGCCGACGGCTCGCCGAAGCCGGCAGTCGCGGCCGTCGCGGCGTTCGTCGGCACCGAACGGTGCACAGCCGAACACGAAGACGCCTGGATCGACATCGACCGGGAACAGTTCCGCCTCGACCCGGGTGCGCAGCTGCCCCGGCTCTACCGCCGGTACCGGGAGCAGCTCTGTGCGTGATGGCCTACGTCTCGCGGGGCGCGGCGAGGACGGCCTCCATCAGCTCGTGCAGCCGGCCGGTGGCGAGACAGATCGAGCTGTCGGCGGCTCCGTAGTAGAGGCGGATCTCGTCGCTGTCTCGATCGTGGACGAGACCACACGGAAAGACGGTGTTGGGGACGTCGCCGGTTCGCTCGTAGTCCGCGAGCGGGGCGAGGATCCAGGCGGGTAGGCGTCGGAGGACGCGGGTCGGCTCGTCGAGGTCGAGCAGGGCGAGGCCGACTCGATAGATGTCTCCCGCGACGGTCTCCTTGACCCCGTGGTACAGGAGCAGCCAGCCCTGTTCGGTGCGGAGCGGCGGCGGTCCGATGCCGATCCGCGACGAGTCCCACCAGGCACCGACGCGAGGTTGGAGCACTGCTTCAGGGGCGCTCCAGCTGACGAGGTCGTCCGAGCGGGAAAGAACGATCTCGCCGTGCCCGCCGCCGAACTCGGTCTTGGGGCGGTGGAGCAGCACCCAGCGGCCGTCGATCCGGTGCGGCAGGAGCGCCGCGTTCTTGTCCTCCGGATGCCTGACCATGCCGCGACGATCGACGCTGTCGAAGTCCTCCGTCGTGGCCAGAAAGACGGCCGGGCCTGCGGGACCGTAGGCCGTGCACGTGATCGCCCAGTGCCCGAGCTCCTCGAGCCACACTACCCGGGCGTCCTCGAATCCCCACTGCTCGCTGTCGATCCCGTCGGCTGGGGCGAGCAGGGGCTCGGGTGCGATGGTCCATCCGTCGACGCCGTTCGCCGAGCGGGCGACCGTGAGGTGCGAGATCCCTCGTCGATCCTCGACGCGCGCGAGCAGGATGGTCTCGCCGTTGCACGCGGCAGCCCCTGGGTTGAAGACGGCGTTCACCGGATACGGCCAGTCGCCGGCGCTCAGGATCGGGTTGCCAGGGTGGCGCTCGAAGAGCTCGAGCTCTCTCACGCTGCGACCTGTACGAGCGCCGGCTCGCGACCGGCTGCTCGGACGCCGGCGGCGTCGAGGAGGAGTGCCGCGTGGTGGAAGGCGAGCGTCGACTCGGCTCCTTCGTTGTCGTTCAGCTCCTCGCGGCCGAGCCCGTCGCTGCAGCCGCCCGTCGCGAAGTCGTACAGAGGCTTCTGCAGGCGATTGCGGCCGAGGAACCACTCGAACGCTCGGATCGCCCGGACGCCGTGCTCGGCGTTGTGAGTGAAGGCAAAGGCGCTCAACTCGGCTTCGACGAGCGCCGCGGCGTCGAGCGGCTGCTCGTCGCCCGCGCCCGGCGCCTCTTCTCCTCGGAGGCGGCCACGGTGACCCGGAAGCCGGAGCGCATTCTCATCGAGTCCGCACTCGTCGCCGAGCCAGCGCAGCGACTCGAGTCCACGCTCGGCTAGTTCCGGTCGGCGGAGCGCGTTGGCGCCGGTAAGGAGTGCTTGCGACAGCCGCGCGTTGTCGTAGCTCAGCTCGTCCTCGAACCAGCGCCAGTCCTCCGAGCGGGTTCGCTCGTAGGACTCGGCGAGCTGTTCGACGAGCCGTTCGAGCTGTCGGTGCGCGGCAGGCTCCAGCCGGTCGGCGTCTAGGCGAGAGAGGCCGAGCACGGTATAGGCCGCCGTACGCAAGGAAACGTCATCGCCGAGCATGCCGACGAGCCGGTCGAGGAGGTCAGCCGCCGGACGCACGACAGCGGGGATCCATGCCGTGGCGAGGATGTCCCCGAGTGCCCAGATCGAACGTCCCACGTGGTCGCCGACGTGCGGCTCGTCGAGCCAGCGACGGTCGTAACCCATGAAGTTGTGCATCCCGCCGCACTCGTCAGCAGCCGCTTGGAGGAACGCGAGCGTGCGGTAGAGATTCGACGTCCACACCTGCTCGTTGCCGCGCTCTCCAAGTGCGAGCGAAACGACCGCCAGCCGGGCAACGTCGTCGACGCAATAACCGCTGCTGCGGTTGGGAATGATTCCGTGCGCGTGCTGCACGATGCCGACATCGTCGGCGAGTGTGAGCAGATGGTCGGTGCGCAAGCTTGGCAGGTGCAGGTCGGCGACCCCGGCGGGCCGTCGCCGAGGCGCAAGCTCGCAGGCTTCGTGCAAGACCCGAGCAGTGGCGTTTGCGACGGCCGGCCAAGCGAGCTTCGAACCGATCCGCTGTGCTTCTGTGCGCGCTGCCCTCAGGAGGTCCGGCCTCTCGACGTATTTGCAGACGGCGTCGGCGAGAGCTTTCGGGTCGCGGAAGGGCACCAGTTCCCCGGCCGCCGAGGCGAGCATGTCCTCTGCGTACCAGTAGGGAGTGGAGACGACCGCACAGCCGGCCGCGAGCGCGAACGTGAGGGCGCCTGAGGCGATTTGCTCCCGGTTTACGTACGGCGTCACGAAGACGTCG
>DASUHE010000029.1:0-17861 GCA_036273695.1 Gaiellaceae bacterium
TCGAGCGATCTCGGCGCCGATGCCGGACGACGCCCCCGTGACGACGGCTGTGCCGCGCAAGGTCACGACCCTACCGTAGGATCGCGCGGATGGCGGCACCCTTCGACGGCAAGCGCGCACTCGTTCTCGGCGTCGCCAACAAGCGTTCGATCGCCTGGGCGATCGCGCGCGAGCTCGCAGCGGGAGGCGCGAAGCTCGCCTTCACGTACCAGGGCGAGCGGATCGAGCCGACGGTGCGCGAGCTGGCCGCATCGATCGAGGCGCCGCTCGTGACCGAGTGCGACGTGCGGTCCGACGAGGACGTGGCGCGGGTCTTCGGCGAGGTGGGGGAGGCGTTCGGCGGCGAGCTCGACCTGCTCGTCCACTCGGTCGCCTTCGCGGCGGCCGAGGATCTCGAGGGACGCTTCACCGACACGCCGCGCGACCGCTTCTGGCTCGCAATCGACGTCAGCGCGTATTCGCTCGTCGCGTGTGCGCGCGCGGCGGAGCCGCTGCTGGAAAAGGCGGGCGGCGGCTCGATCGTCACGATGACCTATCTCGGCGGCGAGCGAGCGGTGCCGCACTACAACGTGATGGGCGTGGCGAAGGCGACGCTCGACGCGTCCGTCCGCTACCTCGCGTGGGATCTCGGCCAGAAGAACATCCGCGTCAACGCGATCTCGGCCGGTCCGGTGCGGACGCTCGCGGCGCGCTCGATCGCCGGCTTCACGACGATGGAGGACATCGTCGAGGAGCGCTCGCCGCTCCGGCGTCACATCACCGCCGACGACGTCGGCGCGGCCGCTGCGTACCTCCTCGGCGACGGTGCCGCGAACGTGAGCGGCACGACGCTCTACGTCGACAGCGGCTACCACTCGATGGGCATGTAGATGCGCGCGGCGCCGGCCGAGCGGGGGGCTGGGCAGTCGATCCGCGCGGCCGAGCTCGTCGGTGCGCTCTCGCTCGCCACCGATCTCGGCACCGGGCAGCCGCTCGAGCATGCACTGCGCACGGCGGTGCTCGCGGTTCGCCTCGGGGAACTCGCGGAAGCCTCGGCCGAGGACCTCGCCGACACGTACTACGTCGCCCTGCTCCACGGTTCCGGCTGCACGTCGAATAGCCACGAGGCGACCCAGCTGTTCGGCGAGGACATCCTGCACCGCGCCGCGTTCTTCCTCATCGACCCGGCCGACCCCGAGCAGGTGCTGGCGTTCTACCGCAGCCATGTCGGGCCCGGGCGGCCGACCGAGATGCGCGAGCGCATGATCGAGGCGGCGCTGTCCAGTCCCGAGCGGGCGCGCGAGTCGTTCGCGGCGATGTGCGAGGTGGCGCAGCGGTTCGCGGGGTGGCTGGAGCTCGGCCCGGGAGTCGAGGCGGCGCTCGAGTACGTCTTCGCGCGCTGGGACGCCAAGGGCCCGGGCGGCGGAGCGGGTGGTGACGCGCTTCCGCTGCCGGCGCGCCTCCTCCACGTGGCGCGGGACTACTCGCTCTTCCTCTCCGCCGCCGGCGCAGAGGACGCGCGCGCCGTGTTGGAGAGTCGAGCCGGCGCGGCGTACGACCCACGCCTGGCCGGGCTCGCCGCTCGCCACTTCGGCGCCGTGTGCGCCGAGCTCGACGACACGCGGATGTGGGAGCACGCGCTCGAGAGCGAGCCGTTTCCCCAGACGCGCCTCGCCGGAACCCGGATCGACGCCGGCTTCTCCGCCTTCGCCGCGCTTGCCGGACTCAAGTCCCCGTGGCTCCGCGAGCATTCGACCGCCGTCGCCGACCTCGCCGAAGCCGCCGCCTGGCGGCTTCGGCTCCCCGCGGAGACGGTCGCGTTCCTGCGGCGCGCGGCGCTCGCGGCCGACCTCGGGCGCGTCGGCGTCTCGAACGCGATCTGGGAGAAGCCGGGCCCGCTCGGATTCGGCGAGTGGGAGCGCGTACGGCTTCATCCGCACTTCACGGAGCGAGCCTTCGCCCAAGCGGAGGCTCTCGCCCCGATCGGCCTCCTCGCCGGCTCGCACCACGAACGGCTCGACGGCTCCGGCTACCACCGGGGCCTGCGCGGAGCGGCGCTCGACCAGACAGCGCGCATCCTCGTCGCCGCCGACTGCTACACGGCGATGCGGGCCGCCAGGCCGCACCGGCCGGCGCTCGAACCCGGCGTCGCCGAGGCGGAGCTGCAACGCGAGGTGGCGGAAGGACGGCTCGACGCCGAGGCGGTCGACGCGGTGCTCGCCGCGGCCGGCCACCCGGTCTCGACCCGGCCGCGCGAGCTACCCGCCGGACTGACGCGGCGCGAGCTCGAGGTGCTGCTGGCGCTCGTGCTCGGCCACTCGAACCGGGTGATCGCCGACGACCTCGGGATCTCCGCCAAGACCGTCGGGCACCACGTCCAGCATGTCTACCGGAAGGCCGGGGTGCGCAGCCGCGCGGCAGCGACGGTCTGGGCCTTCGAGCAGGAGCTCGTGCACGGCTCGTAGGGCCATAGGGCGTTCGCCCGATGCCGGAACGGGCGCGCCGGCGCAGACTCGTCCTCGATCGCGTCAGCTGACGCGCAACTCGAAGGAGGACGGGATGATCCTGGCAACGACGACGGTGGAGGACATCGACCGGTTCGTGGAGATCTACTCGACGACGGGGGCCGCCAAGCGCGCGCTGCACGGCTCGAAGGGCTCGACCGTGTTCCGCGACCCGAACGAGACCGACCGGGTCTGGGCCATCTTCGACTGGGACCTGGACGGGTGGCAGAGCTTCGCCTCGGATCCCGAGGTGCCGCCGATCATGCAGGAGGCCGGCCACAAGAGCAGGCCGCAGGTGACGGAGCTCGTCGGCCGCTTCGACGCGTAGGGAGTCGTGCGCGGGAACGCAGCGATCGTGCGCCGTGGGTACGAGGCGTTCAACGCGGGCGACCTGGCGACACTCGGCGAGCTTGTCGGCGACCTCGCCGCTCTCGAGGCCGTCTTCGCCCGTCTCGGCCGGTACGCGGCCGAGACGGGCGGTACGTTCCGGGCCGATCCGACGCGCGTGCTGACCGACGAGGACGGCCGCGTGATCGTCATCCAGCACAACGTCGGCGAGCGGGACGGGAAGCATCTCGACGTCTACTCCTGCGTCGTCTTCGAGCTCGAGAACGGCCGCATCGTGGGCGGCCGCGAGCACGTCTACGACCTTCTCGCCTGGGACGAGTTCTGGGCCTAGCGGCGTATTCGCTGTGTGAGACGCCTGCTGCCGCCGCTCTTGGTCGCGCTGCTGCTCGTGCCCGCCGCCTCCGCGCAGCGTCCCGCCGGAGTCATGCTCGGCCGCTCGGAGCGGGGCCGGCCGATCGTCGCCATTCGCACGGGCGACCCGCGCGGGCCGACGGTGCTCGTAGTCGGCTGCATCCACGGCACCGAGTGCGCCGGGCTCGCGATCGCGCGTGCGCTCGAGCGCGTTCGGACGAAGCTCGACCTCTGGATCGTTCCGAATCTCGACCCGGACGGGTACGCGATCGGGAGGCGCCAGAACGGGCGCGGCGTCGACCTGAACGCCAACTGGTCATCGGGCTGGCGTGGCGGCGGCCGTCCGTGGGACACGTACTATCCCGGCCCGCGGCCGTTCTCGGAGCGGGAGACACGGATCGCCCGCAACCTGATCCTGCGGATCCGTCCGCGCGCGACGGTCTGGTACCACCAGCACATGAACCTCGTCTGGGCGTGGCGGCGGAGCAGCCGCGCGGGCCGGATCTACGCCCGCGCCGCCGGAATGCGCTTCTACCACCACCACTGGCTTCCCGGAACGGCGCCGAACTGGCAGAACCACCACCTGCCGGGAACCTCCTCGTTCGTCGTCGAGCTCCCGGGCGGACGGCTCTCCCCGCTGCAGGTTCGGCGGCACGTGCGCGCGGTCCTCGCGCTCGGCTAGCGGGGCCTGCGGCTTTTTCGCGGCCCCCTCAGGGTCTTCGCCGATGCGGGCTCCGACCCACCCTCCTACCTTCGGGGCAAGCGATTCGGAAACGGAGGAGATCATGGCTGTTGGCGTTGCCATCAATGGCTTCGGCCGCACCGGGCGGGCTGCGTTTCGCGCCGCGCACGAGCGCGAGGCCGACATCGACTGGGTGGCGATCAACGACGTCGCCGAGCCGGCCATGCTCGCGCAGCTGCTCAAGCACGACACCGTGTACGGGCCGTTTCCCGGCAGTGTCGAGGCTGCGGACGGCGCGATCGTCGTCGACGGAAAGGCGATCCCGGTCCCGGGAGCGACGGATCCGAGGCAGCTGCCGTGGCGGGAGCTCGGCGCCGAGGTCGTGATCGAGTCGACCGGCCGCCTCCGCGCTCGGGCCGACGCCGAGCAGCATCTCGCGGCCGGCGCGCAGAAGGTGATCATCTCGGCGCCCGCGAAGGAGCCGGACGTCACGGTCGCGCTCGGCGTCAACTTCGACGAGGTCTACGACCCGGCCCAGCACCGGATCGTCTCGAACGCGTCGTGCACCACGAACTGCCTCGCGCCGGTGGCGAAGCTTCTGCACGAGGCCTTCGGCATTCGGCACGGGCTCATGACGACCGTGCATGCGTACACCGGCGACCAGCAGCTGCTGGACGCGCCGCACAAGGACTACCGCCGGGCGCGTGCCGCGGCGTGCAACCTCGTCCCGACCACGACCGGCGCCGCGAAGGCGCTCGGTCTGGTCGTGCCTGAGCTCGCCGGCAAGCTCCACGGCTACGCGGTTCGCGTTCCCGTCCCGACCGGGTCGCTCGTCGACCTGACGGTCGAGCTCGAGCAGCCGACGCGCGTCGAGGAGGTCAACGAGCTGTTCGCGAGCCGGGCCGACACCGGTCCGCTCGAGGGCATCCTCGCCTACAGCGAGGAGCCACTCGTGTCGTCCGACATCGTCAAGTCACCGTACTCGGCCATCTTCGACAGCGGCCTGACGGCCGTGATCGACGGGACGCAGGCGAAGGTGGTCGCGTGGTACGACAACGAATGGGGCTACTCGAACCGGCTCGTCGACCTCGCAGAGCGCGTGAGCGTCCCGGAGGCGGTGACGGCATGATCTTCGCGCCGTCCCTCCGCACGCACGTCCACCGGTCGTTCAGTAGTTCTCCCGATGCGGCTCCGCCTACCTGCGGCGAGCATCCGGGCGTGGTGGACGTCGAGCATCGACACGAGAAGCTGCCCGTTCCCTTCGATACGGCCACCGTCGCCGACGCGATGAGTCGCGGGGTGATCAGCTGCCCGCCCGAGACGCCGCTGCGGGTCGTGGCACGGATGATGGCAACGCACGGCGTGCACGCGATCTTCGTGTTCGAGCGCACGGCCGCGGACGACGAGGAACGTCGCCTATGGGCGGTCGTCTCGGATCTCGACCTCGTCGCCGCGACAGAGCTCGACCTCGACGAGCTGACGGCCGGCGGGACTGCGGTGACGCCGCTCGTCAGCGTGACGACGGACAGCTCCATCGCCGAGGCGGGCAGCCTGATGGCGCAGTACGGAATCGCCCATCTTGCCGTCACCGAGCCCGACTCGCGGCGGCCGATCGGCGTCATCTCGACGCTCGACATCGCGCGGGCGATCGCCGCCGGTCACGGGCCGCGGGAGACCTTCGCCTCAGCCTGATCCGGAGCACGCCGCCCGGGTTTCGCGGCGGACTCAGTAGTCACCCGCGGCGCTTTGCGTAGAAGCTCCCGTCGTGCCCGGCCCGGCGGCTGCCGTTTCCCATCCCGATGGTGTCGACAACCTGGGTGAGGAGATTGGCCGTTGCGGCTGCCGCCGCCGGCATCGCGTTCGGCGCGGGCCAGGCCTTCGCCGCTTCGCTCGGCTCCGGCACCGCGCGCTTCGGGGCGACCAGCGCGATCGTCGAGGCCTGCGGAACGGGGCTGACCTTCACCTACACGACGACCTTCGACGCGGGCATCTCGGGTTACGCGGTCAACGGCATCGAGCTCTCGCACATCCCCGCAGGCTGTCTGAACAAGAACCTCACCGCGACCTTCCTCGACGAAAACCACGACGCCGCCGGCACGGCGGTCGGCGCCGCGCTCCCCGCGGCAGGCACCACCCAGACGATCCCCATCGACCCGAGCGCGAACACGATCGCCGCCGGACAGGTCAGCGGTGTCTCGGTCGTCGTGTCGTAGGAAACGGCCGAGCAGGCCTTCGAAACCTGCCCGCAGCCGGCAGGGCGCCTCGGCATCGAGATCACGGAGCGCGCGCTCGTCGCGATCGACGACTTCGGCACCGGCTGCTCCTCGTTCGAGCTCCGCCGGCTCCCAGCCGGCTTCGTCGAGATCGACGCCCGCTTCGTCGACACCGTCCAGTCGGACCCCGTCAGCAAGGCGGTTCTCGTCCGGCGTCGGGGGTTTCCCGTAGCCGAGCCGAGGAAGATCCGCTGCCGACTTCGGTGGCCGCCCGGATTCCGCGGGCGCCGCGCCGTCCGACACTGATGCGCAGTGAACCACAGTTCTGAAAGGAGTCGGGACATGCGCAAGTTTTTCGAGTTTGGAGGCCTCGTCGCGGCCGTCGTCCTCATCGTGTTCGGCGTAGTGGCCATCTCGATGGGCTTCAGCGGCCGGCACACGGTCAACAAGAGCCTCGCCAACGAGTACATCGTCGGTTCCCCCGACATGACGCCTACGGCGATCAGGGCCGAGGCGCAGAAGGCCGGCATCGCGTCGGCCGTCAAGGAGTGGCCGACCAAGAGCGTCGCCAACCAGAAGATCGACACGGGCGCCAGGGCCCGCCTGATGGCCCAGTACATGCGGATCCATACGCTCGAGGCCACACACGGCTTCACGTATGCGCAGATGGGCATCTACACCGCGAAGCCGGGGACGCCGAAGTCCCAGCTGATGCCGGGCGGCGGAACTGAGAATCCCGCCTACGCGGTCGTCGACCCCCAGACGAAGCAGGCGGTGCAGAACGGCGCGCGGCAGATCTGGGTCACCGAGACGGCGTTGACCACGGCGCTCAACACGAGCTACATGGCTTCGCAGCTCGGCCTGTTCGGGATCGTGGTCGGGATCGCCCTCCTCCTCAGCGGGATCGGGTTCGCGATCCTCGCCATCGGTGGGGCGCTCCGCAACCCGCAGACCGCCATCGCCTTCCTCCGGCGGTCGCCCCACAACGCTCCTGCGGTGCCAGTGGCATAAGCGCCCGACTCCACCGCTGGACGACGAGGGTCGCCGCAAGGCGGCCCTCGCGCGTTACGGGAAAATCCCTATGCGAGATCCGCGCCCGGCCCGACGTCTCGCCGGCCTGCGCGGGCGGAGGATGGCGCCATGGCCAGCACGCACACGACACGGCTCTGCTCGCTCGAAGCCGTCGTGGGCAAGACGGAAGCCTGCCCCGAGGACGCCTGTCCGTTCTGGGAGCCCGGTGGGGCGGCGCTGAACGGCCGCTGCGCGTTCGAGCAGCTCGGCGTGTCAGCCGACGCCGGGCTGGCGGCTTGGCTCCTCGAGATCCGCGGTCGGCTCGCCGACGCGAGCTCGGCCGACGAGGAGCGCGCCATGCGCAGCGTCTTCCGTCACTTGCTCAACGACTCCGACGAGTGAGCGACAGCCCGAGGGTCACTCGACCTCGAGCAGCCCGCGCTCGAGCGCGTACGCGACGAGGTCGGCCCGGGTCTGCAGTCGGAGTTTCTGCATGATGTGCGCGCGATGCGTCTCGGCCGTGCGCACCGAGATGTAGAGCTGCTTGGCGATCTCCTGGTTCGTGTGGCCCAGGGCGAGCAGGCGCAGGACCTCGCGCTCCCGCTCGGAGAGCGGATCCTCCTCGGCGAGCTTCGCCGCCTCGGCGTCGGCAGCCACGAGCCGGGCGCCGAGCTCGGGGTTGACGTAGCGGCCGCCGGCGGCAACCTCGCGCACGGCCGCGACGACCTCGGTGTCGGCCGCCTCCTTGAGGACGTAGCCCCGCGCACCTGCGCCGAACGCCTCCCGGACGTAGCGGGGCTCGTCCTGCATGGACAGCACGAGCACCTTCGCTTCCGGGTTCTCGTGCAGCAGTTGCGGGAGCACGTCGAGCCCAGTCTGGTCCGGCATGACGATGTCGAGCAAGATCACCTCGGGCTTCAACGCCCGTGCCTGGAAGACGGCCTCGCGCGCATTTCCCGCTTCGCCGACCGGCTCGAGGTCTTCCTCCGTCTCGAGGAGGAGGCGGAGGCCGCTGCGCACGACCGCGTGGTCGTCGACGATGAGGACGCGGATGCTCATGTGAGAGGCACTTCGGCGACCACTGTAGTCCCGGCGCCGGGTCGCGACTCGACTTCGAGCCGGCCGTCGAGGAGAGCCAGCCGCTCGCGCATGCCGAGGAGGCCGATGCCCTCGTCGCGCACCGTCCTGAGATCGAAGCCGTCGCCGTCGTCCTCGATCACCGCGGCGACCCCGGAGTCGCGTCTCGCGATCGAGACGCTGATGTGGCGCGCGTTCGCGTGCTTGAGGATGTTCGTGAGCGACTCCTGCACGACCCGGTAGAGGGTCGTCTCGGCCTCGCCGGGCAGCCGTGTCTCCCCGAGCGCGGAGTGGAAGTCGACGCGGATGTCGGTCTGCTCGGAGAACGCGCTGGTCAGCCGCTCGAGCGCGGGCACGAGCCCGAAGTCGTCGAGCACGGCCGGGCGGAGCTCGACCGCCAGGCGGCGCACGTCCTGCAGGGCGCTCACGACTTGCTCCCGCAACTCGGCGAGCGCGGCGCGGGCCGGGTGCTCGGCCAGCGCCTCCTCGAGCGGCTTCAGCCCGAGCAGGATCGACGTCAGCGCCTGCCCGGTCTCGTCGTGGAGCTCCCGCGCGAGTCGGCTGCGTTCGAGCTCCTGCGCCTGCACGACGCGGCGCACGGCGTCGCGCGCAACCCTTTGCGAGAGCTCGACGGCGACGGCCGCCCGGGCGGCGAACGTCTCCGCGAGCCGGAAGTCGTCGTGGGTGAAGCGCGCGTCGGGACCTTCCTTGTCGTGGATCTCCAACACGCCGATCGCCTGGTCCCGCGCGATGAGGGGGACCCACATGCCCGTGCGGGCGCCGAGCCGGCGCGTCGTCTCCTGGTGTACCTCCGGGTCGTCGAGCACCGAGTCGATGCGCTCGCTGCGCCTGCGCGCGAGCACCGCCCCGCTCTTCGAGCCCGAACGGGCGATCGTGGCGCCGAGCACGTCTTCCACACCAGCGCCGGCGACGGCGGCGAACCGCAGCTCTTCGGCGCCGCTCGGCAGCGCGAGCGCCACGACTCGGGCGCCGAGCAGCTCACGGAGCCGACGGACGACGAGGTCGAGCAGGCGGTCGAGGTCGGTCTCGGTGGCCAGCGCGTTCCCGACCTCCTCCAGCGACTGCAGCTGGCGCGACCAGCGCGTGGACGCTTCATAGAGGCGGGCGTTCTCGATCGCGACGGCCGCCTGGCCGGCGAGCAGCATCAGCAGCTCCTCGTCCTCCTCGGTGAAGTCGTCAGCGTCCTGTTTCTCGGTCAGGTAGAGGTTCCCGTAGGCGACGCCGCGCAGCATGATCGGGACGCCGAGGAAGCCGTGCATCGGCGGATGCCCCGGCGGGAAGCCGACCGAGCGCGGGTCCTCGGCGAGGTCGTGCAGCCGTAGCGGCTTCGTCTCCCGGATCAGCACGCCGAGAATGCCGCGGCCGCGCGGGAGCGTCCCGATCTCGGCGCGCGTGTCGGCATCGATGCCGTGGACGACGAACTGCTCGAGCTCGGACCCGCTGGCGTCGATCACCCCGAGGGCCGCGTAGCGGGCGCCGGTCAGCTCGGCCGCCGTCCTGACGAG
Organism: Gaiellaceae bacterium; assembly: GCA_036273695.1. Classification (GTDB taxonomy): domain Bacteria; phylum Actinomycetota; class Thermoleophilia; order Gaiellales; family Gaiellaceae; genus Palsa-739. The sequence continues at coordinate 9,692 of DASUHE010000029.1, forward strand.
GCGGTGCAGCAGCGCCTCCAGCGACAGCTCCGACGTGACTGCCAGGCCCGCCGCAAACAGGGCGCGCAGCCGCATCTCGCTCACGGACAGCGCGTCCACGTGCACGCAGGTTAACGCTTGTCAGCTCTAAGGAGAAGGCCGCAGGCGCAGTCCGTGAAGGCGCCGATGCCGCGGGCGCAGCCTACGACCAGACTCGGGGAGAAAGGAAAAGGAGGCGCCCGATGAAAGCGCTCGTGTACCACGGGCCGGGCCGGCGGGCCTGGGAGGACGTGCCCGACCCGACCATCAAGGAGCCGACCGACGCGATCGTGCGGATCGACTCGTCCACGATCTGCGGCACCGATCTCCACATCCTCAAGGGCGACGTGCCGGAGGTGACCCCGGGAACGATTCTCGGCCACGAGGCCGTCGGCACCGTGGTCGAGGTCGGCAGTGCCGTCACCACGCTCGAGCCGGGCGACCGCGTGCTCGTGTCCTGCATCACCTCGTGTGGTCGCTGCCGGTTCTGCAAGGAGGGCCATTACGGGCTCTGCACCGGCGGCGGAGGCTGGATCTTCGGCCACCTGACAGACGGCCTGCAGGCCGAGCTCGCCCGCGTGCCGTTCGCCGACACGTCGGTCTACAAGGTGCCGGAGGAGCTCACGGACGAGCAGGTCCTGTTCCTCGCCGACATCCTCCCGACCGCCTACGAGGTCGGCGTCCTGAACGGGCGCGTCGAGCCGGGCGACACGGTCGCGATCGTCGGGGCCGGCCCGATCGGGCTCGCCGCGATCATGACCGCGCAGCTCCATACACCGGGCTGCATCGTCGCGATCGACCGCGACCAGTCCCGGCTCGAGAAGGCGATCGAGTTCGGGGCAGACGTCGCCGTCGACAACAGCCGCGTCGACGCGATCGCGAAGGTGATGGCGCTCACCGACGGCCTCGGGGCCGACGTCGCCATCGAGGCGGTCGGCGTGCCCGAGACGTTCGAGCTCTGCACCGACCTGATCCGACCGGGCGGCCGCGTCGCCAACGTCGGCGTCCACGGCTGTTCCGCGACGCTCCACCTCGAGAAGCTCTGGATCCGCGACGTCATGATCACGACCGGTCTAGTCGACACGACCACGACGCCGAAGCTCCTCAAGCTGATCGAGTCGGGACGTCTGGACCCGACGCCGTTCGCCACGCACCATTTCGCGCTCGAGGACGCGGAGGAGGCGTACGACGTGTTCGGTGCCGCAGCCGAGAGCCATGCGCTGAAGGTCGTGCTCGAGGCCGGCAGGGTCGGCCACGAGCTCGTCGAGCAGCACCAGGTTCCCGTCACTGCGTAGCAGCAGACGGAAGAGGGCGGTGCCGCAGTTCGGGCACCGCCCTCTTCCGTTCGTGCGGCTACGCGGTCGTGAGCTGCGGCGCGTCGTCGGCCGCGCGCTCGGCGCGGTCGGCAGGCGGCACGACGAGCACCGGCCGCCGCGAGGTGTGGCAGAGGGCCCGCGCGACGCTGCCCAGCAACGCCGCGGTGACGCCGCTGCGGCCGTGCGTGCCGACGACGACGAGGTCGGCGCCGGCCTCCGCGGCCGCACGCTCGATCAGCGTCGCGACGTCGTCGCCGCCGGAGAGGACCTCGAGCTTCGCGTCGAATCCCGCCGTGCGGAGCTCCGCGACCTGGGCTTCGATCTTGTGCCGGATCTCGGGTTCGTCGGCGAGGAGCGGTGCTCCGCCGAAGCGTCCCGTCAGGACCTCGTTGGCGTGCACGGCCACGATGCCGGAGCCGTGGAGCCGAGCGAGCTCCCGCACGTGCTCGAGCGCGCCGTCGGCGAGCTCCGAGCCGTCGGTTGCCCACGCGATCGTCTCGAACATGGTGTGCCTCCTTTCCCGGCGATCGTCGGCCCGCCGCGGCGCGACCGCATCGGAGGCCGCCCCGACCGCGCGTGCGTGGTTTTCCGCAGCGCGCGGCGGTCCCGCCCGGATGCCGTGGGCCCGCGCGCGCCGGACACTGTGTTCACGGCTTCCGGCAAGGAGGAACGCGATGAACGACACCAGACCAATCCTGTTTGCGACCGACGGCTCGCCTTCCGCGCAGGAGGCTCAGCGCGATGCGTTCGACCTCGCGCACAAGCTCGAGGCACCGCTCGCCGTCGTCTCCGTTGCGCATCCGGCGCTCCCCACTGTGGGCTACACCGGCTACGGCTACTCGAACGTCGTCGCCGAGCTCACGGCGGCAGAGCAGCGTCGCGTGAAGGAGCTGCTCGCCACGATCGCGGCGGCGGCGTGTGCCGCGGAAGTGACCTGCTCGACGATCGCGGCCGACGGTCTCGCGGTCGAGGAGATCTGCCGCCTTGCGCGCGAGTTCGACGCGCAGTTGATCGTCGTCGGCTCGCACGGGTGGGGTACCGCGCGCCGGTTGTTCTCCGGCAGCGTCTCGACGGGGCTCGTCCACTCGGCTCCGTGCCCCGTGCTCGTCGTCCGTGCCCCGGAGAAGGTCCTCGAGCACGCGACGGCTGCGTGAGCGCCACCGAGGCACGTGCGTTCGACGCGGCGGACGTCATCCTTCGCGACGGCTCGACGCTCCGGCTGAGACCGCCGGTCGCGGAGGATGCCGACGCGCTGCTCGAGTTCTTCTCGAGTCTCTCGGAGCAGAGCCGCTATCTCCGCTTCCACGGCTTCCCCGCGCTCGGCCCGAAGCTCGTCGAGCCAGTGCTCGAGCCGGACTGGCAGGATCGCGGCGCCCTGCTCGCGTCGCTCGACGGCGGCATCGTGGCGGTCGCGAACTGGGTCCGGCTGCGCGACCCGCGCGCCGCCGAGGTCGCGTTCACGGTCGGCGACGCCTACCAGCGACGCGGCGTCGGCATGCGGCTGCTCGAGCAGCTCGCCGCCCGCGCCGCGGACGCCGGGATCGAGGAGTTCGTCGCCGAGGTGTTGCACGAGAACTCCGCGATGCTCAACGTCTTCCGCGACGCCGGCTTCACGGTGACGCGCGCCGGCGAGGCAGGCGAGCTCGAGATCCGGTTCCCGATCGCTGCGACGACCGGCTACCGCGACGAGGTGGCCGCGCGCGACCACGTCGCCGTGCGCGCGTCGCTCGAGCCCTTCTTCCAGCCGCGCTCGGTCGCCGTCGTCGGCGCTTCGAGGCGTCGCGGCTCGATCGGCGGCGAGCTGTTCCGGAACGTCCTCGCCGCCGACTTCACCGGTTCGATCTATCCGGTCAACCGGAAAGGCGACTCCGTCGCGGGTGTCCACGGCTGCACGGCGGTGGGGGAGATCGCGGACGTGGTCGACCTGGCCGTCATCTGCGTGCCGGGCGAGCAGGTGCTCGCGGCGGCCGAGGAGGCGCTGGCCGCCGGAGTTCGCGCGCTCGTCGTCATCTCCGCCGGCTTTGCCGAGACGGGCAGCGAGGGAGCCGAGCGGCAGGAGCGGCTGCTCGCGCTCGTCCGCGAGCATGGTGCACGCCTCCTCGGCCCGAACTGCCTCGGCATCGCCTCGACCTCGATCGGACTCAATGCCACCTTCGCGCCGCGCAGCTTCCCGGCCGGCAAGATCGGCTTCTCGTCCCAGAGCGGCGCGCTCGGGCTTGCGCTGCTCGAGCGAGCGGAGACGACGGGCCTGGGTGTCACCTCCTTCGTGTCGGTCGGCAACAAGGCGGACGTCTCGTCGAACGACCTCCTCGAGTGGTGGGAGGACGACGACGCGACCGAGATGGTCGTCCTCTACCTCGAGTCGTTCGGCAACCCGCGCGCCTTCTCTCGCATCGCGCGGCGGCTGGCCCGCCGCAAGCCGATCCTGGCGCTGAAGGGCGGGAGCACGCGCGCCGGCAGCCGCGCCGCCGGCTCGCACACGGCGGCGCTGGCGGGATCGGACGTCGCGGTCGACGCGCTCTTCCGCCAGGCCGGCGTGATCCGAGCGCGGACGCTCGACGAGCTGATCGACGTCGCCACGCTCCTCTCTGCGCAGCCGGTGCCGCGCGGCCCCCGGGTCGCGCTCGTCACGAACGCGGGCGGGCTCGGCATCCTCGCGGCGGACGCGTGCGAGTCGGCCGGGCTCGAGCTGCCGCCGCCGAGCGACGCGACGCGGGCGGCCCTCGCCGAGGTCATGCCGGCCGAGGGCAGCAGCGCGAACCCGATCGACCTCCTCGGCGGCGCGACGGCCGAGAGCTTCGCCGCCGCGCTGCCGCCGGTGCTCGCAGATCCCGCCTTCGACGCGGTGATCGCTCTCTTCGTGCCGACGGTGGGGACGGACGAGGATGCCGTCGGCGCCGCGATCAGCCGGGCCGCGGCCGCCACGGTCGGCAAGCCCGTCCTCTGCACGTTCGTCAGCGCGAAGGGCGCGCCGCCGACGCTGCGGAGCGTCGCGGACGTTCCGTCGTTCGCGTATCCGGAGGCGGCGGCACGGGCGCTCGGCCGGGCCGCCGAGCGCGGGGAGTGGCTGCGCCGGCCGACGGGCTCGAGGCCCGAGCTCGCCTGCGACCGCGACGCGGCCCAGAATGTCGTGCGAGAGGCACTCGCCGCCGGCGGCGGCTGGCTCGACGCCGAAGCGACGCGCCTCGTGCTCGAGGCGTACGCCATCCCGCTCGTACCCGAGCGCGTTGCGCCGACGAAGATCGCAGCGGTGGAGGCGGCGCGGGAGCTCGGCTTCCCCGTCGTGCTCAAGACCGCGGCGCCCGGTGCGCACAAGACCGAGCAGGGCGGGATCGCCCTCGACCTCGCGGACGAGGCGGCGCTTCGCGAGGCTGCGGAGCGAATCGGCGCGCCGCTCCTCGTGCAGCCGTTCGTGCGCGGCGGCGCCGAGCTGCTGGCGGGCGTCGTGCAGGATCCCGTCTTCGGCCCCCTCGTCGCGTTCGGCCCCGGCGGAATCCTGGCCGAGCTGATCGGCGAGGCGCAGTTCCGGCTCGCGCCGCTCACCGATCTCGACGCGGCGGAGCTCGTCCGCTCCGGCAAGACGGGTCGTCTCGTCGCCGGCTTCAGGGGAGCGCCTCCCGCCGACGAGGAAGCGTTGATCGACCTGCTCCTGCGTCTCTCGCTCCTCGCCGACGATCTGCCGGAGCTCGTCGAGCTCGACCTGAACCCGGTGCTCGCCCTGCCGGACGGTTGCTTCGCCGTCGACGCGAGGGTGTGCGTCGCGGAGCGCGGGCAGGCCCGCCGCACCAAGAGCTGGTAGCGGCGTCTCTTCGCGTACGGCAGCCGGGCAACAGACCTACGGAGAATTACGGAACGCGTACGCGGCGTCCCCGGATTCCGCTGCCGAGGCGAGGGCCGAGGATTCACCCATGCCACGGACTTCCAAAGGAGCAACCATGAAGATCTCGACGCTCGCTCTCGCTCTGGCCGCGATCATGCTCGCCGGAGCCTTCGGCGCCAGCCGCGCATCGGCGACGACCAGCCATCAGACCGCGACGAAGACGCTGCGGATCGTGATGCGCGATCCGGGCTGCCACTGGTTCAAGATCGGCGGCAAGTTCACGACGAAGGCGTCGGTCAAGGGCCGCGTCCGGCTCGTCGACCTCGACGAGGCGACGCTGAAGGTAGTGTCCCGTCACGGGATGCGGCACATCGCCGTCGGCAAGTCGATCGTCGTCGGCCGCGGCAGCTACGTGATCATGATGGTCGGCCAGGCCTCCGACGACAACTATCTCAAGCTGTCGGTTCGCTGACCGACAGGCGCTCTGCTCCGGCGAGAGGGCGGCGAAAGCCGCCCTCTCGCTGTGTGCGCTAGCCGCCGGAGATCGCCGCGATCACGTCGAGCCGCGAGCGCTCCTCGACGGGCGTGTCCAACCCGGCGCGCTCGCCGTCGACGTAGACGTGGAGGTGCCGGCGCAGCGCCGGCCCCTCCTCGACGATCCGGTCGCGCAGCCCCGGCCATCGCGTCTCGAGCGAGTCGATCGCCGCGAGGACCGTCGCGGCCTCGACCTCGACGCGGCGCGGCAGGCCGGGGAAGAGCGGCGTCAGCGTGCCTGGGAGCCTGACGTCGGCCATCGTCAAGCGAGTATCGCCACGTCGACGGAGGAGATCGACGGCAGGTAGCTCGCGATCTCGCTCCAGGTGTCGCCTTCGTCGGTGCTCGCGAAGACCTGCCCGGTGCTCGTGCCGAAATAGACGCCCGGGACGTCGTGCTTGTCCATCGCCATCCCCTGGCGCAGGACGCCGAGGTGGGCGTTCTCCTGCGGCAGCCCGCGCCGCATGTCCTGCCAGCTCGAACCGCCGTCGCGCGTGCGCCAGACGGCCGCCTTGGCGTCGTGCATCGTGCGGCCGTGGCCGCCGTCGACCGGGACGACGTAGAACGTCTCCTTGTCGTGCGGGTGGGCCGCCGCCGCGAAGCCGAAGTCCCCCGGCAGGCCCTCGGTGATCTCGGTCCACGTCTGGCCGGAGTCGTCGGAGCGGTGCATCCCGACGTGGTTCTGCTGGTACATCCGCTGCGGGTCGGCCGAGCGGACGAGCTTGTGCACGCAGAAGCCGACGTCTTCCCAGTCGGCCGGCCAGTCGCGGCGCAGGCCGCTGTTGCGCGGCGTCCACGAGGAGCCGCCGTCCTCGGTCTCGAAGGCGCCGATTCCCTGCACGATCGCGAAGAAGCTGTCGGAGTCGTCGGGTTCGGTCACGAACCCCGAGATGCCGAGATGGCCCGGGGGCTGGTTCGCGGGGTCGTCCCAGGCCTCGCTGCCGTGCTGCCCGGACAGGGTGGACAGCAGCGACCAGGTTTCGCCGTTGTCGCGACTCTCGAAGATGCCCGGTGCCTCGACTCCGACGAGCAGGCGGTCGCCCGCACGCGCGAGCGTCGACACCTTGGAGATCTTGCGACCGTCGTCGTCCCCGTATGCGAGGCCCTCGCTCGAGTGCTCCCACGTCTCGCCGAGGTCTTTGCTCCGGAAAACAGCGGAGCCGTGCCATTCGCTCGCCGCGGCGGCGTAGATCTCGCCGGTGGTCGCGTCGTAGATGGCGTGGTAGACGGGCCATCCCTCGCAGAACGGGCCGCGCATCGTCCAGTCGCGGCGGTCTTCGCTCTCGAAGATGAACGCCCCCTTGCGGGTGGCGACAGTCAGCAGTGTCTTCGGCATCGATTCTCCTCAGCGTCGCGGGAACTGTCTGGAGTGTCGCCGATCGGCGAGCCTCTGGGAAAGAGACTCGCCGTCGACGCGGAACTCATCGGTCAGCCGGCGAGCGGCCGGCCGGTCTCGAGCAGGGTCTTCAGGCCGGAGAGGACGAACGTCCAGCCGCCGGCGACGTTCTCGGCGGTCTTCGGCGACTCCTCGAGCCGGTCGTGCGTGACCGTCAAGAGAGAGAAACCGTCCTTGTCCTCGATCTCCCACGAGACCCGGCTCGCGGCCTCGGCTGCCGTGTCGGGGTCGTAGAGCGACCGCCATTCGTGGACGAGGCGGTGCGGCGGCTCGTACTCGCTGACGGCGCCGAGGACGAGGTCGTTGCCTTCGCCGTCGAGCCCCGTGAACATCTCCGGCGTCACGGTGATGTGCGAGCCGAAGAAGTACTTGTGGGTGAACGCCGGCGTCGTGATCGCCTCCCAGATCTGGTCGGGCGAGGCCTTGATGAAGACCTGGTACACCTGCGTGGTCTGGGCAGTCATCGTGGTCATGCGCTGTCCTCCAGTTCGTGCTTGAGATCCGCGAGCGCCGCGACTCGGTGCTCGGTGTACTTGTCGATCCACCGGTCGTGGATCAGCCGGATCGGCACGGGGTTCAGGAAATGGAGCTTTTCCCGGCCTTCCCGGCGGGTGACGACGAGGCCGGCGTCCTCGAGCACGCGCAGGTGCTTCATCACGCCGAAGCGCGTCATCTCGAGCTCCGACTCGAGCTCCGAGAGCGTGCGGCCGTCACGCTCGAAGAGCCGGTCGAGGAGGTGCCGCCGAGTCGGATCGGCGAGCGCCTTGAAGACGAGGTCGTCGTCGTTCATCGCCGGCTAACCATAGGTGACCGTATGGTCACATGTCAAGAGCCTCAGGCTCGACGCGCGACGAGGACGTCCTCGAAGTACTCGCCGGCCCGCCGGCCCGTGCGCCGGTTCACGTGCCGCTGGTAGCGCTGCTCGAGCTTGAGCCCCGCCCGCTCGAGGATCGACGGGTAGAGGTCGCGGCGATCGTTGACGACGATCACGACCCGGCCGCGTGGGCGCAGGGCGGCGCGGCAGGAGGCGAGAACGCCGGCGATCCCATCGACGTACGCGGCCAGGGCCGCCTTGGACGTCCCCCG
>DASUHE010000030.1:0-9464 GCA_036273695.1 Gaiellaceae bacterium
CCCGGGCAGTCGACGTGCGCGTAGTGGCGGTTGTCCGTCTCGTACTCGACGTGCGACGTGTTGATCGTGATGCCGCGCTGGCGCTCCTCGGGAGCGTTGTCGATCGACGCGAAGTCACGCACGACCGTGTTGCCGCCCTTCTCGGCCAGCACCTTCGTGATCGCCGCGGTCAGGGTCGTCTTGCCGTGGTCGATGTGACCGATGGTGCCGACGTTGACGTGCGGCTTTGTCCGCTCGAACTTCTGCTTTGCCATTGGTGGCTCTCCCTGTCTCCCTTTCTCGCTCGTTCAGCCCTGCGAGTCGATGATCTCGCTCGCAATCGACTGAGGCACTTCCTCGTAGCGATCGAACTGCATGGTGAAATCGGCCCGGCCCTGCGTCATCGAGCGCAGGTCCGTCGCGTACCCGAACATCTCGGACAGCGGCACGCTCGCCTTCACGACCTGAGCATTGCCGAGAGGGCTCATCGACTCGATCCGGCCGCGGCGGCTGTTGAGGTTGCCCATCACGTCGCCGAGGTACTCCTCGGGCGTCGTCACCTCGACCGCCATCGTCGGTTCGAGCAGCGTGGGCTTGGCCCGCTTCATGGCCTCCTTGAAGGCCATGGAGCCGGCGATCTTGAACGCCCGCTCGCTCGAGTCGACGTCGTGGTACGACCCCTCGACGAGCTCGATCTTGACGTCCACCACGGGGTAGCCCGCGAGGATGCCCGAGCCCATCGCTTCCTGGATTCCGGCGTCGACCGCCGGGATGTACTCCTTCGGGATCTTGCCGCCGACGATCTTGTCGACGAACTCGTACCCCGCCCCCGGCTCCTGCGGGTAGAGGTTGATGACGGCGTCGCCGTACTGGCCCGAGCCGCCGGTCTGCCGGACGAACTTGCCCTGGATCTTCTCGGCCGGCTTCGAGACCGTCTCGCGGTAGGCCACCTGCGGGCGGCCGACGTTCGCGTCGACGTTGAACTCCCGCTTGAGGCGGTCGACGATGATCTCGAGGTGCAGCTCGCCCATGCCGGAGATGAGTGTCTGCCCCGTCTCCTCGTCGGTCTCGACGCGGAAGGTCGGATCCTCCTCGGCCAGCCGCGCGAGGCCGGTTCCGAGCTTGTCCTGGTCGGCCTTCGACTTCGGCTCGACTGCGACGGCGATCACCGGGTCCGGGAAGGTCATCGACTCGAGCACGATCGGGGCGTTGTCGGCGGCGAGCGTGTCGCCGGTCGTCGTCGACTTGAGCCCGACGCCCGCGGCGATCTCGCCGGCCATGATCTCCTCCCGCTCCTCGCGGTGGTTCGCATGCATCTGCAGGATGCGGCCGACGCGCTCCGTGCGGCCCGTCGTCGTGTTGAGGACGCGGTCGCCGGCCTTGAGCGTGCCGGAGTAGACGCGGAAGTACGTCAGCTTCCCGACGTACGGATCGGACATGACCTTGAAGGCGAGGGCCGAGAACGGCGCCTTGGGGTCGGCCGGCCGCTCCTGGTCGTCGCCGCTCTTCGGGTCCGTGCCGTGGACGGCCGGCACGTCGAGCGGGCTCGGCAGGTAGTCGACCACCGCGTCGAGCAGCAGCTGGACGCCCTTGTTCTTGAACGCGGAGCCGAGCAGCACCGGCGTGATCTCGTCGGCGAGCGTGCCCGCGCGGACGGCGCGCCGGATCATCTCGGCCGTCACCGAGGACTCGTCCTCGATGTACGCGGCGAGCACCTCGTCGTCGAAGTGCGAGATCGCGTCGATCAGCTGATGGTGGTACTCGTGCGCCTGCTCGAGGAGCTCCGAGGGGATCTCGACGACGTCGAACTCCTTGCCGAGCTCGTCCTTGTAGATCACGGCCTGCATCTCGACGAGATCGACGACGCCCGTGAAGTTCTCCTCCGAACCGATCGGGATCTGCACGGGGACCGGATTCGCGCCGAGCCGGTCGCGCATGGACTGCACGGCGGCGAAGTAGTTGGCGCCGGTGCGATCCATCTTGTTGATGAACGCGATGCGCGGCACCTTGTACTTGTCCGCCTGCCGCCAGACCGTCTCGGACTGCGGCTGGACGCCGGCGACGGAGTCGAAGACGGCGACCGCGCCGTCGAGGACGCGCAGGCTGCGCTCGACCTCCACCGTAAAGTCCACGTGCCCGGGCGTATCGATAATGTTGATCCGATAGTCCCGCCAGGTCGCGGTCGTCGCAGCCGACGTGATCGTGATGCCCCGCTCCTGCTCCTGGGCCATCCAGTCCATCGTCGCGGCGCCCTCGTGGACCTCGCCGATCTTGTAGTTGATCCCGGTGTAGAACAGGATCCGCTCGGTCGTCGTCGTCTTGCCCGCGTCGATGTGGGCCATGATCCCGATGTTGCGGACGCGATCGAGCGCGATACCCACGTCTGTCGTCTTCGTGCTCAAGTCTTCCTTACCCCCACTCGCCTACCAGCGGTAATGCGCGAAGGCCTTGTTCGCCTGCGCCATCCGGTAGACATCGTCCTTGCGCTTGAACGCGCCGCCCTGCTGGTTGAGCGCGTCGAGAATCTCGTTGGCGAGCTTGTCCGGCATGCCCTTCTCGCGCCGCTCTCGCGCGTACGTGACGAGCCAGCGCACCGCGAGGGTGCGGGCGCGCCGCTGCGGCACCTCGACCGGCACCTGGTAGTTCGCGCCGCCGACTCGGCGGCTGCGAACCTCAAGCACCGGGGTGACGGTCTTCACCGCCGCCTCCAGGACCTCGACCGGCGGGCGGCCGGTCTTCGTCCCGACGGTCTCGAGCGCGCCGTAGACGATCTGCTCGGCGATCGACTTCTTGCCGTCGAGCATGACCTTGTTGATCACCTGCGTGACGAGCTGCGAGCCGTACACGGCATCGGCCTCGACATCGCGCGCCTGGACTTCAGCACGGCGCGGCACTACGAGCCTCGCTTCGCGCCGTACTTCGAGCGGCCCTGCTTCCGGTCCGAGACACCGCCCGTGTCGAGCGCGGCACGGATGATCTTGTACCGGTAGCCCGGCAGGTCCTTCGTCGAGCCGCCACGGACGAGCACTACGGAGTGCTCCTGCAGGTTGTGGCCCTCGCCGGGAATGTAGGCGCCGACCTCCGCCCCGTTCGTGAGGCGAACACGAGCGACCTTGCGCAGAGCCGAATTCGGCTTCCTGGGCGTCTGCGTCATGACGCGCGTGCACACGCCGCGCTTCTGCGGCGCACCGGCGAGCGCAGGCGTCTTGGTCTTCGCCTTCGCGGCCTTGCGTCCCTTGCGCACGAGTTGGTTTACGGTCGGCAAATGAGTCCTTTCGTGAAGAGACGGTCGGCTGGGACAAAAGCGCCCCTGCCAACCGGCCCGCGGCATGGTAGCGAACACGCGTAATCCCCGCCAATCGTCGCGAAACCCGCCAATTCGGCTAGTGGCGGCGATTCGGGACCGAACCTAGAGTACGCCCACCAAAATCCCGGAATTTGCGGCTTCGGTCCTCTAAATGCATTGGCTATCCATCGGTCTCGCTGTGGCGCTCGGCGTCTGCGTCCTCGTGGCGCTCGAGCTCGTGCGCCGCTTGCGCCGCCGCCATTCGCGCGACGTCGAGGCGCAGGTCGCGGCAACCGTAGAGACGCTCGAAGCGCGGCTCGACGAGCTCGCCCAGGAGCTGAGCGACGCAGTCAGGCGCGCCGAGCAGGAGACCGAGCGCAGCCGCTTCCTCGGCCAGATCGCGACGACGATCGACCTCGACGACGCGATCGGCTCCACGCTCCAGGCCGCCGCAGCGCTGCCAAACGTCGACGCGGCGGTCGTCGAGCTGGACCCGGACGGCGACGGCGACGAGCGTCTGCTCGGCTCGATCGGCCTCGAGCAGGACGACGGAGAGGAGAGCGGCGTCCGGATCTTCACCGGCGCCCCGGAGCGACGGGACGCGCGGGCGATCGAGCTCTCGTACCTGTATGCCGAGGAGCACGTTGCCGGGGCCGTGCACGAGGCGGTCGGGGTCCCCCTCGTCGCTCGAACCGGCCGGATCGGCTGGCTCGGCGTCTTCTCCCGCGCTCCCGAGATCCGGTTCGGGGACGAGGACGTGCGCCGGCTCGAAGCGCTCGCCGAACGGGTCGCGCCGGCGATCGAGAACGCCCGACGCTTCCGCGAGGCCCGGCAGCTCGCCGACCTCGACTCCCTCACGGGCCTCCACAACCGGCGCTACTTCTACGAGACGCTCGGCCGCGAGGTCGACCGCGCCCAGCGGTATCAGCGCAGCCTCTCGCTCGTGATCGTGGACGTCGACGGCTTCAAGGAGATCAACGACCGCATCGGCCATCTCGCCGGCGACGCGGTACTCGCGGAGATCTCGGACCGCATCCGGCAGGTCGTGCGCTCGGCCGACATCCCCTGCCGGGTCGGCGGCGACGAGTTCGCCGTGATCGTGCCCGAGGCCGAGGTCGGCCAGGCCCGCCAGCTCGTCGGGCGGATCCAGCGCGCGGTCTCGTCGCAGCCGATCGCCCGCGCCGGACGGGTGCGCGTCTCGGCCGGAGTCGCCGACCTGCAGCCGAGCGACAGTCCCACGAGCCTGTTCGAGCGCGGCGACGAGTCCCTGTACGCGGCGAAGCACACCGCGCACAACGGCGGGCTCGCTGCCGCCGAGTAGCCCGCCGAGCTAGCGGACGTCGTCGGGGCCGAACTCGCGTACGACGCGGGCCGGGACGCCGGCGACCATCGTGTACGGGGCGACGTCCGCAGTGACGACGCTGCCTGCGCCGACGATCGCGTACTCCCCCACCGTCACGCCGGCGAGGACGGTGCTGCGCAGGCCGAGGTAGGCACCGCGGCGGATGGTCGTCCGCAGGTCGGCGCGCGACGCCTCGGCGCCGAGCAGCCGGTGGAAATGCCGCGGGTAGTACGTGTGGCCGAGGATCGTCGTCTGAGCGATCACGGTCACGTCGTCCTCGAGCGTCACCGACGAGGGTGCGGCGTCGTCGATGAAGACCTCGCTGCCGATGAAGACGCGCCGGCCCACCTGCACACCGCGACGGCGGTGCAGCGACGCGCGGGCGGCCGGCGGCAACGGCACGTAGCGCGCGACGACGTGCAGCCAGCGCCTCCCGACTGCGCCGACCACTCGCAGGCCCCGCGTCTCGGGACCGACCGGGATGTTGCCCCACAGCTTCTCGAGCACCCCGCAAGGCTAAGCCCTGAGGGCGTCGGAGCTACTGGATCCGGAGGAACGGGAGGTACTGCGTGAGGTCGATCGCAGCCGGCTGCGGCAGCTGGTCGCGGATGCAGATCGTGCGGTTGAGCGCGCGGTTCTGCTGCACGATCGTCCAGTGCTCGAACGACTGCGCGCGCTCGAAGCCGCGCAGCGCCGCGACGATCGCCGGGCGCGCCGCCGAAAGCGGCAGGGCGCCGAGCGGCTGCGACGGCCCGAGCGGGCGGATCTTGAACGTGCCGAGCAGCGTCGAGACGCGCGACCTCTTCCCGATCGGCAGCGAGAACAGCCGTTCCGGCGCCGATTCCGCGAGCGCGTAGCCCGTCTTCGCCGCCAGCCACGGCGGCGTGGGCGAGACGCGCACCGGCCGCACGAGCAGGTCCGGATACGACGAATAGAACGTGCTCACCTCGGCTGCCGTCGGCTTGCGCGCGTACCGCGGCTGCTCGAGCCGCGCCCGCCGGACCTCGTCACCGAGCACCGCGCGCGCGAGGCCGAGCGACGCGTGCGCCTGTTTCAACGCCGCGAGATACGCGCTGCGGCTGCCGTGGAACGAGCCCTGGATCACCTCGCGTTCCGCGACAAGGACCGCATGCCGCGAGATCGGACGCTCCGACGCCTCGACGAGCCGCTCGAACAGAGCGCTGAGGGCCGCGTCGCGATCGCCGGTCAACGTCTCGAGGAAGCCGACCGACTGCTCGCCGACCGAGCCGACGCCCTCGACGCGGCAGACGGTGCCGTGGGTCAGGCGGATCTGCCCTGCGGTGAGCGAACGGTTGAAGTCCTTGCCGAGCTTCCGAGGGGCGTCGCAGAGCGACCGCTGCCGCGCCCAGAGCCACACGCACGCCGCGTTGGGCTTGTCGGGATCGACCTCTCGCGGGTTCCACTCCTGCCAGCCCCACGAGAAGACCGAGCCGAGCCCGAGCTCCCCCGCGACCTGCTTCGCCGACAGCGCTTCCCACTTCACGACCTGGTACCACGCGGACGCGGGCTCGAGCGCGTTGCGGCCGCCGACCCCCTTGTGGCTGAGGAAGCTGAGCATGATCCCGACCCGGCTCGCCGGGATCCCGATCGACGTGAGCGCGAGGACGGCATTGCGGTAGCTCTGACGGAGGAACCGGTTGCCGACGATCGATCCGAGCGGCCAGATCTTCGTGGCCGGGATGTAGACCTCGCGCACGATGTCGGCGACCTGCGCCACCGAGCGCCACCACGTGACGGCGTCGGTCGAGCCGGCGTAGGGCGACTTGTTGATGAGAAGGACCGGGTGCGCTCCCTGCGCCGCGAGGTCCTGCAGGAACGCGAGCACGTTCGCGCGGTATTGCGCGGTCGACGCCGTCCACGGAGTCGCCGTCGCGGCGCCGAAGAGCTCGTTCTCGACCATGAGCGGCGTCGAGCAGCCGCCGGTGCGCACGACCGCTCTGCTGTACTCGTTCTCGGCCGTGGCCTCGAGCGTCGATGGATCGGCGGGCGCATTGGGCGTGCCGACCCGCTTCTTCATCTTCAGGTCGAACGCGTAGGTCGCCGCGCCTCGGCGGCGCGCTCGGACGGGATAGCCGGCGGCGGGAGAATGCGTCGTCGCCGCGAGGAGCGTCCCGGGCTTCGCGAGGATCGGCAGGAGCGACGGCCAGCCGTACTCGCCCCACACCGTCGACTGCGCCCTGATCCCGCACTGCCCGGCGAAGACGGGATCGGACACCGCTTCGCCCGCCGCCAGAAGGCAGGCGGCCGCGACAGCCCCGAGTGCAAGCACGAGCTTCCCCACGATCCCGCCTTCCTGTGTACCAAAGAGGGCGGCTCTCCGCCGCCCTCTTTGCCGACCGATTACGCCGTTCGCTACTCGTCGAGCGGCGTCTCGACCTCGGGCACTTCCTCGGCCTCGAGGTCGCTGCGCGGCTCGGCGTCGTCGCTCGCCTGGACTTCGCCGCCGAAGTCGAGGCCGAGACCGGCGAGCGCGTCGGAGCCGTCGGTGCCGATCTCCTCGAGCGCCGCGAGGAGCTGCTCCTCGGTCTGCGGCCGGGCGAGCGCGGCCGCCGGCACCTTGTCCGACGGGCCGATCTCGATCGTGCGGTACCGCTTCAGGCCGGTCGCCGCCGGGATCAGCTTCCCGATGACGACGTTCTCCTTCAGCCCGAGCAGCCGGTCGACCTTGCCTTCGATCGCCGCGTCCGTGAGCACCTTCGTGGTCTCCTGGAACGAGGCGGCCGAGAGGAACGACTCGGTCGCGAGCGACGCCTTCGTGATCCCGAGGATCAGCGGCTCCGAGGACGCCTGCTCCTTCTTCTCCTTCTTGACGCGCGTGTTCTCACGCTCGAGCACGACCTTGTCGACGAGCTGGCCGGGCAGGAGGTCGGTGTCGCCGTTGTTCTCGACGCGGACCTTCTTCAGCATCTGCCGGACGATGAGCTCGATGTGCTTGTCGTGGATCTCGACGCCCTGCGACTTGTAGACCTTCTGCACCTCGCCGACGAGGTACAGCTCGGTCTCGGTGTAGCCCTTGAGCCGCAGGAGGTCGGCCGGGTTGAGGGAGCCCTCGTGCAGCGGATCGCCCGCTTCGACGTGCTCGCCCTGCGCGATGCTGAGCCGCGTCCGGCGCGGGACGAGGATCGAGAACTCGTCGTCCTCGTTGCCGCTGTCCGGGATGATCGTGATCCGGAGCTGGCGCTCGGTCTCCTCGAGCGCGACCGTGCCCGCCACCTCGGCGAGCGCGGCTGCGCCCTTCGGGTTCCGCGCCTCGAAGATCTCGACGACGCGCGGCAGGCCGTGCGTGATGTCCGCGCCGGCGATGCCGCCGGTGTGGAACGTCCGCATCGTGAGCTGCGTGCCCGGCTCGCCGATCGACTGCGCGGCGATGATCCCGACCGCGTCGCCGATCTCGGAGAGCTCCCCGGTGGCGAGGAAGGTGCCGTAGCACTGGCGGCACACGCCGGTCTCGGCCTTGCACTTCAGCACCGACCGCACCGGGATCGAGAAGTCCTCGGCGATCTCGTCGCCGAGCTCCTCCACGATCTCCCGCAGCCGCGGCATCGTGATCTCCTCGCCCTTCGAGGCGACGACCGTCTTGCCGGGCTTGCCCGACGCGAGCGGCTTGTGGACGTCCTCCGCGGCGATGCGGCCGGCGACGGACTTGTTCAGCCCGTCCGGCAGGAAGAGCGGCAGCTCGACGAAGTCCTTCGTCTTGCAGTTCTCCTCCCGGATGATCACGTCCTGCGAGACGTCGACGAGACGCCGCGTCAGGTAGCCCGAGTCGGCGGTGCGGAGCGCCGTGTCGGCGAGGCCCTTGCGGGCGCCGTGGGTCGAGATGAAGTACTCGAGCACCGACAGGCCTTCCATGAAGTTCGCCTTGATCGGCCGCTCGATGATCTCGCCCTTCGGGTTCGCCATCAGGCCGCGCATCCCGGCGAGCTGGCGGAGCTGCGCGAACGAGCCGCGGGCACCCGAGTTGGCCATCATGTAGATCGGGTTCAGCTCGTTGAGGTTCTCGACCATCGCGTTCGCGACGTCGTCGGTCGCCTCCGTCCAGATCGAGGTGATCTGCTCGTGCCGCTCCGACTCGGTGATGAGCCCCTGGTCGTAGGCGTCCTCGACGCGCGAGACCCGCTCCTCGTAGCCCGCGAGGATCTGCTCCTTGTTCGGCGGGATGACGATGTCGTTCTTCGAGATCGTCACGCCGGCCCGTGTCCCGTAGCGGAAGCCGAGGTCCTTGATCGTGTCGAGGACGTGGGCCACCGCGTGGGCGCCGTGGCTCTCGACGAGCCTCGAGATGAAGTCGCCGAGCTCGCGCTTCGAGAGCGTCCGGTTGATGTACTCGTGATACGGACCGCCGTCGCCGTTCTGCGTGGCCGCCTCGTGGAGGGAGCGATCGATCTCCGCGTTGAAGATCACGCGACCCGGCGTCGTGACGACGAGCTCGTCCTTCCACAGGTACTCGATCGGCTGCTGAAGCCCGATCTGCTTCGCCTCGACGGCGAACTCGACCTCCTCCTCCGTGCGGAAGCGGGCCGGCCTCGGGTCGAGCTTGTCGGCCGTAGCGGCGTCGAGATCCTTGTCCGAGTACGTGAGGTAGTACGAGCCGAGCACCATGTCCTGCGTCGGCGTCGCGAGAGCGTTGCCGTGCGCCGGCGAGAGGATGTTGTTCGCCGACAGCATCAGGATCCGCGCCTCGGCCTGGGCCTCCGCCGACAGCGGCACGTGCACCGCCATCTGGTCGCCGTCGAAGTCCGCGTTGAAGGCGTGGCAGACGAGCGGATGCACCTGGATCGCCTTGCCCTCGACGAGCGTCGGCTCGAACGCCTGGATGCCGAGCCTGTGCAGCGTCGG
>DASUHE010000031.1:0-36684 GCA_036273695.1 Gaiellaceae bacterium
GCCGTCGAGTACTTCGTCTCCTACTACGACTACTACCAGCCCGAGGCCTACGTCCCACAGGCCGATCTCTACATCGAGAAGGACTCGTCCCGGAACGACGACATCGCGCGGCTCCGGCTCGCGGCGACCTCTTCGCTCTTCACGCGCCGCGACGTGGTCGTGGTCGCGTCCGTCTCGTGCATCTACGGGCTCGGCTCGCCGGAGGAGTGGCGCGAGCGGATGATCTACGTCGAGGTCGGCGCCGAGCACGACCGCGATCTACTGCTCCGGAAGCTCATCGACTCGCAGTACGTCCGCAACGACACGATGCTCGGTCGCGGCCGCTTCCGCGTGAAGGGCGACGTGGTCGAGGTGCAGCCGGCGAACCAGGAGACGGCATACCGCATCTCGTTCTTCGGCGACGAGGTGGAGGCGATGACGCACTTCGACCCGCTCACGGGCGAGGTGCTCGCGAAGCTCGACAACCTCTCGATCTGGCCTGCGACCGAGTACGTCACCTCCCAGCCGACCGTCGAGCGCGCAGTCGACGAGATCCGGCACGAGCTCGAGGAGCAGGTTGCGATGTTCGAGGAGGAGGGGAAGCTGCTCGAGGCGCACCGGATCCGGCAGCGCACCGAGTACGACCTCGAGATGCTGAAGGAGCTCGGCTTCTGCAACGGAATCGAGAACTACTCGCGGATCCTCGAGGGGCGCGCCGCCGGCACGCATCCGTTCACGCTGCTCGACTACTTCCCGAGCGATTTCGTCGTCTTCGTCGACGAGTCGCACCAGACCGTGCCCCAGCTGGGCGGCATGTACGAGGGCGACCGCTCGCGCAAGCAGACGCTCGTCGACTTCGGCTTCCGGCTGCCGTCGGCGCTCGACAACCGGCCGCTCCGCTTCGACGAGTTCCTGCGCAAGGTGCCGCAGCTCGTCTTCGTCTCGGCGACGCCGGGGCCGTTCGAGCTGCGCAACTCGACCGTCGTGGCCGAGCAGCTGATCCGGCCGACCGGCATCGTCGACCCCGACGTGGAGCTGCGCGCGACGAAGAACCAGATCGACGACCTGCTCGGCGAGATCCGCGCGCGCGAGGCCGCCGGTGAACGCGTCCTCGTCACGACGCTGACGAAGAAGATGGCCGAGGACCTGACCGACTACCTGCTGGAGTCGGGCGTCAAGGCGCGCTACCTCCACTCCGAGATCGACACGATCGAGCGGATCCAGATCGTCCGTGAGCTGCGGCTGGGCGAGTACGACGTGCTCGTCGGGGTCAACCTGCTGCGCGAAGGTCTCGACCTGCCGGAGGTGTCGCTCGTCGCGATCCTCGACGCCGACAAGGAGGGCTTCCTGCGGGGGCGGACGAGTTTGATCCAGACGATCGGCCGCGCCGCGCGGAACGTCAACGGCAAGGTGCTGATGTACGCCGACAAGCAGACGGAGGCGATCAAGGAGGCGCTCGACGAGACGAACCGCCGCCGGGCCGTCCAGGTCGCCTACAACGAGGAGCATGGGATCGTGCCGGAGACGATCGCCAAGGGCGTCTCCGACATCGCGGAGCTCCTGCAGCTCGAATCGCCGACCGTGCCCTCGTCACGGCGTCGGCGCGGCGCGACCAAGGTCGAAGGGATGTCCCGCGACGAGCTCGAGAAGCTCGTCGTCACCCTCGAGGAGGAGATGTACCTCGCCGCCGAGGAGCTGCGGTTCGAGTACGCAGCCAAGCTGCGCGACGAGGTGAAGGACCTGCGGCGCGACCTGCAGGCGCTCGAGCAGACAGCCGCCTAGGCTGCCCATTGCCGTCGCGCTAACCTCCGCGGATGCTCGGAAACGTGATCGGCGCGCTGTTCATCGCCTTCGTCACCGGTGCGCTGGCGCGCTTTGCGCTGCCGGGGCCCGATCCGATGCCCCCGTGGCTCACGATCGCGATCGGCCTGGCCGGGACAGCCATCGGCACGGGAGTGGTGGTCGCGCTCGGTGGACGCCATGCGCTCTCCTGGGCGGGCATCGCGAGCTTCTTCGCCGCCGTCGGGCTCGTCGGGATCTATCGCCGCTTCGTCCAGAAACGGCCGGTCTGGGGGAGGGATGCGTATCGCTTCCCCGAGCGCGGAATCGGCGTCGAGCACTATCGAGAGCGGCTGAAGCGAGCCGGCATCGACCCGGACCAGATCGGGAGCCAGCCGTTCGGCACGCTGCAGCAGCGGGGCCCCCTGCAGCCGCCTCCCGGCGCGCACGCCGCCCACTCGGGCGACGGCCCCACCGACAATCCGGCCCACTACCTCGGGCTCCTCGAAGAGCTCCACGACTCCCAGGTGCTCGACGACGAGGAGTACACGGCGGCGCGGACGCGTCTCCTCGAGAGCCTGCGGGCCTAGGGCGACGGGCGATGGTGCTCTGGTTCATCCTCGTTCTCGCCCTCGAAGGACTCGTCGTCGGCGCCCTCGCGCGGCTCGCGCTCCCCGGGCCCGACCCGATGGGGATCCTTCCCACGATCGCCCTCGGCCTCGCCGGCTCGTTCGTGGGCGGGATTCTCTCGTGGCTGTTTCTCGGCCACGCAGGCGGGGTCATCGTCTCGATCCTCGCTGCGACCCTCTTGCTCTACCTCCACCGCCGCTTCGTCCAGCACCGGCCGCTCACGGGGCCGGGTGCGCACCAGCTGCCGCCGCGCTAGCGCAGGTAGCGCCGCTCGGCGCCGAGCGCCCAGTCGCCGCGCGACCAGAGGAACGTGCGCACGACGATCGCGTCTGCGTGGGCCTCGTGGAGGTGGAGGCCGCGCGCCTCACCGAGCCGCCGCGGCCGCGGTTGGCCGAGCCCTGGCGCGATCGCCACGACGGCGGTCCGCGCCTCGTCCCCGACCACCTCGAACTCGTGGCGCTCGCTCACGGTTGCCTGGTGGATGTGCCCGGCGAGGATCAGGTCGGCGCCGGCGGCCACGAGCGAGCGCAGCACCCGGTTGCGGCGAGAGACGGGACGCTTCCGCGCCGCCCGCCACGGCGCACCGATCAGGTGGTGATGGAGGACGACGACCTGGAGCGCTCCGGCCTCCGCCTCGGCGAGGCGCGTCGCGGCCCGCTCGAGCTGTGCTCCGCTCAGCGCGCCGCCCTGATGCCGAAACGGTCGCGCCGAGTTGAGCCCGACGACGTGGAGCCCGGGGAGGCCCGCCGTGGGCTCGGTCGTCTCCCAGATCCGTTCGAACTCCGCCCAGGGACGCACGAACCTCGCCGGTGTGTACGGGAGGTCGTGGTTGCCCGGCACGGCGAGCACGGGCGGCCCGAGCGAACGGAGCAGCCGAGCGGCGCGCTCGAGCTGCGAGCGGCGGCCGCGGTGTGCGAGATCGCCCGATGCCACGACGATTTGCGGCTCCAGCCGCTCGACGAGGCGCGCCAGCGCCTGCTCGACCTCGCGCTCCTCGTGTGTACCCGTGTGCAGGTCGGAAACATGGAGAAGCCTGGCGTTCACGACCGAACGAGGCTATAGATTGGGAGCAGTGAGCGAAGACACCGCTGAGATCTTCGACGACCTCTACGTCGGGCTGCGCGCCGGCGGCGCTTTGCGCAAGCAGCGGCGCGGCGAGGAGCTGACGCACGAGGAGAAGGAAGCCCTCAGCCGCTGGCAGCGGCTGTCGACGGCGCGCAAGGCTGCGGCGATCGGCGCCTTCGCCGTCGGCACCTTCGGGCTCGGCTTCACCCTGGGCGGCCTCGTCTTCGGCCGTTGGCGCAGGGCGTAGGCGGCTAGCTCTTCCCTTCACCGGTTCCGGCGAACAGCACCGCCGGCGTCTCCTCGTCGGCCGGGTCGCGGCCGCGCACCACGACGTCGACGAGCGTCGCGACGACGGCCGTGATGGGGGTCGCGATCAGCACGTAGACCGGGCCGAGCAGGTAGCCGATCGAGACGACCGAGACGAGCACGACGAGCGGCGACAAGCCCACCGCATGCCCCATGACGCGGGGCGCGATGACGTAGTCCTGGAGCTGACGCAGGATCAGAACTGCGAGGCCGGCGCCGAGCGCCACCGTCCAGCTCACGGTCAGCCCGGCCCCGATCGCGACCGCTCCCGCGGCGAGCGGGCCGACGATCGGCACGAGCTCGACGACGCCCGAGGACGTGCCGATCAGCAGCCAGTACGGCTCGCCGTCGAGCCAGAACGCGAGCGAGAGCAACGTCGCGACGATGCAGACGAGCAGGAACTGCCCACGCACGAAGGCGCCGAGCTTCATGTCGATCAGCACCCAGGTGTCGCGCGTCACGCGCCGGTGCCGGCGCGGCATCAGCGACTGCACGAGGGCGATCGTCCCGTCGCGCTCGAAGATCCAGTAAGCGCCGACGGCGAACATGAACAGAATCCCGACGATCACCTCCAGCACCGTTCTCGTCACCGTGACGGCGGGGTGGAGGAGGCTGGCGCCCGACGGCAGCTGGCGCAGCCGCTTGTCGACCGCGCTCAGGATCTCGTGGCGGATCCCGTGCGAGTGCACGGCGGCGTGGTGGAGCTGCGACCTCGAGGTCGGCACCGTCCCGATGGCGTGGTCGATCTGCGTGATGGCGACCGGCACGACGAGGTAGAGGAAGAGCGCGAGCGCGGCGAGGAAGCCGAGATAGTGGATGACGACGCCGACGCTCCGGGGCACGCGCCACCGGCGGTAGAGCCACTCCACGCTCGGGCGCATCGCCGACGCGACGACGAAGCCGAGGAAGAGCAGCGCGATGACCACGCGGATCTTCCAGAGCGCGAGTGCTGCGACGATGATTGCGATCGCGACCAGGGTCGCCGTCGCCGCCCGACGTGCGGTTCCATTCATTTCCCGAGGGATTCCCTATCGGAAAGAGAACGAAGCCGACGTGATCGATTCCGTGCTGGAAGTCCACCGCCACGGGGTCGCCCTGGCGCGTCCGCTCCTGCGAGCGCTCGTGTTCGCGGCGGCGGGTGCCGCGTGCTTCTTCGCGCCGTGGCCGGCCGTCGCGGCGGTGGGGGCCGTCCTGCTCGCGGTCGCCGCCGTGATCGCCGTGGTCGGAGTCGCCCGCTGGGACCGGACGCATCTCACTGTGACCAGCAACGCGCTCGTCGTCGAACACGGCTTCCTGGGCCGGAAGAGCGCGACGATCTCGCTCAACGGAACCGTCTTCGAGGTCGAGCGGACGCTGCTCGGCCGCATCCTCGGCTACGGCACCGTGATCGCCGGCGAGCTCGAGATCGACTGCGTGCCGCGGCGGCTCACGCGCCTGCTCCAGCAGCGGCGATAGCCCGTCCCGAACGTCTGTTCGGCCAGATAGAATGGCCTCCACATGGCTGCCGACGAGCTTGTCGTACACGGCGCCCGCGAGCACAACCTGAAGGACATCACCGTCCGCCTGCCGCGGAACCGCCTGATCTGCATCACCGGACTCTCCGGATCCGGCAAGTCGTCGCTCGCCTTCGACACGATCTACGCCGAGGGGCAGCGCCGCTACGTCGAGTCGCTCTCCGCCTACGCGCGGCAGTTCCTGCAGATGATGGAGAAGCCGGACGTCGACCACATCGACGGACTCAGCCCGGCGATCTCGATCGACCAGAAGACGACCTCCCGCAACCCGCGCTCCACGGTCGGCACGGTGACCGAGATCTACGACTACCTCCGCCTCCTCTACGCGCGGGTCGGGCGGCCGCACTGCCCGATCTGCGGCAAGCCGATCGCCGGGCAGAGCCTCGACGCAATCGTCGACCAGGTGCTGAAGCTCGAGGAGGGGATGCGGTTCACGGTCAACGCGCCCGTCGTCCGCGATCGCAAGGGCGAGTACAGGGACGTCTTCGAGGATCTGACCCGCGAGGGCTTCACCCGCGTCAAGGTCGACGGCGAGCAGTACGTCCTCGAGGAGGGCGTGCCGGAGCTCGACAAGAAGTACAAGCACACGATCGAGGTCGTCGTCGACCGCCTCGTGATGCGCGCCGACCTGCGCCTGCGCCTCACCCAGTCGATCGAGACCGCGGCCGGTCTGGCGGAAGGTCTCGTCGCGGTCGACCTCGTCGAGAGCGGCGAGCAGCTCCTCTTCTCCGAGAACTTCGCCTGCCCCGACCACGGCGTCTCACTGCCCGAGCTGCAGCCGCGGATCTTCTCCTTCAACGCGCCGCACGGCGCCTGCCCGCGGTGCACCGGCCTCGGCTCGCAGCAGGAGATCGACCCGGACCTCCTCGTCCCCGATCCGTCGCTCTCGATCGACGACGGCGCGCTCGTGCCATGGTCGGTCGGCGGCTCGTCCGGCTTCTACGAGGCCGTGATCCAGGCGATCGCCGACCGCTACGAGATCGACACCTCGAAACCGTGGTCGGAGCTGACCGAGGCGGAGCGGGACCGCTTCCTCAACGGCACCGACGGCGAGAAGATCTACGTCCAGTACCGCAACCGGATGGGGCGGCGGCGCCAGTACATGCTCGCCTTCGACGGCATCGTCGCGAGCCTCTCGCGGCGCTACCGGGAGACCGACTCGAACCACCAGCGCGAGCGCATCGAGGAGTACATGAGCTTCCGTCCGTGCCCGGTCTGCAAGGGCGCGCGCCTCAAGCCGGAGGTGCTTGCGGTCACGGTCGGCGACCGGTCGATCCACGACTTCACGAAGATGTCCGTCACGCGTGCGCTCGGCTTCCTCGACGAGCTCGGGCTGACGCCCACGGAAGAGCTGATCGGCCACCGGATCGTGAAGGAGATCCGCGAGCGGCTGACCTTCCTCGACGACGTCGGGGTCGGATACCTCACGCTCGACCGCGCGGCGGCGACGCTCTCGGGCGGCGAGGCGCAGCGGCTGCGGCTCGCGACGCAGATCGGCTCGCAGCTCGTCGGCGTCCTCTACATCCTCGACGAGCCGTCGATCGGCCTCCACCAGCGTGACAACGCCCGCCTCATCGACACGCTCGAGCGGCTGCGCGACCTCGGTAACACCGTGGTGGTGGTCGAGCACGACGAGGAGATGATGCGGCGCTCCGACTGGCTCGTCGACATGGGGCCGGGCGCCGGGCTGCACGGGGGCGAGGTCGTCGCGGAGGGCCCGGCGACGAAGGTCGAGCGGACGAAGAAGTCGGTCACGGGGCAGTTCCTCTCCGGCGCCCGCGAGATCGCCGTGCCCGAGCGGCGCGACGAGGATCGAGGCTCGTTCCTCGTCCGTGGCGCGGCGCAGCACAACCTCAAGGATCTCGACGTCGAGTTCCCGGTCGGCAAGTTCATCTGCGTGACGGGCGTCTCGGGCTCGGGCAAGTCGACGCTCGTGAACGAGATCGTCTTCAAGGCGCTCGCCAACCGGCTCAACCGCGCGCGCGTCAAGCCCGGAGCGCACGCGGGAGTCGAGGGGATCGAGGTCTTCGACAAGGTGATCGAGATCGACCAGAAGCCGATCGGCCGCACGCCGCGCTCGAACCCGGCGACGTACACCGATCTCTTCACGCACATCCGCGAGCTCTATTCGCTGACGCCCGAGGCGAAGGTGCGCGGCTACAAGCCGGGCCGCTTCTCCTTCAACGTCCGCGGCGGGCGCTGCGAGACGTGCAAGGGCGACGGGCAGATCAAGATCGAGATGCACTTCCTGCCCGACGTCTACGTCCCGTGCGAGACGTGCAAGGGCGCGCGCTACAACCGTGAGACGCTCGAGGTCCGGTTCAAGGGTCGCTCGATCGCCGACATCCTCGAGATGTCGGTCGAGGAGGCGCTGAGGTTCTTCGCCAAGATCCCGAAGATCCGGCGCCGGCTGCAGACGCTGCACGACGTCGGGCTCGACTACATCAAGCTCGGCCAGCCCGCGACGACGCTCTCCGGCGGCGAGGCGCAGCGCGTGAAGCTCGCGGCCGAGCTGTGCAAGGTCGCGACCGGCAAGACGCTCTACATCCTCGACGAGCCGACGACCGGCCTTCATTTCGCCGACATCGAGAAGCTCCTCGAGACCCTGCAGCGGCTGGTGGACGGCGGCAACACGATGATCGTGATCGAGCACAACCTCGACGTGATCAAGCAGGCCGACTGGGTGATCGACCTCGGCCCGGAGGGCGGCGAGGCCGGCGGCGAGCTCATCGCCGTCGGCACCCCGGAGGACATCGCGCAGGTGGAGGAGAGCTTCACGGGCGACTTCCTCCGCCACGTTCTGCCCGAGGCCGCGTTCGCCGCGGCGTAGGCATGTCCTAAACCGACACTTGTCGCCACGCCGGGTCCGCGCGACACTCTGCGCATGGAGGCAGGCACGACCCCGCCTCCCGAGGAGGCGGGGCTTGGCTATACGGGCGCGCCCGTGGTGGGAGCCGTCCTGGCGACGGTGTTCTTCCCCTTCATCTCGCTGCTCGTCGCGCTCCTCCTGCAGGGCGGCGAGCAGGACCCGCGCAAGAAGTCGCAGCTGCGCACCTGGGCGTGGGCCTCGGCCGGCTGGATGGTGCTCTGGCTCGTGATCGTCGTCGTGGCGGCCGGCTCCATCGGCTCGGGGTCGAGCGGCGTGAGCCGATCCGGGCCGTGCCAGGGAGGGCCCGACAGCGGCTCGACGGGGAAGAACATTCCGGGAACGAACAAGTACGTGTTCCCGTGCGTGTTCGGCGGCACGGAGACGACCCGCCTACCCACGCCCTGAGGCTACGCTCCGCGTCGTGGCGGCGACCGTCGACACCACACGGGGCTCGGCGCTCGAGCGCAGCTGGTGGCTGCGCGCGCCCGCGGTGCTCGTCGCTCCGCGCGCCGTCTTCGTCTCGCTGCGGGACGAGGACGAGGCGGAGGTCGAGGCGCGGGGGGAGCCGCTCACCGCGATGGTGGGCCTCGCCGGGTTCGCCGGCGTGCTCGCCTCGCCCGTCGCGCGCCATCTCCTCAACGACCCCTCGACCTCCGTCTCGCTGATCCCGGTGTGGGTCTTCTTCGGCGGCGCGGTCTACGCGTTCGCCGCCTACTGGCTCGGCGGCGGACTGCTCTACGGCGCCGCGCGGCGCTTCGGCGGCCTCGGCAGCTACCGGCGCGCGCGCAGCCTCGTCGCGCTCTCGGCGGCGCCCCTCGCACTCGCGCTCCTCACCCTCTGGCCGATCCGAATCGCGATCTACGGCGAGAACCTCTTCCGCACGGGAGGCGACGACTGGGGTCGAGGCGACCGGATCTTCGGCGGGCTGCTCTATCTCGCGTTCGTCTGGAGCGCGATCCTGCTCGTCGTCGGCGTCCGCAGCGTGCACGGCTGGACCTGGGCGAGGAGCCTCGGAACCGTCGCGCTCGCGGCGGCGCTACCCGTGCTGATCGTGATCGCGACCCACCTCGGCGGCAGCGGCGGCTTCGAATAGCGCCGCCTCGTCCTCGGGCATCGCATACGTGTGCCGGGCCTCGGGGAAGGCGTTGCTGCGCACCTCCTCCGCGTACCGCTCGAGCGCCTGGACGATCGCTTCGCCGAGCTCGGCATAGCGCTTGACGAAGCGCGGCGCGCGGCCCTCGTAGAAGCCGAGCATGTCGTGCCAGACGAGCACCTGGCCGTCCGTTCCGGCGCCGGCGCCGATGCCGATGGTCGGCACGGCGAGCGCTCGCGTGACGGCGTTCGCGACCGTCGGCGGAACCGCCTCGAGCACCACCGCGAAGCAGCCCGCTGCTTGGAGCGCGACCGCGTCCTCGACCAGCTGCTGCGCACGCTCGGCCGTCCTGCCCTGCGCTTTGAAGCCGCCGAGGACCGTCGCCGTCTGCGGCGTCAGGCCGACGTGCCCCATCACCGGGATCCCAGCCCCCACGATCGCCCGGGCGCGCGCGACCGACGTCCCGCCGCGCTCGAGCTTGACCGCGTCTGCGCCTCCCTCCTTGACGAGGCGCACGGCGTTCCGCACCGCCTGCTCGTCCGACTCCTCGTACGAGCCGAAGGGCATGTCGGCGACGACGAGCGGTCGCTTCGCTCCTCGCGTCACCCACTGCGTCATGAAGACGATCTCGTCGAGCGACACCGGCACGGTCGACTCGCGGCCGTGCACCACCATTCCGGACGAGTCACCGACGAGGATGAGGTCGACGCCGGCGGCGTCGGCGAGCCGCCCGCTCGGCGCGTCGTACGCCGTGACCATCACGATCTTGTCGCCGCGCCGCTTCATCTCGGCGAGCTCGGGGAGCGGCAGCTTGCCGGCAGTCCAGGAGGCGTAGCGCGCGGGCTTCGGGTTGTCGCTCATGAGAGCTCTCCTTCCAGGAGGACGTTGTCGATCAAGCGGGTGGAGCCGACGCGGACCGCGGCGGCGAGGACTTTGGCGTTGCCGAGGTCGAGCACCTCGACGTACTCCGGCTCGAGGCCGTTCAGCGAGCCGCGTGCGGCGGCGACGGGATCGGGGCTGCCGACGGCTGCGCCGAGCGCGCGCGGCAGCGCGAGCGCCCGCTCGCGCTCCTCGGTCGAGAGGCGGACGTTGCGGGACGAGAGGGCGAGCCCGTCGGCGTCGCGCACGGTCGGCACCACGCGCACCTCGACGGGCACGTTCAGGTCGCGTACGAGGCGGCGGATCACGGCGACCTGCTGCGCGTCCTTCTGGCCGAAGTACGCATGCTCGGGGCGGACGATGTTGAACAGCTTGAGGCAGACGGTGGCGACGCCGCGGAAATGGCCGGGTCGCGCGCCGCCCTCGGTGCCCGTGTCGTCGGGCGCGATCCAGGTGGCGAAGCCGGCCGGGTAGAGCTCGTCGAGCCTCGGCGCGAAGACCGCGTCGACGCCCTCCGCCTCCATGAGCTCGAGGTCGCGCCGCTCGTCCCGCGGGTACGCGTCGAGATCCGCCCGATCCTCGAACTGGGCGGGGTTCACGAAGAGCGAGGCGACGACCCTCGCGTTCTCGGCCCGCGCCGCCCGGAAGAGCGCGCGGTGCCCGTCATGGAGCGCTCCCATGGTCGGGACGAGCCCGGTGTCAGGCGTCGTCTCGACCTCGGCGATCGTGCGCAAGACCCTCATGCGAGCTGCACCGTCGCCTCGGCGAGCGCTGCGTAGAGGTGCTCGAGCTCCGGGTGCGTCGCGCGGATCGCCTGCTTGTGCGCCTCGACCGTCGCCCAGTCGTCACGCGCAATCGGCCCTGTCAGCTCGAAGCCGTGGTCGATCGTCCCGCGCATCAGCGGCACGAGCCCGCCGGCCGGGACGCCGAGCCGGACGGCGGCTCGCTGCAGCGTTACGAGGTAGTTCGAGGCGAAGACGGCGCCGGCGTGGTAGAGGGCCCGATCTGCGTCGGCGAGCTCGAACGGCTGCACGCCGAGCGTCTCCGCGAGCTCCCGCGCGACCGCGAGCGCTGCGGGCGTCTCGCCGCTGATCGCCGCCCACGCACCGTCGAGCTGGCTCGGCTCGCCGCTGCGATCGAACGTCTGCAGCGGGTGGAGGGAGAAGCGGCGCTCGTGCGGGTCGAGTGCCGCCAACGGCGTGGCGCCCGAGACGTGTCCCACCCAGGCGTGTCCCGGTGCCAGGCACCGGGACACGCCCGGAATGGCCGTGTCCGGGACGCAGAGGAGGACGACGTCGGGGTCGGCTTCGGCCACGGCGAGGCCACGCTCGCGCAGACGGGCGGCGATGGCCGAACCGACCCGGCCCGAACCGATGACGTGGACTCGCTCGATCACGATCTCTCGCTCCAGCTCCGAACCGGATGCCGGGCAACCTCGAGTGTACCGCTGCGCTCGCTCGGGGACCCGGCCGTCACGGTCAGCGTGCCCGGCAGGCCCGACGGCCTCCCGCGGGAGCTCGTCGGCACGAGCAGGCAGGCCGCGACCTGCACGTCGCAGCGGCGCTAGCATCAGAGCCGTGCCAATCTACGAGTACGTCTGCATGGAATGCGAGTCGCACTTCGAGGAGCTCGTCCGCGGCGAGCAGCAGGTTGCGTGCCCCGACTGCGCCGCGACCGACGTCTCGCGCCAGTTCTCTTCCTTCGCCGTACACGGCGTCACCAAGGTCGCAGCCGGCGGGGGCGGTGGTTGCTGCGGCGGCTCCTGCGGCTGCGGCCACTAGCTCGGCCGTGGCCCGGGGGGACGAAGACGGCGAGCTGCTGACGCCCGCCGCCCACGCGCAGCTCGAGTCCGAGCTCGCCGAGCTCGAAGGGCCGAAGCGGCGAGAGGCCGTGGAGGCGATCGCGACGGCGCGGGCACACGGCGATCTCTCCGAGAACTTCGAGTACCACGCCGCGAAGAACGAGCAGGGACTGCTCGAGGCGCGGATCCGGGTTCTGCGGCACCGGCTGCAGCACGCGACGATCGTCGACGAGGACGCCGCCGCCGCGAGCGGCGTCGTCACCGTCGGCTCCCGGGTCGAGCTCGAGCGCGACGACGGCGAGAAGCTCGAAATCGAGATCACCGGCGTCGGCGGAGTCTCCCCCGACTCGCCGGTCGGCCGGGCACTGCTCGGCAAGGCGCCCGGCGACGAGATCGAGGTCGACGCGCCGCGCGGCCGCTGGCGGGCGAAGATCGTGTCCGTCGGGCGTGCCTCGTAGACTCGCCCCCGTGAGTGCGGTGCCGGTCGCGATGACGGATACGCTCGAGGCGTACGGAGCGGCGACCGCGAGCTGCACGCGCTGCCGACTGGCGCAGGGACGGACGCAGGTCGTCTTCGGCTACGGCAACCCGCGCGCCGACCTGATGTTCGTCGGCGAGGCGCCGGGCTTCCACGAGGACAAGCAGGGCGTGCCGTTCGTCGGCCAGGCCGGGAAGCTGCTCGAGAAGCTCCTCGCGGGCGTCGAGCTCAGCCGCGAGGACGTCTACATCGCGAACGTCCTCAAGTGCCGCCCGCCGGGAAATCGCGACCCGCAGCCCGACGAGATCGAGGCGTGCGAACCGCACCTCTTCCGCCAGATCGAGCTGATCGAGCCGAAGGTGATCGCGACGCTCGGCAACTTCGCGACGAAGGTTCTCTCGGGCCGTCCGCTCGGGATCACGCGGGTGCACGGCCAGGAGCAGGCGCTCACGGTCGCGGGCCGCAGTGTCATCCTCTACCCGATCTACCACCCGGCGGCGGCGCTCTACACGCCGGCGATGCTCAAGGTGCTCGAGGCCGACTTCGCCCGCTTGCCCGAGATCATGGGACGCGGCGTCCAGCCGGCCGCCGTCGCGGTGCCGGAGCCCGAGCCGGAGCCGGCGTCCGTCGTCGCCGCGCCGGCCGAACAGCTCGGTCTTTTCTAGAGCGGCTCGTCGAGACCCTGCACGGCGACCATGCGGAGGTTCGCCGCACCGTCCCGCAGCCGCTTCGCCTCTTGATACTCGGGCGAGTCGTACCAGCGCTTCGCTGCCTCCAGGTCCGGGAACTCGAGCACGACGAGCCGGGCCGGATCCCAGTCGCCTTCGAGCACCGCAAGCTCGCCGCCCCGCACGACGAAGTGCCCGCCGCCCGCGCGAACGGCGCCCGGCGAGGCCGCCTTGTACTGCTCGTACTGCACGGGGTCGTGGACCTCCGTCTCGACGATCACGTAGGCAGGCATGCGCTGGATCGTAGTCTTGCCGGGGATGGCCGAGTCCACCACCAACTCGCCCGAGGAGACCGAGACCCTCGCCGCGGAGCTCGCGCGGCGGCTGTCCCCCGGCGACGTCGTCACGGTCGCCGGCGAGCTCGGCGCAGGCAAGACGACCTTCGTCCGCGGCGCGTGCGGCGCCCTCGGCGTGCGCGAGCGCGTGACGAGCCCGACGTATACGATCGGCCACCGCTACCACGGAGACGGAATCGAGGTCTCGCACCTCGACCTCTACCGCTTCGAGGGTGTCTCGCCCGCGGAGTGGGGAGACCTCGAGCCGTACTTCGAAGGCGCGATCGCGTTCGTCGAATGGCCCGAGGCCGGGGCGGGGGTTCTGCCGCCGCCCCGTTTCACAGTGCGTTTGCGGCATGCTGGCGCTGGGAGAGCGGTGGAGATCGACGAGTGCTGACCCTGGCCTTCGACACGGCGACGGCGGTCGCCACGAGTGCGCTCGTGGACGGAGAAGAAGTTCTCGGCGAGCGGGCCTCGCGTGCGCAGACGCTGTTGGAGGACGTCGATGCGCTGCTGCGCCAGGCCGGGGCCCATCCGACCGACCTCGACCGGCTTGCGGTCGGGCTCGGGCCCGGCAGCTTCACGGGCGTCAGGATCGGGCTCGCCGTGGCACGCGGGCTCGCGCTCTCGCTCGGCGTGCCGGGAGCGGGCGTCTCGACGCTCGCCGCGCTCGCCGCCGGCGCCCCGGGAGCGCTACCCGTCGTCGACGCGAAGCGGCGCGAGGTCTTCACGCTCGTCGGCGGCGAACCGGCCGTGTTTGCCCCTCGGGAGCTCGAGCTCGACGACGGACGCCTTTGCGTGGGCGACGGCGCGTTGCGCTACCGGACGCTGCTCGAGGAGCGCGGCGCGGTCGTGCCGGCCGACGACGACGAGCGCCACCTGCCGCGCGCCCGCTTCCACGCTCGGATCGCCGGCGAGCCGGGATCGGTCGACGAGCTCGAACCGCTCTACCTCCGCGTGCCGGATGCCGACAGGAACCTCCGATGACGACGATCGAGCTGCGGCGGCTCGCGCTCGCCGACCTCCTCGAGATCGAGGAGATCGAGCGCCGGTCGTACCCGACGCCGTGGTCGCGCTCGATGTTCGCGGGGGAGCTCGCGAAGCCGAGCTCGATCTGCCTCGGCGCGTTCGAGGCCGACGTCGAGGACGGCGCGCTCGTCGGCTACCTGATCGTCTCCCGCTACGTCGACGCGTGGCACGTGATGAACGTCGCGGTCGACCCCGACCACCGCGGTCGCGGCGTCGCCACGATGCTCCTCGAACGGCTCTTCGACCTCACGGCCTCCGACGCCCGCCGCGGCTACACACTCGAGGTGCGCGTCTCGAACACGAAGGCGATCGACCTCTATGAGCGCCTCGGCTTCCTCTCGCGCGGCCTGCGGCGGGGGTACTACACGGACAACCGGGAGGACGCGCTGATCATGTAGAAGGACCCGGTCAACCGCTGATCCTCGGCATCGAGACCTCGTGTGACGAGACCGCGGCGGCTCTCGTGACCGAGGAAGGCGAGATCCGGTCGAGCGTCGTCTCCTCGCAGGCCGAGCTGCACGCGCGCTACGGCGGCGTCGTCCCCGAGGTCGCTTCGCGCCGTCACCTCGAGCTCGTGACGCCCGTGCTCCGCGAGGCGCTCGCGGACGCCGGCGCGACGCTCGAGGACGTCGACCGCGTCGCCGTGACCCAGGGCCCCGGCCTGATCGGCGCGCTGCTCGTCGGGCTCGCGGCGGCCAAGGCGCTCGCGTGGTCGCGCCGCCTGCCGCTCGTGTCGGTCGACCACCTCGACGGCCACGTCGCGTCGCTCTACCTCCAGCCGGACCCGCTCGAGCCGCCGTTCCTCTGCCTGCTCGCGAGTGGTGGGCACACGATGCTTCTCGACGTCCGCTCGCACACCGAGCGGACGCTGCTCGGGTCGACGCTCGACGACGCCGCCGGCGAGGCGTTCGACAAGGGTGCGCGCCTGCTCGGGCTCGGCTATCCGGGCGGCCGCGAGATCGACCGGCTCGCGGGCGGGGGAGACGTGAGCGCCTTCGACTTCCCGGTTGCGCGCGTGCCGCGGCTCGACTTCTCGTTCTCGGGGTTGAAGACGGCGCTCCTGTACGCGGTGCGCGGGCTGAGCGACGAGGAGCTCGCCGCTCGGCGCGCGGATCTCGCCGCGTCCTATCAGTACGCGATCGTGCGCGCGCTCGTCGAGCGCGTGCGGGAAGCGGCGGAACGGACGGGCCGCGATCGGATCGCGATCGTCGGCGGCGTCGCCGCGAACTCCGCGCTTCGGGCGGCGCTCCCCGATGCGACGGCGGCCCCGCTCGCCCTCTGCACCGACAACGCCGCGATGATCGCCTCGGCCGCGCGCTGGACGGAGGCGGTGCAGTACCCGCGGTACCTCGCCCTCGACGCGTACGCATCGCGCTAAGCTCGCCGAGGCGTCAACTTTTCAGCCTGTTTGCAGCGACAAAGGAGCAGAGGGTGTCCGCAGTCGTAACGACGTCTCACCTGCGCGAGAATCCGTTCGAGCTGGCGCGCGAGCAGCTGCGCCGCGTCGGCACCACCTTCGAGATCGACCCGAACCTCATTGCCGTCCTCGGCGAGTGCAAGAAGGCGATCGAGGTCTCGATCCCGGTCAGCATGGACGACGGCTCGACGTCGGTCTTCAAGGGGTACCGCGTCACGCACAACATCGCGCGCGGGCCGTCGAAGGGCGGCATCCGCTACCACCCGGACGTCACGGTCGACGAGGTCAAGGCGCTCGCGATGTGGATGACGTGGAAGTGCGCGCTCATGGGCATCCCGTTCGGCGGCGCGAAGGGCGGCGTCGTCTGCGACCCGAAGAAGATGTCCCGCCACGAGCTCGAGGGGATGACCCGCCGCTTCACGAGCGAGATCATCAACGAGATCGGGCCGGAGAAGGACATCCCCGCGCCGGACGTCGGCACCGACGGCTCGACGATGGCCTGGATCTTCGACACGTTCTCGATGAACAAAGGCCATTCGGTGCTCGGCGTCGTGACCGGCAAGCCGCTCACCATCGGCGGCTCGCTCGGCCGGGTCGAAGCCACGTCGCGCGGCGCGCTCTTCTGCATCCGCGACGCGGTCGCGAAGCTCGACAAGCGCATCGCCGGGATGAAGGTCGTCGTGCAGGGCTTCGGCAACGTGGGCAGCTACCTCGCCCAGTTCCTCCACCAGGAGGGCGCGATCGTCGTCGCGATCTCCGACTCGAGCACGGCGCTCTACAACCCGAAGGGCATCGACATCCCGGCGGCGTTCGCGTACAAGGCCGAGAACCGCACGCTCGTCGGCCTCAAGGACGCCGAGACGATCACGAACGAGGAGCTCGTGCTGCTCGACTGCGACATCTTCGCCCCGTGCGCGCTCGAGCAGGTCGTGACGGAGGAGAACGCCGACAAGGTCAAGGCGGCGATCATCTGCGAGGGCGCGAACGGGCCGGTCACGCCGGCGGCCGACGCGATCCTCGAGGACAAGGGCGTCCTCATCCTCCCCGACGTGCTCGCGAACGCGGGCGGCGTCGTCGTCTCGTACTTCGAGTGGGTGCAGGGCCTGCAGGAGTACTTCTGGAAGGAGGTCGAGGTGAACGCGAAGCTCAACGACATCGTGAGCCGCGCGTTCGACGAGACCTGGGACACCGCGCAGGAGCGGAAGCTGCCGATGCGCGTCGCGGCCTACGGACTCGCGGTGCAGCGTGTCGCCGAAGCGACGGTCACGCGAGGCATCTACCCGTAACCGAGGTCGTCCTCTACTCCTCGACGGGCTGCCATCTCTGCGAGGCGGCCCGCCGCGTCGTCACCAGGGCCCGTGACGAGCTCGGCTTCGATCTACGCGAGGTGGCGATCGACGGCGATCCCGAGCTCGAGGCCGAGTACCGCGCGTGGATCCCGGTCGTGGAGATCGACGGGCGGCGGCGGTTCGTCTACCACGTGCACCCGGACGCGCTGCGCCGGGCGGTTGCACAAGCAGGCGGCTAGGTCGGCTGGTACAACAGAGAACGCTGTCACGAAGTTGAGCAACCAGAGGGGGTAGCGTGGTCGAACGCCTGAATGTCGGCGTCGCCGCGCGCCTGTCCAGGTACCTCCAGGTGCTGACCCAGGCGCGCAAGATGGGCAAGACGAGGATCTCCTCGCAGGAGATCGCCGAGTACACGAACATCAACGCGACCCAGATCCGCCGCGACCTGTCGAACTTCGGCAAGTTCGGCAAGCGCGGGGTCGGCTATTCGATCGAGGCTCTGCTCGACGCGATCCGCAAGATCCTGCGCACGCAGGGCCAGCACAACGTCGCGCTCGTCGGCGCCGGCAGGCTGGGCCAGGCGATCGCGTCGTCCTCGATCTTCGCGGAGCACGGCATCAACATCGCCGTCGTCGTCGACACCGACGAGGCGAAGCTCGGGCAGCCGATCGGCCGCGTCTCGGTCGAGCCGTACGAGCGCTTGGCGCAGCTCGTGCGCGACCACAACGTCGTGGTCGGCGTGCTCGCGGTGCCGGCCGACGGGGCGCAGCAGGCGGCGGACGATCTCGTCGCCGCGGGCGTGCAGATCATCTTCAACTACTCCGAGGCGCTGCTCGAGACGCCCGCGGACGTGACCGTGCACACCTCGAACCCCGCCGTCGAGCTGCTCTATGCGTTGTACTTCCATCTGACGTAGCGCGGAGACTGGGGCGCGTCCTTCTTCCTCGGCCGGCCGGGCTCGCCGTCGGCGTTCTCCTGCCGCTCGCGCAACTGGCTCGCCGCCGTCTGGCATAGCCTCCGCCGCGTGCGGATCCTGCTCTGGCACGGCTATCTCCTCGGAGGAACCGGCTCCAACGTCTACACGCGGGCGCTGGCGCGGGAGTGGAGCCTGGCCGGGCACGATGTCACGGTCGTCTGCCAGGATCGGCATGCGGACCGCTACGACCTCGGTGGCGCCCGCGTCGTGGTGCCCGAGTTGCCTGATGGCTTGCTGCCCGTCTTCGTGCTCGACCGCTACGAGGGGCTCGACGCGCGGCTGCTCGTGGAGTTCTCGAAGGGCGAGCGGGCGGCGTACGTCGACGCGAACGCCGCCGTGCTCCGCGAGCTCGCTCCCGCGGATCTCGTCTTCGCCAACCACGTGGTGCTCGGCGCCCCGGTCGGTGCGGCGAGCGGGTTGCCGTTCCGCGTCAAGGCGCACGGCTCGGAGCTCGAGTACGCGATGCGCGGCCGGCCCGAGCTCGCACGGTGGGGCGCGGAAGCCCTCGCCCGCGCGGACGTCGTCTACGCCGGCTCGGCGCACATCCGTGACGTGCTCGAGGAGGTGGCGGGCCACGTCGACGGCGTCGAGATCGTGCCGCCCGGCGTCGACGTGGACGAGTTCCGGCCGGAGCAGCGCGACGAGGCGGTCGCCGGGCTGATCGAGGAGGCTCGGCTCGATCCCGTCGACGCCGGCGAGCGCCATCCCGATCCGGGCAACGCCGAGCGCTTTGCCGCGTTCTTCGCCGAGGAGCGGCCGACCGTCGTCTATTTCGGGAAGCTGATCGAGAACAAGGGCGTGCACGTCCTGCTGGAGGCGCTCGCCGGCCTCGACGCGCGCGCCGTGATCGTCGGCTTCGGCGACTTCCGGGCGCAGCTCGAGGCGCTGGCGCCGCCCGGCACGCTGTTCACCGGTGCGCTCGAGCATCGCCACCTCCGCCACCTCCTGCCGCTGTGCGACGTGGCCGTCGTGCCCTCGATCTTTCCGGAGGCGTTCGGCATGGTCGCCGCAGAGGCTGCGGCAGCCGGTGTGCTGCCCGTCGTGTCCGCGCACTCGGGTCTCGCCGAGGTGGCCGCCGGCATCGGCGAAGGGGTCGGCCCGGACGCCGCTGCGCTGCTCTCGTTTCCTGCGGGCGACGCCGGCGCGCTGCGCGAGCGCCTCGCCGCATTGCTCGAGCTACCGGCCGACCGCCGCCGCGAGCTCGGCCTGGCAGCACGCCGAGCCGTCGAGCTGCGGTGGAGCTGGACGGTGGTCGCCGAGCGCCTGCTCGGCTGAGCGCGCTCGGGCTGCCATTCCGGCAGCCCGGCGATGTCCTCGTCGATCCACGGATCGCGCTCGCACTCCAGGCCCCCAGGATGCCACTTCACTTTCGCCATTAGGCTTTCGCCGTGGGCGACGAGCAGCGGCTCGGCTACGAGGAGATGCTCGCGCGCTCGCGCGAGGCGTTCGACGGGGTTCCGGACTTCACGGTCGCCGTCGAGGAGGAGTTCGCGCTCCTCGACCCGGCGACGCTCGACCTCGTCAACCGCTTCGAGGAGCTGCAGGAAGCGGCGCGGGGAACGGAGCTCGAGCCACACCTGGTCGGCGAGCTGATCGCGTCCGAGATCGAGGTCCGCACCGGCCGCTGCGAGTCGTTCGCAGAAGCCGCCGCGCTGCTCGGCGAGCGGCGTCAGCAGCTGCGAGCGCTGGTCGAGCCTCGCGGCGTGGCGCTCGGCGCGACCGGCACGCACCCGTGGAGCCCGTGGCAGGCGCAGCTCATCATCGACACGCCGCACTACCGCCGCAACGACGAGATCCTTCGCTACGTCGTCTGGCGCAACAACTCGTTCGGCCAGCACGTCCACGTGGGCGTCAACGGCCCCGACCGCGCGATCCGGGTCTGCTCGGCGCTCCGCAACTACCTGCCCGAGCTGCTCGCGCTCTCGTCGAGCTCGCCGTTCGTCGAGGGCGTCTTCGCGTACCTCCACTCGGCGCGCACGCAGATCTTCACGCGGATGTTCCCGCGCTGCGGCATCCCTGACGCCCTCGGGAGCTGGGACGAGTGGGAGACGTACGTCCGCTTCCTCTACGAGACCGGCTCGATCACCGAGCACACGCAGATCTGGTGGAGCGTGCGGCCGCATCTCGCCTTTCCCACGGTCGAGATCCGGATCTGCGACGCGCAGCCCGACCTCGGCGAGTCGCGCTCGCTCGCCGCGCTCTGTTACGCCCTGACGGCGCGGATCGCGCGCGCGCTCGACGAGGGCGAGCCGCTTCCCGATCTGCCGCACCGGCTGATCGAGGAGAACTTCTGGCGGGCGATCCGCCACGGGCTCTCGGGTGAGCTGATCGACTTCGCGAGCGGGGACGCGATACCCGCCCGCGCGCGGCTCGAGCGGCTGCTCGAGTGGGTGCGCCCGGTGGCGGAGGAGCTCGGAGCGGCGGACTGGCTCGCGGTCCCGGAGCGGAACGCGGCCGAGCGCCAGATCGCGCGCCACGACGAAGGCGCGTCGATGCGCGAGATCTTCGACGAACAGGTCCGCTGGCACCTCCGCACGCCCACTTCGTGACACGGCCGATCCGGCCGGTGTGGTAAAAAACAGCCCGCGCCGGGGTCTCCGGCGCTGACTTTGTGACGCCCCGGAGGGAGCTCTAGCCGATGAGTTGGTTCATGCATCACGCCGTGCTGTTCGCGCTGCTGTGCGCGGGCGCAGCTGTCCTTTACGGCCTCGGCCTCACCGTCTGGCTGCTGCGCCAGCCGGCCGGTACGGAGCGGATGCAGGAGATCTCGCGCGCCGTGCAGGAGGGCGCTGCGGCCTACCTGCGCCGGCAGTACACGACGATCGCCGTCGTCGCGGTCGTGCCGTTCCTGCTGCTCGGCTTCTACCACTCGCTCGGCTGGGGATCGGCGATCGGCTTCCTCATCGGCGCCGTCCTGTCGGCCGCGGCCGGCTTCATCGGGATGAACGTCGCCGTGCGCTCGAACGTGCGGACGGCCGAGGCGGCCCGACACGGCCTGCCGCCGGCGCTCAACGTCGCGTTCCGCGCCGGCTCTGTCACGGGACTGCTCGTCGTCGGGCTCGGCCTGTTCGGGGTCGCGGGCTACTACTGGGTCCTCACCGCGGGCATCGGCGACACGCCGGACAAGGCGATCCACCACCTCGTCGGGCTGGCGTTCGGCGGCTCGCTCATCTCAGTCTTCGCGCGGCTCGGCGGCGGCATCTACACGAAGGCCGCGGACGTCGGCGCCGACCTCGTCGGCAAGATCGAGGCGGGGATCCCGGAGGACGACCCGCGCAACCCGGCCGTGATCGCGGACAACGTCGGCGACAACGTCGGCGACTGCGCCGGCATGGCCGCCGACCTGTTCGAGACGTACGCCGTGACCGCGGTCGCCGTGATGCTGCTCGGCGTGACCACGGCCAGCGCCTCGGGGAAGAGCCTCTGGCTCTATCCGCTTGCGATCGGGGCCGTCTCGATCATCGCCTCCATCATCGGCGTCCAGTTCGCCCGCGTGAAGACCGGCGGCAACATCATGAACGCGCTCTACCGCGCGGTTCTCGTCGCGACCGTCATCTCGGCGCTCATCTTCATCCCGGTGACGAAGGCGTTCGTAGGTCGCGCGGGCGACCTGCTCACTGCGCATCCCTATTCGTTTGGGGAGCTCTACGGCGCGGCGCTGATCGGTCTCGCGATCACCGCACTGCTCGTCGGGATCACCGAGTTCTACACGGGCACGCGCTGGAACCCGGTCAAGTCGATCGCCCGTGCGTCGCAGACCGGGCACGCGACGAACATCATCGAGGGCCTCGCGATCGGCATGCAGGCGACCGCTGCGCCCGTGATCGTGATCGCGATCGGCATCCTCGTCGCCAACCACCTCGCGGGCCTGTTCGGGATCGGCGTCGCCGTGATGGCGCAGCTCTCGATGACCGGCCTCATCGTCGCGCTCGACGCCTACGGCCCGGTCACGGACAACGCCGGCGGCATCGCCGAGATGGCGGACCTGCCACCGGAAGTGCGCGCGATCACCGACCCGCTCGACGCGGTCGGCAACACGACGAAGGCCGTGACGAAGGGCTACGCGATCGGCTCGGCCGCGCTCGCCGCGCTCGTCCTCTTCGGCTCGTACGCCGACGGGCTCCACACGCAGGCAAAGGCCACCTCGGCGCTCTCGCACCTCACGTTCGACCTCTCGGACGCGTGGGTCATCGCCGGCCTCTTCATCGGCGGCCTGATGCCGTTCCTCTTCGCCTCGCTCGCGATGCAGGCCGTCGGGCGCGTCGGCGGCGAGGTCGTCGAGGAGGTGCGCCGCC
Organism: Gaiellaceae bacterium; assembly: GCA_036273695.1. GTDB lineage: Bacteria > Actinomycetota > Thermoleophilia > Gaiellales > Gaiellaceae > Palsa-739. The sequence goes on from DASUHE010000031.1 coordinate 22,403, forward strand.
AGTTCCGCGAGCACCCGGGGATCATGGAAGGCACGGAGCGGCCGCAATACGGGCCGGCGATCGACATCGTGACGAGCTCGGCGATCCGCTCGATGATCCTGCCGGCGATCGTGCCTATCGCCTTCCCGATCGTGGTGGGCCTGATCAACGCGAAGATGCTCGGCGGCCTGCTGATCGGGACGATCGTGACGGGGCTCTTCCTCGCGATCGCGATGACCTCCGGCGGCGGCGCCTGGGACAACGCGAAGAAGATGATCGAGGACGGCCTCTACGGCGGCAAGGGCTCGGAGGCCCATGCCGCCGCGGTCACGGGTGACACCGTCGGCGACCCGTACAAGGACACGGCGGGCCCGGCGATCAACCCGATGATCAAGATCACGAACATCGTCGCGATCCTGATCATCCCCGTCATCATCTCGATTCACGGCTAGAGCACCGCTCGCAGGAGTACCGTTGCCCGGGTGAAAACGGGCCTCGTCCGGGTCGTCGCCTGCGTGGGGGCGCTCGCGCTCGTCACCGGTGCCGTCGAGCTCCTGAAGGGCCACGTGCCGGTGCTCAGCCTGGCCGTGCTCTACCTGCTCGCGGTCATCCCCGTGGCGATCGCGTGGGGCGTCGTCTTCGCCGTCGGCGTCGCGGTCGGGAGCATGCTCGCCTTCAACTTCCTCTTCGTGCCACCGCTGTACACGTTCACGATCGCGGACAACCGGAACTGGTTCGCGCTCCTCGTCTTCGTGATCACCGCCGTCGTCGTCAGCGAGCTTGCGAGCCGTTCGCGCCGGCGCGCCGAGGAGGCCGAGGCGGCCCTGCAGGCCCTGCGCAAGCTGACCGAGGAGCGCGAGCGCCTGGCCGGCGAGGCGCTCGAGGCGGAGGCCCTGCGCCGCAGCGACGCGCTGAAGACCGCGCTGCTCCGCGCGGTGTCCCACGACCTGCGCTCGCCGCTCACCGCGATTCTCGCGTCGGCGGACGCGCTCGCCAGCCCGGGGCTGAGGCTCGAGGCGGACGACCGGCTCGGGCTCGCGGAGACGATCCGCGGCGAGGCGACCCGGCTTGACCGCGTCGTCGAGCAGCTGCTCGACCTCTCGCGCCTCGAGGCCGGCGCGGCGGAGCCTCATCGCGAGCTGTGGCACGTGGACGAGCTCGTGAGCCAGGCGCTCGCGGGGCTCGGCGCCGAAGCCGGACGCGTGCGGCTCGACATCGGCTCGGAGACCCCGCCGGTCGAGGTCGACGCCGCCCAGGTCGAGCGAGTCCTCGCCAATCTCCTCGAGAACGCGCTGCGCTACTCGCCGCCCGGCTCGCAGGTGCTCCTGCGCAGCGAGCCCGGCGCCACCGAACTGCGCATCCACGTCGTCGACTCGGGCGCCGGCCTGCCCGACGAGCAGCGGGAGGCACTCTTCCAGCCCTTCCGGCGCGGGGCGGCGGGCCACGGCTCGGGGCTGGGGCTCGCGATCGCACGCGGCTTCGCAGAGGCGAACGGAGGGAGGCTCTGGGCGCAGGACGATCCGGGCGGAGGGCACCTCGTCCTCACCCTGCCGCTCGCGGAGCGCCGCACGGTGGTGCCCGCGTGAGCGCCCGCGTCCTCGTCGTCGACGACGAGGCGCAGATCCTGCGCGCGCTGCGGACGAGCCTGCGCGGCGCGGGGTACGAGGTCGAGACGGCCGAGACGGCCGAGGGCGCGCTCGCCGCCCTCGCGGCGAATCCGCCGGACGCCGTCGTCCTGGATCTCGTGCTGCCCGACGGCAGCGGCACCGCCGTCTGTCGCGAGCTCCGCACCTGGAGCAGCGCGCCGGTCATCGTCCTCTCCGTCGTCGGCGACGAGGCGGAGAAGGTCGCGGCGCTCGACGCTGGAGCAGACGACTACGTCACGAAGCCGTTCGGCGTCGACGAGCTGCTCGCGCGGCTCCGCGCGGCGCTGCGGCGTGCGGACGCCCCCGTCGAGCCCGTGGTCGAGGTCGGCGAGCTGCGGATCGACCTCGAGAAGCGCGCGGTCTCGGTCGGCGGTGAGCCCGTCCAGCTGACCCCGCACGAGTTCGCGCTCCTGCGAGTCCTCGCCCGGAACCCCGGCAAGCTGCTCACCCACACGATGCTGCTGCGCGAGGTGTGGGGGAGGGGTTACGGCGACGAGTCGCACTACCTCCACGTCTACGTCTCGCAGCTGCGGCGCAAGCTCGAGCCGGATCCGGCCCGGCCGCGGTTCATCCTCACGGAGCCCGGCGCGGGCTACAGGCTCGCGTCGCCCTCTTGAGGACTTCCTGAGGCGCGCGCCCGGAATCCTGACCGTCTGCTGAGCCGGGCGGACCTAGCGTTGGCACGTGAGCGCAGTCACGCGCCAAGCAGAGCATGCGCTCGAGCCGAAGCGCCTGCGCCGCGTGCTCGTCGGCCGGCCAATGCAGACCGGCCAGCTCCACGAGACGCTGCTGCCGAAGTGGCTCGCGCTCCCGATCTTCGCGTCCGACCCGCTCTCCTCGGTCGCGTACGCGACCGAGTCGGCGCTCGTCGTGCTCCTCGCCGTCTCCGCGACCTCCGCCCACCTCGTCTTCCCGATCTCGCTCGGGATCGCCCTCCTGCTCGCGATCGTCGTCCTCTCGTACCGGCAGACGGTGCGCGTCTACGAGACGAGCGGAGGCGCGTACGTCGTCGCGCGGGAGAACCTCGGCACCTCGCCGAGCCTCGTCGCCGCGGCGGCGCTGCTGACCGACTACGTCCTGACGGTCGCCGTCTCAATCTCGGCCGGGATCTACGCGATCACCTCGTTCGCGCCGTCGCTCAGCTCGCACAAGGTCGGGCTCTCGCTGGCGTGCCTCCTCGTGATCGTGCTCGCGAACCTGCGCGGCGTGCGGGAGTCGGGCCTGCTCTTCGCCCTTCCGACGTATGCCTTCGTGACCTCGATCTTCGCTCTCGTCGGGGTCGGCCTCGTCCAGGTCGTGACCGGACACGTGCACCGGGCCGTCGTGCCCCACGAGCTGCCGGTCGGCGCCGGTGCGGTCGGCATCTTCGTGCTCCTGCGCGCCTTCTCGTCGGGCTCGACGGCGCTGACGGGGGTGGAGGCGATCGCGAACGGCGTCAACGCATTCCGGCACCCGCAGGGCAAGAACGCAGCGAAGACGCTGGCCGTGCTCGGCGCGATGGCGATCGCCATGTTTCTCGGCGTCTCGTACCTCGCCGTGCGCGTCCATGCGCGTCCGAGCGCGACCGACTCGGTCGTCTCGCAGATCGCGCGCACCGTGTTCCCGTCCGGCTCGTTCGGCGCCTTCATGTACTACGCCGTGCAGGGGACGACGCTGCTCATCCTCGTGCTCGCGGCGAACACGTCGTTCCAGGGGTTCCCGCGCCTCTCCGCGCTGCTCGCACGCGACCGGTTCGCACCGCGGCAGTTCTCGAATCTCGGCGACCGGCTCGTCTTCTCGAACGGCATGCTCGTGCTCGCCGCCGCCGCGGCCGCCCTGCTCGCGATCTACAAGGCGAACACCAACAGTCTGATTCACCTCTACGTGATCGGGGTCTTCACCGCTTTCACGCTCTCGCAGGCGGGGATGGTGCGCTACTGGCTGCGCGTCCGGACCCCGGGCTGGCGCGGCCGCATGACGGTGAACACGGTCGGCGCCACGGCCACGGGACTCGTCACGGCGATCGTGGTCTGGACGAAGTTCGCCGAGGGCGCCTGGCTCGTCACCGTCGCGATCCCGGTGCTCGTCTTCGTGATGCTCGGGGTGCGCCGGCACTACGCCCGTGTGGCACGACGGCTGAGTGCGGGCGCCGCGGCGGTCGCGTCGGCTCCGAACGTGCGGAACCGCACCCTCCTCGTCGTCGGGGATCTCGACCCGGCCGCCGAGCGAGCGCTCGCCTTCGCCCGGCGAATCGCGCCGGACGGGTTCCGCGCGATCCACGTCCCGCGCCACGGCAGCGACCCGGGGATCGGCCCGCGCTGGTTCCGTCTCGCCGGCGGCGAGCCTCGGCTCGAGACGCTCGATCCGACGGGCGGCGCAGTCGACGCCGTCGTCGAGCAGGTCTGGCGGCTGCCGCGCGGCGAGTCCGACTTCGTCACCGTCGTCGTCCCGGAGCAGTTCCGCCGCCGCTCGCTCGCGCAGGAGGCACGGCACCCGTTCGAGCTCGCGCTCAAGTTCCGCCTGCTGACCGAGCCGGGCGTCGTCGTGGCGGACCTGCCGACGGTGGACGAAGCCCCGGACGGCCGCCCCCTTGCCGTCCGCGTCTTCGTCTCGAGCGCGAACGCCGCCTCGATGCGGGCTCTCAACTGGGCCGAGGCCGTCGGCCTGCCGGACACGCGCGCGGTGAACTTCGCCTTCGACGAGCAGGAGGCGGCCGAGATCCGCCGCAAGTGGAAAGCCGAGGACGTGCGCGTACCGCTCGAGGTGCTCGCGGCTCCATACCGCGACATCGGCGATCCGCTCCTCGCCTACCTGCGCGAGCTCACCGGGGAGGGCTACGACGTCCTCGTCGTGCTGCCGGAGCTGATCCTGCGCGGCTGGGCGCGGCTTCTCCACAACCAGCGTGCCCTCTACGTGAAGCGGCTCCTGCTCGTCGAGCCGAACGTCGTCCTCGCCTCCGTCCCGTACCAGCTCCTCCGATGAAGCTGCCCGACCGCGCCAAGTTCCACCGCAGGGCCCGGCGGCTCGCGCGCTGGACGGGCTCGATCGCCTATCGCAGCATCGTCGTGCCGCTGCTCGACCGGGAGGAGACGGAGCACGCGCTCGACCTCGCCTGTCGCCTGGCGGCCGAGCGCGGCGCGCGAGTCGTCCTCGTCGCGCCCCTCGTGGTCGAGCTCGAGCTGCCGCTGAACGCCCACATGGACGACGCCCTCGCCGGCCTCGGGAAGCGGCTCGAGTCCGCGGCGGCGGTGGCGAGCTCGTACGGCGTCGGCGTGCGGCGCGAGATCGTCCGCATGCGGCCGGGCTGCCTCGGCGACGAGGTCGCGCGCGTCGCCGCGGAGCGACGCGCCGAGCTTGTCGTCGTCGGCGCTCCCGTCGAGTCGCGGCGCGGGTTCCGCCGCGCCTTCCCGCACGACGTGCTGCTGCTCGTCCGCGACGCCCCGTGCCGCGTGATGATCGCGACGGGGCCGGTTGCCGGGGTCGGGCGGGCCGCGACCGCGTCGGGCACTACAGTCACCCCGTGGCACGACGGCGTCGCCAGGCTCACGAGCTCGAGCGCGTTCTCGGGGCGAACGCCCTCTTCGCCACCGCGTACGGCAACGTCGGTTCCTCGATCTATTACGCCCTCGGCGTAACCGCCTTCTTCGCGCTCGGGCTGACGCCTGTCGTCTTCGTCGTCGCCGGCCTCTTCTTCGCGGCGACGGCCGCCACGTACGCGGAGGGAACGGTGAGCTTCCCGGAGGCCGGCGGCTCCTCGAGCTTCGCGCGGCATGCGTTCAACGAGCTCGTCTCGTTCGGAGCGGCCTGGGCGCAGATGCTCAACTACATCATCACGATCGCCATCTCGGCGTTCTTCGTGCCGCACTACCTCTCGATCTTCTGGGAGCCGCTCAGAACGAACCCGTGGGACATCATCGTGGGCGCCTGCGTCATCGTGGTGCTCGTCACCCTCAACATCGTCGGGATCCAGGAGTCGGCGCGAATCAACGTCGGGCTCGCCGGCATCGACTTCGCCACGCAGGTGCTGCTCGTCCTGCTGGGCTTCGTACTCGTCTTCAGTCCGCACGTTCTCGTCAAGAACGTGCACTTCGGGACGGCGCCGACCTGGGGCCACTTCCTGCTCGCCATCCCGATCGCGATGATCGCCTACACCGGGATCGAGACCGTCTCGAACCTCTCGGAGGAGGCGCGTGACCCGGTGCGGAGCATCCCGCGCTCGATCCTCATGGTCGCGATCGCGGTCTTCGCCATCTACTTCACGCTGCCCATGGTCGCCCTCTCCGCGATGCCGGTGAAACACGGCGTCACCGTGCTCGGCACGAGATTCTCCGCCGATCCGGTGCTCGGCGTCGTCGAGCACCTCGGCATCGGCGGCGCGCTCCTCTCCGTGCTCAAGATCTATGTCGGCCTGCTGGCGGCGACAATCCTGTTCATTGCGACGAACGCCGGAGTGATCGGTGCCTCGCGGATCACGTACGCGATGGCCGGATACCGCCAGCTCCCGGGGCTCTTCCGGCGACTGCACCCGAAGTTCAAGACGCCGTGGATCTCGCTCATCGTCTTCGCCGGCTTCGTCTCGATCCTCGTCCTGTTGCCGGGGAAGACGAACTTCCTCGGCACGATGTACTCGTTCGGCGCGATGCTCTCGTTCACGATCGCACACGCCTCGGTGATTCAGCTGCGGCGGCTGCGGGCGGGCGAGGAGAAGGACGTCCCCTGGCGCGCACGGCCGAACCTCCGCTGGCGCGGAGTCGACTGGCCGCTCTTCGCGGTCGTCGGAGTTCTCGGGACCGGTCTTTCGTGGCTCGACGTCGTGATCCAGTACCCGAGCACCCGCTATGCCGGGCTCGGGTGGTTGGCGCTCGGGTTCGTCGTGTACGTCGTCTACCGGCGGCGGATTCTGCACGTTCCGCTGGCGGAGACCGTGCGCGCGCCGGTCGAGTACGGGCTCGCCGCCGCTCTCGAGTTCCGCGGCATCCTCGTCCCGATCGCGCCTGGTTACGCCTCCGACGAGGCGATGGACTTCGCGTGCAGGCTTGCGGCGGAGCGGCGCGCTTCGCTTGTCGCGTTCACTGCGATCCAGGTGCCGCTCGACATGCCGCTCGACGCCGAGCTGCCGGACGACGTCCAGGAGGCGAACGAGCAACTCGACGAGGCGCGCGCGATCGGCGAGTCGTACGGCGTGCGCGTCGTCGGCCGCATCGCGCGCACCCGGAACATCGGCCGGGCGATCGTGGACGAGGCGGTCCGGCGCGAGTCCGAGATCATCGTCATGGCCGGCCCACGGCGGGTGCAGCTGCAGCGAGGCCGGCGCCAGATCTTCGGCGACGCCGTGGACTTCGTCCTCCGCCACGCGCCGTGCCGGGTCATGGTCGCGACCCCGAGGGAGCGCGCGGCGTGACCGGCGTCTACCAGCGCTTCGTCTTCGTGTTCGGGATCGTCGCGATCCTGCTCGGCATCGCCCTTCTCGTCGAGACGGTCGCCGCAGGCGGCGGCTCGGTCGGGTATCTCCTCGGCCTGTTGTTCGTCGCGCTCGGCTGCGGGCGTCTGTACCTGCTGCGCCGGAGATAGGCTCGCGGGTCAATGGCACGTAAGTTGCCGCACCTGCAGCGCGTGCTCGACGCGCAGGCGCTCGCCTCCGTCGCGTACGGCGAGGTCGCGTCCTCTCTCTACATCGCGCTCGGCATCGTCGCCCTCCATGCGCTCGGGCTGACGCCGGCAGTGCTCGGAATCGTCGGCGTGCTCTTTCTCGTCGTGACGCTCTCGTACGCCGAGGGAACGACGACGATCGGCGAGTCGGGCGGCGCGGCCACCTTCGTCCGGGTCGCGTTCAACGACCTCGCGGGCTTCATGACGGGGTGGGCCCTGTTCCTCGACTACCTGATCGTGATCGCGCTCTCGGCGCTCTTCATGCCGCACTACCTGGGCCTCGCGATCGGCGTGCATTCGATCGCCCGTCACCCGGGGGACGTGGTCGTCGGCTGCGTCGTGATCGCGCTGATCGGGCTCGTGCGCCTGCTTCGCCCGACCCGGCTGTACTCGTTCAGTCTTCTCGTGCCGGTCCTCGACCTCGTGACGCAACTGCTGCTCGTGATCCTCGGCTTCGCCTTCCTCTTCTCGCCGAGCGCGCTCGGCCGGGGCCTGTCGCTCGGCACCGAGCCCTCGTGGCATCAGCTCGCGTTCGCGCTGCCGCTCGCGCTGCTCGCGTACACGGGGCTCGAGACCGTGGCGAACCTCGCCGAGGAGACGCGCCGGCCCGGCCGCGACCTGCCGCGCAGCCTCTTCGCCGGCATCGGCGCGGTCGTCGTGGTCACGGTGCTGATCGCGCTCGTCGCGCTCTCGGCCTTCCCGGCACCGCACGGGACGACGCTGCTCGGGACGACCTGGCAGCGCGCCCCGCTGATGGGGGTCGTCTACGCGCTCGGGCCGCACGTCGCAGTCTGGGTCGAGCACGCGCTGCGCGTCTATGTCGGCCTGACCGGAGCGTTCATCCTGCTGATCGCGGCGGTGACGTCGAACTCCGGCTTCGGCCGGCTGGCGCGCTCGCTCGGGGAGCACGGCCAGCTGCCGCGCGGCTTCGGGCGGCTCAGCCGCCGCAGCATGCATTCCCCTGAGGCGGTGGTCGCGGCCACGGTCATCTCGATCGCGCTCCTGCTCTCGACGGCGTTCACGACGAATCCCGTCGGGTTCCTCGCGAGCCTGTTCAGCTTCGGCGTCCTGATCGCCTTCACCGCCGCGCAGCTCGCCGTGGTGAAGCTCCGGTTCTCGAAGCCGGCCGCCGAGCGTCCGTTCCGCGTGCCGCTCTCCGTCCGCTGGCGGGGAGTCGAGGTGCCGCTGCCGAGCGTCCTCGGCGCCGCAGCCACGGCCGCGATCTTCGTCGCGGCGATGGCGACGCACATCGGCGCGCGCTACGGCGGCCCGGTCTGGCTCGCGGCCGGCGGCGTCGTCTACCTCGCCGTCCGGCGCGGGCGTGGGGCCGGACTGCTCGAGCACGTGGAGCCGGTGGAGGAGGGCGAGCTACCGCAGGCGGAGTTCTCGAAGATCCTCGTCCCCATGAAGCTCAGCGAGATCGGCGAGGAGATGATCGCGACCGCGATCAAGCTCGCGCAGGAGCGAGGCGCGGCCGTCGTCGCCCTCCACGTGATCAACGTTCCGCTCGACCAGCCGCTCGACGCGGAGCTCTACCACCAGGAGGAGCGGGCGGCGGAGTCGCTCGCCGAGGCCGCCGCGCTCGGCGCCGACCTCGGCGTCCCGGTCGAAGGCCATTCCATCCGCGCCCGCTCGATCGGCGAGGCGATCGTCCAGGCGACCGAGGAGACCGGCGCGGACCTCATCGTGCTCGGCTCCTCGCCCCGCTGGCGCCGCCAGTCGCGCTTCTTCTCGCCGACCGTCGACTACGTGCTGCGCAAGGCGCCGGCCGAGGTGCTCGTCGTCGCGTTCCCGCAGGGCGTGCTCGAAGAGGTCTAGAGAGCTACGCTCAGCCGATGTTGAACGCGCTCGTCATCGGCTGCGGCCGCGTCGGCTCGGCGGCCTCGCTCCAGCTCCACCAGGAGGGCTGGGACGTGACCGTCGTGGACGAGAACGAGGACGCGCTCAGTCGGCTCGGGGAGAGCTGGCCCGGCCGGTTCATCGTCGGGCACGGCATGGACGCCGATCTCTTGCGGGAGGCCGGCATCGAGGAGGCCGACGCAGTGGTCGTCGCCACCGACGGCGACAACACGAACATCATCATCGGCCAGGTTGCGCAGAAGCGCTTCGACGTGCGCTGCGTCGTCGTGCGCGTCCTCGACCCCGCCCGCGCGCGCTTCTACCAGGAGCGAGGACTGAACACTGTCTGCCCGACGCGCGTGGCGATCGACGCGCTGCTCGACTCGGCGCGGACGTGCGCGATCCCGACGACCCCGGCCGAGCCCGAAGAGGTCGCGGGCTGATGTACGTCATCGTCGCGGGGGGCGGCAAGATCGGCGCGAACGTCACGCGCTCGCTGCTGCGGCTCGGTCACGAGGTCACGCTGATCGAACAGAGGCGCGACCGGTTCGAGACACTCGAGGACGAGTTCGAGCACCAGGTGCAACGCGGCGACGCGACCGAGCTCTTCGTTCTCGAGCGGGCGGGAATCGCGCGGCCTCCGGACATCGTGCTCGCGCTCACCGGCGACGACGAGGACAACATGATCGTCGGCCAGATCGCGCGGGAGAAGTACGGCGTCCCGAAGGTGATCGCACGCGTGAACGATCCGCGCAACCAGCCGCATTTCGACCTGCTCGGGATCTCGCCCACGATCTGCGCGACCTCGAGCGTGATGGCCCTCGTCGAGCACGAGGTGCCCGAGCACGACCTCATCCACCTGCTCGAGCTGCGCGGCGAGAATCTCGAGATCGTCGAGGTGCAGATCGACGGCGACTCGCCGTCGGCGGGGAAGAGCATCGAGGCGCTGTCGCTGCCCGAGGGCTCGCGGCTTATCTCCGTCATGCGCAGCGGCCATGCGGAGATCGCCGTCGGCTCGACGGTGCTCGAGGCCGGCGACCAGGTGCTTGCGATCCTCGAGCCGGGGAAGGAGGACGAATTACGCCGCGTCCTGCTTCGTCGCTAGTCCTCCTGCTCGCCCTCGCGGGGCTCGTCCTCTCCGCGTGCGGCGGCGGTACGGCGAACGGCGTGCGTGGGGCGAGCAAGACGCTCGCAGCATCGAGCACCGACTGGACACGCTTCGGCTGGGACGCGCGCCGGAGCAGCGACGATCCGCACGCGAGCGGGATCACGGCGGCGAACGTGGCGTCGCTGTCGCGGCAGCAGGTCCAGCTCCCGGGCACGGTCGACTCCTCTGCGATCTACCTCCACGGCGTCAAGGTCGGCAGCACGACGCACGACGTGTTCTTCGTCACGACGACGTACGGAATCACGCTTGCCGTCGACGCCGCGAGCGGCAAGATCCTTTGGCGCTGGACGCCGCACAGCTACGCCCACCTGGCCGGCTCGGCGCAGATCACGACCGCGACGCCTGTCGCCGATCCGAGCCGGAAGTGGATCTACGCCGCCTCGCCGGACGGGAGGATCCAGAAGCTCTCGGTCCGCACCGGGCACGTCGTCTGGCGCCGGGTCATCACGAAGGAGCCGTCGTTCGAGAAGATCGCGGCGTCGCTCAACTTCGAGAGCGGGCACGTGCTCGCCACGACCGGCGGCTACGTCGGCGACGCGCCGCCGTACCAGGGGCACGTCGTCGTCGTCGGGGCGAAGCACGGCAAGCTGCTGCACGTCTGGAACTCGCTCTGCTCCACTCGCCACGGGCTCCTCTGGCCGCCGACCTGCTCGGCGAGCGACTCGGCGATCTGGGGCCGCGCCGGCGCGGTCGTCGTCCCGGGCAGCGGCAAGATCCTCGTGGCGACGGGCAACGGGCCGTGGGACGGCCGTGCCAACTGGGGCGATGCGGTGCTCGTCCTCTCCGCGAAGGCGAAGCTCCTGGGGAACTACACGCCGACGGACACCGAGCGGCTCAACGTGGACGACCTCGATCTCGGCTCGACCTCGCCCGTCTACCTCACGCCGAAGCTGATCGCGCAGGGCGGCAAGGACGGGAAGATCCGACTCCTCTCGCTCGCGCGGCTGCGCGGCACGAGGCCGCACAAGGGTCGCGAGCTGCAGATCGTGTCGACGCCGTCGCAGCCCGAGCTTTTCACCGCACCCGCGGTGTGGAGGAGCGGGAAGCGCATCTGGATGATCGCAGCCGACAACGGCGCGACCCAGGCGTGGTCGCTTCGCGGCGGGCGTCTCCACTCGGTCTGGCGAAACGGCACCCCCGGCACGAGCCCGCTGCTCGCCGGCGGCCTGCTCTACGTCTATGACCCGAACGGCGGTCTCGCCGTCTACCAGCCGGCGACGGGGAAGCTGATCACGAGGCTCGACTGCGGCGGCGGTCACTGGAATAGCCCGATCGCCACCGACGGCCGGATCGCACTGCCGGAGGGCAACGCCAACTCGCACTCGACGAGCGGCGTGCTCGACATCTGGCGCCTGCACTGACGGCGAGCATCATCCGGGAGCGCCGAACGAGCCAGGTCCCGGTGCCAGGCACCGAGCCATGGCCGAAACAGAGACGCGGCAATTCGGGCCACCTTGCAATGCGAGGACCCGTGGACGAGTCTGATGGCATGCCTCGCTCGCCACGCGACCGCACCGCTGGAATCCAACACGTCGGCGTCAGCGCCACCGGCTCCGCGCCGTACTTCCAGGACGATCTTGACCGCGCGATCTGGCTGAGGATTTTCGTCTCAACGATCTCGCGGTACCGGTGGCGCTGCCTCGCGGTCTGCCTGCTCTCGACGCACTGGCACGCGATTGTCGAGACTCCGGACGATTCGCTGCCCGCTGGCATGCACAGGATCGTCGGCGGCTACACGAGGCGCTTCAACGACCGACATCTGCGGGCCGGGTATCTCGTCCGTAGTAGGTATTGGTCGCGGCGCAAGGACTCCTTGGCCGCTGTGCTCGAGGCTTTCAGATACGTCGCCCGCAATCCTGTCGCGGCGGGCCTGGTCGACCGGCCGGAAGATTGGCGGTGGAGCAGCTATGGAGCAACGGTGGGGGTTTCGGAGATGTACCCGTTCGTGGACGCGACTGCAGTCCTCGGCGAGTTCGGATCGACTCGCGCAGCCCAGATTCGTGGTCTTCGCAGCTTCGTCGACGTTTCCTGATGTCCGTCCTCTCGGTCGGGCCGCGTGGCTCTAGCGGACCTGTCTGCGTGCCTGGCACCGGGGCATGGCTCGAGCCGCCTTGTCCAGCTTGAAAACGTGCTCAGGCCGAGCGCCGGCGGCGCACCTGCGGAGCCTGCTGGCCGAGCGCCGCGTAGGCGAGCGCCTGCAGCGACTCGTTCAGCGTCGAGAGCTCGCGCGCGAGGCGGAGGAAGTTCTCGTCGTTGTCGAGGCGCTTGTTCGTCTTCGCGAGCTCGTCCGCGATGCGGTCGAGCCGCTCGAGGATCAGGTCGAAGCGCCGGTCGGAGAGGTCGTGCTCCATGTGCTCATCGTAGTCCCGTCAGCTCCTCGCGCGACCGCACGACGACGGCGTCTGCCCCGAGCGCTGCCTCGACCTCGGCGAGCGTCCCCACGACCCCCACCTGCCGCGCCACGCCCGCGTGGGCGAGCGCGATCTCGACGAGCTCCCGCGGCGCGTCGCTGAAGACGCCGACGCGCGCACCGGCCGAGACGAGCCTGCGGAGCACGGCGTTCGTGTCCGCCCGGGGACGGATCCAGAGCGGCGCCCGGTCGGCCGCGAACCGCACGAGCAACGGACGCCAGTCGCCGAGGGCTTCGTCCAGCAGCGGGGCCGCCGCCTGCCGGTCTTCGGGGACGTCGAGCTCGACGCGGGCGCGCCGGGCCGCGTCCTCGAGCCACGCGTCCCAGAGCGGCCGCGTGTCGGCCAGCACCCCGTCGAGATCGACCGCGATTGCGCCCACGGCCGCCGATGCTAGATTCCCGCCACATAACCGGCGAGCGGTGAGGGAACTCCGGTGCAAGTCCGGGACGGTCCCGCCGCTGTAAGGGGAGACGCTCTTCCGCCACGACGCCACTGGGTCGCAGACCCGGGAAGGCGGCGGGGGAGGGAGCCCCGAGTCAGAAGACCTGTCGCCCGCCGCCAAATCCGAACCCCTCGCGGAAGGAGGATTCGTGCAACGCCTATCCATCGCTGTCGTCGCGGCTTTCGCGGCCGCGCTCGTCGTCGTCTCGCTCTCGGCGGCGGCCCACCAGCACACGCGCACCACGCACCGCTACCCCCACCGGATCATCTCGCTCTCACCGACCGCGACCGAGGATCTCTTCGCGATCGGCGCCGGCAAGCAGGTCGTGGCGGTCGACCAGGACTCGAATTATCCGCAACGCGCGCCACGCACCAGCCTCTCCGGCCTCACGCCGAACGTCGAGGCGATCGCGAACTACCATCCGGACCTCGTCATCATCTTCTACAACCCGAGCGGCTTCGCTTCCCAGCTCAGGAACCTCGGGATCAAGGTCGTCAACGAGCCGGCCGCGGACAACCTGAAGCAGGCCTACGACGAGATCCTGCAGCTCGGGCGCCTGACCGGCCACGCGACGGGCGCGAAGGCCGTCGTGAACTCGATGCGAACGCGCCTCGCCGGAATCGTTCGGAGCGTGCCGAAGACGCGCCGCCACCTGCGCGTCTACCACGAGCTCGATCAGACGTACTACTCGGCGACGTCGAAGACGTTCATCGGCAGCATCTACAAGCTGTTCGGCTTCCGGGACATCGCCGACGCCGCAAGCGGGGCTTCTGGCGGCTATCCGCAGCTCTCGGCGGAGTACATCATCGCCAAGAACCCGCAGATCATCGTCCTCGCCGACACGAAGTGCTGCCAGCAGTCGTACGCAACGGTCGCCGCGCGGCCCGGCTGGAGCACCATCTCGGCGGTTCAGCACCATCGTGTGGTGGACGCCAACGACGACGTAGCCTCGCGCTGGGGACCGCGGATCGTCCAGTTCGCGCGCACGGTGGCGCGCATCGCGAAGCAGAGCTGATGGCCACGGCGGCCGGCAGAGCGGAGGTTGCGCCGCGCGTCGAGGCGCGCGGCGTCGGCCTCCGCGCCGGCCTCGTCACCGTCGCGTTTCTCATTGCCGCGCTCGCGATCGGCCTCGCGGTCGGGCCGGTTCACATCGGCCTCGGCTCGATCCT
>DASUHE010000032.1:0-67317 GCA_036273695.1 Gaiellaceae bacterium
CGAGCTCCCAGTAGTCGAGCTCGTCCGGCCGGACGTCGAAACCGGTCAGCTCCTTGTAGCGCGCGAGGTACGGCTCGACGTCGCCGATCCCACCGAGCCGGCGTTCGGGGACACCGAACCGCCACGCCCGGACGAGCGCGAATGAGAGATCGCGGGCCGGGTCGTCGAGATGTGCGAACTCCCAGTCGAGGACGCCGACGAGGCCGGTCTCGTCCACGACGAGGTTGCCGATCCGGAAGTCGCCGTGGACGACGACCGGCTCGCGTGGCGGAGGCCGATTCTCGCGCAGCCACCAGAGCCCGAGCTCGATGGCCGGGTGAGGCTCGCCGACCTCGTCGAGCTCCTCGACCAGCCGGTCGACCGACGCCTCCTCGAGGAACGGCAGCCGCTCCGGCGGCAGGGCGTGGATCTTCGCCAGCTCCTCCGCCATCTGCGTCGGCAGGTGCGCGGGAACCTCCATGCGCACGATGCGCCGCCCGATCGTCTCGCCCTCGAGCCGCTCCATCACGAACGCCTCCCGACCGGCCAGGTCCTCGATGTACGCCAGCGGCCGAGGCACCCTCACGCCGGCCTGGTGGGCCGCCTGCAGAACCTCGAACTCGTGGCGCAGCGAAAGCGTGTGCCGGTGGATGACGCCGCCGCCGGCGCGGCGCACCAGCAGACGCTGTCCGTCCGCGTCCACCGCCCATGCCTCCTTGGACGCGCCGCCGGGCAGGAGCACGGGCTCGGAGACCGGCCCGAGCACCGCCTGAAGCGCCTCGCGCATGTCTGCGATCATCGCCGCTGTGGAGGACAAGCGCGAGCGCGTGCGCGCGTTCATGGAAGAGCACGTCTATCCGAACGAGCGGGTGCTCACGCGGGAGGACGACGCGGCCGACGCGCTCATCGGCGCGCTGCAGCAGAAAGCCAGGGACGCGGGCCTCTGGGCGCCGCACCTGCCTCCGGCAGCCGGCGGCTCCGGGACGGGCTTTCTCGAGTACGCGCACCTGAACGAGGAGATCGGCCGCAGCTTCGTCGCGCAGCTGGTCTTCGGCTGCCAGGCGCCCGACGCCGGCAACGGAGAGATCCTCCACCTCTTCGGCACCGACGAGCAGAAGGAGCGCTTCCTGCGCCCGCTCGTCGCCGGCGAGGTGCGCTCGTTCTTCGCCATGACGGAGCCGGAGGTGGCCGGCTCCGACCCGACGCTCTTGCGCGGGCGCGCCGCGCGCGACGGCGACGACTGGGTGATCGACGCGCACAAGTGGTTCTCGTCGGGAGCCGACGGGGCCGCGTTCGCCGTCGTCATGGTCGTGACG
The DNA here is from genome assembly GCA_036273695.1 of Gaiellaceae bacterium. GTDB lineage: Bacteria > Actinomycetota > Thermoleophilia > Gaiellales > Gaiellaceae > Palsa-739. Next base: position 1,296 of record DASUHE010000032.1, read on the forward strand.
GAGCCCGACGCCGAGCCGCACCGGCGCGCCTCGATGATCCTCGTCCCGACCGACACGCCTGGCTACGAGCTCGTGCGCCGCATCCCCGTCATGGGCCACGAGGGCCGCGGCTGGGCCACGCACTGCGAGACGCGCTTCAGCGGCGTCCGCGTCCCGCTCGCGAACACGCTCGGCGAGCCGGGCGACGGCTTCCGGATCGCGCAGAAGCGGCTCGGGCCGGGACGGATCCACCACGTCATGCGCTGGCTCGGCCAGATGCAGCGCGCCTTCGAGCTGATGTGCGCGCGGGCGCTCGAGCGCGAGGCGTTCGGCGGCCCGCTCGCCGAGAAGCAGACCGTCCAGAACTGGATCGCGGAGTCGGCCGCCGACATCCAGGCGTGCCGGCTGCTGACGATGCAGGCGGCGAAGCGGATCGACGAGGGAGACGAAGCGCGCGTCGAGATCTCCATGCTCAAGTTCTTCGCGGCGCGCGTGCTCGGCGAGGTGCTCGACCGGGCGCTGCAGGTGCACGGCGGGCTCGGCCTCACCGACGACACGCCGCTCGCGCTGATGTGGCGGATGGCCCGCGGCGGGCGGATCTACGACGGGCCCGACGAGGTGCACAAGGCCGTGGTCGCGCGGCGCATCCTGCGCTCGTTCGCGGAGGGGGACGGCTGGCGCTTCACGTGACGCTCGAGGGCCGGCGCGTCCGGCTCGAGCCGCTGGAGCCGCGGCACGAGCAGGCGCTCTGGGCGATCGCGCAGGATCCGCGCATCTGGGCGCTGCAGCGCGTGCGGGGCCACGAGAGCCGCGAGGCGTTCCACGACTGGTTCGTCTCGATCGAGACGGGCTTCGCGCACTACTTCGACGGGAATCTCGTCGGCCACTCGAGCTACCTCAACGACCGGCCCGACGACCGGGTGGTGGAGATCGGCAACACGTGGGTCGTGCCCGCCGCGTGGGGGACGGGCGCGAACACCGAGGCGAAGTACCTCCTTCTGCGGCACGCCCTCGAGGACGAGGGCTACCTCCGCGTCGAGTTCAAGACCGACGCGACGAACGAGCGGGCACGCGCGGCGCTCGCCGCGCTTCCGGCCGAGTTCGAGGGCGTCTTCCGCAAGCACATGCTCGTACGCGGGGGAGAGCGGCGCGACTCAGCCTGGTACGCCGTGATCGACGACGACTGGCCCGAGGTGAAGGCGAGCCTCGAGCGCCGGCTCGCCTCCACCTGACCGGCCGTCACGGCGTATACGCAGCCGTCCGGCCGTGGTTCGCCAGGATCAGCTCGTGACCGGTCCAGACGGCCGCCGCGCCATAGAGCTGGCGGAACGGCGCGACCGGGAGCCGCGTCCAGCTGTCCGTCTTCGGGTCGTAGGCGAGCCCGTCGCGCAGGCTCTTCCCAGCGCGGGTCTCGCCGCCGACGAGCAGCAGGCGCGCCCCGGCCCAGACGCCGATCCCGCCGATTCTCGGGGACGGCAACGACGCGAGCTTCCGCCAGTGGTTCGTCGCCGGGTTGTAGGCAAAGGCCGAGCGGCCGGCGCTCCCGGCGCCGACGACGAGCAGCTCGTGACCGTTCCACACACCGGTTCCCAGCGCGTAACCGCCTTGCGCGTGCCGCGGCAGCGGCGCGAGCCGGTGCCAGCGGTTCGTGGCCGGATCGTATGCCGCCGCGGTCGCCACCGCCGTGGGCCGCGCCTTGCCGTCGACGTCGTACGGGCTGATGAAGAGGATCAGCTTGCGGCCGGTCCAGGCACCGAGCGCGTGCTGGCTCGGGCCGAGCGGCGCCGCCGGCAGCGTCCGGTAGTCGCCGGTCGCCGCGTTGAAGGCGCTCCCGTCCCTCTGCGCGTCGCCGCAGCAGCCGCCGCCCCAGCCGATCGCCTCGCGCCCCGTCCAGGTGACGAGGCCGAGGTTGATCGCCTTGGGCAGCACGCGCCAGCGATTCGTCCCCGGCGTGTAGGCGACCGAGTGGAAGGGATCGAAGGCGAGCATCTGCTTGCCGGTCCAGACTGTTGCGTAGCCGGGCACATAGCGGGGCGATCTCGGGGGCGTGAGCTTCGTCCAGTGGTTCGTCGCCGGGTCATACGCGGCAGCGATGTCCTTCGACGGGTTCAGAAGCGGCGCGCGGCCGATCAGGATCAGCCGCCGTCCCGTCCAGACGCCCGCCTGGCTCTGTGCGAACGACACGGGAGCAGCAGGCAGTAGCCGCCACGAGCCCGCGTTCGAGTGCGTAGAGGGGCTCGCGACCGTCACCGCGACCAGCGCGCCGACGATGGAGAGGAGGATGATGGTGCCGAGCCGTCGCATGGTTCCTCCGTTCGGTTGCTTGCAGAGTCAGGGTCGCCCCGCGGCGCTCTGCGCTCCATAGCGACGGCATGGGAGCCGGATGGAGACGGTTGTAGCCTTGTCTCACAGAGGACTGGAGAAGGATGGAATCGAGTTCGCCCGCGGAGCTGGTCGTCTCCGGGCCGGGCCTTCCGGTGCGGCGTGTCGTGCTCACGGGCGCGCGCGTCACCGTCGGCAGGCTCGTCGACGCCAACGACGTCGCGCTCCAACCCGACCCGCAGCTGCTCGTCACCCGCGCCGGTCACCTCGCGCTGGAGAGGCGGGGCGCCGAGTGGTTCCTCGTCGACGGCGGCAGCGTCAACGGCACCTTCCTCCGCCGCGACGGCGACCTCCGGCGCGTGAGCGGGAGGATGCCGCTCCACGACGGCGATGTCGCGTGCGTCCTGGCCGCCGTCACGGATGCCGGCGAGCGGGGCTTCTTCGAACTCTCGTTCCACGCCGCGGGCGAGGACTCCCAGGCGACGCACGCGGCCCCGCTCGAGCCGGAGGCGGCCTGCCTCGACTACGACTCGGCCGGGGCCCGGCTCGTGCTCGTGCAGGACGGTGTACGGCACGAGCTCGCGATCCGAGCGCAGGCGCACCGACTCGTCCGGCACATGGCCGAGCGGAACGCGGCGGCCGGCGCGCGAGCGCTCTGCACGCATGACGAGCTGATGGAGGCCGTCTGGGGTGGCGAGCCGTTGCACACGCACGAGGAGCTGGCGAAGCTCGTCTGGGAGCTGCGCCGCAAGCTGGAGCCGTTCGGCGCCGAGGACCTGCTCGAGAACGTGCGAGGGCTCGGCTACCGGATGCGGACGTGCGATGTCTGAGCGCGTCGCGGTGCCCGATATCGGCGAGTTGTTCGGCGGCTACGCGATCGAGTCGCTGCTCGGGCGCGGCGGCATGGGCGCCGTCTACCTGGCGACTCACGCCCGGCTCGGGCGCAAGGTCGCGCTGAAGGTGGTCGCGCCGGAACTCGCGCACGACGAGGGGTTTCGGGCGCGCTTCCTCCGCGAGTCGCAGCTCGCGGCGTCGCTCGACCACCCGAACGTGATTCCGATCTACGACGCGGGCGAGGTGGACGGGATCCTCTTCCTGGCGATGCGCTACGTGAGTGGGCCGAGCGTTCAGACGCTCCTCCGAGCGCGTGGGACGATCTCTGTCGAGGAGGCGCTCCGTGTCACCGAGCAGATCGGCGGCGCACTCGACGCCGCGCACGGCGCCGGCCTCGTCCACCGCGACGTCAAGCCGGCCAACGTCCTGCTTTCGGAGAGCGGTGACCACGCCTACCTCTGTGACTTCGGCCTGGCGAAGAAAGCGAGCTCGCAGGGAACGACCCGGACGGGATCGTTCCTCGGCACCGTGGACTACTGCGCCCCGGAGCAGATCGAAGGACGAGACGTCGACGGCCGCGCGGATCTGTACTCGCTCGGCGCCGTGCTCTTTCACTGTCTGTCCGGGCAGCCCCCGTACCTGCGCGAGACGGACTTCGGCGTGCTCGAGGCTCATCTCCGCGACCCTCTGCCGGCGCTCTCGACGACGCGACCGGGTCTGCCCGCGGAGCTCGACGGGGTGCTCGCGACGGCGATGGCGAAGCACCCGGAGGTCCGCTACGCGAGCGGGCGCGAGCTCGCCGCCGCGTTTGCGCAAGCGCTCACCGGTGGCGACCGGGCCGCGACGAGGGCCGCGCCGACGATCGCCGTGCCGGCGCCTGCGCAGCTCGAGGCGGCGACCGTTGCTCTGCTGCCCTCGCCGCGGCGTCGGCGGCGGCTCGTTGCCGCCGCGGCGGCTGCCGCGCTTCTGGCCGGCGGCGGCATCGCCGCCGGAATCGTCGCGACCCACAGCTCGCCGCCGCAGGCCGGGCCGCCTTCGGCCAGTACGAGGCTGCGCGCGTTCGTCGACCGGATCGAGAACGTGCTCTCCCAGTCGGGCGGAGGCCGAACCGAGGTCGTCGCCGCGCTGAACGCGGGCTTCAAGTGCCGGATCCCACCTCGTACGGCGGGCCGGCGCATCGGCAGCGTCGGCGACAACCGGCAGGGCATACTCGAGCAGCTCGTCGGGCTGCCGACCCCGACGGCGCAGGCGGACCGGGTCGTGACGCTGCTCCAGGGGGCGCTGCAGCAGTCGATCGAGGCGGACCGGCACTACCGGGATGGGTTTTTCGGCGTTGCGGGGGCCGGCTGCCCGATCCGCTCCAACTCCGACTTCGCGCTCGCGCACGCCTCGGACCGGAGGGCAGACGCGGCGAAGCAGCAGTTCCTCTCCGTCTTCAACCCGCTCGCAGAGCGCTTCGGGAGGCGAACATGGACGGCTGCGGGCATCTGATGAGCGAGGCGGGCTCAACGCGACGCCCGCCGGGCGAGCAACCACCGGAACACCAGGACGGCGAGTAATGCGATGAGCACGAAACCCCCGTACTTCATCGCCTGAGGCTGCGTCACCTCGGTGGACGCGCCGCGTCTAGTCCGACGCCTGCGGCGGGAAGGCCCCGCTGTCACCGAGCCGGGCGACGCGCCCGCCCGTCTTGACCGCGAAGCGCCAGGAATGGCGCAAGGTGCCCCGCGGTGGGCCGTGGGTGCGGAACCTCTTGGCGGGCCACGACTCGGTGAAGATCACGAGCGCGCGGGTGCTGAGGCTGCGTACGAGAATGACTCGCGTCCTGCAGGTCCCGTCGATCCCCACGCCGCCGGGACCTGGAATACGGCACCCGATCCGGGTCGGGCCGTTCGGGAAGAACTGGAATCCCTTGCCCCAGAACGACGACTGCACGCGGGCGATGTCGATGTCGCCGGCGGTCGAAGGAACCGTCCCTGGCGTAGGTGGCGGCGAGGCGTGGTGGCTGCTCGCGCACGCCGAGGCAAGGAGCACGAGGAGGGCAGCCAGAGCCGCCACCGCGTAAATCTTCATCGGCTTGAAGATACGACGCCGCACGCGGAGCTGTCACACCGGTCGTCGCAACGTCAGACGACCAATGATCGCGTAGTTCCGCCTGGCGTGAACCTCGAGCGCCGCCGTCCTCGACCACGGTCACCGTCGCTACGACTGACTTCGCCCTTCTCGCCTCCTACGTTCTGGTAACGAAGTAGGGGGATCATTAGTGCGCAATTAGTGGTGGGGAGTATCTTCGCGGCATGATCTCCCGCCTTCTCATGGCGACGACTGTGGTGCTTGCTTGCGTCGCAGCTGCCTGCGGCGGCGCGTCGTCCTCGACCGTCTCGCCTTGCAGCTGGGTGAGCCAGCCGATGTGGTCGCCGGACGGAACGCAGATCGTCTACTACGGAAGGCGCTGGCCCGCTCCGAAGAAGAGCAACTCGATCAACATCCTGCACGCGCTCTGCACGATGCGAGGAAACGGCACGAATGTGCAGCCGGTCCGCTACACGACCTGTAGTGGTGATCACTGCCCGGAGGCGCCGGGTCTGATCGCCTGGACGCAGTTCGGGATTCTCTATCAGAGCGGCGGCGGGGTCTTCCGGATCGTTCGGGGCAAGAAGCCGCAGCAGATCGCCAGGCCGAGCGCGGTCAGCATCGTGACGAACCCGGGCGGGACACGTCTTGCAACCGCGCCCTATTACGACTCGTGCGACACCTGCGCGGGGCCGCTGACGATCTACGACGCCCAGACGGGCGCTGTCGTCGGCAAGGTGGGTGGCAAGAAGCTGAGCAACGTCGATCCCAGTCTCTCGCCTGACGGCTCGTCGGTGACATTCGGCCGCTTCACATCGAACGGCAGCGGCAAGTCACTCGGTATCTGGGCGGCGAACACCAATGGCAGCAGTCTTCGCCGGCTGGTCAAGGTCGGCCTCGATCCCCTTTGGTCGCCGACGAGCGCCAAGGTCGCCTATCTCGTGCAGGGGAGGACGTCGAGCTCGCTCCATCTCGTCTCCACAGCCGGGGGCAAGAGCCGGACACTCGTCCCGGGCAAGGTCGAGAACGTGTTCGGCTGGTCACCGAATGGGCGTTACGTCGCCTTCGCGCAGGCGGGCCGTAACGGCGCCGGCAAGCTCGCGGTCGTCGATGTGGCAACGCGGAAGGTGCGGACGCTGCTCAGGCTCAACTTCTCGCCGACAGCCTCCTGGGCGCCGGACTCCCTTCACCTGGTCGTCAACAGCGTGCCGCGCAACGTGAAGTGCGGCCCTACCTACCGGGTGTCGCTCACCGGCTCGGCGCCGGTCAAGATCGCGTCCTGCACAAGCTGACGGCGCGTTAGCGCCGAGTCGGATCGTTGCGGATCAGGTCACCCTGAGCTTCTCGGGCTACTCGGCTGGTTCACGAGCAGTTGACCACGAGCGATCCGTTCGCTCTACGGGTCAGGGCCAGATTGATTCCGCCCCCAGGTGGCGCTCCTAGTCCATTGATCCAACCCATCGTCTTACCGGGGGCGGGGACGGTCCCGACGACTAGCCGTCCGTTCGGCAGAGTGTGGCCCGGGGCTGGCCCTGGACCCTTCTGGCATGCGACATGGGCGCCGGTCTGCGCGTTGGCGAGTTTGATGCTGGTCGGCGCCCTGAAGGTGACTGCGGTGTGTGCCGACCCGCAGCCCACGAGAATGGATCCCAGGATCAGAAGGGGCAAACAGATCGCGAACCTCATCTCTTCTCTGATACGGCGCTGACGCAGCGATTGTCACTCCCGCGAAGACCTCTCAGACGGGTAGACGGCCGATTGGGCCAGTGTTCCGCAATGACTCCCGAGCGGCTTGTGACTCGGGAGGCCGACGATGTCGCCGTGGTCGCGCGTCCACCTTCCGACGTGAAAGTCGACTCCGACGCCGCCGCAGAGCCAGACTGGGCGCTCAAGTCGAGCCAGCACGCGGAGCCTCGCAAGTACTGCGCCTTTGGTCACTCAGCATCGTAAGTCGACCGCGGTATTGCCCCGGTCGTTGGGCCGGGCCAGTGATCCGGAATGACCCCTGAGCCGATGGGGAGACTCGCCTGCGGTCAGGCGGCGGGTTGGAAGAGTTCGATCGGGTTTCCGGATGGGTCTTCGAGTAGGGTCTGCTGGCCGCCTGGTCCGCTGATGATCTCGTTGCGGAAGGCGACGCCGTCGGAGCGAAGGCGCTCGACCTCGGCCGCGATGTCATCGACGACGAAGTGGATGCGGTTCCAGCCGCCTGGTTCCGGCTCACGACCGTCCGGCATTGGCCGACCGGCCGAACTCTTCGGCCCTGCAAGAAGGAGCCGCAGGTGACCGCGCGTGACCTCCGCAAACGCAGGGGATGCGTCTTGGCCGAGCTGGAAGTCGAACTCGTTCGTGTAGAAGTCGATCGCCTCGTTGACGTCGGCGACCATGTAGCGAACGCTGACGATGTCGTCTCTGATTGTGGATCACCCCCATGGCTTGCGAGTGGCCATATAGAAAAGCGCCTCTCCAGATGCGTCAGAACCAGACTCGGCGAGCCGCGCCAGGTAGAGCCACTCTCGGCTGGGCCGGTGTTCCGGAATGACCCCCGAGTTCAGGTGGAAGATTCGACCCGGAGCAGTTGAAGATCCAAGTAACGCTTGCGCCAGATCGTCACATAGAGCCATGCTCGGGGGAAGACGAAAGAGTTCCGGAAGCCTGATTGGCAGAGCAGGTATGCGCGGTCGTTCTCGCCCAGGTCAAGATCGACGTCTTTGCTGCGACCCCAATCGATCTTCGCCCGAACTGTGTGATGCCCGGCAGCCACGGCCACCGTCGCATCCTCTCCCCGGCGAAGGCTCGCGAGAACGTCCCCGTCTATGACGATCTTGTAGCCGCGCACGCGGTTCGCCCAAGGCTCGTCCGGTCGGCTCACGACGATCTCAGCCACTGCGCCGACCCTAGTTGAAGGGGAAGGAAGGACATTGGCTGGGCCAGTGTTTCGGAATGACGCCCGAACGTAGACTCGCGGCGTGCCTGTTGTCCCCATCCCGTGTGGGAAGACGGGTTCATTCCGACCGAGTTCATAGCGGGGCCGGGCGACGTTCTAACCCTCCAGCATCCTCGCCCTCACCTTCAACAGGTAGGCCGCCGGGCTGGGTCAGTGTTCTGGAATGACGCCCGAGCGGAGGTCTGAGCTACGGCCCGCGAAGGAAGCCGCGGTCAGCGGCTCATCCGTTCTTCTGTCGTCGGAAGGCTGCTTTCGTCTGCGCGACCGCGGCGTTGTAGTCGGCTCCGCTGGCACGGCGGTAGCGAACGCCCAGCGGTGCGCCGCTTGGTTCCTCAGAGCGAATCAACAGGCCGTAGGAGTGAAGGGTGCCGTTCCAACTCGGGCCGTTGGTCAAGTGGAGGAATACATCCGATCCAGAGAGGGTCCCATTAACGGCGTGGGTGGTTTCGATGATCCGAGCCGGAATCGGTGTACAGCAGGTGATCGTGGTCTCCGTGATCGTCCCGTGAACCTTCTGGCCGTGACGGTGCCACTGAAGGAACGCTTCGCCATTCCCGTAGCGGTAGAGGTAGCCGTGCGCTGCGTCCGGAACACCGTGCGAGCCGCCACAGCCCGCAAGCACGCTCGCACACACCACCCCACAGCCGACGGCGAGAGTCCTCAACATCTCGTCAGTTATACGCCGCGGAGCCGGTAATCCGTCACGTCGCCACAGAGTCTCGGAGTGGAGACGCTCGACTGGGCCAGTGTTCCGGAATGACCCCTGAGCCGACCCCGGCCGTTCAGGCGAACGAGGAGCTGCGGCGTGAGTAGCAGTTCACCCGGCGAGGGTCAGCGTTGACCCGTCACGCAGGCTGCGACGGCTTGAGCAGGTGCCCGGGAACCCGATTCGCGAACCCAGGCAACTCGGCCATTTGCTCCCGCGAGTGCGCTCGCTGATGCCCCCGGCAGCGAACCATGGGCCACACGCTGCCAGTACGCGGCGTAGGCCCGTGCTGCGTGCGCACTCACGAGCTGTGCCACGAGGGCGGCCTTGCCGGAAGACGACGGGATCGTGGCAGGCGGATTGCCCGGAATCGTGGAGGCACGGTGTATTCGACCTCTTCCCACTGCTTGACGCGGCCCGGTTCGCCTTTCCTGGCGACATAGGCGCGGCCGATTGGGTGCACTCGAAGGTGACGGCTCGAAGGGCATCGGTTCACCGACCGCAGAGAGATGGACGGTGCTGTCGCGTGGCCACTCCCACAGGCTGGCAGCGGGAAAAAGTGCGACCAAGATGCCTAGGCTACGGACGGATTTACGCACCGGGTGAGAGTACGTCAGCCTGGGCCAGTGCTCCGGAATGACGCCTGAGCGGTAGCTAGGGCGTGGTGGATGTGGGCGGACTGAGATGCTTCAGCTGCGTCGGCCCGTTGTCGGCGTAGGGATTAGGCGCGCTGAATGTCCTCGTTGTCCCGTCATCGAAGCGGACGATCAGCTTGATCGTGTCCTTGTTCGTGATCTGGTCGTAGTTGGCATAGAAGGAATTGCTCACGATCGGGACGCTGCGCATGGTTCCGCTGATATCCGCCTCGACCCCGCTGACGTTGTCGGCCACCAGTCCGAAGACGCCCAGGGGGCCAGTCGGTGCCACAGGGCCATCGCCGCCCCAAGCGGCCCAAGCCACGCCGTCTAACGCGGGGTTGTTGCGCATCCAAGTGGGCAGGCAGATGTCACCCGAGCCGGTGAGAAAGACGCAGGCGCTGCCATCATCTCCTGGGAACGCGTAGAGGTCGACGCTCTGGTTCCCGAGCGACAGTCCGCTTTGCACTAGCCGCATCCGCTGTTCGGCCTGGGTCGCAGTGAGGCCGGTCGCGGAGGCGAGCTGAGGAAGGCCTTCCTTCGGGATGCTGGAGGGCCAAGGGACTGTCGGGAGGCTGTCCAACCCAGAAAGTCCCGCGGTGAAGCCGGGAGATGGCCCGAGATAGTGGTAGGCGAGCGCCGAGCCCGCGCCGAGCGCGGCGAGCACCGCGACGCTGACCGTGACAGCGGTTCGCCGCCGCCACGAACGCATCCGGGCGAGCGCATGGAAGCGGCCGGGAGTCGCACCGTGGTAGAGATGAGATGAGGCGGCTCGTGCGAGCGCTTCGGCCCAGAGATCGCGCGACGGGCCGACTTGGTCGAGCGCCTGTAGTTCGTCAGACCAACTCGTGTTCACCAGTGCCTCCTGTCGGTGTCCACTCGCGCATCGCGACCGCGCTGCCATAGCGGCGGCGCAGCACCTCGCGGGCGCGGTGAAGTTGAACGCGGACGGCGATCCTGTTCGACCCCGTCGCATCCGCGATATCGGCGATCGAAAGGTCGGCGTAGTAGAAGAGGAAAACGACCGCACGCTGCTGCGGATTCAGGAGCGCGAGAGCGTTCAGATGTGGGTTCGGGTCAGCTTCGCTCGCTCCCTCGACCTTTGTTGCATCAGGGTGCGCGCGCCGCTCAGAACGCAGGCGCTCTGCAGCTTGGCGGAAGGCGACCCGATAGAGCCAAGGGCGGAGGGAGCGAATGTGCGCGCTGCCTTCGAGTGCGCGCGCAAAGGCTTCGGCCACAGCGTCGTCCGCGATGTCCGCCCGACCATGGGAGTAGGCGTAGACGCCCCGCCACAGCTGCGCCCCATACTCGCGGTAGGCGTGCTCGACCTCTATCTGTGACGTGGAAGTTCCCATCGGCACTGATAAAGAGCGTCTGGCTCCCAAAAAGGTTACGCCATGGATGTCGTGGCTTCGGGGCCACCCAGGAGATGGTGGCTCGCCTGGGCCAGTGTTCCGGAATGACCCTTGAGCGGATGGTTGTTCAGGGGGCGGTGCGGCGGGCGGTTACTAGGACGCCCACTGCCAGTGCAACTCCGAGCAGCGCTATCCCGAGCGCCGTCGGACCAACCCAGCCGGGCCTAATGTGGTAAGGGCCGGGAACACAGGAGACGGGCGCGTTCGGAGGACATCCGTGGGAGCCGTAGGCCACGCGATGGCTGTAGATGACGGCAGCCGCGAGCGCTGCGCCGAGAACGAGTACGGCGACCGCGAGCCTCAGCCAGCGAGGTAGCTGGACGAATGCCGCATGACGCAGGGCGATCCCGCTCATCTCATCCGCTTATACACCCAGATTCGGCGCTACGCCACAGATCGAGTGGTAGGACGCAGGGCTGGGCCAGTGTTCCGGAATGACCCCCGAGGACGCGTCCCGTAATCTCTGGAGCGATGAGGCGGCTGGCACTCATAGCTGGTATCGCCGCCGTTCTCACGGCCTGTGGCGCAAGCTCAAAGTCTCCGTCCACGACGTTGTCGGCGACGACCACGATCACGAAGACAGGGTGGTGACGACCCAGACCTCGGGCCCGACCAGCATCATTCTCAGATTCGTAGACCCGTCTGAGAACAGTCTCTACATCCAGATGAGCGGCCAGTCGGGGCTGATACGGGTCGTTCGAGAGGCGGTCATTCAGCGTCTCAACCCATTCCCGGACTTCAAAGGTCACCGAATGGGCTGGACGGTGTCTCCCATTGCACGAGGCCCAAAGGACTGCACCCGCACCCTTCGGATCAGGACCGCTCTCCGCGGCCTCGCCCCCGGCGAGTATTTCAAGAAGTACGCAGGACAGAAGATCAAGCTAGTGATGTACGGAGGGGCGGTCCCGGGCGCGCCCGGGCGCAGCAGCTTTCCCAAGGACATGTTCTGCCACCACACCTTGTTCGCCCTTCAGTCTCTCTGAGCAGGCACGGCACGCCCCGGCCTAGACCACGCTGGTACGAGATCGCTCGCCTGGGCCAGTGTTCCGCAATGACCCCTGACTTCATAAGCTCCAGAGATGGAGGAGGATTGGCGGTTGCCGGGCGCTGGTGAGTTCCTGAACGCGGCTGAGTTCCGCCACAAGGCGTACGAGCCTGGGAACGAATCTAACGACCACGACCACTGCGCATTCTGCTGGCGCAAGTTCATGGAAGACACGAACCCTCTACGCGAGCCCGATTCGCTTGGAGCAGGGTACGCGGCCGTCGACCGCCCGCCAGGCGAGGACGACTACTACTGGGTGTGTGACGAGTGCTTCGAGGATTTCCGCGACCGCTTCGGCTGGAGTGTCATTCCGTCAGGCGAGTAGACCTTCGGTTGGGCCAGTGTTCCGGAATGACCCCTGACTCGCCGCTCAGCTTACGAGCCGATGTGCGAGTCGCGTACCGCGAGCGGCTGTCCACCAGACGGCGATGATGATCCAACCCCCGCCGAAAACGCCAAACGCGGCAACAGCAGCGAAAAGCCCTGCAGCCCAGTCCGGCGTGCGCCTTCTCACTCGGTCGTAGACGTACTTGGTCGCGACGAATGTGAAGTACACCGCGATGCTGCACGCGGCCACGATGGTGCCCAGGGCGAGCGCCCACCCTGCAACCCCGGCTCCCGCTGACGCGACCACAGCAACCATCTCGGCAAATCGTAGGTCGAGCTAGAGGAACATGACCTGGGCCAGCGTCCTTACGCCTGACCCCTTAGCGACTAGGCCCCCTGCTCGCCGCGCACGATCTGGGTGCAGCGGGCGCTCGCGATCAGCTGGTCGTCCTGATAGAGCTCGGCGGCGCAGAACACGACCCGGCGGTTTCGCTGCACGACGCGTCCCTCCGCCCGCAGGATCCCGGGTCTCGCCGAGCGGTGGAATTCGGTGCGGAGGTCGGCAGTGAGGAAGTCCTCGTCCTCGGCCATCAGCGTCCAGCACGCCCCTCCCATCGCCGTGTCGAGCAGCGCCGCGACCATGCCGCCGTGGACGATCGGCCCCGACGGCGCGTGGAAGCAGTACTCCGCCGGCGCATCCCATTCGATCACCGCACGGCCGTCGGCCTGCGCGACGCCGCGGTACGCGAGCGTGTTCCAGACGTGCGGGTCCGGCGGCGGCTGCTCGCCCCACGGCCTTCTAGCGCGCCGACTCAACGCTGCATCCTCATCTGGGGCCGGGAACTCCAGGGAAGCGAAACGGCTCGACGCGGTTCGGCTGCACGACCCAGGCGCGGCCGCTCTTTGCATCCTCCAGCACGCGCAGCGCGGCCTCGGCGACGAACGACGCCTCCATCAGCGGGACGTCGAGCCGCCCGCGCAGCTCCAGCTGGACGAGAGGCGTGTCCACGAAGCCGGGGCAGAGGGCGTTGAGCCGGATGCCGCGGGCCGCGAGCGCGGGCGCCGCCGCACGCACCCAGCCGACGACGGCGTGCTTCGTCGCGGTGTACGCGGCGTCGAAGGCTGTCGAGGTCAGTCCGGCGAGCGAAGCGGTGGCGACGATCGAGCCGCCCCGCGGCATGAGTCGCGCCGCGAGCTCGCGGGTCCCGTAGACGATGCCGTCGAGGTTGGCGCGGCGAATTCGCTGCCACTCCTCGTCGGTGAGCTCGGCGGCATCGCCGCGGCCGGTCACGGTGCCGGCGTTGAGAAAGGCGGCGTCGAACTCGCCCTCGAGCGAGCGCCAGGCGTCTGCGTCGCCGACGTCGAACTCCGGCAGGTCGAGCACGAGGGGATCGTCGAGGAGCGCGCAGATCGCCCGGCTGATCCCTCCTCGCCCGCCGGTGACGAGCGCCTTCACGGGACGAGGACGACCTTGCCGGTGCTGCGGCGCGACTCGACGAGTGCGTGCGCGCCCTCGACGTCGGCGAGTGGGAACTCGGCGCCGACGAGCGGCCGGATCGAGCCGGCGCGCCACAGCCCGAGCAGCTCGCGGGTGCAGTCTGCGATGACCTCCGGTGCATGGCGGAGGAGCCGGCCGATGTAGACGCCCTGGACGCCGACGTTCCGTCCCACGAGCTGCGCGGGCTGGAGCTCGGGCCAGAGCCCGCCCGCATAGCCGATCGCCACCACCGTGCCCAGCGGGCGCAGACGAGCGGTCGCAGCCTCGAACAGCTCGCCTCCGACCGGATCGACGACGACGTCCACCCGGAGATCTCCAGGCAGGTCGTCGTACACGTAGGCCTCCTCGGCGCCGAGCTCGCGGCACAGATCGAGCTTCTCCGGCGACCCGGCGGCCGCAACCACTCGGGCACCGAGCGCGCGCGCCACTTGGATCGTCGCGGTGCCGACACCGCCGGCCGCCGCGTGCACCAGCACCGTCCCACCCTCGTCGAGCCGGACCTGCCGCGTCAACGGGACGTAGGCGGTAAGGAAGGTGAGGACGAACCCGGCGCCCTCGGCGAAGCTCGCCTCTTCCGGCAGCGGCACGAGCGACGCGCGCGGGACTGCGGTGAGCTCCGCGTACCCGCCGGCAGGCACCATTGCCATCACTCGCGTTCCGTCCTCGAGCTCGCCCGCGAGCTCGACTCCGAGCACGGCCGGGAGCTCGGGCATCTGCGGATAGCGGCCGCGGCGGATCAGGATGTCGAGGAAGTTGATGCCCGCCGCGCGCACGCGGACGAGCGCCTCGCCGTCCTGCGGCACCGGATCGGGAACGTCGCGGAGCTCGAACGCCCCGTCGACCTCCGTGAGGACAGCCGCTCTCAACCGGCCTGAGCCGGTTCGCCGGCGAACTGCTCACGCAGCGCCGTCTTGCGGAACTTGCCGACGCTCGTCTTCGGGATCTCGGCCACGAACTCGATCCGCTCGGGCAGCCACCACTTCGCGAACCGCACCGCCAGAAACTCGCGCAGCTCCCCGGCCGTCGCCGCCGCGCCCTCGCGCAGGACGACCGCCGCCAACGGGCGTTCGCCCCACTTGTCGTCGCGCACGGCGATCACGGCCGCTTCGGCCACGGCCGGATGCGCCATCAACGCGTTCTCGAGCTCGACGGACGAGATCCACTCCCCGCCCGACTTGATCACGTCCTTCGAGCGATCCTTGATCTGGATCAAGCCGCGCGGATGGATCGAGACGATGTCGCCGGTGCGGAACCAGCCGTCGTCCGTCCAGCGGTCGGCGCTCTCGGGTGCGTCGTGGTAGCTCGCCGCGACCCACGGCCCCCGCACTTCCAGCTCGCCCATCGCCTCGCCGTCCCACGGCACCTCCTCGTCGCCCGCCCTGACGCGGATCTCGACGAACGCGAGCGGGAAGCCGACCATCGCCTGGTAGTCCCACCGCGTTTCGTCGTCGGCCTCGGCGAGGTCGTACGGCAGCGCCACCGTCGAGGCGACGGGAGACGTCTCGGTCATCCCCCAGCCCTGGCAGATGCGCAGGCCGTGCCGCGCTTCGAAGGCGGCGATCATCGCGCGCGGCACGGCCGAGCCGCCGACGAGCATCGCCTTCATCGCGGACAGATCCCAGCGGCCGGGCTCCTCGTCGAGCCGCGCGAGGATCCCCATCCAGATGGTGGGCACGCCCGCCGCCCACGACACGCGCTCGGCCTCCATGTTGTCGAGGAGACTGTCCGGATCGAGGTGCGGGCCGGGGTAGACGAGCTTCGCCCCCTGCATCGTGGCGAGATAGGGATAGCCCCAGGCGTTCGCGTGGAACATCGGCACGACCGGCATCACCGCGTCGCCGATGCCGAAGCCCAGGCCGAGCGGGTTGTTCGCACCGACGCCGAGCGCATGCAGGACCGAGGAGCGGTGCGAGTAGACGACGCCCCGCGGCCGGCCGGTCGTGCCGCTCGTGTAACACATCGCCGCCGCCTCGCGTTCGTCGAGCTCCGGGTCGACCCATTCGTCCGGGTCGGCGGTCGCGAGCAGCTCCTCGTACGAGTCCTCCACGACCCAGACGTGCTCGATCGGGGTTCCCTCCCGGAACTCCTCGAGCAGCGGCAACAGCGCACGGTCGACGATCACCGCGCGGTCGCCCGCGTGATTGGCGATGTAGTTGAGGTCGTTCGCGTGCAGGCGCAGGTTCAGGGTGTGCAGGACGAAGCCGCCGCACGGGACGCCGAAGTACGCCTCGTGGTGCTGGTGATGGTTCCAGCAGAGCGTCGCCACGCGGTCGCCGCGCTCGAGGCCCGCCTTCTGCAGCGCGACGCTCAGCTGCCGGGCGCGGCGCAGGGTCTCGCGGTGGTTCGTGCGATGGAAGCTCTTGTCGGGAAGGCGGGTGACGATCTCCCCGTCGCCGAAGAACGCCTCGGCCCTGCGCAACAGGTGCGTGAGCGTGAGCGGGAAGTCCATCATCAGGCCTTCCATTGCGCTCATTCTCCTACGCGAGGAGAGCTTCCGCGACCTCGAGCCGCAGCTCGGCGGGACGAGCGCCGACCCCTTCGAGCCAGATCGCACGCTTGTAGAAACGGTGCAGCGGGTGCTCCCAGGTGAAGCCGATGCCGCCGTGGACCTGGATCGACCGCTCGCACGCGGTGACCGCGGCCTCTGCGGAGAACGCCTTCGCCGCGGCCGCTGCGAGCGGGGCGCGCTCGTCCTCCTCCGCGACGCACCACGCCGCCCAGTAGACGAGGGAGCGCGCGAGCTCGACGTCGGTGTAGGTCTGCGCCAGCGGGTGCGACACGGCCTGGTACGTGCCGATCGCCTTGCCGAACTGCGTGCGTGTCGTCGCATGCTCGACGCCGAGATCGAGGGCACGCTGCGCGACGCCGAGCGCCTCGGCCGCCGCGGCCGCGCGGAAGCGCGGTGTCTCGTCGACGCGGTGCAGCCGGCGGGTGGGATCAACCGTCGCGTCGTCGCCGTCGCCCGCAATCGACGCGACGTGACCGAGGTAGAAGCCCGGGTAGCAGACGTACCCGAGCTCCTCGAGCAGGAGCGCCTCCTCGACGAAGCCGAGCCCCGCCTCCGCGACGTCGAGCCAGCCGAGCTCCCGCAGCTCGCTCCAGCGGTCGTCCTGCGTGTCCCAGTCGCGGTCGAGCGGGAAGCGGTCGGCGAGCCACGCGCGCGCCGCCTGCTTCAGCTCGAGCTGGTCCTCCGACAGCGCGAAGTCCATCAGCGAGACCTCGGCAGGCCGAGCACGCGCTCGGCGATGATGCTGCGGAGGACCTCGGAGGTGCCGGCCTCGATGGTGTTGCCCCGACTGCGGAGCTGCTGGTGGTTCCACCAGCCGTCGTCGAGGATGCCCTCCGGCCCGCGCACCTCGCGGGCGAGCTTCGTCAGTCGCTGGTTCGCCTCCGACCAGCGCAGCTTCACGCCGGAGCCCTCGGGCCCCGGGACGCCGGTGCGCTCGTACGTGCCGAGGGCCCGATAGTTCGTGAAGCGGAGGGCCTGCAGTTCGATCCACTCGCGCGCGAGCGCGTCGCGCACGTGCGGCGCCGGATCCCGCTCGCGCGCGTCCTCGAGCAGCCGACCGAAGAGCGCGTCGAGCGTCGCCGTGAGCGCGAAGCCGAGCGTCGCGCGCTCGTGCAGCAGCGTCGTCATCGCCACCTGCCAGCCGTCGCCTTCGCCCCCGAGCCGGTTCTCGACGGGCACCTCGACGTCTGTGAAGAAGATCTCGTTGAACTCCGCCTCGCCGGTGATCTGCCGCAGCGGCCGCACCTCGACGCCCGGCGCATGCATGTCGACGAGGAGGTAGGTGAGGTTCCGGTAGCGCGGCGCGTCGGGGTCGCTCTGCGTGACGAGGATGCAGAAGTCGGCGATGTGCGCGAACGACGACCAGACCTTCTGCCCGTTGACGACATAGACGTCGCCGCGGCGCTCGGCGCGGGTGCGGGCGGCGGCGAGGTCGGAGCCCGCGTCCGGCTCCGAGAAACCCTGGCACCAGATCTCCTCGGCCGCGAGGATCGCCTTCAGGTAGCGCGCCTTCTGCTCCTCCGTCCCGTGCGCGACGATCGTGGGGCCGGCCATGCTGAGCCCGATCACGCCGACGTGGGTCGGCGCCTGCGCCGCGGCGAGCTCCTCGTAGAGGATCGCCTGGAAGCTGTGCGGCGCGCCCGCGCCGCCGTACTTCTTCGGCCAGGTCAGCCCGGCGTAGCCGGCCTCGTAGAGCTTGCGGCTCCATTCGCGGATGAACGGATCCTCGAACCGCTGCGCACCGCCGCGGCCGCCGCGCTTGTCGGTCGGGAGATTCGCGTCGACCCACGCGCGCAGCTCCGCGCGAAAGGCGGCCTCCTCCTGCGTGTCGCGGAGGTTCACCGCGTGAGCTTATGCGGATGCCGCAGCCGGAACCAGCTCGGGCGGCGCGTCGGCCACGACCCGCCGCCGCTCGATCGGCAGCACCGTGACGACGAGCACGATGATCCCGAAGCCGAGCCACTGCGACCAGACGAGCCCGATGTTGTACGCGTAGATCCCGGCGACGACGAGCACCGCCGGATTCGTGAGCTCGGCGAGCGACGAGAGCACGGCGGGCGTGCGCCGCAGGCCGTAGTAGTAGAGCGCGAGCGCGAGCAGGCCGGTCACGACGGCGAGCGACAGGATCCAGGCGCTCGCGCGCACGCCGGCGTACCACTCGGCGCTCAGCGCGAGCACGGCGACGGCGGAGGCGACGAGGCCGAAGAAGAAGCGCAGCGCGAGCACGTGCTCGAACGAGACGCGCCGGATGAGATACCGGCCGAGCACCGTCCCGAGCGCCCACAGCACCGCCGCTCCGAGCGCCTCGAGCACGGCGCGCAGCCCGCTCGCGCTCGGGTTGAGCGGGTGGGGCTGGTTGACGAGCCAAAGACCGCCGAGACCGGCCGCGAGGAACCAGCCGAATCGCGGACGGGGCCGTTCGCCGAGGAGAATCGCGGCGCCCATCACCGCCACGAGCGGCTGGGCCTTCTGCATCACGACGGCCGAGACGAAGTCGTGCTGGAGCGCCTGGGTGAAGAGGATCGTCGCCGCCCCGGATGCTCCGGCGCCGACGACGACCGCCGCGGCGACGTAGCCCGGTCCTGCCGCCCACACCGCCCGCAGCGCCGGGATCAGCAGCGGCAAGGTCAATAGGACGAGAAAGACGTGTTCGCCGAGGACGATCGTGCTCGCCGGGACACTGAGGATGGACTTCCGCAGCAGGGGGTCGGTACCCCACATCGCCGCGGCGACCGCGATGAGGACGACCCCGGGGACCGCTGCAAGTCTTAGCCGCATCTCATGCTGAGGCTAGCGGGCAGGAGTAGGCTCGGCGCGTGATCCTGTATTGGCTGTTCAAGCGGGTCCGCCGTTGGTTCGCGAGTCGTCAGTCGGCGTCGTAGCGTAGGAGCTCGTCCACGCTCTCACGGCGCCGGATGACGCGTGCCGACCCGTCTGCCACGAGCACGACCGCCGGCCGCGGGACACCGTTGTACGTCGAGCCGAGCGCGAGCGTGTAGGCGCCCGTCGCCGGGACCGCGAGCACGTCGCCGGGCCGCGGCTCGGGCAGCTCCGCCGCCTCGATCAGGACGTCGCCCGACTCGCAGTGCTTGCCCGCGATCCGGTAGACGCCGCTCGGCAGCTCGTCCGCCCGGTTCGCGAGCAGCGCCTCGTACCGTGCGCCGTAGAGCTGCGGCCGTGGGTTGTCGGACATGCCGCCGTCGATCGCCGCGTACGCGACGCCGCCCGACTCCTTCACGGAACCGATGCGGTACAGCGTCACTCCCGCCCGGCCGACGAGCGAGCGCCCCGGCTCGAGGATCAGCGACACGCCCTCGGGCACGCGCTCCACGAGCGGGCCGAGGAACTCCGCCACCGCCGGCAGCTGCTCCTCGCGGTTGTGGCGCACGCCGAGTCCGCCGCCGAGGTCGAGGACGCGCGGCGTCCAGCGCAACCGCTCGAGGAAGGCGAGGACGCGCTCGAGCGCGAGCATGCTCTCGTCGGGGCGGCCGAGCTGCGAGCCGACGTGGACGTGTAGTCCCTCGACCTCGAGCCCGAGCTCGCGCGCGCGTTCGATCTCGCGCTCCGCGGCCTCTGGGGCCAGGCCGAACTTCGATTCCGCGTGCGCCGTCTGGATCGACCGGTGCGTCACGGCCTCGACGCCCGGCGTCAGCCGCACGAGCACGCGCCGCACGCCTGCCGCCGCGGCCGTCTCCGCCTCGCCGGGCGAATCGAGGACGACGAGCGCGCCGACCTCCGCGGCCGCGCTCAGCTCCTCGTGCGACTTGTTGTTGCCGTGAACGACGATGCGCTCGCCGGGAATGCCCGCCGCCCGCGCGAACGCGAGCTCGCCCAGCGTCGACACGTCCGCGCCGGCGCCCTCCTCGGCGAGCAGCCGTAGCAAGGCGACGTTGGCGAAGGCTTTCGTCCCGTAGGCGATCAGCGCGCCCGGCGCCGCCGCGCGGTACGCCTGCACCTGCTCGCGGATCGTCTGCTCGCAGTAGACGAGAAGCGGCGTCCCGTGCTCTACGGCGAGCTCGCTCGCCCGCCTGCCGCCGAGCAGCAGCTCCCCGTCCTCGATCCGTGCGGTTGCAGGAAGGAGCTCGAGCACGAGCCGGAGTTTGCATAACCCGCCCCTCGGGGGCACGATTGCGTTGTGCGGATCGTCCTGCTGCTCGTCGCGGTCGCGGTCGCAGCGGCCGTTGCTCTCTTCGCTGCCGTGGGTCGCTCGGGCTTCCGTTCAGCAGTCATCGGGCGCGCGTTCTTGACGTCCCTGTCCTCACGTACCACCGGATCGGTGCACTGCCGAGTGTCCGGACGCCGAGCTCGAACGCGCTGACCATCGAGCCGCGCGTGTTCGCCGCGCAGATGGAGTGGCTGGCGACGCACGGCTTCCACGCGATCACCGACCGGCAGCTGCTCCGTGCGCTCGACCTAGGGACGTCGCTGCCGAAACGACCGGTGCTGATCACGTTCGACGACGGGTACGCCGACGTCCTCCACAACGCGGAGCCGGTGCTCCACCGGCTGCACTGGGCGGCGACGGCGTTCGTCATCACCGACCGGGTCGGCGGCCCGGACCCGAGCTTTCTGACCTGGCGCGAACTGCGCGATCTCGAGCACGACGGGTTCACCATCGGCTCGCACACCGTCGACCATCTCAACCTCACGAAGCTCTCGCCGGCCCAGACCTGGTTCGAGTTGCGGCGTTCGCGTGAAACGCTCGAGCGCCATCTCGGCAGGCCGGTCCACTCGTTCGCCTATCCCTACGGCGCAGCGGATCGCGACGTCGTCGGGGAAGCCCGGACGGCAGGCTACGCACTCGCGTTCACCACGAGGCCCGGTGACGCCCAGTCGGTGGGTCGGCGGCTCCTCCTCCACCGCTACGACATCCACCGCAGCGTCGACCTCGCGAGCTTTGCGGCGCTGCTACATTCCGCAACGTGAAACAGCTGCTTACGTAAACCAGGGAGCCACGTGCGGCGACGCCGCGCCGACCTCCCGACGGCCTCTCTTCGGAGAGGTTTTTTCGTTCCAGAGGACCTTTTTCGATGACCCCGAGATACGAACCGCACGAGATCGAGGCGAAGTGGCAGCGCGTCTGGGAGGACGAGGGAGCCTTCCGCGTCCCGAACCCGATTCCAGGCCCACCGACCGCCGAGAATCACTGGTACCAGCTCGAGATGCTGCCGTACCCGTCGGGCCCGAGCCTGCACATGGGCCACGTCCTCAACTACACGATGGGCGACGTCCAGACGCATGTGCGTCGTCGCAGCGGCTGGCACGTGGTGCGGCCGATGGGGTGGGACGCCTTCGGGCTGCCGGCCGAGAACGCGGCGATCCGGGAGGGCCGCCATCCGCGGGAGACGATCGAGCGGAACATCGAGACGATGCGCGCCCAGATGAAGCGGCTCGGCTGGGCGATCGACTGGGATCGCGAGGTCGCCGCGCACCAGCCGACCTTCTACCGCTGGACGCAGTGGCTCTTCCAGCAGTTCGTCGCGCACGACCTCTGCTACCGCAAGGAGGGGCCGGTCAACTGGTGTCCCAACGACCAGACGGTGATCGCCAACGAGTACGTCGTCGACGGCCGGTGCGAGCGCTGCGGGGCCGAGGTCGAGCTGCGGAACATGACCCAGTGGTACATGCGGACGACCGCCTACGCCGACGAGCTGCTCGAGTATCCGGGCGCCGAGTGGCCGCAGCGGACGAAGACGATCCAGCGCAACTGGATCGGCCGCTCGGAGGGCGCGGAGGTCCTCTTCCGGGTCGAGGAGACCGGCGACGACCTCGCCGTCTTCACGACGCGGCCCGACACGCTCTTCGGCGCGACGTTCTTCGTCGTCGCCCCCGAGCACCCGTTCGTCGACGCGCATGCGAGCGAGGAGGCGAAGGCGTATGCCCGTCACGCCGGCACCCGCCCGGTCGAGGAGCGCGCCGCGGCGACGACGAAGACCGGCGTCTTCACCGGCCTGCACGCGGTCAATCCGGTCAACGGCGAGCCGCTGCCGATCTGGGTCGCCGACTACGTCCTGATGGACTACGGCACCGGCGCGATCATGGCCGTCCCCGCCCACGACGAGCGCGACGCCGAGTTCGCCGAGACCTTCGGCCTGCCCGTGGTCGAGGTGATCGACGAGGACGAGAAGCTCGTCAACTCCGCGGGCTTCGACGGTCTCCCCGCCGAGGAGGCAAGGCGGGCGATCGTCGCCTCGCTCGAAGGCGAGGGACGCGGCCAGGCCACCGTCAACTACCGCCTGCGCGACTGGAGCGTCTCGCGCCAGCGCTACTGGGGCTGCCCGATCCCGTTCATCCACTGCGAGCGGTGCGGCGTCGTGCCGGTGCCGGAGGACGAGCTGCCCGTGATCCTCCCGGACATCGAGGACTACGCCCCGAAGGGGCAGCCCCCGCTCGCGGCCAACGAGGAGTACATGAACGTCGCCTGCCCGCAATGCGGCGGCGCGGCGCAACGGGACCCCGACACGATGGACACGTTCGTCGACTCGTCGTGGTACTTCCTGCGCTACATCGACTCGCACAACGACGAGGCGCCGTTCGACCGGTTCGTCGTCGACTACTGGCTGCCCGTCTCGCAGTACATCGGGGGCATCGACCACTCGACCGGGCACCTGCTGTACTCCCGCTTCTTCGTCAAGGCGCTGAACGACTGGGGGATGCTCAGCTTCCGCGAGCCGTTCGCGCGGCTGTTCCACCAGGGCTGGGTCACGCTCGGCGGCACGAAGATGTCGAAGACGAAGGGCAACGTCGAGGGGCCCGACGCGATCGTCGACGAGTACGGCGCCGACGCGGTGCGGCTCTGCATCCTCTTCCTGGGGCCTGCCGACCAGGACATGGAATGGACGCCTGACCCCGCCGAAGGCATCGTCCGCTTCCTGCGCCGCTTGTGGCGCGTCGTGCACGAGGTGGCCGAGGCGGCGCCTTCGCCGGGCGCGACCGAGGGGCCGCTGGCGCGGAAGGCGAACGAGACGATCGCGCGCGTGACCGACGACGTCCTGCGCCGGTTCCAGTTCCACACGCCGATCTCAGCCGTGATGGAGCTCGTGAACCAGCTGGGCGGCGCGGTGGACGCGCCGGATGCGCGGTTCGCGGCGGAGACCGCCGTCTCGGTGATCCAGCCGTATGCACCGCACGTCGCCGAGGAGCTCTGGGGCGTGCTCGGGCACGAGCGGCTGTGGGAGCAGCCGTGGCCGGAGGCCGACGAGTCGCAGCTCGTGCGGGAGACCTTCGAGCTCGTCGTCCAGGTCAACGGCAAGGTGCGCGACCGGTTCGAGGTCGACGCGGGCCTGAGCGAGGACGAGCTCGTTGCGCGCGCCCGGGCGAGTGCGCGCGTCCAGGGCTACCTCGACGGCGGCGAGCCGCGGAAGACGATCTTCGTTCCCAAGAAGCTCGTGAACTTCGTGGTCTAGCGCTCGCGGTCGCGCGGATCCGGCCGGTCGACGTTCCAGTGTCGGCCGACGCCCGCGTACCAGCGCAGGTCGCCGTCGACCTCGCGCGGGCTGAGCATGAAGCGGCTGATCACTCGCTGGCCGCCCTCGAAGTCGCCGTAGAGGATGTCGACGCCGATGCGTTGCGGGGCTTCGACGGCGCGCCGGGCCTCCCGGTAACGGTCGCTCCCCGGGTCGCGGAACGAGCCTTGCCAGAAGCCGATGTCGTCGGGGGCGATGTAGAGGTCGCGCGTGAGCGTGATGAACTCGCCGAGGGGCGGCGCGGTGACGTGAGCCCCGCGCTCGAGCCGGAGATCGGGATCGAGGCGCCAGCCGTGGAGGACGGCGATCCCGCTCCCGACGTTGCGAACCGAGATCACGAAGTAGAGGGCATCGTCCGAGGCTTTGGCGGCACCCTGGCCGCCCGGAACGTTGAACCAGACGTCGTCCTGGAAGCCCACTTTGACGGCCGGATCCTCCGTGCGAGAGGAGACCAGCAGCGGACGCTGTCCCGCCATGAGCGACTGCTCGGCGACCCGGGCGGCGCGGTTGGCCGAGCGCACGGAGGCGACCGTCACACCGGCGAGGACAAGCGTCCCGCCAGCGGATGCGAGAGACGAGATCGTCACCCAGTCGGCCACGGCGCGAGTTTACGGAGCCGCGAGGAAGCCGGCACACGCGCGTCACGGCTCAGTTGTCACGATGGACGACATGGACGTCCGGATCCCGGCCTTGTCGCGCCGACAGCTCTTCGGAGCCGCAGCGGCGCTTGCCGTTGTGCTGCTGCTCGCGATCCGGCACCTCGGCGACGGTGGGAGTGCGGCGCCGGCGGTCACGCCCGTGCAGCCGGTGGCGAGGCCGAAGGCGACCGCGGCCAAGCTGCTCGTGGTCGACGTCGCCGGTGCGGTCCGGCACCCAGGGCTCTACCGGCTGCGGTCGGGCTCGCGGATCGACGATGCGATCGTGTCGGCCGGCGGGCCTACCGCCAAGGCGCAGCTGGACACCGTGAATCTCGCCGCACCGATAGCCGACGGCGAGCAGATCGTCGTTCCCGGGCGCGGTGCGGCGGCCGTCGCGGCGGGCGGCTCGGCTGCTGCCGGATCGTCGCCGTCTGCGCCGCTCGACCTGAACACGGCCACGCTCGAGCAGCTCGAGAACCTGCCCGGGATCGGCCCGGTCACGGCCCAGAAGATCCTCGACTACCGGCAGCAGCACGGCGCCTTTCACGCGGTCGCCGAGCTGCAGGGAGTGCCCGGGATCGGCCCGGCGCACATGGCGCAGCTGAAAGGGCTCGTGATCCCGTGAGATGACGATCCGCCTCCCGCACGCGTTCGTCGGCGCCCTGTGCCTCGGCTTCGCGCTGGCGAACGTTGCGCGCCCCGCGGCTGTTCCGACGGCCGGCGCGGTCGCCCTCCTCGGCTCGTTCGGGCTCGCGTGCTTCGAACCTCGCTCCCGGCTCGTGCTGGTCGTCGCCGCTGTCCTCGCTGCCGGCTGGGGCTGGGGGAGCGTTCGGCTCAGGCAGCTCGACCACAGCGTGCTCGCGTCGCGGATCGGCACCGCGGAGCGGACGCTGGTCGAGGTCGAGGAGCCGCCGCGACCGAGCAGCTTCGACCAGCGCATGCGCGCACTCGTCCTCCGCTGGGGCACGCTTCGGCCGCACGAGCCGGTTCTGCTCCAGCTCCCGCTCGGTCGATCGCCGCCCGCGGGCGCGCGATTGGAGCTCGTCGGGGAGCTGCAGGCCCCGGCCGGACCGTCGAACGGCTTCGACGAGGCGAAGTGGCTGCAGCGGCAGGGCATCCACGCCGTTCTGCGCGCGCAGACGTGGCGGGTCGTCGGCCGGCGTGGCGGCGTCTCCGGGGTCGGCGACGAGGTGGGCCGCTGGCTCGCCGAGGACATGGCCCCCGGTCTGAAGGGGGAGCGGCGCGACGTGATCGAGGCGATCGTCCTCGGCCGCTCCTCGGAGGTCGACGCAGGGCTCCTCGCGGACTTTCGAGCCACGGGTCTCTACCACTGCCTCGCCGTCGACGGGCTGAAGGTCGCGGCAGTCGGGGGAGGTGCCGCGGCCGTCGTTCTGCTGCTCGGCTGCGGGATCTACCTCGCGCAGGGTGCCGCGCTGCTCACGGTCGCGGCGTATGCGCTCGCCGTCGGGCTTCATCCGTCCGTCGTACGCGCAGCCCTCGCTGCCGGGCTCGGGTCGCTCGCGTGGCTGGCCGGCCGTCAACGCGACCGCTGGCAGGCGTTGCTCGTCGGCGCCGCCGTTCTCCTCGGCTGGAATCCGTACGTACTGCTCGATGCCGGCTTCCAGCTCTCGTTCGCGGCAGTAGCGTCGATCTTCGTCGTCACCCCACGTGTCGTTCGAGCGCTCGAGGGATATCCCGTGTCGCACGGTCTCGCGCAGCTCGTCGGCGTTTCGACCGCGTGCGGCCTCGCCACCGCGCCGGTCACGTGGTTCCAGTTCCGTCAGATCTCACTCGTGACGGTGCCGGCGAACGTCGTCGCCGTCCCGGTCGTGGTCGAGGTGCTCGGCCTGGCACTCCTGACCGCGGTCGTCGCACCCGTCGCGCCCTCGGTCGCAGCCGCGATGGCGCAGCTCAACGGCTGGGGCGCTTCGTTCGTCGCCGCGTGCGCGCGCCTGTTCGGGAGCATCCCCGGCGCGCAGATCACCTCGCCCCGCGCGGCTGCGGTCCTCGGCCTGGGAGCGATCGGCCTAGCCGCCTATGCTTGGCAGCGTGGCGAGCGAGCGCGAGCTGAAGCCGGTCTACCTCCTGACGGGGACAGACCGGCCGAAGATCGCAGTGGCGCTCCAGCGACTGCGCGGGCGGATCGGTGAGGAGGCGACCGAGCAGCTCCACGCTGCAGAGGCGTCCGGTGCGGACGCGGTCGCGGCGTGCAATGCCCTCGGTCTCTTCGGGGGCGAGGCGCGGCTCGTCGTGGTCGACGGCGTCGAAGGCTGGAAGGCCGCAGACGCCAAGGAGGTCGAGTCGTATCTCGCGGCTCCGGCGCCCTCGACCGTCCTGGCGCTCGTCGGCGAAGGGATCAAGCGCGACTCGGCCCTCGGCAAAGCCGTGGCCCAGGCCGGCCAGGTCCTCGCGTACGACGTGACGAAGAAGAAGCTTCCGGAGTGGGTGGCGGAGCAGTTCGCGCGCCTCGGTGCCTCCGCCGACCGGGACGCCTGCCGCGCGCTCGTCGAGGCGGTCGGAGACGACGTCGGCGACCTTTCCTCGGAGATTCAGAAGCTCGCGACGTGGGCCGACGGCGAGCAGATCACACGCGTGACCGTCGAGGAGCTCGCGGTCGGGCGAGCCGAGACGCCGATCTTCGCCGTGACCGACTCGTGGGGACGGCGGGACGTCGCCGCGACCCTACGTGCCACGGAGTCGCTCCTCGACCGCTCGCACCGGCCGCGCTCCGGTGAGCTGATCCGAGTGGTCGCTTCGCTCGTGGGACACGTCGGGCGGGTGCGCAAGGCCTCCCATCTCGCCGACGAGGGAGTGCGTCCGAGTGAGATCGCGAGCCGGCTCAAGATCCATCCGTTCGTCGCCGAGAAGGCTGCGAAACAGGCGGCCAACTTCTCGCCGGAAGAGCTCGCCCAGGCGACCGTGCGGCTGGCGGACCTCGATGCTGGCGCAAAGGGCGGATCACGGCTGCCGCCCGACCTTCAGCTCGAGCGAACCCTCGTCCAGATCACGCGCCGCACCGACGAGCGCGGCCGCTAGGTCGCTACTTCTCGGCTGAGCCGGCGGCGATCTTGGCCGCCTGCGACTTGCGCCGGGCGACGGTGTTGCGGTGAAGAGCGCCGCTCGCAGCGGCCCGGTCGAGCCACCGGACGAGCTCGCGGTGGCGCGCCTCGGTCTCTTTCTCGTCGCCGTCCGCGACCGCCTCGTTCAAACGCCGCATGAGCGTCTTCGCGGTCGAGCGCCAGCGGAGGTTCTCCTGGCGCTGCCTCGCCGCCTGGCGAACCCGCTTCTCTTGCTGCTTGATGTTCGGCATCTCTGAAAAAGACCCGCGGCTCGCGGGCCGGGCGATGGTAGCAACCCCGCTCCCTATGCTGCCCTCGTGGAGGACGCCGAGCGGCAGCGGCAGGAGCGTCGGGCGGCCCGCGACCGCCGCCGCCGCGAGCAGGGCAAGCCGACGTACTTCGAGAGCGAGGCGACGCTCGATTCCTGGCCGATCGCCCAGGATCCGTCCGAGCGGCCGACCTCGATCCTTCGCCCTCGCCGCGACCGCGGTGATCTCGCCGAGATCGAGGCGCTCGCGCTCGACGAGGAAGGCCAGGCGACGCAGATCTCTGCGCCGCCCCCCGTGCGCGAGGCGCCGGCGGGCGAGCGGCGGAGCCTCGCGCGCTCGGGCGTCATCTTCGCGATCGCCACCGGGCTCTCGCGGGTCATCGGGCTCGTCCGGGAGATCGTGCAGGCGGCTCTCTTCGGCATCTCGGGCAAGGTCAACGCGTTCGAGATCGCGTTTCTGATCCCGAACACGGTGCGGTCGCTCGTAGCCGACTCCGCGCTCTCCGCCGCGTTCGTGCCGGTCTTCAGCGACCTGCTCGTCAAGGGGGAGCGGAAGCGCGCATGGCGTGTGGCTTCGTCGCTCTTCTGGCTGATGCTGCTCGGCCTCGGCGGCCTGACCGCGTTGTTCGTCGTGATCGCGCCGTGGGTCATGGCGATTTTCAACTACGGCCCGGGGGACAAGTACGCGGCTCTTGCGGCGGGGCTCGCGCGCCTCCTCTTCCCGATCGTGCTCGTGCTCGGACTGACCGGGATCGTGGTGGGGATCCTCAACAGCTACGACCACTTCACGGTGCCGGCGCTCAGCCCGATCGCCTGGAATGTCGTGATCCTGATCGGGCTTGCGATCGGAGCGGAGCACTCGACCCACAAGTCGACGCGGCTGTACTTCTACGCGGTCGCGATCCTCGTCGCGACGGTCATCCAGTTCCTGCTCCCGTTGCCGTGGTTGCGCGGCCGCGACGACCGGCTGCGGATGGTGATCGACATCCACGACCCGGCGGTCAAGCGCACGTTCGCCTTGATGGTGCCGGTCACCATCGGTCTCGGCCTGATCAACATCAATGCGGCCATCGACCAGCTGTTCGCGACGCATTTCCTGCCGGCGCATTTGGCGCCAGCCGCGATCGTCCGCGCCTTCCGGCTCTACATGCTTCCGCAGGGGATGTTCTCGGTGGCCGTCGCGACGGTGCTCTTCCCGTCTCTGTCGCGTGCGGTTTCCCGCGAGGACTGGGACGGTTTCCGCAACACCGTCACGACCGGGCTCCGGCTGATCTCGTTCTTCCTCATCCCGGCGAGCGCCGTCTCGGCGGTCCTCTGCGTTCCGATCGTGCGGCTGCTCTACCAGCACGGCAACTTCGGCCCGAAGGCCACGCCCGTGGTGGCGTACTGCCTCGCCGCGTTCTCGCTTGGACTGACGTTCAACGGGACGATGCTGATGCTGAACCGCGCGTTCTTCTCGCTGCAGTCACCGTGGATCCCGAGCTGGGTCGCGATGGGCAACCTCGGCGTCAATGCGGCCCTCGACGCGGTTTTCTACCGGCTCGGGATCTGGGGCATCCCGCTCTCGACCTCGGTCGTCAACATCGCAGGAACCTGGGCGCTGCTCGTCCTGTTGCGTCGGCGGATGGGCCCGATCGGCCTCACCGCGGCCGCGCGGAGCTTCGTGCTCGTCTCGGTCGCATCGGCGGTGCTGGCCGCCGTCTCGTGGTCGGTGTGGCGCCTCGTCGACGACGCCGTCGGCCGGTCACTTCCCGGCCAGCTCGTCTCGGTGGGCCTCGGCCTCGCCCTCGGAATCGCCGCGTTTTTCGGCACGTGCCGCTTGCTGGGGGTCGACGAGCTGGACACGATGCTCCGGCTACGCCGCGCGCGTACCTGACCGAGATTCGAGACGAAGTCGCCACAGCCTCGACACGGTTCGGCTGGTAGCGTCGATCGCGAGGGCGGAGGGAAAGCGGCCCCACCCGGGTGGGGGCGCGCCCGCCGCCGCGTCCGGAACGGCCAGGGGCGAGTCGGACGTGCACGAGTACCATCGCCGCTCGTGGACCAGGCACGGATCCGCAACTTCTCGATCATCGCTCACATCGACCACGGCAAGTCGACGCTTGCCGATCGGATCCTCGAGCTGACCGACGCCGTCTCTGCTCGAGAGATGCGCGAGCAGGTGCTCGACACGATGGAGCTCGAGCGGGAACGCGGCATCACGATCAAGGCCCAGGCCGTTCGCGTCAGCTGGAAGGGCCACGAGCTCAACCTCATCGACACCCCCGGACACGTCGACTTCACTTACGAGGTGTCGCGCGCCCTGCAGGCGTGCGAAGGGGCGCTGCTCGTCGTCGACGCCGCCCAGGGCATCGAGGCGCAGACACTCGCGAACGCCTACCTCGCGATCGAGAACGGACTGGAGATCGTGCCGGTCGCGAACAAGATCGACCTTCCCGCAGCCGACCCGGACAGGACGGCGCTCGAGGTGGCCGACCTGCTCGGAGACGACCCGTCGCGCGTGCTCCGCATCTCCGCCAAGACCGGCGACGGGATCGCCGACGTCCTCGACGCGATCGTCGAGCGCGTGCCGCCGCCGGAGGGAGACCCCCAGGCGCACGCCCGCGCGCTCGTCTTCGACTCCTCGTACGACCAGTACCGGGGCGTCGTGGCGTTCGTCCGCGTGGTCGACGGAATCTTCTCCCCGCGCGAGGCCCTGCGGACGATGGCCACCGACACCCGGTTCGACGCCGAAGAACTCGGTGTCTTTTCCCCGGCGCTGACGCCCGTGCAGCAGCTCGCCGCCGGCGAGGTGGGCTACGTCGTCACCGGGCTGAAGGACGTGTCGCGCCTGCGGGTCGGCGACACGCTCACCTCGGTTCGCCGTTCGGCCGCAGAGGCTTTGCCCGGGTACAAGGACGTCAAGCCCATGGTCTTCGCCGGGCTCTTCCCGACCGATTCGGACGCTTACCCGGAGCTCCGTGACGCGCTCGAACGGCTCAAGCTCAACGATGCCGCGCTCATGTACGAGCCCGAGACGTCGCAGGCGCTCGGCTTCGGCTTCCGCTGCGGCTTCCTCGGCCTCCTCCACATGGAGATTGTCCGCGAGCGGCTCGAGCGCGAGTTCGACCTCGACCTGCTCGTGACCGCGCCGACCGTCGCCTACCGCGTGCAGGAGAAGAGTGGAGGCGTGGTCGAGGTGCACAACCCGGCCGAGTTCCCGCGCGAGATCGAGGAGGTGGAAGAGCCGTACGTCGACGCGTCGATCATCGTCCCGAAGGAGCACGTCGGCGCTGTGATGGAGCTCAACAACGACCGGCGTGGCGCCTTCGGCCGGCTCGAGTACCTGTCTCCGGAGCGCGTCCACCTCACGTACGAGCTCCCGCTCGCCGAGATCGTCCTCGACTACTACGACCAGCTGAAGTCGCGCACCCGCGGCTACGCGTCGTTCGACTACGACCTCGCGGGCTTCAAGCCGGGCGAGCTCGTCCGCGTCGACGTGTTGGTCGGCGGCGAGCCCGTCGACGCGCTCTCGCTCATCATCCACCGCGACT
Source organism: Gaiellaceae bacterium (assembly GCA_036273695.1). Taxonomy (GTDB): domain Bacteria; phylum Actinomycetota; class Thermoleophilia; order Gaiellales; family Gaiellaceae; genus Palsa-739. Next base: position 32,547 of record DASUHE010000032.1, read on the forward strand.
TCGCGTACGAACGAGGCCGGGCGCTCGTCGACAAGCTGCGCGAGGAGATCCCGCGACAGATGTTCGACATCGCGATCCAGGCCGCCATTGGCTCGCGGGTGATCGCGCGGGAGACCGTGAAGGCCAAGCGCAAGGACGTGCTCGCGAAGTGCTACGGGGGTGACATCTCCCGCAAGCGGAAGCTGCTCGAGAAGCAGAAGGCCGGCAAGAAGCGGATGAAGCAGGTCGGCGCCGTCGAGGTGCCGCAAGAGGCGTTTCTCGCCGTCCTCAACATCGGCCAGGGAGGGGACGGAAAGCGCTGATGGCCCTCGAGATGCGCGATCGGTGCGAGCGGTGCGGAGTCGGTCTCGCCGCGGACGGCGAGGCGTCGATCTGCTCGTACGAGTGCACGTTCTGCCGCCCGTGCGCCGATGAGCTGGCGTCGGTTTGCCCCAACTGCGGGGGCGAGCTCGTCGCGCGCCCGAGGCGCGTGGAGGCTCGGTGACCGGCTCGGCGCGCCATCTCTACGTGCACCTCCCGTTCTGCGCTCATCGCTGTGGCTACTGCGACTTCGTCACCATCGCGGGCCGGCGCGGACAGGACACGGCATACGTCGACGCCCTGCTGCAGGAGCTCGAGCTTCAGCAGGCGCTCCTCCACGAACAGGTCGAGACCGTGTTCCTCGGCGGCGGCACGCCAACTTTCACGATGCTGCCGGACCTCCTGCGCCTGCTCGAGGCGCTCCCTGCGGCCGCCGAAACGACGGTCGAGGCGAATCCCGAGACCGTCACCCGGGAGCTCGCCCGCGCGCTGCGCTCTGCTGGCGTGACGCGCATCTCGCTCGGAGCGCAGACCTTCCGCCCGCGGTTGCTGAAAGTTCTCGAGCGTGTTGCCCAGCCGGAAGACATCCGCCGCGCCATGCATCATCTTCGCGATGCCGGATTCGACAACGTTTCGCTCGATCTCATCTACGGGATTCCCGGCCAGAGCGCCGCCGATCTCGAGGCGGACCTCGGCGACGCGCTCGCGCTCGAGCCGGAGCACCTCTCCTGCTACGAGCTCGAGGCGAGGCCGGGCACGCGCTTCACCCATGCCTGGGGAGCGGAGCTCGCGGAGCAGGCCGACGCGATGGAGGACTACTTCGAGCGCGTCGTCGCACGGCTGACGGGCTGCGGCTACCGCTGGTACGAGACGGCCAACTTCTGCCGCGCTGACGAAAACGGGCGGGACCTCCGCGCGCGGCACAACCTCGCGTACTGGCTCGGGCGCGACTACCTCGGGGTCGGGATCGGCGCGGTCAGCACAATCGACGATCGGCGCTGGCGGAACACGCCGCGGCTCGCGCGCTATCTGCAGTCGCTCGCGGCCGGACGGCTGCCCGAGCGCGAGACCGAACCGCTCGCCCCCGGCGTCCGGGCGCGAGAAAAGGTGATGCTCGGCCTGCGGCTGGACGAGCCCTTGGCCCTCGGCGGGCTGCGCTCCGCCATCGACGCGGACGGCGTCGCCCGGGCCGAGCGGCTCGGGCTCGCGGTCGACGGCGGTGAGACGCTCGCGCTCACCAAGCGCGGGCGCTTCCTGGGCGGCGCGGTCACGGCCGAGATCATCGCCTGAGCCCGTGACGGGCCACGGCGACGCCACCGGCTAAAATTTCCTGCAAATGCGGGAAACGACGAAAATCAGCGAACGGCAGCGCGCGGTCCTGCGCCGCGTCGTGGAGGAGTTCGTCGGCACCGGCCAGCCCGTCGGGTCGAAGACCCTCGTCGAGCGCTCCGACCTGCAGGTGTCTCCGTCGACCGTCCGGGCGGAGCTCGCCGAGCTCGAGAACCTCGGCCTGCTGACGCATCCGCACACCTCCGCGGGGCGCGTGCCGACCGAGCGCGGCTACCGCCATTACGCCGACGAGCTGCTCGGCAGGCTCGAGCCGCAGCCGGCGGCCTTCCCGCTCGACCTCACGACGACGAGCACCGAGGTCGAGTCGGCGCTGCAGGCCACCACCGAGATGCTGTCGCAGGTGACGCGCCTGCTCGCGCTCGTCTCGGCGCCACCCCTCGAGGCGACGCACGTGCGGCACGTCGAGGTGCTTCTGCTGCAGCCGCAGCTCGTGATGGTCGTCGTGATCACGTCGGCCGGAGGTGTCTCGAAACGGCTCTTCCATTTCGACGACCCCGTCGACGCGGGCCTTGCGCAGTGGGCGAACGACTACCTGAACGAGGCCGTGGCGGGGCTCCAGCTCGGGACAGGGCTCCTGCGGCGGCGCTTCGAGGATCCCGGGCTCAGCTCGGCGGAGCATGCGTTCCTCGCGGCGCTCCGGCCGGCGTTCACCGAGCTGGTCTCCGCCGAGCAGCGCCTCTACGTCGGCGGCGCGGCCGACCTCCTCGGCGAGGTCCGGGCGGAGGAGCTCGACGCCTACCGCAGCCTGTTCGAGCTCGTCGAGCGCCGCGCCGACCTGCTCGACGTGCTCGGGGAGCCGAGCGCGTCCCGGCGCCCGTTCGTCCGCCTCGGCCAGGAGCTCGCGCATCCGGCGCTCGCCGAGGTCGCGCTCGTCGGGGCGTGTTACGGCCTCGTTCATCGCGCGCTCGGCGCCGTCAGCCTGGTCGGGCCCGTGCGGATGGACTACGAGAAGGCGCTCGGAGCCGTTCGTTCCGCCGCGCTCGAGCTGTCGCACTTCGTCGAATCGATCTACGACGAGGCGTAGCGCGGCGGTCGCCGGCGTCCGTCGGCGGCAGACCTCGACGCTACATTCCGAGCGATGGCGACCACCGACCGCGACTACTACGAGCTGCTCGGAGTCGGACGAGACGCGGGCGAAGCGGAGATCAAGCGCGCGTTTCGGCGGCTCGCGCGAGAGCTCCATCCCGACGTGTCCGATGCGCCCGACGCCGAGGAGCGCTTTCGCGAGGTCGTCGAGGCGTACGAGGTGCTGTCGAAGACCGAGACGCGGGATCTCTACGACCGGTATGGCCACGCCGGCCTGCGGAGCGGCGGCTTCCAGGCCGGGCACGTCGACTTCGGGAACCTCGCCGATCTCTTCTCGGCGTTCTTCGGCGACGACGTGCTGTTCGGCGGTCGCGCCGGCGGTGGCCGCGCGCGCGGTGCCGATCTCGCGGCCACGGTCGAGATCGAGCTCGTCGAGGCGGCACACGGCGTCACGCGAGAGGTGCCGTTCGAGGCGGCCGTCACCTGTACGCATTGCGGCGGCCACGGCGCGGAGCCCGGCAGCGAGATCACCACGTGCCCGACGTGCGCCGGCAGCGGGCGGCTCCAGCAGGTGACGCGGAGCGTGTTCGGCGAGTTCGTCCGCACCCAGACGTGCCCGTCGTGCTCGGGCTCGGGCCGCCGCATCGAGCAACCGTGTGCCGAATGTCGCGGCGCCGGTCGCGTCGTCGAGGAACGCATGCTCGCGGTCGAGATTCCGGCGGGGATCCACCACGGGCAGCGCATCCGGCTCAGCGGCGAGGGTCATGCCGGTCTCGTCGGCGGGCGCGCCGGGGACGTCTACGTGGAGGTGCGGATCCGCCCCGACGAGCGATTCGTGCGCGAAGGAGACGACATCTACGCGACCGTCGACCTCACCGTTACGCAGGCGGCGCTCGGCGCGACTCTCACGATCCCGACGCTCGACGGGGAGGAGGAGCTCGAGCTGCCGCCGGGAACGCAGCCCGGCGAGATCGTCGTCCTGCGCGGCCGCGGGATGCCGGTCCTGCAGAGCCTCGGCCGCGGCGACCAGCGGATCCTCGTCAACGTGCTCGTGCCGCGGCGCCTGAACGACGACCAGTGCCGCCTCCTGCGCGAGTTCGACGAGCACTCCGACGAGCACACCTACGAGAAGACGGACAGCGGCATCTTCGACAAGCTCAAGAGCGCTTTCCGCTGAGACGGTACGTCGTCGTCGGCGGCGAGCCCGAGCTCGTCCTCCTGCTCCACATCTTCCCCGAGGGCGTCGAGGAGCTCGACGGTGCCTACGCGATCTACGCGGAGGAGCCGCCGCTCGGCTTCGACGTCGTCGCGGTCGACGACGTCGCCGACGGGTGGGAGGACGGCTGGCGGGCCTTCCACCACGGCGTCCGGGTCGGGCGTTGCTGGGTCGGGCCGCTGTGGGAGGAACCGCCCGCCGACGCGACCGCCGTCGTCATCGACCCCGGCCGCGCCTTCGGCACCGGCGCGCACGCGACGACGCGGCTCTGCCTCGAGCTCCTGCAGGACGTGGAGCCGACGAGCCTCCTCGACGTCGGTTGCGGCTCGGGTGTGCTCTCCGTCGCGGCGGCGAAGCTCGGGTTCGCGCCGGTGACCGCGGTCGACGTCGACGACGTCGCGCTCGAGGTGACCGGCGCCAACGCGGCGGCGAACGGTGTCTCCGTCGACGTCGCGACCGAGCTGCGGCCTGCGAACCTCGCTGTCATGAACATCGCGCTCGACGTCGTCGAGCGCATGCTGCCGCGCCTCCCGGTCGAGCGTTCGATCACCTCCGGGTACCTCGAGCGGGACGAACCGCACGTCGACGGTTGGCGCCGGCTCGAGCGGCGAGAGCGCGACGGTTGGGCCGTCGATCTCTTCGAGCGGGAGTAGCTAGCTTGGAGTCCGTGGGCTACAGCGTCTCGCGTCCGGCCGATCTCAGCTGGATCACCCGGCCACACGAGCCGGGGGAGCCTGCTCGTCACGTCGCCGAACTGAGCGAGGCGCTGGGCCTGGCCCACATCCGCGGGAACGTGTGGCGGTACGAGCCCGGCGCGAAGGGGCGCCGGCACCGGCATGTTGCCCAGGAGGAGGTGTTCGTCGTCCTCACGGGCGAGCTCACGATGTACCTGGGCGAGCCGCCGGTGAGAGTCGACGTGCCGGCGGGCGGAATCGTTCACGTCGACCCGGGCACAGCGCTCCAAGCGGCGAACCACGCAGGCCGGGAGCTGATCGTCTGGGCGTCCGGGTATCCGGCCGAGCGTGAGCACGCCGAGCTGCTCGAGCCGGCCGTCTAGCTCGAGCGTCCGTTTACGATCCGGCGCATGTCGACCTTCTCGGTCCGGTTCCTCGGGTGCAAGGTCTCGCACGTCGACGCGCACGCGGTCCGCGAGCGGCTGCTCGGTGACGGGCACGTGGAGCGCGGCGGCGGTGCCGACGTCGCGGTCGTCAACACGTGCTGCGTCACGAACGAAGCGGTTGCGAAGTCCCGGAAGGAGGCGGCTCGCGCGGCGCGCACGCACCGGCGGGTCTACGTCACGGGGTGCGGCGCGAACCTCGCCGGCGACGCGTTCCACGGGCTGCCCGACAACGTGGTGGTCGTCGCGCGGCGGAGCGAGGAGACGCCGGAGTTCGTCGCGGGCGACGTCGGCGCGATCGGCTGCGTGCAGGCGGAGGCCCGCCTCGACCGGGTCCGCGCCTTCGTCAAGGTCCAGGACGGCTGCTCGTTCGGCTGCCGGTTCTGCGTGATCCCGCTCGTTCGCGGCGCGTCGCGGAGCCGCCCGGCCGACGCCGTGCTCGGCGAGATCCGCCGCCGCGTCGCCCAGGGGCACCGCGAGGTCGTCCTCACCGGCATCAACCTCGGTTGCTATCGCGACCGGGACGCCGGCTACCGCTTGCCGCGCCTCGTCCGCGAGGCGGGCGCGACCCCCGGGCTCGAGCGCCTCCGTCTCTCCTCGATCGAGATCAATCACGTCGACGACGAGCTCGTTCGCGCGCTCCGGGAGACGCCGACCGCCACCCGCCACCTGCACGTTCCGCTCCAGTCGGGCGACGACGCCGTCCTGCACGCGATGGGCCGCCGCTACGCGCCCCGCACCTATCTGCGCCGCCTCGCACCGCTGCAGGAGGAGTTCAACCTCACGAGCGACGTCATCGTCGGCTTCCCGACCGAGGACGAGGCCGCCTTCGAGAACACGCTCCGCGTCGTCGAGCAGGCGGGGCTCACGAAGGTGCACGTTTTCCCGTACTCGCCTCGCCCCGGCACGGGCACCGCCGCCGAGGACCCTATTCCGCCACAGGTGAAGAAGGAGCGGAGCGCACGCCTGCGCGCGGCCTCGCACGAGGCCTGCCTCGCCCACTGGCGCTCGAAGATCGGCCGCGACGACCTCGTGCTCGTCGACCGGCCGGGCCGCGGCTACGGCGACGACTACTCCCCGTGGTTCGTGCCGAAGTCGGCTCCGGTCGGTGACGTGGTGGCAGTGCGCGGCGCTGCGGTCTCGGACGAAGGGATCCTCGCCGCGTGAGCGACGACTGCCTCTTCTGCAGCCTCTACCGCGAGGGAGACCACGTTGCGGCGACCGACGGCTTCGTCGCCATCCGCGACATCGACCCGCAGGCCCCGATCCACCTCCTCGTGCTCCCCGAGCGGCACGTCGAATCGTTCCGCGAGATCGGCGAGTTCCCAGCGGAGGAGGCGAAGCGCATGCTCGAGTTCGTCGCCGACGTCGCCGCACGCGAAGGGTTGACGGATTACCGTGTCGCCGTCAATGTCGGCCCGAGCGCGGGGCAGACCGTTTTCCACCTCCACTGGCACATCAAAGGCGGCTGGACGTGAGCTTGATCGAGGAGATCGACGGCGAACTGAAGGATGCGATGCGCGCACGCGACGCGGAGCGCCGCGACACGCTGCGCCTGATCCTCCACGCGCTCAAGAGCTCGGAGAAGGAGCTGCAGCGGCCGCTGAGCGAGGGGGAGGAGCTGCAGGTGCTGCAGCGCGAGCGGAAACGCCGGCTCGAGGCCGCCGAGGCGTTCCGCTCCGGCGGGCGCGAGGAGCAGGCCGCCGCCGAGGAGCGCGAGCTCGACGTGCTCGAGGAGTTCATGCCGGAGCCGCTCTCCGAGGACGAGATCGACGAGATCGTCGACGACGTCATCGCCGAGGTGGGCGCGACGAGCATGGCCGACCTCGGGCGGGTGATGGCCGACGTCATGCCGCAGATCGCCGGCCGCGCCGACGGCTCGCAGGTCAGCCAGATCGTCCGCGAGAAGCTCGCGTAGCGCTCGACCGAGGCTAGGGCACGCGGCGCGCGCCGTTGTACGATCCGAAGCCCGAGATGCTGTCGATCCGGACGACGGAGCCGGTGTGCGGAGCGTCGACCATCTGGCCGTTGCCGATGTAGATCCCGACGTGCCCGAGGCCGTCGAAGAAGACGAGGTCGCCGGGTGCCGGCGACGCGACCGGCTGCGTCGCGTTCCACTGCGCCACCGTGTAATGCGGAAGCGAGATCCCGAGCCGGGCGTAGACGTACATCACGAGCCCGGAGCAGTCGAAGCCCCCCGGGCTCGCGCCGCCGTAGACGTACGGGACGCCGAGGTACTGCAGGGCGATCGAGGCGGCCTGGGGATGGCCGGCGCCGTTGCTCGCCACCGGGGGGCCGGGCGGCGGCACGATCGACGTCGGCGTCGACGGCGTCGATTGCGACGTCTGCTGCGCCGCGGCGGCTGCAGCGGCCTTCTTCTCCCTCGCCTGCTCCGCGAGCTGCGCCTGCAGGCGCGCCAGGGCCGCCGCGCGCGCCGCGCGCTCGCGCGCCTGTTCCTGGGAGACGAGCTGCTGCAGGGTGGTGTGGATCGACGCGAGCAGCTGCTTCTCGTGGGCGAGCTCCGACGCCTTCCGCTGCTTGTCCGCCAAGAGCTCGTGGAGAGCGGCCTCGCGCGTGCGCTTGAGGTGCTGAAGTTGCCGCTCGCGGTGCTGCACCGCCTGCTCGAAGCTCAGCGCCTGCTTGCCGAGCGCCGCGTCCTGGTTCGAGAGCACCTGCGCCGACTCGGCCCGGCTGATCAGCTGCGAGATGCTGTGCGCTCCCGCGATCACGTCGATCGTGCTCGGGGCTCCGTTCACGTAGAGGGAGTACATCCGCGCCATGAGCCGCTTCTGGGCGGCCTTGAGGTTGCCGCGTGCGACGTGCAGGCGGAACTCGTTCCGCCGCAGGCTCTGGTTGACCTGCGCGACACGCTGCTGCGCGTTCCAGGCTCGATCCTCGACCCGCTGGAGCTGGGCGCCGATCTGGTTCACCTGCGCCATGACCGTCCGCTCCCGGGACTTCTCGGCGCGGATCTGCGGCGTGGAGTGAGCGCGTGCGGTCGCCGCCACGAATGTGGCGAGGCCCAGCGTGCAGAGGAGTACGAGACCGTAACGGCGCATAGATACGACGTACAAAGAGGACCCGAGGCCCGTGACGCTAGCGCAAGAATCCGACGGAGTCATGTTCGTGACCGACGCCACGAACCCTCCCGCGTGCGTTTCGCGCGGCCCGGGACGCGCCGCGGGGCACCCTACACTGGCCTCGTGCAGACCGTCCTGGACGTCTCGAACGAGGTCGCGGCGGAGCTCGCCGGCATCGGCGACGGCGTGCTCGATGCGCTCCGCGACCGGCTCGACTGCACCGTGAACCTGCGCGGTAACCGGCTCACGCTCACCGGCGACGACCTCAAGGTGGCCGAGGCGCAGGCGGTCGTGGAGGAGCTCGTGGAGCTCGTCGAGGGCGGGCAGGGGGTCGGAGCGGGCACCGTCGACGCGATCCTCGGTGCGATCGACCAGGCCGAGGACGTCCACGAGATCTTCTCCGACGTCGTCTGGTCGCATCGCGGCAAGACGATCACGCCGAAGACCGTCACGCAGAAGCGCTACGTCGACGCGATCAGGGACTGCACCGTCACCTTCGGGATCGGCCCGGCGGGCACGGGCAAGACGTATCTCGCAATCGCGCTGGCGGTGGCCGCCCTCTCGGAGCGGCAGGTCGGGAGGATCATCCTCACCCGCCCGGCCGTGGAGGCGGGGGAGCGGCTCGGCTTCCTGCCCGGCGACGTGCTCGCCAAGGTCGATCCGTACATGCGGCCGCTGTTCGACGCCCTCTACGACACGATGGACCCCGAGAAGCTCAACGCGTACATGGAGCGCGGCACGATCGAGGTCGCACCGCTCGCGTTCATGCGCGGCCGCACGCTCAACGACAGCTTCGTCATCCTCGACGAGGCGCAGAACACCTCGCCCGAGCAGATGCAGATGTTCCTCACGCGGCTCGGCTTCGGCTCGAAGATGGTCGTGACCGGAGACGTGACGCAGGTCGACCTGCCGCGTGAGCAGGCCTCCGGGCTGATCCAGGTGCGCGAGATCCTCGCCGCCGTCGACGGGATCGCGTTCGTCGAGTTCAGCCACCAGGACGTCGTCCGCCACAAGCTCGTGCAGCGCATCGTGGAGGCGTACAAGCAGCACGCCGAGCAGACCGGAACGCAGCGGAGCAAGTGATCGAGGTCGAGATCGCCAACCGCTCGGGCAGGAAGGTCGACGAGACGGCCGCGGCCGAGCTCGCGCGGTCGGTGCTCGCGGCCGAGGGCGTGGGCGCCGCCGAGCTCGGTGTCGCATTCGTCGGGCCCGACGAGAGTCGCGCGCTGAAACAGCAGCACCTCGGCATCAACGAGGCGACCGACGCGCTCGCCTTCCCGATCGACGGGCTCGGAGACCTGCCTGACGGAGTGCCGCGCCAGCTCGGCGACGTCGTCGTCTGCCCCGACGTCGTCGGGGACGAATGGCGCGGGCCGCTCGTCCATGCGCTGCTGCACCTGGTCGGCTACGACCACGGCCCAGAGATGGAGGCGCGCGAGGCGGTGTACGCCGCATGACGATCACCCCGCTGCCGCGCGGCCCCGAGGACGAGCAGCGCGACCGGCCGCCGCGTACCGCTTCGGCTCCGGCTCCGGGCCGCGCGCCCTCCCTGCTCGACAGCTTCAACTACGCGTTCGAGGGGATCATCCACGTTCTCCGCACGCAGCGAAACCTGCGCATCCACTTCCTCGCCGCGGTCTGCGTCTTCGCAGGCGCGATCGCCGTCGGCGTCTCGCGGCTGCAGCTGATCGCGCTCGTGCTCGCCATCGCATTCGTGCTCGTCGCGGAGATGCTGAACACGGCGATCGAGGGCGTGATCGACGTCTCGACGACCTCGTTCGACCCGAACGCGAAGCTCGCGAAGGACATCGCTGCGGGTGCCGTGCTGATCGCGTCGGTCACGGCCGTCGCCGTCGGCTTCCTCGTCTTCTCCAGCGCAGTCGGACAGCGGGCGACGCACGTGCTCGACCGCGTACGGGACGCGCCGGCCGACATCACGCTCGTCGCGCTCGTCCTCGTCGTGCTCCTCGTGATCGCGACGAAGGCCTGGACGGGCCGCGGCACGCCGCTCCGGGGTGGGCTTCCGTCGGGCCACGCTGCGCTCGCATTCGCCGGCTGGATCGCGGTGACGTACCTCGTCGGCGACCACCACCGCTTCGTCGTCTCCGCCCTGACGCTGATCATGGCCCTGCTCGTGGCGCAGACGCGGGTCGAGTCGGGCATCCACTCTCTCCTCGAGGTCTTCTACGGCGGCGCGGTCGGCGCGCTCACGACCCTCATCGTCTTCCAGCTCGTTGGATGAGCGACGTCCTCTCTCAGCAGAGGCTCTACTACGCCGAGCGGGCGCCGGAGTACGACGATTGGTGGTACCGGCGCGGCCGGTACGAGCTCGAGCCCGACGCACGTGCCCGCTGGGAGGCCGACGCGGCCGAGGCCGAAGCGGCGCTCGAGGCGTTCGCGCCGTCCGGCACCGCGCTCGAGCTGGCGGCCGGCACCGGGATCTGGACTCGCAAGCTCGTCCGGCTCGCGGAGCGCGTCGTCGCCGTGGATGCGAACCCGGAGACCCTCGCGCGCAACACTTCCGAGGCCGAACTCGTGCGCGCCGACGTCTTCGCCTGGCAGCCCGCCGAGCGTTTCGACCTCGTCTTCTTCTCCTTCTGGCTCTCGCACGTTCCCGAGGAACGGTTCGACGAGTTCTGGACGCTCGTCCGGGCGGCGCTCGTCCCCGGAGGCCGCGTCTTCCTCGTCGACAGCGGCGCCGGCGACAGGGCCCACACCGGCACCGACCAGGCCGGCTGGGAGGAGACCCGCTCACTTGCCGACGGGCGCACGTTCCGCATCGTCAAGCGGCGCTGGCAGCCCGGTGAGCTCACGGAGCGGGTGCGGCCCCTCGGCTTCGAGCTCGAGCTCCACGACACGGTGAACGGCCACTTCCTGTACGGCGGCGGAGCGGTGGCGTGACCGCCGAGAAGCTGCTCGCGCTCGCGGACGAGGCGGCAACCCGTGCCTATGCGCCCTACTCGAACTACCACGTCGGAGCCGTCGTTCTGCTGCGCGACGGCCGCGTCTTCGCCGGCGTGAACGTCGAGAGCGCCGCGTACCCGCTCGGCGTCTGTGCCGAGCGGACGGCGATCGCGAAGGCTGCGAGCGAAGGGGTGCGGCCCGGAGACGTCGAGGCGATCGCGATCACGGCGTCCCCGTGCGGCGGCTGCCGGCAGTGGCTCCACGAGTGGCGCTTCGAACGCGTCCACTTCCGCCGAGCCGACGGGACGGTCGCGACGTACGGCGCCGACGAGCTCCTCCCGGAGACGTGGGACCTGCCACGGGCATGACGGAGCCGCGGCTCCGGCCGGCGGCTCCCGAGGATCTCGAACGCGTGCGCGAGCTGACGCTCGAGTCGAAGGCGCAGTGGGGCTACGACCGAGGCGTCGTCCGCCGCTGGGCGGAGGGCCTCACCTTCGAGAGCGACCGCGAACGTTGGGTCGCGGAGCTGGACGGCGCGATCGTGGCGTGGGCGGGGCTCGTGCCGCCGGCGGACGGCGTGGCCGTGCTCGACGATCTCTGGGTCGATCCCGCCTGGCTGGGGCGCGGCCTCGGCCGTCGGCTCTTCGGCCTGGCCGCCGATCGCGCCCGCGAGCTCGGCGCGGAGCGGCTCGAGTGGGGCGCAGAGCCGAACGCCGTCGGCTTCTACGAGAAGCTCGGCGGCCGCACGCTCCGTGATCACGTCACCGAGTGGGGCCGTGTCGCGCCCTGGATGGGGCTCGAGCTGTGAGGTCGGGAATCGTCTCCGTCGCGGGCCGTCCCAACGTCGGCAAGTCGACGCTCGTGAACGCACTCTGCGGCGGCAAGGTCGCGATCGTCTCCGACAAGCCGCAGACGACGAGGCGCCGGATCTTCGGGATCGCGAACGGCGAGGACCACCAGCTCGTGCTCGCCGACCTCCCCGGGTTCCAGCGGCCGCTCGACACGCTCACCGAGCGGATGCAGAGAACCGTCGACGCCGCGTTCGAGGAGGTGGAGGGGGTGCTCTTCGTCCTCTCCGCGCGCGAGCGGATCGGCGCCGGCGACCGCTTCATTGCGTCGCGCGTGTTCCGGCTCGGCGTCCCGGTGGTGATCGCGCTGAACAAGGTCGACCGGCTCAAGGCCGGCCACGTGGCGAAGCAGATGGAGGCGGCGGCCCGGCTGGGCGACTTCCACGCGCTCCATCCCGTGAGCGCGAAGACCGGCGACGGTGTCTCGGCGCTGCGTGAGGAGCTCGTCGGGCTGCTGCCCGAGGGGCCGCTCTACTTCCCGCAGGAGCAGCGCACCGACCTGTCGCTCGAGCTGCAGCTGGCCGAGCTCGTGCGCGAGAAGGCGCTCTGGCTGACGCGCGACGAGGTGCCGCATGCGATCTCGGTCGAGCTCGAGGAGATCGAGGACAAGGTCGTGCGCGCGTCGATCCTCGTCGAAACCGACTCGCAGAAGCAGATCGTGGTCGGCAAAGGCGGTGCGATCGTGAAGGAGATCGGGACGCGCGCGAGGCCGGAGATCGAGGCGCTGCTCGGCCACCAGGTCTTCCTCGAGCTCAAGGTCAAGGTGCGGCCGAAGTGGCGGCGTGACGCAGCGACGCTCGAACGGCTCGGCCTCTAAGGCGAGGAGCAGGTCGGCCCGCCGTGCGCGGCGAGCCAGGCTTTCAGCGCGCGGATCCTCGCCGCCGCCGTCGTCAGCCGCGCCTGCAGGCGGGGTGAGCCGACCTCGTCCGCGGCGAGCGTCGCGTAGCCTCGCTCGCTCGCGCTTTCGGCGCCGAAGATGAGCAGGTCGGAGCCGGCGAGCATGGCGCGGGTGGCGGTGTGCGGGATCCGGTCCGCGGCGGGGGCCGTGAGCGAGTCGGTCACGGTCACGCCCGTGAAGCCGAGCTGCTTCCGGAGCAATCCGTTGATGATCGTGCTTGAGAACGCGGCCGGCCTCTTCGACCCGTCGAGCCTCGGATAGATCGCGGTCGAGACCATCACGAGCTTCACGCCCGCGGTGACGGCGCTCTGGAACGGCAGCAGACCCTGGTGGAGCTTCCACGCGGCCGCCCTGATCACGATCCGTCCATGGTCGGTGTTGCCGCTCGCGAGGCCGAGACCCGGGAAGTGCTTCGCGGTCGCCGCGATCCCGCTCGTCTGCAGGCCGCCGACGAACGCGTGGGCCAGGCTCGCGTTCCAGGTGCGCGAGCGCGAGAAGGCGCGGGAGCCGAGGAAGTTGTGAACCGAGGCGGGCGTGTCGACGACCGGCGCGAAGTCGACGTCGATCCCGACCGAACGGAGCGCCTCGGCAGCCGCTGCAGCCTGCTGGCGCGCGACCGCCGGGCTCGTCATCTCGGCGGGCGCCTCGGTCGGCGGCGCCCACGCGAGTCGCCGCACGATCCCGCCTTCCTGGTCGACGGCGACGAGGAGCGGCTCCCCGCGTGTGCAGGCTGCCTGCTGCAGCTCGGCGGTGACCGTCGCGGCCGTCTTCCGCGTGCGCCAGCCGTTACCGAGGAGGACGACCCCGCCCATCTTGCCGTTCCGGATCCGGGTGAGGAACCTGCGGGACGGCGACCCGGCGAGCGTCCCCATGACGGTCTCGGCGGTATCCGAGAAGCCCGTCACGGTGCGCGCGGCCCGCGCCGGCTGGGAGGTCGTCCGGCCGGGCCCGGCAGCCGCGGAAGCCACCGCGATCGTCGCCAGCGCGAGAAGCCCCGTGAACGCCCTCTTCATCGCGGACAGGGTAGCCCTGGTTTCCGGCGCTCATGGTCGGCGCGCGCCCCGGACTAGACTCAGCGTGTGGCCCAGGCGCCTGCACTGCCGACCGGGTTCGAGCTGCCGCTCGAGGCGCGTCTCCCGCGGATCGGGGCGGTCGACGCTGTCGCGCTCGAGGAGCGCGCGGCCTCGCTCGCGAAGCGCTCGATCAAGCGCGACGCGAAGGTCTGGGCGCTCCGGCTGGCGATCCGGACGACCGACCTGACGACACTCGAAGGAGCCGACACGCCCGGGAAGGCGGCCGCGATCGCCTCGAAGGCGCTGCGGCCCGATCCCTCCGATCCGTCCATCCCGCCGGTCGCGGCTGTGTGTGTCTACCCGAATCTCGTGCCGGCCGTGCGGGAGCGCGTGGAGGGCAGCGAGGTGAAGGTGGCGGCCGTGGCCACCGGATTTCCGTCCGGCCAGTATCCGACCGCCGTGAAGGTCGCCGACGTGCGCGCGACCGTCGAGCTGGGAGCGGACGAGATCGACATGGTGATCGATCGCGGCGCCTTCCTCTCCGGCCGCTACGCGAAGGTCTACGACGAGATCGTCCAGGTGAAGGAAGCCTGTGGCGACGCGCACCTCAAGGTGATCCTCGAAACCGGCGAGCTCGGCACCTACGACAACGTGCGACGGGCGACGCTCCTCTCCATCGCCGCGGGCGCGGACTTCGTCAAGACCTCGACCGGGAAGATCTCGCCGGCCGCGACGCTGCCGGTCGCGCTGTGCATGCTCGAGGCGATCAGGGACGTGTACGAAGAGACGGGGCGGCGTGTCGGCTTCAAGGCCGCAGGCGGCATCCGGCAGGCCAAGCAGGCGGTGCAGCATCTCGTGCTCGTGCACGAGACGCTCGGGCCGGAATGGCTGACGCCCGAGCTGTACCGGCTCGGTGCGTCGTCGCTGCTCAACGACGTCCTCATGCAGTTGCGCAAGGAGCGCACGGGCGCGTACCAGAGCGGCGACTACTTCACGCTCGATTGATGGACATGGTTTCGTGACTCAAACGGCACACGTTCGCGAGCCTTTCGGCCCTAGGCTTGCCCCCTCCCATATGGGTGGGGGGTGGGTTTGGGGAACGCGCCCGTCGCCAGAATCCGCCGGCTCTGCGGGACGCATCCGGAGCGGCCGTGGCTGAGCTCGACAAGCCGCAGCGAGAAATCGGCGTCCCGGGCGACTGGACGTACGCGAGCGCGCCCGAGTCGCGCGACATCGTCCACCTCCGCGACCGCTACGGCTACTTCGTCGGCGGCGAGTGGGTCGAGCCCGCCGAGATGTACGACACGATCGCGCCCCGCGACGAGGAGTCGCTCGCAGCGGTCGGCCAGGGAACGGCTGCCGACGTCGGCCGGGCCGTGGCCGCGGCGCGCAACGCGTATGCCGACGGGTGGTCGTCGCTCCCCGGTTCCGAGCGGGCGAAATACCTGTTCCGGATCGCACGCCTCCTGCAGGAGCGGTCGCGAGAGTTCGCCGTTCTCGAGTCGCTCAACGGCGGCAAGCCGATCAAGGAGTCGCGCGACGTCGATCTGCCGCTCGCCGCGGCCCACTTCTTCTACTACGCCGGCTGGGCGGACAAGCTCGAGTACGCGTTCCCGAACCGGCGTCCGCGCCCCGTCGGCGTCGCCGGCCAGATCATCCCCTGGAACTTTCCCCTTCTCATGCTCGCGTGGAAGCTTGCACCCGCGCTCGCCTGCGGGAACACCGTCGTCCTCAAGCCCGCGGAGACGACGCCGCTCACAGCCCTCCTCTTCTGCGACATCGTGCGCCAGGCCGAGCTGCCGCCCGGCGTCGTCAACATCGTCACGGGCGACGGTCGCACCGGCGCGGCGCTCGTCGAGAGCGAGGACGTCGACAAGATCGCCTTCACCGGCTCGACCGAGGTGGGGAAGGCAATCCAGCGACAGCTCGCCGGCTCCGGTAAGAAGCTCACGCTCGAGCTCGGCGGCAAGGCCGCGAACATCGTCTTCGACGACGCGGCCCTCGACCAGGCCGTCGAGGGGATCGTCAACGGCATCTACTTCAACCAGGGCCACGTCTGCTGCGCCGGCTCGCGCCTCTTCGTCCAGGAGTCGATCTACGAGCCGCTCGTCGCGAAGCTCGAACGCCGGCTCTCGACTCTCCGGGTCGGCGACCCGCTCGACAAGAACACCGACGTGGGCGCGATCAACTCGGCTGCACAGCTCGACAAGATCCGCGAGCTCGTCGCGTCCGGGGTCGAGGAGGGCGCACAGATCTACCAGCCCCCGTGCGTGCTCCCCGAAAAGGGCTACTGGTTCGTGCCGACGGTGTTCACGAACGTCGCGCAGAGCTACCGGATCGCGCAGGAGGAGATCTTCGGGCCGGTGCTCTCCGTGCTCACCTTCCGCACGCCGGAGGAGGCTCTCGAGAAGGCGAACAACACGCCGTACGGGCTCAGCGCGGGAGTCTGGACGGAGAAGGGGTCGCGGATCCTCTGGATGGCGCAGCGGCTCCGCGCCGGCGTCGTGTGGGCGAACACCTTCAACCGCTTCGACCCGAGCTCTCCCTTCGGGGGCTACAAGGAGTCCGGCTTCGGTCGCGAGGGCGGCCTGCACGGGCTCGAGCCGTACCTGAGGTTCGACGAATGACAGTGGTCGTCAGTCGCGGTGCCGAGTCCCGTGCCGAGGACCTTGCAACGCGCGCCGAGCGCGCACGCGCCTGGCTCTCCGACCAGCTCGGCGCGCCGTTCTCGTTCGACCTCTTCGTGCTCGACGAGGACGAATGGGCGGACCACGCGGAGGTCCCCGTGTACGCGATACCCCATGCGGATCCGGACACCGGCAAGATCGTCCTCGGCTCGCAGCCCGCGACCCTCTTCGACTCGGTGTGCACGCTGTTCCGGCCCGACTTCAGCGCGGAGTCGCGTGCCGCGATGCACGAGGTCTACGGCGACCCGCCGGCGCTCGAAGCGTTCGCCGATCTGATTCTCGTCCACGAGCTCATGCATCTCGTGCCGCGCGGGCGGCCGCTGCCGACGATGTGGCACGAGGAGCTGTTCGCCAACCTCGGCGCCGTCGCCTATCTGGCGAGCGAGGAGCCGCACGAGCTGCCGGTCTACATGACGTTCTGTCGCGCCGGCTGCGACGTCCCTCCCGAGCGGGTCGCCTGCTCGGAGCTCGTGGACATGGCGGGCAGCTTCGAGGCCGGGGGCTTTGCGAACTACGTCTGGTACCAGCTGCGGCTCATCGTCGCGGCCGAGCGGCTCTGGAACGCCGACGGTGTCGAGGCGCTGCGCGCGCTGCAGGCGGGTCGCACCGACATCGCCGACGAGGTCGCGAGAGGTTGGCGATGACCGGACGCCTGCCCGTCAAGAAGACCTACAAGCTGTTCATCGGCGGCGGGTTCCCGCGCAGCGAATCAGGCCGCACGTACGACGCGGAGGGTCAGAACGTCGCGCGGGCCTCGCGCAAGGATGTCCGCGACGCCGTTCGCGCGGCCCGCGCGGCGCAGCCGGGCTGGGCGAAGGCGACCGCCTACAACCGCGGTCAGGTGCTCTATCGGGTCGCGGAGATGGTCGAGGCCCGCGTGGCCGAATTCGCAGAGCTCTGCACCGGTCGGGACGAGGTCGAGCGCGCGATCGATCGAGTCGTCTGGTACGCCGGCTGGGCCGACAAGCTGCCGCAGGTGCTCGGCGGGTCGAACCCGGTCGCCGGGCCGTACTTCAACTTCACGGTGCCGGAGCCGACCGGCGTCGTCGCCATCCTCGCGCCCGACGAGCCGCCGCTGCTCGGCCTCGTCACGCGGCTCCTTCCACCCCTCGTCGGCGGGAACGCGATCGTCGCAATCGCGTCGGAGGCGCGGCCGCTCGCGGCGATCGAGCTCGCGGAGGCGCTCGCGACGAGCGACGTGCCCGGCGGCGTCGTCAACCTGCTCACGGGCCGCCACTCCGAGCTCGGCTCCATTCTCGCGTCGCACATGGACGTGAACGCGATCGATCTCTGCGGCGCCGACGGCGACGGGCCGGAGCTCGAGCGCCTCGCGGCCGACAACGTCAAGCGCGTCGTCCACGGCCGGGCCGACGTGCAGAGCCCGTGGGAGATCGCCTCCTTCCTCGAGTTGAAGACCGTCTGGCACCCGATGGGGCAGTGAGTTGCGAGAATCGTCGCTCGTGAGTGCCGGACGCCGTTTCAGTCATGCGATCGCCGAAGGCGACGGCATCTCCGTGATCGCCGCGGTCGCTGACGCCGAGACGGCGCGGGCCGCCGAGGCGCAGCGCGCCGAAGCGCTCGTGGTCGACGGAGACCCGGCGAGTCTGCGAGAGGCCACGCTCTTGCCCGTCCTCTGGCGCGGCGACGCACCGATCGAGCGAGCCGTCGAGGTCGCCGACGCGGTGACGCTCGTCCTGCCCGACGAGGACGACGACGACCACGATCCCGCCCGGCGCCGGCACGAGGAGGCGCTCGCGCTCGGGCTCGACTGTGCCGTCGAGGTGCGGAGCGAGGACGAGCTCGAACGCGCGCTCGAGCTCCTCGACCCGGAGATCTTTCTGCTGGCGCCCCCGCCCGCGGCTGCGCACGAACGGCTCGATGCCGTGCTCGAGCTCCTCGCGGAGGTGCCTGCGGGCAAGCTCGCAATCGCCGACCTCGTCGTGACGACCGAGCAGGAAGTGCAGGAGCTCGAGCGCGCGGGTGTCGACGCCGTGATCGTCCATGCCGCCGATGTCTCGCCGCTCGCGGGCGAGGCGCCGCCGGCCGTGTGACCGACGGCGCCACCGCGACTCCCGAGGTGCAGGCGCTGTTGCGCGCGCTTGCCGCGGGACGTGACGTGGCGGAGCTCGGAGCCGCCTTCGGCGAGACGGCCGCACTCCTCGCCGAGACGGCGCGCTCCGTCGTCACCGTCGAGCGCGAGCCGAAGCGCGCATCGGTCGCGCGTCGGCGGCTCGCGGGGCTGGCGAACGTCGCGCTGCTCGAGGGCGACGCGTACGAAGAGTTGCGCGGCCGAGGCCCGTTCGGCCTCGTCTTCGCCGACGGAGGCCGGCCGTACGACTGGGAGGCGATCCTCGCGCTCGTCGAGCCCGGAGGGTTGATCGTCAAGGACGACTTGACGCCCGGTCGCGCCGTCGAAGGGGACGACGTGCGCGAGTTCCTCCTCCGCGACCCGCGCCTCGCCGGCGCCGAGATCCTCGCGACGCCCGAGCTGGCCGTGGTCGTCGCCGCCAGGTTGCGCTGAGCGTCAGCCGAGGAAGGCGTGCGCGACGTCGTACCACTCGCGCGGCACGACCTTGAGCTGGGCCGTCGCCTCCGCGAGGGGGACGGCCACGACGTCGTCCCCGCGCAACGCGGCCATCTGGCCGAACTCGCCGGTGAGGGCGAGCTCCGCTGCCTTGAGCCCGAACCTGGTGGCGAGCACACGGTCGCGCGGGGTGGGGGTGCCTCCCCGCTGCACGTGGCCGAGCACCGTGACGCGGGTCTCGTACCCGGTGCGTTGCTCGATCTCGCGACCGAGCGCGTCGCCGACGCCGCGCTTGGAGAGGATCACGTGGCCGAACTGGTCGCGCTCGCCGGCGTCCTCGAGCCCGGGCAGCTCGCAGCCCTCGCTGACGACGACGATGGAGAAGTTCTTGCCGCGTGCGTGCCGCTTCCGGATCGCCTCCGCGACCTCCTCGAAGTCGACCGGGATCTCCGGCACGAGGATCACGTCCGCGCCGCCTGCGATGCCGCTCATCACCGCGATCCAGCCGGTGTGGCGCCCCATCACCTCGACGACCATGACGCGGTTGTGCGACTCCGCCGTCGTGTGCAGGCGGTCGATCGCCTCGGTCGCGACCCACACTGCGGTGTCGAAGCCGAACGTGTAGTCCGTGCCCGACAGGTCGTTGTCGATCGTCTTCGGCACGCCGACGACCGGCAGCCGATGCTCCGCGTACATGCGTGCGGCGACCCCGAGCGTGTCCTCGCCGCCGATCGCGATCAGAGCGTCGAGCTCCCGGTCGCGGAAGTTCTCCAGCACCCGCTCGACCCCGCCCTCGAGCTTGAACGGGTTCGTGCGGCTCGTGCCGATGATCGTCCCGCCGCGCGGCAGGATCCCCGACACCTGCGAGGGGCCGAGATCCTCGAAGATCGGCTCGACGAGACCGCGCCAGCCCTCGCGCACCCCGACGGCGTCCCAGCCCGCGGCATCGACGCTGCGGACTACGGCGCGGATCACCGCGTTGAGGCCGGGGCAGTCCCCGCCGCCGGTCAGGATTCCGACGCTCTGCGCCATCGTGCCCGAGCCTAGAGGTTCCGCAGTGCCGAAGGTGGGGGTCGAACCCACACGGCCCGAAGGCCACCGGATTTTGAGTCCGGCGCGTCTGCCAATTCCGCCACTTCGGCCGGCGGGCGCATGGTACGCGAAGCCAAGACGCAACAGATTCTGTTGCGCAACAAGAATCGTTGCGCTAACGTGAGACGCATGCCCGTCGCGACCGCGGCCAAGGTAGAGGCTCTTCGCACCGACGTCGGTTCCGCTGCGCGCCTCGCGATGATGCTCGGCGTCAGCCGCTCGCAGGTGACGCGGTGGCTGCGCGGCTCCGGGATCGATCCCCTGAACGCGGAGAAGGTCGACCTGCTC
Organism: Gaiellaceae bacterium; assembly: GCA_036273695.1. Taxonomy (GTDB): domain Bacteria; phylum Actinomycetota; class Thermoleophilia; order Gaiellales; family Gaiellaceae; genus Palsa-739. Next base: position 52,890 of record DASUHE010000032.1, read on the forward strand.
GAGCTCGTCTGGTCGAATCTCCTTCGGCTCTACGAGCGCGAGGCCGCGCTTGCCTGGCTCTTCGGCCTCAACCCGTACCTCGGCGACCGGCGCCCGATCGACCTCATCCGTGCGGGTCGCACCGAGGAGCTGATGCGCGCGATCCGGGCCGAGCGCTCGGATGCCTTCGCGTGATCCTGTACCGCTGCTTCGCCTGGAACGAGCGCACCAGGCCCGACCGCCCCGACGGCGCGCTCTGGTTTCCGCGCCCGTACCAGGGCGACGGCCGGCACGACAACGCCGACCTCTACGGCTGCCTCTACCTCTCGGAGCGCCCCCTCTCGTGCATCGTGGAGCAGCTCGCGCGCTTCCGCGGGCAGCGGCTCTCGGCTTCGCTCCTGCGCCGCCGGAACCTGCCGCTGGCGCTCGCGGAGCTCGAGCTCCCCGACGACGCGCCGCTCGTCGACCTCGACGATCCTGCGGTGCTGCGCCGCGAACGGCTCCGGCCGTCGAGCGTCGCGACGCGCGCCCGAGAGGTGACGCAGCCGCAGGCGCGGGCGCTCCACGAGGCTCACCCGGCTGCAGCCGGCCTGCGCTGGTGGTCGACGTTCGAGTCCCTGTGGGCGAATGTGACGCTCTTCGACCGCGCGAGGCCCGCCCTGCGGCTCGCGACTGTCCGGACGCTCGGCCTCGAGGACGAGGAGATCGGCGCCGCAGCCGACGTCCTCGGCCTACGTCTCCCCTGAGCCCACGGCCAGCGGGAAGTACGGGGGTGCGAGCAGGAAGCCGATGCGCGCGTCGGGCCCGCGGTGCCCGCGCGCCATCTGCAGTGCCGCGCCGACGCTGCCGATCGGGACGAAGCCGAGCTGCCGCACCGCGGAGGCGTCGCGCGCACCGGCGACGTAGACCGCACCGAGCCGCTCGAGCGCAGGGCGACACGCCTCCCAGTCGCGGAACGGCAGCTGCGGATGCACGGTGCGCCCGGCGCGGTACTCCTCCACGGCGCGCGCGTCGGCGGCGACCGCGTCCTCCGCAGCCGCGAGCAGCCCGGGATCGCGTGCGATCGGGTCGGAGCGGAAGAAGACGTGATACGGCTGCTGCGTCGGCCGCACGAAGACGCGCCGGAAGCGGTGGACGAGGATGACGATCCCGCCGTCACTCACGGGGAATGCGTCCCGCCAGAGCCCGAGCCCGTGCGCGAGCCCGAGGTGGGCGGCGAGGAGCGGGTTCGGCTCCTCGCGCGGCAGGAACGGGGTGGTGCCCGGGATCCCGATCACGAGCGCGTCGAGCGGCTCGTCGAGCGTCGCCCGACGCAGCTCGATCGCGCGGAGCAGGGCTTCCGCATGGGCCACCGACGGCGGGCCGGCGAGCACGGCGGCCGCCGTCTGCGTTCCGCGCAGGGCGTGCAGAACGCGGCGACGGACGGACACCGGCGCGGCCGAGAACGCGAGCCGCAGCGGCGAGCGCGCGATGCGCTCTGCCGCTTCGAGCTCATACGGATAGCCGCGCAGCGGGCCGGTGTACTGCGGGTGGTTGAGCACGAGCGAGACGCCGAAGAGCGGGACCTGGGCGGACAACGTGCTCTCGACGAGCGTTGCGAGACGCCAGCCCTCTGAACCGCCCGTCTCGAGCAGCGACCCGGCCGTCGCGCGTCGCTGCGTCTCCGCGTCGGTCGCGGCGAGGAGCGCAGCCGGGCCGCCGTGCAGGACCGTCTCGGCCGCGCTCACCACGACGACGAGGTCGGTCTCCACCAGTTCGCGCGCGACGCGGACGCGCGGGGCGCCGGCGGGAGCCCCGGCGAGCTCCGGATCGGCGGCATCGTGCACGGCGACCGCGCCGTGAAAGCGACGGCGGAACTCGGGCGTGACGAGCGCCGCGATCTCGGCACGGCTCGCCCGGCGCGCCAGACCGCCGGCGACGAGCAGCGTCTGCTTCTGGGTCGGGACGCCGAGCTGCGCGAGCGCTTCGCTCACGGCCGCGATCGCCAACGGCCGCTGAGCGCCCTGCACGCTGCCGATCGGCACGGCGGGGGGCTCGATCACGATCGTCGCCCGGGAAGCCCGCGCCGCGAGACTCTCGAGCGGCTCGCCGCCGAGAGGAAAGCGCAGCGCCTCGCGGGTCGCCGCGACCACGTCCGTCGCCCGGCCGGGCCGTGGCGGCCGCAACACGCGCGCGTCAGCCGGCGCCGAGGCGACGACGAGGCGACTCCCGGAGATCAGCGGGACGCGCGGCACCGGCGGATTCAAGCAGGGCTCGGAATACACTCGGAGCGATGTCTCCGAAGACGCTCACGGGCGCCGAGCTCGACCTGAGCGACGCCCCCGCCCGCGACGCGGAGCTCTTCCTCGTCGACGGGAACAACCTCGCCTACCGCGCCTTCTTCGCGCTGCCGGAGGAGCTCGCGACGAGCGAGGGCTTTCCCACGAACGCGCTGCTCGGCTTCACGAACATGCTCTTCAAGCTTCTCTCCGACTACCGGCCGAAGGGCGTCGCAGTCGCCTGGGACACGCGCCCGGTACACCGCCACGCGCAGGCTGAGGCCGTCGAGGTCGTCTACAAGGAGGGGCGGCGCCCCATGCCGGACCTCCTGCGCGAGCAGTTCCCTCACTTCCGGCCGATCGTCGCGGCGTTCGGCTACCGGAACCTCGAGTTCGAGGGATGGGAGGCCGACGACGTGATCGCGACGCTCGCGACGCGAGCGGACGCCGCCGAGATCAAGACGTGCGTGGTCTCGACCGACCGCGACGCGTTCCAGCTCGTCTCCGAGAACGTCTGCCTGATGATGACGCCGCGCGGGGTGAGCGACGTCAACGTCTACACACCCGAACGCGTCGAGGCCCGCTACGGGATCCGCCCGGCGCAGATCCCGGACTTCATCGGCCTCAAGGGCGACAGCTCCGACAACATCCCGGGCGTTCCCGGGATCGGGGACAAGACCGCCGGCCAGCTCGTCGCGCAGTACGGCTCGGTCGAGGGCGTGCTCGAGCACGTCGAGGAGCTGTCCCCGGCCCGGCGGAAGAACCTGACGGAGTTCGCCGATCAGGCGCGCGCCGCGAAGGTGCTCGCGACGATGCGCCGCGACCTCGAGCTCGACTGCGATCCCGCCGAGCTCGTTCTCGCGCCGCCGGACCGGGCGCAGCTGCGCGAGACGTTCCGGCAGTTCGAGTTCCGGGCGCTCCTGGGCCGGGTCGACGAGCTCGACGAAGCGGTCCCGGCCCGCGAGCGGATCTCGGCCGGGACGGCGGTGGCCTGGCACGAGGAACCAAGTAACAACTTGTTACAAGGTCACGGTTTCGTTGGGATTGCGGCCGACGAGGGACGGATCGCCGTCGCGCTCGGCGACGAGGTCGAGGTTTCGCCGCGGCCCGAGCGGCTCGAGGGGACGTTCGTCGCGCACGACGCCAAGGCGTTGCGGGTCGAAGCGGCCGACGACACGATGATCCTCGCCTATCTCATCGACCCCGCGCGGAGCGAGTACCTGCTCGACGACCTCGCCGCCGAGTACGCGGTCGAGGCGGTCGCCCAGCCCGACGCCGAGGAGGAGACGGCACGGCTCGTCCGCCACGCGGCCGTCACGCTCCGCCTGCGCGACCCGCTGCTCGACCGCGTCCGCGAGCGCGGCGTGGAGCCGCTCTACCGCGACGTCGAGATGCCGCTCACCGGCGTCCTCGGCCGGATGGAGGAAGCCGGCGTCCGCATCGACACCTATCGCATGGGCGAGATCACCGCCCGCCTCGCCGACCGCGTCGAGGAGCTCGAGGCGCAGGCGTACGAGCTCGCCGGCGAGGAGTTCGTGCTCGGCTCGCCGCAGCAGCTCGGCCGCATCCTGTTCGAGAAGCTCGAGCTGACCCCCGGACGCAAGGGGAAGACCGGGTACTCGACCGACACGAAGGTGCTCCGTTCGATCCGCGCAGAGCACGAGATCGTCGCGGTGGTCGAGGAATGGCGCGAGCTCTCGAAGCTCCTCAACACCTACCTCGTGCCGCTGCCGTCGCTGATCGGCGACGACGGCCGTCTGCACACGACCTTCAACCAGACCGTCGCTGCGACCGGCCGTCTCTCGACGACGAGCCCGAACCTGCAGGCGATTCCGATTCGCACCGAGCTCGGCCGTGAGATCCGGTCCGCATTCGTCGCGGAGCAGGGCGCGCGGCTCATCTCGGCCGACTACTCGCAGATCGAGCTCCGCATCCTCGCGCACGTCTCGGGCGAGCCGAAGCTGCGCGAGGCGTTCGAGCGCGGGGAGGACATCCACACCGCCACGGCGGCCGAGGTGCTCGGTGTCGACCCGGCGAGGCTGACCTCCGCGGAGCGGTCGATCGCGAAGATGATCAACTTCGGGATCGTCTACGGGATCTCGGCCTTCGGCCTGTCGGAGAACCTCGAGATCCCGCGCGAGCAGGCGCAGGAGTACATCGACGCGTACCTCGCGCGCTTCCCGCTCGTGCAGGACTTCATCGAGCGCACGATCGAGCAGGCGGAGCGCGACGGCTACGCGACGAGCCTCCTCGGCCGCCGCCGCCCTGTGCCCGAGCTCCGGGTGCGGAACCGCGCGACGCGCGGCTTCGGAGAGCGCGTCGCGGTCAACTTCGTGATGCAGGGCTCGAACGCCGACATCATCAAGGTCGCGATGGTCTCGATCGAGAAGCGGCTGCGCGAGGAGGGGAGAAGCGCGCGGCTCGTCCTCCAGGTGCACGACGAGCTCCTCCTCGAGGCTCCCGACGCGGAGACCTCGGTAGTGAAGGAGCTCGTGCGCGAGGAGATGTGCTCGGCGTATCCGCTCGACCCGCCGCTCGCGGTCGACGTCGGCGCCGGCGACTCCTGGGCCGACGCGAAGAGCTAGGGGGTCGAGTCCTTCCAGCTAGCGACGACCTCGCCGTCGGCGTCGCGCCCGACGATCGTCGCCGGCTTCGAGCCCTTCGGCAGCGCGGCGAGGAAGAGGTGCTCGACGACGGGGAGGGTGGTGGTGCTGCCGTCCGTCAGCGTCACGTCGAGCGTCGTCTCGTCACCCGTCACGGACCCCGAGAGGATCGTGTACGTCGGGTGGTCGATGCCCCAACTCCAACCCGGGTTGATGGGATCGGTGTCCGGCTCCGTGCAGGACCCGCCGCCCCGCGCGTTGTTCGCATTCATGTCGGCTTCCCAGCCGACGAACCAGCACGTTCCGCTGCCGTCCAGCTCAGGAGCGGCCCACATGTCGAGGGGGCCGTCGGTCGTCGCGATCTGGAGGACGCCGTGCGCCCGGCTCGCATCGGCGCGCGGCACATGCCTCGAGAAGCCGTCCTGGGCCTGCGCAGCCTCCATCGCCGCCGCCTGGGCGTCCCACTGGAGGAAGGTCAGGTGGATCGACCGCGGCGCAGGCGTGCCGTCGAACGCGTCGACCGCCGCCCAGGTTGCAGGCGCCAGCACGAGCACGGCGACGGCCGCGACGAGCGCGCCGTACCGCCGCCGTGAGCGCCGGGCGCGGTGCAGGACGTCGTTCCAGCCGTCCCGCGGCTCCGCCGGCACGAGCTCGTCGAGCAAGTGATCGAGATACGCATCCATCAGGAGGCCTCCTTCATGAGCGCGCCGCGCAGCGTCTGCCGCGCGGCCGAGAGCGTCGCGCCGACCGTGCCCGGGCTGATCCCGAGCGCTTCCGCGATCGTCGTGTAGTCCAGATCCGCGTAGTAGTGGAGGAAGAGCACCTCGCGCTGGCGCTCGCTCAGGAGCTCGAGCGGCAGGCCGAGCGCCTCCGCCTGCGCTTCGACCGGCAGAGCCGCGGCGTGCTTCCGTCGCCTCCGCCGGCCTGCGTCGCGCGCGGCGTTGACGACGATCCGCCAGACCCACGCGTCGAGGCTCCCGTCGCCGCGGAAGCGCCGCCGCTTGCGAAGGGCCCTCGCGAACGCGTCCTGCACGGCGTCGCGCCCGGACTCCTCGTCGCCGGCGATCGCCGCAGCGGCTCGCGTGAACTCCCGAAGCCGGTCGCGGTACAGCGCTTCGAGCTCCTCGACCATCACCCCTACGACGCTAGAGACACGGAGATTCTTTAGCGAGCGCGTTAGCGGCTGCGCGTGGTGCGGAACACTCCGGTCATGGCCGACACGGTCGTCACCGTCGCCGAGGTGAAGGCGTTCAAGACCCAGTCCGGGAACACGCGCTTCGTCCTGCGCGACGCCGAGGGTCACGAGTACACGACCTTCCGCGAGCAGATCGCGCGCGACGCGCTCGCCGCCGAAGGCCGGCGGGCACGCATCACCTTCCACGAGCAGCAGCGCGGCAACTTCACGAACGTCTACCTCGACCGCGTCGAGCGGCTCGAGGAGGCGGCTGAGAACGGCTCCGAAGCGGTGGAGGAGGTCGCGTGGAAGACGGCCGTCGACGCCGCGCCGTGGCTGCTCGGCGGCGAGACGGAGGAAGCCGTCCCGCCGCAGGAGCTGTTCGAGCGCCTGCAGCCGTTCAAGGAACGGGTCGCCGAGGACATCCGCGGCGGCGAGCCTGCCGAGGAGTCGGACTAGCGCGCTAGCAGCCCGACGAGGCTGCGGAACGGCGATGCTCGGCCGTGGCGCGGCCCCAGCGCGAGAAAGCGTCGGCCGCAGACGCGAGACCGCCGAGCCGGGCGAAGAGGCCCATGCCGAGCGCGTACAGAAGGGCGATTCCGATCCAGGTCATGGACCGAGGGTAGCGAGCCGGCCGTTAGGCCGATGTGAAGCTTGCCGGGGTGTTACGAGTAGCCGAGCTCGGCGAGCAGAGGGCCGGCCTCCGCCTCGACGTCGGCGAGCTGCTCGGGTGTGAGATCGCGGCGCCAGCGGCCGATCGAGGAATCGCGGAAACTGTCGAGCGCCCGATGCGTCGAGGTCACGTTCGCGCCGAGAAACTCCGCGAGCCGGTCGGCGACGGTCGCGAGGCCTTCGTAGCGAACCTCGATCATCCGCTCGCCGGTGTTCGCGGCGCGCACGGCGTCGACGTAACGGCGCCACGCCCAGGCACAGCGGCGCGCGTCGCTCACCTGCGCGAACTCCGCCCGACGCTCGGGCTCGACCCAGAAGCGCGGCTCGGAGCCGTAGGGGAGCCTCGCGTCGTCATGCCCCTCCTGGTCTGCGTTGAGCCAGCCTCGCTCGAGCAGTGAGCAGACGACGTCGCGGCCGTCTCGCAGCACGTGCACGGCAAGCGCGTGCGGATACGCCTCGAGAGCAGCGCCGAGGACGTGCGCCGTCTCGGGAGTCTGCTCGACGCCGCGCAAACCCCAGGCGAGGCCGAGACGCCGGATCCGCTCGAGGATCGTCCGCAGCTCGGCCGCCGTGGGCTCGTTCGGAAGAGCCGCCTTCCAGGGGGTCACTTCGCCGAAGTCGACGAAGCCGGGCAGGCCGCCGATCGCGCGGCCGACGAACGTCGTCCCGGAGCGCGGACAGCCCACGACGAAGACGAGGCGCTCCTCGCGCCCGAGCCTCGGCCGCTGCACGAGCGCTCGCTCGGCGACCCGCGCGCCCGCCGTGCAGTAGTCCAGCAGCGCGCTCACGACGCCTCGGGGAGCGAGTCGGGCACGAGGCCGAGCCCCTGCCGCAACGTCTCGATCAGCCGCTGCGCCTCGGCGAGCAGCACCGCGAGCTCGTCGGCTTCGTCGCGCGGCACTTCGACGGTGACGCGCACCGGCGAGCGGGCCGTCGAGGACAGCGCAATCGTGTCGACGCCGTCCGTCGAGAGGGCGGTCACGTCGAGGTACTCGTCCCGCGCGAGCCGCCGGCCGGGCGCGAATCGCTCGACCGCGGCGTCGAGACGCTCCGCCAGCACGCCGGCGTAGTGCCCCGGCACGTGGATCGTCGCCTCGCCGCTGCGCAAGCCGATCGTCGCCGACCAGCCCGCGTAGCCGGCACCGTCGCCCTCGCGGCGGAGGACGTGGACGGCGCACGACTCGGTGATTCCGACGGGATACCGCTCTTCCATTCCGCTCAGCGTAGCCCCGGCCGCCGGACGAGCCCGGCGGACCGCCGGTATATTGGCTCGCCGCATGGCGAACGAGACCATCAACGACCCTAGGCTCGAGGAAGGCGTCTGGACGACCGACCCCGAGAGTGGCGAGCTAGTCCCCGACTACGAATCCACCTTCCCCACGATCGAAGAGGGGCAGGTCGTGAACGGCACCGTCGTTCGCGTCGACAAGGACGAGGTGCTGGTCGACATCGGCTACAAGTCGGAAGGCGTCATCCCCGTCGCCGAGCTGTCGATCCGGCGCTCGATCAACCCCGCGGACGAGGTCGCGCTGGGCGACGACATCGCCGCGCTCGTGCTGACGAAGGAAGACGCAGAGGGGCGGCTGATCCTCTCCAAGAAGCGCGCGCGGTTCGAAATCGCGTGGAAGGCGATCGAGGGTGCCCACGAGAAGGGCGAGCCGGTCACCGGCCGCGTGATCGAGGTCGTCAAGGGCGGGCTCATCCTCGACCTCGGCGTGCGCGGCTTCCTGCCCGCCTCGCTCGTCGACATCCGCCGCGTGCAGGACCTCGACGAGTTCCTCGGCCAGGAGCTCGAGTGCAAGGTCATCGAGCTCAACCGCTCGCGCAACAACGTCGTGCTCTCGCGCCGCGCCGTGCTCGAGGAGGAGCGCAAGGAGCAGCGGCAGCGGATCCTCGATCGCCTCAACCCTGGCGACGTCGTCGAGGGCACGATCTCCAACATCGTCGACTTCGGCGCCTTCGTCGACCTCGACGGGATGGACGGCCTCATCCACATCTCCGAGCTCTCCTGGAGCCACGTCAACCACCCGTCCGAAGTGCTCGAGATCGGGCAGACGGTCCGGGTGCAGGTGCTCGACATCGACCGCGAGCGGCAACGGATCTCGCTCGGCCTCAAGCAGACGCAGAGCGACCCCTGGCAGCAGGTGCTCGAGAGCTACCAGGAAGGCGACGTCGTGAAGGGGACCGTGACCAAGGTCGTCACCTTCGGCGCGTTCGTCGAGATCCTGCCCGGCGTCGAGGGGCTCGTGCACATCTCCGAGCTCGCACAGCACCACGTGGAGAATCCGCGGGAGATCGTCTCGCAGGGCGATCAGGTGAACGTCCGGATCCTCGAGGTCGACGCCGACCGTCGCCGCCTCTCGCTCTCGCTCAAGCGCGTCGAGGACGGCATGCCGGTCCAGCCCGGACCCGGCGAGGAGGCGGAGCCGCCCGCGCTCGGGCTCTCCGACGAGGTCTTCGCCGACGAGGTTCCCGCCGCCGAGGCGCTCGAGGTCCCGGCGGAGGCAGAGGCGCCCGAGCCTGCGGCCGAGGTCGAGGTCCTCGAGGAAGAGCCGGCAGCCGCGGAGCCCGAGCCTTCCGCCGAGGAAGAGCCGGTCGCCGAGGAGCCGGCGGCGGAGGAATCGGTCGCCGAGGCCAGGCCCGAGCCCGAGCCCGAGGCGGAAGCCGAGGTCGAAGCCGAAGCCTCCGACGAGGCCGAGCCGACCGAGTAGTGAAGCGGCCGCTCGCGGTCGCGCTCACAGGCGGCATCGCGGCCGGGAAAAGCGAGGCGCTCCGCTCGTTCGAGCGCCACGGCGCCGCAGTTATCTCGAGCGACGACGTCGTCCATCGCCTCTATCGCGAGGACGAAGGCCTGCAGGCTGCGCTGCGCGCGCGCTGGGGGGAGCGGGTGTTCCGCGACGGCGAGGTCGACCGGGCCGAGATCGGGCGCATCGTCTTCGCCGACCGCTCCGAGCTCGCCTGGCTCGAGGCCGAGCTCCATCCCCGCGTCAGGGCGGCGACCGACGCCTGGCTCGCCTTGCAGACGGCCGGCGTCGCCGTCGCCGAGATCCCGCTGCTCTTCGAGACGGGTGGCCAGGATCGCTTCGACCGCGTGGTGGTCGTCACGGCGCCGCCGGACGTACGGAACGCGCGGCGCGGCGCCGTCTCCGACCGGGAGGAGCGGCTCGTACCCGAGGAGCAGAAGGTGCGGCGGGCGGATTTCTCGTACGTCAACGACGGCACGCTCGACGAGCTGGACGGCTTCGTCGCCGGCGTCCTGGAGGAGCTCCGACGGTCCTGAGGCGCTGGATCCTGGCGGCCGCCGTCGTCTGCGCGGCGCTCGGCGCGTTCGTCTACCTGCAGCGGACGGAGCCGCCGTGGTACGCGCGCCTCTGGTATCCGCTGCGCTACTCGACGAACGTCCGCGTCTACGCGTCGCAGGACCATCTCGACCCCGCGCTGCTCGCGGCCGTGATCGAGACGGAGAGCAAGTTCGACTCGAACGCCGAGTCGAGCGCCGGGGCCGTCGGCCTCATGCAGCTGACTCCGAGCACCGCGAAGGGCATCGCACAGTTCACGGGCGGGAGCCGCTTCCGGGTCTCCGATCTCACGAACCCGGACATCAACATCCGTTACGGCGCCTGGTACCTCGGGCATCTGCTCGACAAGTACGGGGACGAGCGCCTCGCCCTCGCCGCCTACAACGCCGGCCAGGACAACGTCGACCGCTGGCAGAGGGAGCACGTCGACATCCAGTTCGAGGAGACGCGCGACTACGTCGCCAAGGTCGAGCGTCTGAAGCGCATCTACCGCCGCGCGTACGCGAAGCAGCTCGGCTACTAGCCGGCCCGCGACTCGAGCTCGTTGCTCTTGCTCGTGAGGGCGGCGAAGCCTGCCTGGAGGAAGTCGTTCAGCCCGGCGGCGCCGAGCGTCCACGTCAGCAGCCGCCCGAAGCGCGGCGCGACGATCTGGGTCGCGCCCATCCCCGCCGCGGCCCACGTGCCGATGCAGCGGCTGCACGTCACCAGCTCGCCGATCGCCTGCCGCATCCCGCCGTTCTCGAGCGGATCCTCTCCGCCTTCGTGGGCCCTGCCTTCGACGAAGGGCTCACGCAGGAAGCTCGTCACCTCGTCGCGCGACAGTGTCCGCGCCGCCTTGTAGGTGGCGAGGGCGAGCGTCGCGAGGTCGAGCGTCGTGTGCTCGTAGGGGTCGCGGTCGAGTGCGCGCGCCAGGGCGCCAGCCGCGGCGAGCCCGCCGCAGAACACGGCCATGATCACGGCGTACGAGCCGTAGGGAGGCGACTGCTCGCTGTCCACGACCGGCTTCTGCGCAGCCCCGCCGTTCGGGAAACTGGTAGGACCGTCGGCGTGAAGATCCGGGCTGCGGTACTCGAGGAGTTCGGGCGGCCGCTCGAGGTCCAGGAGGTCGATCTCGCCGAGCCGAAGGCGGGCGAGGTCCTCGTCCGCCTCGTCGCCTGCGGCGTCTGTCACACCGACCTGTACACGGCGTCGGGCGCCGATCCCTCGGGCTATTCGCCGACCGTGCTGGGCCACGAGGGCGCGGGTGTCGTCGAGCGCGTCGGCGAGGGAGTCGGCTCGCTCGCGCCGGGCGACCACGTCGTAACCCTCTTCTCGCCGCAGTGCCGCGAGTGCGCGCACTGCCTCGACCAGCGGACGAACCTCTGCCTCGCGATCCGCGAGCAGCAGAACCAGGGGTTCCTGCCCGACGGGACGACCCGCCTCTCGCGGGACGGCGAGCCGATCCGGCATTTCATGGGCACGTCGACGTTCGCGGAGTACACGGTCATGCCCGAGATCGCGCTCGCCAAGATCTCGCCGGAGGCGCCGCTCGACCGCGCGTGCGTCTTCGCGTGCGGCCTCTCGACCGGACTCGGGGCCGCGCTCAACACCGCCAAGGTCGAGCCCGGCTCCACGTGTGTCGTCTTCGGCGCCGGCCTCGTCGGGCTCGGTGCCGTCGCCGGCTGCCGGCTCGGCGGGGCGGAGCGGATCGTCTGCGTCGATCCGGCCGAGCAGCGGCTGGAGCTCGCCCGCGGCCAGGGCGCGACCGACACGCTCGCCGGCGGCCCCGACGTCGTCGAGCGGATCCTCGAGCTGACGGGCGGCTTCGGCGCCGACTACACCTTCGAGGCGACCGGCCGGGTCGACGTGATGCGTCAGGCCGTCGAGTCGGCGCGCATGGGTTGGGGGCTCGCGACGGTGTGCGGCGTTGCCGGCAAGGGCGAGACGCTCGACGTCGTGCCGCGCTTCCTGATCACCGGCCGCCGGGTCGCGGGCTCGTCGTTCGGCGGGGTGAAGGGGCGCGACGGGGTGCCGCGGCTGGTCGATCGCTACCTCGCCGGCGACATCGACGTCGACCCGCTCATCTCGCACTCGCTCACGCTCGACGAGGTCAACCGCGGCTTCGACCTCATGCACGCGCAGGACGGCATTCGCAGCGTGATCTCGTTCGGGAGCTGACAACAGGGAGTGAGCAGATGCCGCGGTACTTGATTTCGTTCGACGAGGGCGCGATGACCTTCCCGGAGGAGGACCTGCCCGCGGTGGCCGAGGCTGCGCACGGAGTGGTCCGGGAGGCCATGGACGCAGGCGTATTCGTGTTCGGCGGCGGGCTGACCCCTCACGAGGAGCTGAGCGTCGTGGCCGGCGACGGGACGGTGACCGAGAACCCGTACGCCGAGGGCAAGCCGTACGTCGGCGGATTCTGGGTGGTCGACGTGCCGTCGCGGGAGGAGGCGCTCGAATGGGCTGCCAAGACCGCCGTCGCCTGTCGCTGCGCCCAGGACGTCCGCGAGTTCATGCCCGACCCTGCGGTGGGCAACTGAAGGAGCGCGGCCGATCGCCGGAGATACCCTGTCCTCGATGGCCGAGCTGCGCACAACCTCCACGTACAGCCCGACCGGCGACCAGCCGCAGGCGATCGAGAAGCTCGCCGAGGGGATCTCGGCGGGCGAGCGCTACCAGACACTCGTCGGCGCGACCGGCACCGGCAAGACCGCGACCATGGCGTGGACGATCGAGAAGACCGGCCGCCCGGCGCTCGTCATCGCCCACAACAAGACGCTCGCGGCGCAGCTCTGCAACGAGTTCCGGGAGTTCTTCCCGCACAACGCCGTCGAGTACTTCGTCTCGTACTACGACTACTACCAGCCCGAGGCGTACGTGCCGCAGGCCGACCTCTACATCGAGAAGGACTCGTCCCGCAACGACGACATCGCGCGGCTGCGGCTCGCCGCGACGTCGTCGCTCTTCACGCGGCGCGACGTGGTCGTGGTCGCGTCCGTCTCCTGCATCTACGGCCTCGGCTCGCCGGAGGAGTGGCGCGAGCGGATGATCTACGTCGAGGTCGGCGCCGAGCACGACCGCGACCTGCTGCTGCGGAAGCTGATCGACTCCCAGTACGTCCGCAACGACACGATGCTCGGCCGCGGCCGCTTCCGCGTGAAGGGCGACGTCGTCGAGGTGCAGCCCGCCAACCAGGAGACCGCGTACCGCATCTCCTTCTTCGGCGACGAGGTCGAGGCCATGACGCACTTCGACCCGCTCACCGGCGAGGTGCTCGCGAAGCTCGACAACCTCTCGATCTGGCCGGCGACGGAGTACGTCACCTCGCAGCCGACCGTCGAGCGCGCCGTCGACGAGATTCGCCACGAGCTCGAGCAGCAGGTCGCGATGTTCGAGGAGGAGGGCAAGCTGCTCGAGGCGCACCGGATCCGGCAGCGCACCGAGTACGACCTCGAGATGCTGAAGGAGCTCGGCTTCTGCAACGGGATCGAGAACTACTCGCGGATCCTCGAAGGACGCGCGGCGGGGACGCATCCATTCACGCTTCTCGACTACTTCCCGAGCGACTTCGTCGTCTTCGTCGACGAGTCGCACCAGACGGTCCCGCAGCTCGGCGGGATGTACGAGGGCGACCGCTCGCGCAAGCAGACGCTCGTCGACTTCGGCTTCCGGCTGCCGTCGGCGCTCGACAACCGGCCCCTTCAGTTCACCGAGTTCCTGCGCAAGGTGCCGCAGCTGGTGTTCGTGTCCGCGACGCCGGGGCCGTTCGAGCTTCGGAACTCCACCGTGGTGGCCGAGCAGCTGATCCGGCCGACCGGCATCGTCGACCCCGAGGTCGAGCTGCGCGCGACGAAGAACCAGATCGACGACCTGCTGGGCGAGATCCGGGCACGCGAGGCGGCGGGCGAGCGCGTGCTCGTGACGACGCTGACGAAGAAGATGGCCGAGGACCTGACCGACTACCTGCTCGAGTCGGGAGTCAAGGCGCGCTATCTCCACTCCGAGATCGACACGCTCGAGCGGATCCAGATCATCCGCGACCTCCGTCTCGGGGAGTACGACGTCCTCGTCGGTGTGAACCTCCTCCGCGAGGGGCTCGACCTGCCCGAGGTGTCGCTCGTGGCGATCCTCGACGCCGACAAGGAGGGCTTCCTCCGCTCGAACCGGTCGCTGATCCAGACGATCGGCCGCGCCGCCCGCAACGTGTCCGGGCAGGTGCACATGTACGCCGACACGATCACGCCGTCGATGGCCACCGCGATCGAGGAGACCAACCGGCGCCGCGAGAAGCAGGTCGCCTATAACACCGAGCACGGCATCGACCCGCAGCCGCTGCGGAAGAAGATCGTCGACATCCTCGACGGCATCTACCGCGAGGCGGAAGACGCCGAACAGTCGACCAAGCTGCTCGGTGGCTCCGGGCGCCAGCAGTCCCGCGGCAAGACGCCGGTGCCGGGCCTG
>DASUHE010000033.1:0-37487 GCA_036273695.1 Gaiellaceae bacterium
GAACGTCGGCGACCCGAAGGTCACACTCGAGGCGAAGGGCGCCGACGATGGTGGCACCGCTCGCGATAAGGCGGCCAGGATCGCCGCCGTGGCTGCTCGCGCCACTGAGCACGGCTGGACCCCGATGGCCGTGATCGACGGCAACGGCTGGAAGCGGCGTGACGCCCTGGTCCAGACCCTTGAAGCCACGCGCGGGCTGACCTTCTCACTGGAGAACGTCAAGCTGATCCTCGACGTCCCCGAGGTCGCCGCGTTGAAGGGAACCGCGTAGTAGTCGCGTCCGGGAAGGCGTCAGAGCTCGGCCACCTGACGGCGTCGTCGACGCGAAAGCTCCATAAACGGCTCCATACCCACTGCACACGGCTGAACCCGCAAGTTCTTCTGAGCGCCGAACCCGTCAACGTGCAGCGACTTTGCAGAAGCCCTCTGACGGACTCGAACCGTCGACCCCCTCCTTACCATGGAGGTGCTCTACCAGCTGAGCTAAGAGGGCTGGAAGCCGGATTGTAGCCCCGTGCCGGGCAGGCGCCCGCCGACGCGCCCCGTAGCCTCAGCGCCCGTGGACGTGCGCCGCACGCTCCCTCCTGCCGAGGAGCTCGGCGAGTCGCCGCTGTGGCCTGCTGCGGCGATCGTCGCGGCCGCGGGCCTGTACGCGGACTTGCCGTCCCGGTTCATTCTCGGCCACAACGCGGGAGCCTTCGGCGTCGTCCGCTGGGTCGTGCCGGCTCTCACCTTCCTCGTCCTTGCCTCACTCGCGGCGATCAGGCCGCGCGGGCGCCTCACGCGCCGCCGGCTCGCGATCGGGACGATCGGGCTCGTCTCCGCGGCGAACGCGGTCTCGATCGGCCTTCTCGTCCACCTCCTGATCAACGGCGCGGAGGCGAACGCCTCCACCTTGTTGCGCGCGGCCGTCCACATGTGGGTCGTGAACGTCCTGCTGTTCGCGCTCTGGTTCTGGCAGCTCGACGGGGGAGGGCCGGTGGCGCGGCGCTCCGGCCGCCCGCGACTTCCTCTTCCCACAGCAGCAGGAGCCTGCGCTCGCCGGATCCGGCTGGCGGCCGCTCTTCGTTGACTACCTCTACGTCTCGTTCACGAACGCGACCGCGTTCAGCCCGACCGACGCGATGCCGCTCAGCCGTTGGGCGAAGATGCTGATGCTCGTCCAGTCGGCGATCAGCCTCGCGCTGGCGGTGATGGTCGTGGCGCGAGCGGTCAACATCCTGCGGACGGCGAACGAGCCCGGCGCGGCCCGGGCCCGTCCGCATCTCGTCACCGTCGACTACAGGCGGCCTCCGTTTTGCGCTTGCGGCGCTGCGGGAACGCATCGACCGTGCCCACTGAGATCGAGCGGCTCTATCGGGAACAGCGCGCCGGGCTGATTCGACTGGTCGAGCGCGAGCTACGCGACCACCACGACGCCGAGGACGTCGTGCAGACCGCGTTTCTCGACGCGCAGCGCGCCCTCGCGCGCGGCACGATCCCGCGCAACCCGCGCGCATGGCTCGCCACGATCGCGCTCAACGCAGCCCGCCGCCTCCGGCGGCGGCACCTGAATGCGGAGCCGCTCGAGGAATACGCGGTGCAGGAGGCGCTGGGGATGTCGGAGCTCCGCGCGGCGCTCGCGAACCTGCCGAGCGAGCAGCGCACGGCCGTGCTCTACCGGGACCTGCTCGGCCTCTCGTATCGCGAGACCGCGGACCAGATGGGCACGTCGGTGGACGCAGTGACGATGCTCCTGCATCGCGGCCGGAAGCGACTCCGCCAGACGATCGGCTTCATGGCGACCGGCGTCGGGCTGTGGCGCTGGTTGAAGCGGGCCGCGATGCCGCAAGTCGCGGCTGCGAAAGGGGCTGCAGCGGTCGTGGTCGCGGCAGGGCTCGCGACGACGGGGGTCGTCGCCGCGCGGGTGGCCGCTCGGGCCGGGGCCGGTCCGGCGGCGGCGTTGCCCGCGCCGACCGGAACGCCCACGCCTGTGGCATCGCGGATGCCCGGCCGCGCGCCGACGTCCGAGTCGGCCCGTCGTCGCTTCACCGCGGCCCGGCGTCCGATGTCGAGTACGCCCCTTGCGTCGGCGAAAGGCTCCGAGGCAGCTGCGGTGCCCGCAGCTGCACCCTCGGCTGCGTCGGCTGCGACCACGTCGCCGTCGACGTCGTCGCTGCTGCAGTCGGTGCTCGGCACGCGTCCCGCCTCCGGGTCCGCGACCGTGTCGACGACGGTCTCGGCGACGGTGGCCGCCAGCACGCCGATCGCGACCGTGACCGTGGCCACGCCCACCGGCACGACTGCGACGGTGACGACGCCGATCGCGACGGTCACCGTGCCGATTCCCTAGAGCCGAGAGAAAGGATCGGCCGGCCGCATGGCTCTACCTGGTGAGGGGGGAGCCACACGGGATGAACGATCCATCGCACGGCAACAGCGAGCGCGAGCTGCGGGTGGGCGAGCGCGTCCGTCTCGGTCACCGCGTCGGCGTGCTCCGCTACCTGTACGGCACGAGCGCAGCCGTGGTGCGCTTCGATCACGAGGCTCGCACGAAAGTCGTGCCCGTACACCGGCTCGTCGCCGCGACCGACGAGTGTCCGCTTCCCGACGGGTGATGGGCGAGACTCCCGGACCGACGACGACGGTCACCTTCCAGGACATCGACGTGACCGCGACGAAGGGGCGGCTCTGGCACGTCGAGGCCGCAGGGAGGTCGGCTTCGGCGGCGTTCCTCGATCAGGCCGTCGAGCTCGTGCTGCCGCGGTTGAGCTACGAAGAGCGGGACACCCTCGTCATCCGGCTCCTCACCGCGACAGCGACGGAGCACGATCGCTGAGTGAGTGGGGGCGGGAGGATTCGAACCTCCGTAGGCTGAGCCGACGGGTTTACAGCCCGTTCCCTTTGGCCGCTCGGGCACACCCCCGGGGGAGGCGCATTGTAGTCCGACCGGTGCGGATACGTTCTCGACGTGGGGGATGCGCCGATCCGGACGGAGCAGCTGCGCAAGGTCTACGGGTCGCTCGTCGCGGTCGACGGGCTCGACCTCGAGGTGCGGCGCGGCGAGTTCTTCGGCCTGCTCGGCCCGAACGGCGCCGGCAAGTCGACGACGATCGGGATGCTGACGACGACCGTCGTCCCCACCGGCGGGCGCGCGCTCGTCTCCGGCCTCGACGTGAGCCGGCACGCCGCCGACGTGAAGCGGCAGATCGGCGTCGTCTCCCAGGCGAAAACGCTCGACCGGGCACTCACGGTCTGGGAGAACCTCTACTACCACGGCCGGTTCTTCGGCGTCCCTCGCGCTCGGGCGCGGACGCGCGCCGACGAGCTGCTCGAGCAGTTCTCGCTCACCGAGCGCGCCGACTCAATGGTCTTCCAGCTCTCGGGCGGCCTCGCGCAGCGGCTGATGCTGGCGCGGGCGCTCGTGCACGAGCCGCAGGTGCTCTTCCTCGACGAGCCCACCTCGGGCATCGACCCGCAGACGAGGATCAACCTCTGGCGCATTCTCGCGGACCTCAACCGCGCCGGGCAGACCACGCTCCTCACGACGCACTACATGGAGGAGGCCGACGTCCTCTGCGAGCGCGTCGCGATCATCGACCACGGCAGGGCGCTCGCGATCGACACGCCCGCGGCGCTGAAGCGGAGGCACGGCGCCGAGACGCTGATCACGGTGACGGTCGAGGGCGACCTCGCGCCGCTCGCGGAGCGCGCCGAGCGGCTCGACGGCGTCCGTTCGGTTGAGCGGGACGACCAGGTGCTGAGGGTGCACGCCGCGCGCTCGGAGGGCGTGCTCGCCCGGCTCGTGCAGGAGGCGGCCGAGCTGGGGCTGGCGGTGACCGACGCGTCGAGCCTGCCGCCGAGCCTCGAGACCGTGTTCCTCAACCTGACCGGCCGTGAGTACCGGGAGTGAACGAGTACCTGCAGACGTTCGGCGCGCTGCTCGCCCGCGACATTCGCGTCCTCCGCCGCAACTTCGGCCAGTTCCTCATCCGCACGATCATGCAGCCGCTCCTCTTCGTCTTCGTCTTCGCGTACGTCTTCCCGAAGATCGGCCAGGGCTTCCACGGCGCCGCGGGCGGCGTGTCGTTCTCCACCGTCCTCGTGCCCGGCTTGCTCGCCATCGCGATCAACTTCCAGGGCATCCAGGCGGTCGCGCTGCCGCTCGTGCAGGAGTTCAGCGTGAGCAAGGAGATCGAGGACCGCGTTCTCGCGCCCGTGCCCGTCTGGGTCGTCGGGCTGGAGAAGATCACCGCCGGAGCGATCCAGTCGCTCATGGCGGCGGGCGTCGTGTTCCCGATCGTCTACCTCGTGCACGCCCACGGCGAGGCGCCGAAGGTGCATGTCTCGGATCCGGCGCTTTTCGCGTTTTCCCTGCTATTCGCCTCATTTCTCGCTGCGGCGATGGGGCTGTTCATCGGGACGGTGCTCGACCCCCGCAAGGTGACGCTCCTGTTCGCGGTCGTCGTCCTGCCGCTCACGTTCCTCGGCTGCATCTACTACCCGTGGGCCGCGCTGAGCCCGGTGCTATGGCTCAAGGTGCTCGTGCTCTTCAACCCGCTCGTGTACATGACCGAGGGCTTGCGGACGTCGCTGACGCCGGCGCTACCGCACATGCCGATCTGGGCGTTCATGCTCGCGCTCGTCGGCGGCTCGATCGGGCTCACGCTCGTCTCGCTGCGGACGTTCCGGCAGCGCGTCGTAACCTGACCGGATGACCTACGACGTCGCGATCCTCGGCGGCGGGCCCGCGGGCTCGACGGCCGCCTACCGCCTCGC
The DNA here is from genome assembly GCA_036273695.1 of Gaiellaceae bacterium. Lineage (GTDB taxonomy): Bacteria > Actinomycetota > Thermoleophilia > Gaiellales > Gaiellaceae > Palsa-739. The sequence continues at coordinate 4,759 of DASUHE010000033.1, forward strand.
CACGGCCGGCGCGCGCGTCCTGCTGCTCGACAAGGCGACCTTCCCGCGCGACAAGCCGTGCGGCGGCGGCGTCACCGGGCGGGCGGCGCGCCTGTTGCCGTTCTCGATCGAGCCGGTCGTGGAGGACGCCGTCGACCGGCTGGAGTGCGGGCTCCGCTACCGCCGCCGCTTCACGCGCCACGCCCGCGCGCCGCTCGCCTACATGACGCAGCGGCGTCGGCTCGACCATTTTCTCCTCCAGAAGGCGGCCGAGGCGGGCGCCGAGGTGCGCGAAGGGGAGACGGCCGACGTGCGCGAGCTCGACGCGCGGATAGTGATCGGCGCCGACGGCTGCAACGGCTCGTCCGCGAAGCAGCTCGAGCTCGCCGACGGTGTCGTCCACGGTGTCGCGCTCGAGGCGAACTATCCGCACGAGCCGCGCTTCGCCCGCGCGATGGTGCTCGAGATCGCGGTGATTCGCGGCGGCTACGGCTGGGTCTTCCCGAAGGGCGACCACGTCAACGTCGGCGTCGGCGGCAACGGGGAGGAGGGGCCGAAGCTGCGCGCCGAGCTGCGGCGGATGTGCGAGGCGTACGGGATCGATCCGGACGCCGCGGAGGACACGCGCGGCTACCGGCTGCCGCTGCGGCTGCCGGGCACGCTGCTCGCGCGGGGACGGACGGCCGTGATCGGCGACGCGGCCGGCCTCGTCGACCCCTTCTCCGGCGACGGGATGTACGAGGCGTTCCTCTCGGCGCAGCTCGTGGCCGACGCCGCGCTCGACGTGCTCGCCGGACGGGCCGAGAACCTCGACGCGTACCAGGCGGCTGTCGAGCGGCGGATCGCGCCGCTCACGCGAGCCGGCTGGGGCGCGAAGCGAGCCTTCGAGCGCTTCCCGCGCACGACGTACGCGCTCGCGCGGCTCCCCGTCACGTTCCGTGCGCTCGAGAAGCTCCTCCGCGGGGAGCTGTCGGAGCCTGCCGCAGCGCGCGGCGTCGAACGTGCGGCGATTCGGGCGATCTATGCGGTGTCGCGGGCCGGTGCCGGGCGGCGGGTTACGGCGCCTGGTTCCCGATCAGCTGCATCATCTTGAACATCGGCAGGTACATCGCCACGATGATGATGCCGACCATGAAGCCGACTCCGATCATCATGATCGGCTCGATGATCGACATGAGCGACGCGATTGTGCTGTCCACCTCATCCTCGTAGAAGTCGGCCACCTTGCTCAGCATCTGCTCGAGCTCACCGGTCTCCTCGCCGATCCGCACCATCTGGCTGACCATGGGCGGGAACAGCGGGTTCTCGGTCAGCGGCTGGGCGATCGGGACGCCCTCCTGCACCTTGATGCGCGCCTCGGCGAGCGCCTGCTCGACGAGCCAGTTGCCCGCCGTGTTGCCGGCGATCTCGAGCGCGCGGATGATGTCGACGCCCGCGGCGACAAGGGTCGCGAGCGTGCGCAGCAGCCGCGCCATCGTGACCTTGAGCACGGTCTCGCCGATGCGCAGCGGGATGCGCAGCTTGAACCGGTCCCACATCTGCCGGCCCTGCTCCGTCTTCTTGTAGCGGAGCGCGCCCCAGATGAGCGCGGCGAGCAGCGGGAAGACGATGTACCACTGGTGCCGCAGGACGCCGGACGCCTGCAGGACGAGCCGGGTCAGGAGCGGCAGCTTCCCGTTCAGGGACGTGAAGATCTTCGCGAAGATCGGCACGATGAACATCAGCATCGCGATCAGCACGAGCGTCGCGAACGTGAAGACGACGGTCGGGTAGACCATCGCACCCTTGACGCGGCGCTTGATCTTCGTCGTCTTCTCGATCTGGTCGGCGACCCGGTCGAGGACCTGATCCAGGAGGCCCGAGGCCTCGCCGGCCTGCACCATTGAGACGTAGAGCTCGTCGAAGACCTTCGGGTGCCGCGCCATCGCCTGGGAGAGGAGAAGGCCTCCCTCGACGTCGGCGCGGAGCTCCGCGATGACCTCGGCGAGGTAACGGTCGTCGGTCTGCTCCTCGAGGATCACGAGCGCGGCCACGATGTTCAGGCCCGCCTCGATCATCGTCGCGAACTGCCGCGAGAAGACCTGCATCGACCGCGGCTTGATCTTCTTGAACGCCGTCCGCATTCCGTCCTCGCCGCTGGCGGGCAGCTCGCGGAGCGAGTGCGCCAGCAGGCCACGGATGCGGAGCTGTTCGCGTGCCGCCTCGAGGTCGGGGGCGTGGATCTCGCCGACCGTCTCGAGACCGTCGATGCTGATTGCGCTGTATGCGAATCCGGCCATGGCTCAGCTCTTGCAGGGGTTGGTTTCGGTGCCGAGCGCCGACTGCGTGCATAGGGAGAAGGAGGAGCTGCTCGTGGCGAGCACCGTGGTCTTCGCGCCGGGGCCCGTCACCGTGAGGTTGACGAGCTTCACGGCGGTGCTGCCCGTGTACGTCCCGCTCGAGAGCTGGCTCCCGGTGCTGACGGTTGCCGCGACGTGGTACGTGAGCCCGTCCGCGCCGACCGGCGAGGCCGACGTGCAGTTCCCGGTCGTCATGGGCCACGTGATGTTCGTGTACGACGCATCGCGGAAGCACTCCATGTACTTGTCCGCGATGGCGGATGCCGTCGAGGTGTGGCTCGCCCGGCGGAGGGCGAGCGCGCCCGAGGTGAAGGCGGCCAGCGTCGCGAAGATTCCGATGTTGAGCACGAGGAGCGCGATCAGGAGCTCGACGAGCCCGATGCCCTCTTCGCCGCGGAGCTTCGTGGCGCGCCGCTTCCTGCGGCCGATGTCGACGGTCGCGGTCACGAGGCGGCGATCAGCCTGATCTTGTAGCGAATGCCGTCAGCCTGGTCGACGAGCGTCAGGGACCGGCCGGCGAAGAGCGAGATCGTGTGCGCGCCGCTCGCATAGGAGCCGTTCGCGATTCCGATCCTTGCACTCCCGTTCGAGATCCCGACGAGCCGGAAGAGCGGGTTGCCGCTCGGGAAGCTCGCGCCCACGCGCACGGTCTGGATCCGGCCGTTGACCGAGATCTTCGCGGTGCCCGTCGAAGCGAGCGTGCGGACGTGCTTGGGCCGCGACGTGCTGCTCCCGAAGCTTGCCGACGACGGCTGCGAGGTCGTCGCGCTGGCGGTCTGCACGGTCCCGGCCGCCTGGCTGATCTGCTGCGTGAACGGATCCTTGCCGGTGAAGTGGCTGAACGAGTAGAGCTGCGACTTCGTCCGCTGCGGGAGGGTGTCCGAGTTCGGCAGCTTGGTGCTCGCCGCGGGCGTGACGGCGGCGCCGGCCGTGCCGGGCGCGGTGCCGACGGGGGTTCCCGAGGGGGTCACCGGGGCGCCGGTCGTCGTGGTGGCCGGAGGAGTCGAACTGCTGGCGCTGCTGCTGCCGCTGTGCATGACCTTCGGCACCTCGAAGGCGAGGACGGCCACGAGCAGGACTGCGCCGCCGATCGCGATCTTCTTCATGCGCTTGTCTTTCGCCTCCCTGGCGCTCTGCATCCTGCTCTTGCGGCTCATGAGGTTCCTCCGCTCGTGCTCGGGGCCGCCGACGTCGAGTTGGACGTCGTCGTCGTGCCCGTCGTGGTCGTCGACGTGGCGCCGGTCGCGCCCGGGGTGGCCGTCAGCGGTGCCGCCGGCTGAGGCACGAATGCGTTGATCGTGAGGGTGGCTCCGATCTGCGGCCAGCCGGCGCCGCCTTCGGCGAACTGGACGTCGGTGACGTCGAAGAGCCGTCCGGCCGTGAAGAGCCTTCCGTTCTCCACGCGGACGAGGTTGCGCATCCGCTGGAGGAAGGTGAGCAGGTTGTAGAAGTTGCCCGAGAACTTGACCGCGATCGGCTCCGTCGCGAACGGATCAGGCGTGGTGGGCGTGGTGGACGCGGAGGCGGCGCCGGGCTGGATCTGGTCGAACGAGATGCCCGACCGCAACGCGAGCGCGTCCAGCTGCAGGATCACGTCCGGCGTCTGGAGCTTGCTCGGCATCGCCATCGCCAGCCGGAAGACGCTCGCGGAGCGAACGGCCGGCAGCGCCTGCGTGAACGCGGTCGAACGGTTCGTGGCGATCTCCGCCTGCACCGCTGCCGTCTGCTTCTTCAAGCTGGCGGCCGTCGAGCGCTTGGGCGAGATCAGGGCGAACCAGCCGATCGCCACGACGAGGAGAAGCAGGGCCGCGACCAGCGCGATCTGGGCGCCCTTCGACAGGCTCGAGAGACGGGCGGTCACGAGGCACCCCTTCCTTTGCGGATGTCCGAGACGATGGTGAAGTTGAAGACGACCCGGCCTCCGAGCGGCGTGGCGTGGCTGTCCTGGAGCTGGACGTTCTTGAGGTCGGGGAGGACCTCGAGCCGTTCGAGCAGCCGTGCGACGCTCGCCTGGCTGTACGTGTAGCCCTCGATGGTCAGCGCGGTCGGCGCCGGCGGCAGAGCGCTCGTCGTCGAGGTCGCCGCGGTCGGGGCCGGCGGGTCGAGCGGGGTGTTCCCCTGGAGGCTGGTGAGCCAGACGTCGTCGGGGAGAACGAGCGCGAAGCGGCGGAGGATGCGATCCCAGGCCACGCGCTTCCCGATCGCCGAAGCGAGTGCGAGCGACCGCTGCTCGCGCTGCGTGAGCACGGCGCTGCGGAAGGCGTTCGTCTTCGCGGAGATGTGGTGGGCCGGCGTCGACGCGAGCAACGCTTGCGCCGCCGAGAGGTCCTGGCGCTGCCGGTCGACGCTGCGATTCGCGAGCAAGAAGCCTCCCACCAGCGCGAGCACGACGGTGGCGCCGCCGAGCGCCGCCACGAGGACGACCGGGTTCGGTCCCTCGCGCTTCTGCTGGACGGTCTGGCGGGGGAGAAGGTTGACGGCGCGCATCAGTCCTCGATTCCCAGTCCGATTGCGACGGCGAGGGCGCCGTCCTGGCCGTTGGAGCTGATGCCGTGCCCGGAGCCGACGCGTGCGAACGGGTCGGCGACACGGACGCTGATGCCGATCAGCTCCTCGAGCTGCTCGGCGAGCCCCTGAAGGTGGGCGCCGCCGCCGGTGACGGTGATCTCGGCGAAGCCCAGGGAGTCCGGTTGATCCTGGTAGAAGTGGAGGGAGGAGGCCAGCTCGCGGGCGAGGCCGTTGACCTCGCGGCGTGCGGCCTCGGCTGCCTTCGTCATGGACTCGTCGCTCGCGTCCGGCGTGGCGCCGGTCGAGATGTCGAGCGTCTGCTTGACCTTCTCGGCCTCGGCGGTGTCGACTTCGAGGGCCCGGGCGATCGCGGTGGTGACGCGGGCGCCGCCCCAGTCGAGGACGCGTGTGAACTCGCAGAGGCGACCGTCGGAGACGGCGACCGTCGTGCGGTCGTGTCCGATCGAGACGGCGACGCGGGCGGCCTCGGCACGCTCGCCGGAGCTGAGCGGCTCGCCGCCGACGGCACGGAGCAACGCGAAGGCCTCGATGTCGATGCCGACGAGATCGATCTTCGCCGCGGAGCACGTGGCTGCGAAGCGGTCGACGAGGTCGCGGTAGGCGACGGCGAGGAGCACGCGGTCGGGCGTGGTGGCGTCCTCGACGACGTGGTAGTCGAGCATCGCCTCCTCGATCGGGATCGGCAGCGTCTCGTACGCGCGGAAGCGAATCGCGTTCGCGAGCTGGCGCGGATCGTCGACCGTGGGCCGCTCGAAGACGCGGACGCCGGTGCGGCTCGAGCCGATCCCGAGCCTCACGTTCTTGCGCGGGAGGTCGGCGTCATGGAAGAAGGTGGAGATCTCGTGGGCGAGCGCGTCGGGGTCGCGCACCTCGCCACCCACCACGACGTCCGGCGGGAGCGTGTGCCGGGCAGCCTTGACGAGCTTCGGCCGGCCGTTGTTGACGACCACGGCCGCGGCCAGCTGCGACGCGCCGATGCTCAGGCCGACGACCTGCTTGTGCCGGCCGCCGCTGCTGCCGTTCGTCGACGGCGCCTTGCGCTGCTTGCGCGCAGGCTTCGTCGCCTTCGGAGTCTCGGTCTTGGTCGCGGCTTCCGGCTGCGGCGCCTCGGCCTTCGGCTTGGCCTCGGTCTTCGCCGTGTCCTTCGCCGCCGGCTTGCGCTTGAAGGAGATGTCCTTCTTGAGAAGTTCGGTGATCCCGCTCACTGTGCGGCTCCTGCGATTCGGAGGCCGCGGAGGGCCTCGGGAAGGTGTTCGTCCGTCCGCGGCGCGACGCCGCTGCGGGCGAGGAGAGATTCGAACTCCTCGCGGCGGCTGGTGACGCCGAACGCGGTCTCCTGGCTGATGACGCGGCGCAGGACGAGATCGGCGAGGCACTGCTCCATCGTCTGCATCCCGCGTCCGGTGTTCGTTTGCATGATCGAGTAGATCTGTTCGGTCTTGCCCTGGCGGATCAGGTTCCGGACGGCGTCGTCCGGGAGCAGGATCTCGAGTGCCGGCACGCGCTTCCGGCCGTCCGCCGAGGGCAGCAAGGTCTGTGTGACGACTCCCTGGAGGCCCGCGGCCACCTGCATCCGCACCTGACCCTGCTGGGCGGACGGGAAGACGTCGATGATGCGGTCGATTGTGCTCGGCGCGCTCTGGGTGTGGAGCGTCGCGAGCACGAGGTGGCCGGTTTCCGCGGCGGTCAGCGCGGTCGAGATCGTCTCGAGGTCGCGCATTTCGCCGACGAGGATCACGTCGGGGTCCTGGCGGAGCGCGCCGCGCAGCGCCTCGGCGAAGCCCTTCGCGTCGGAGCCGATCTCGCGCTGGTTGATGACCGATTCCTTGTGCTGGTGCAGGAACTCGATCGGATCCTCGATCGTCACGATGTGATGCGAGCGAGTCGAGTTGATCTCGTCGATCATCGTCGCGAGCGTCGTCGACTTACCGGAGCCGGTCGGCCCGGTGATGAGGACGAGGCCACGCGGCTCCATCGCGAGCTCGCGAAGCACGGGGGGAAGGCCGAGGTCCTGCGCCGACTTGATCATCCGCGGCACGAGACGGAAGGCAGCCGCGAGCGTGTCGCGCTGGAAGTAGACGTTGACGCGGAAGCGGGCGACGCCCGGCACGGAGTAGGAGAAGTCGAGCTGCCGGTCGATCTCGAGCCGCTTCTGCTGCTCGGTGGAGAGGATGCGATAGAGCAGGTCGCGCGTCTCCTCCGGCGTGAACGGCTCGAAGTCCTCGGCCGGACCGAGCTTTCCGCGCACGCGGAGCACGGGCGGCGAGCCTGCCGTGATGTGCAGGTCGGAGGCGTCCTCGGCGGCGACGCGCTCGAGGAGCGTATCGATGGAGAAAGGCTGCGGCGTCATGCGAACCGAGCTATCGGCGGGTCGTGTGGCTTGCTTTAGGGGGCCCGGCGGCGGATCACTCGATCGGGGGAGACGCCCCGCCTGCGCCCGGCGGGCATCCCCCACGGCGGGTGAGCGGGTGGGTGAGTCGAATCACTCGCACGGGGGGGAAGAGGCGCCGCCGCCGCTGCCGATAGAGGCCGGGTCTGGGTTACCCGTCCGAAAAGGAGAACTGCATGCATTCCCTCAAAGAGCGCCTGAATGTTCGGGACGAGAGCGCGTTCACGCTGATCGAGCTCCTCGTCGTCCTGATCATCATCGGCGTCCTGCTCGCGATCGCCATCCCGTCCTACCTGGGCTTCCAGAAGAGCGCGCAGCAGACCGCTGCCGCTTCGGATGTCCGCTCGGCGATCCCCGACGTCGAGGAGTACTACAACGACAACAACGAGACGTACGCCGGCACCACGGCCATGAGCGCCACGGAGCTGAAGACCGACTACGACAGCGGTCTGAACGTCTCGACCGGCGCTGCCGGCGCCGGCCCCGGCGTCGTGACCGTCAAGGCCAGCACCGCGGCCGACGGCACCGTCGCGGCCGGGCAGGAGTACTGCATCTCCGGCTACGACGCCGGTCAGTGGTCGCACGTCTCCGGCCCCGGTGGCAAGGTCATCACGAAGGAGACTTCGGATGCCTGTGCCGCCTGGACCAGCGGCGTGAGCTAACGCCACCCGAACGTTGCACTGCCGAGGGCGCGGGAGACCGCGCCCTCTTCTTTTCTCTCTATCTCTTGCCCGTATCCCCCGTTTCAGGGAGGCCCCTTCCTCCGGGCCTGCCGATAGGAGGGCCATGAACGCGACGCTGAGTACGCGCCAGCTCCGGCTCGTCGTCTTGCTCGGACTGGTTGTCGTCCTTGCCGGCGGTTACTTCGTCGTGACCCGGCACAAGTCGACCTCGCCGACCACGGCGAGCTCGACGCCGGCCCGCACGACGCCAGCCGTCACTACTCCCACGAAGACGACACCGGTGACGAGCAAGCCGCACGCGCACGCTCTCAACACCCACGGGCTGCCGGTCTCGGTCGCCCGCGCGCTGCACAAGCATTCCGTCGTCGTCGTCGCTCTCTACCTTCCCACCTCGGACGTCGATCTGACGACGAGCCTCGAGGCGCAGGCCGGAGCGGCGGAGATGCACGCAGGCTTCGTTCGGGTCAACGTCCTCCATCAGCGGAGCGGTACGGCCCTCCTGCGCAAGCTCGGCGTCGTCAACACGCCCGTCGTCCTCGTCGTCAAGCGGCCCGCCAACGTCCTGTCCGAGTTCAAGGGCCTGGTCGACCGCGACGTGGTCGCACAGGCCGTCGTAGACGCGCGCTGATGAGACGGGGCGGCCGCCAGCAGGCAGCCGAGCCCGAGCCGCGGGAATTGTTCGTCCGCAGCGCGAGCCGGCACGGACGTCCGGTCGTGACCATGCGGGCGCGCGACCTCGGTGACGCGTGCGTCGTCGACGTCGAGGTGGAAAGCCGCGAAGACGGTGCCGAGCCGCGGTCGTACAGCTTCGCCGACCCGCAGCAGGCGAGCACCTTCGTGACCGAGGCGGTCGAGGCGCTCGTGTACCTGGGCTGCGAGATCCACGCCTAAAGAAGCGGGCGAGGGAAACATGGATCCGGTGCAGAGGGACGAAGAGGAGTTCCTCGGCCATGACGCGGAGCTCGGTGCGGACATCATCGCCCTGCCGCAGCTCGAGCGACTGCCTCCGAACCCCGACGTCGAGTCGAGTGCGGGATCCCCGAGCTTCACGCAGGACAACCGCTCGGCGAGGCTCGAAGCGCTGGAGCTCGTCCGGGCGGCCGTCGAGCTCGCCGACCGGATCGAACGCGACGCACAGGAGACCTCGAAAGACCGGATCGCGCGTACCGAGGAGGAGGTCCGGCTCCGCCGGCTCGCCCTCGACGAGCGCGAGACACAGCTCGACCACTTCAAGCGGGAGCTCGAAGCCGCGCGCCAGGAGCTGACGAGGGCCGAGCAGGAGATCGCCGAGCACCGCCAGCAGGCAGCCGACGCGGTGCGAGAGGCCGAGGCGCGCCTCGCAGCCGCGAACGAGGAGGCGGCGGCCACGATCGCTGCCGCGACCGAACGTGCCGAGGCGCTCGAGGCGGAGGCGCGGGCCACGGCCGACGGCATCGTCGGCGGCGCCCGCGGCGAGGCCGAGAGCGCCGCCGAGTCCGTGCGCTCGGAGGCGGAAGCCGCTCTGAACGCAGCCCGCGAGGAGGCGGAGGCGATCGTCGGCTCAGCGCGCTCGGAGGCGGAGGAAGTCCTTTCCCGTGCAAGCGCTGAGGCCGCTCAGACGGCGGAGGGCGCCCGCGCCGCCGCCGACGAGCTCCTTGCGCAGGCCGGGGTGGAGGCGCGCGACATCTCCGACACCGCCCGCCGCGACGCCGAGCAGCTGCTCGCCGCGGCGAACACCGGCCAGGCGCCGCCGCAGCCCGAGCCGCAACCGCAGCCGGAGCCGGAGCCGGAGCCGGAGGCCCCGGCGCCGGCCGCCGAGCAGAAGGCGCCCGCTGCCGAGCCGCCCAAGGACGAGCCGCCCGCCTCGGGCAACGGCTTCACGCCGCCGCCGAGCTCCCTCGAAGATCTCGCCGCCGCCAGCCGGCCGACGAAATTCAGCGTCGGCCGACGCTGAGCACCGGCTCGAGCCCGAGAAACTCGCCCACGCGCTCGGCTTCGCGCGCGAGGGCCGTACGGGTCGCTTTGCCGCCCGTGCCGGCGAGCCGCACCTCCAGCTCGACCCGCTTTCCGCGTCTCCGCCGCTCCCAGAGCCCGGCCGCGATCCCATCGACCAGCACGAACCGCACGCCGGCAGGCCCTTCGTAGCGGCCGCGGCCATGCTGAGCGACGAGCTCGCGCACGTGAGGCGGCACGAGTCGGTCACGCTCGCGGGAACCCATCACGTAGACGTCGTACTCCGGCAGCAGCGACACGTGGCTCACGGGCTCGGGGAACGACGTGTCGCCCGCGAGGACGAAGCTCTGCGTGCCTTCGACGTCGAGCGCCTCCAGCTCGAGCTCGGCAAACAGCAGCCGCGCCTCGCCCACCCTGAACGCCGGCGAGGAGACCCACTGGCAGAAGTCGACTGGCCGAGCCGGGCCGTAGGCGTGGAGGAAGCGGCGGCAGGTCTCCCGGAGCGCCTCGCGGCCGTCGGCCACGTCCCGCCAGCCCCGGATCCACTGGTCGGGCCGAGCAAGCGTGATCCGCGAGCCCTGCGGCGGCCCCTGGCACAGCTCGCTCAGGAAGAAGGCGAAGCCCGAGCGAAGCCGCTCGCGCGGCCGTTCACCGACGCGTTTCACGACCTCGGCCGCGAGCTCTTCGCGCAGGAGGCACCGACCGTCGAGCGTCTTCCAGACGGCGGTTCTGGCCGCTTCGACCTCGTCGGCGTCGAGCGCCGGGTGGACGACGCCCGCGGGGTCGCGCCACTCCGGCAGTCCCTGCTCCGCGGCGCCGAGCACCGCGCGCCGTGCCGCGTGCCAGAGCGCCAGCTCCTGGGCCCGGTGGATGTGCAGGGTCCCGCGCAGCGTCCACGCCTTGACGAGGGTGCGCTCCTGCCACAACGCATGTCGCACGTCCGCCTGGACGATGCCGCGGACCCGGGCGGACAGCTGCAGCTCGGCCGAAGCCTGCACCTGCGCGTGGACGCCGCAGACCGCGCCGACGACCTCCGCGAGCCGGTCGGCCCGCGCGCGTTCGGTCAGGGACGAGCGCGCCAGCCGGCGCGCGAGGACCTGGCTCCAGCCGACGTGCGCCTCCATGGCGCTGAACGTAACGGAGCTAGATCGTGGTGACGCGGGCGAGCTCTTCGAGCGAGGTCAGGCCGGCGACGACCTTCTCGATGCCGTCGTTCCAGAGCGACTTCATGCCGCCGCCCATCGCCGCGCGCTCGAGCTCCTCGTGGCTCGCCTTTCGTGCCGCGAGCGACGACAGCTCCTCGTTCATCTCGAGCAGCTGGAAGACGCCGATCCGGCCGGCGTAGCCGGTCTGCCGGCAGCGGACGCAGCCGTTGCGGCGGAAGAGCTCGGTCTTGCCCTGGCGCAGCTCGTCGGGGATGCGTGCCTGGAAGAGCTCTTCCTTCGTCGGCACGTACAGCTCCTTGCAGTGCTCGCAGAGGCGGCGCGCGAGGCGCTGCGCGAGGACGCCGGTGACGGCGGCGCCGGTCAGGAACGGCTCGACGCCCATCTCGTTCAGGCGGGTGAGCGCGCTCGGAGCGTCGTTCGTGTGCAGGGTCGAGAGGACGAAGTGGCCCGTCAGAGCGGCCTCGATCGAGATCTTCGCGGTCTCGACGTCGCGGATCTCGCCGACCATGACGACGTCGGGGTCCGAGCGGAGGATCGAGCGCAGCGCCGTGGCGAACGTCAGCCCGGCGCGCGTGTTGATCTGCACCTGGTTCAGGCCGGGCAGGCGGTACTCGACCGGGTCCTCGACCGTGATGACGTTGATCTCCGGGCGATTGATCTGCGTCATCGCCGAGAAGAGAGTCGTCGACTTGCCCGAGCCCGTCGGGCCGGTGACGAGCAGAGCGCCGGTCGGGCGCAGGATGATCGCCGAGAGCCGCTCCTGCATTGCGGTGCCGAGCCCGACCTCTTCCATCGTCGGCGGCTTCTTCGACTTGTCGAGCAGACGCATCACGACCGACTCGCCTTCGACGGTCGGCAGCGTCGCCACGCGGACGTCGAGCATGCGGCCCGCGGCGGAGGCGGAGAGCGAGATGCGTCCGTCCTGTGGCTTGCGGCGCTCTGCGATGTCGAGCTTCGCGAGCACCTTGAGGCGCGTCGTGACGCCGATCGCGCTGCGTCGCGGAATGCGCTGGGTCTCGTGGAGCACGCCGTCGATGCGGAACCGGACGACGAGCGCGTCGGCCTGCGGCTCGAAGTGGACGTCGCTGGCGCCGTCCTCGGCGGCCTCGAAGATGATCGAGTTGACGAGGCGGACGAGCGGTGCGTCGGAGATGCCGTCGTCGACCTCGAGATCGTCCAGCTCCTCCTCGTCGATCACCTCGAGATCGACCATCTCGCTCAGCCCGGAGCGTGCGCCGAAGGCCTCGGCGGTGCGCGCCAGCCGGCCGAGCTCGTTCGCGATGTCCTCGCTCGCGGCGACGCGGAGCGCGATCGGATGACGACTCGCGAGCCGCAGAGCGTCGATGCCGTGGATGTTCTGCGGGTCGGCGATGGCGACGCAGAGGGTGTCTCCCTCGAAGGCGTAGGCGACGGCGTGCACCTGCTCGAGCACGTGCAGCGGAACCGTGCTCGCCGCGATCGGGTCGATGCCGACGTTGCCGAGCTCGATCACGGGGAGCCCGTGCTGCGCGGCGACGATGCGCGCGATCGCCTCGGTCGAGGCGAGGCCCTCGTCGATCAGCGCCTGCACGACGGGCGTGTTCTTCGCCGCCTCGCGCAGGACCTCGATCTTCGCCTCGGGGATCAGCCCGGTGGTCTCGAGCAGGTCGACGACGAGCTCGCCCATGAGCTGCGAGATCGGGGCAGGCGTCGCGGGAGCCTTCGAAACGGGGCTCCCGTCACGGCTCACGGCAGGCTGAGCGGACACCGCAGCCGCCTCAGAGGATCCCGAGATACGCGTTGAGGATGTGATCGCCGGCGAAGAGGGCCACGACCGCGCCGGCCGCCAGGAACGGTGCGAACGGAATCGCGAGCTTGCGCGCACCGGAGCCGTGCCGCGCGATCAGGACGACGCTCGGGATCAGCCCCAACAGGAGGCCGAGCATGATGCCGACCGGCGTCGTGCGCCCCAGCATGGCGCCGATCAGGAGCGCGAGCTTGACGTCGCCCATCCCCATTCCTCCGGGGTAGGCGAGCGCCGCGAGGAAGAAGAAGCCGGCGGCGCCCAGGGCGCCGACGGCCCACACGGGGGACGGATGCGCGACCGTCTGCAGGGCGAGCACGGCGGCCGCGGCGGGCAGCACGACCCAGTTCGGCACGATCCGCCGCTCGAGGTCGGTGGCGGTCGCCACCACGAGGGCGGCACAGCCGATGCCGGCCGCGGCGGCCTTCAGCGTGACGCCGAAGGCGAGCACGCAGCCGACGAGCAGAAGCGCGGTGGCGAGCTCGATCACGAGGTCGCGGGGCGGGATGCGCACACCGCAATGACGGCAGCGGCCGCGGAGCACGGCGTAGGAGAGCACCGGAACGTTGTCGTACCAGCGGATCGGCGCGTCGCAGCTCATGCAGGCCGAGCCCGGCCGCACGACGGACTTGCGCAGAGGCACGCGGGCTGCGACGACGCCGAGGAAGCTGCCGATCGCGAGTCCGGGCACGAAGACGAGCGGGAGGACGAAGTCCATGTCCTCGTTATCGACACTTCACCGGCGCCGCTTGAGCCGCGGGGCTCTGTGGCTCAGTTGCCGTACGTGAAGTTCGTCGGCGGGTTGATCGTGAAGGCGCCGGGCTGCTGCTGGATGGCGAACGGGGCGATCGTGATCGGCGGGAAGGTGCCGCCGAACTGCTGGCCGAGCACGACCGTCTTGGTGCCCGACACGAGCGGCCCTTCCGTGAGCGCGCTCTGGCCGGTTGCCACGGTGTTGGTCGCGTAGAGCCCGCCCTGGAAGGACGTCTGCGACGGCCCCACCGTGACGCCGGTCGAGCCGTTGGACGCGAAGATCAGGAGCTTCGCGTTCGGATTCCAGTTGTTCCAGTCGCAGTCGTTGCCCTGCGAGTTGAGAACGGCGCACAGCTTCTCGCTGTTGATCGAGATGTCGCCGCTCGCATAGATGACCGACTGGCACGAGCCGGTCGCCGTGCAGGGTCCATTGCCGGTGTAGGTCATCGGCTGGTTCCCGCTGGTCGTCATGGTGATGCTGCCGTCGAAGAAGACCGTGCCCACGACCTTGAGGGTGCGCGTGCCGGCGTTCCACGACAGCTCGCCCTGGCCGGTCGTGCACGTGTAGCTCGTGGACGGGGTCAGGTTGAAGACCGTCGTGACGCTTCTGTCCATGGCCGCGTTGGTGTCGAAGACCGGGTTCCCGTTGGCCGGACCCGGATTGGGGTTGCACGGATGCATGGGGCCGGGCGAGGCGAAGGTGTACCACCCGCCGGGCGGCTGGTTCGTGCAGGCTCCGGAGGCGACCTCGGCCGCGGATCCGCTCCAGCAGATCTTCGGCGCGGTGATGCCGACGAAGTCGGACGCAACCCCGGTGAGGTCGGTCGGGGCGCCGGCGACCCAGATGTTCGTGTTCGAGTTCCCGGTCACCGGCTCGCTCTTGCAGGGGTTGAACTGCGAGCCCGTGGACACGACGCAGTAGCTGCCGACATGCGCCGAGTTGATGGGCGAGGCCTTGCTGCCGATCGAGCCCTGCTTGTTCTGGAAGTTGAGGAAGCCGCCGACATAGACGGGTCTGGTGATGACCGCGTTCTGCCCCATGCAGAGGTTGCCGCCGACGTAGACCGGGATCGAGATGGTGATGCCCTGTCCGATCGAGGTGTCGCACTGCCCGGCGGTCGGCCCGCCCGGCGAGTAGACGGTGTTCCAGACGCCGACCGAGAAGCTGTTCGAGGCGGGCGGGTTGACCTGGACCTGCGCGCTCATCGTCTTGACGATCGGGGCTGCGCCGCTCGGATTCGGGACGGACGCCTGCCCGTGCAGGGTCCAGACCTCGTTGGTGGTGTCGAGGGTCCCCCACCATTTGACGCACGGGACGTTCGTCAGACAGCCCGAGGTCGGCGCGCCGCTCGAGTAACGCGTCTGGTACGCCGAAGCGGCTCCCGGCAGAAGAGTCGAGGTCTCCAGCTGGCCGGCGTTGTTCGGGTTCGAGAGAACCGAGACGCCGTTGTTGACGCCGGCTTCCGCCAGCGACGCCGCCTGCTGCTGTGCCTTCTGGAGGTTGGAATGGGTCTGGTTGCCCACCGTGACGAAGATCACGGTGCCGAGCGCGATCGCCATGAAGGTCATCAAGAGCAGCGTCAGCACGAGCGACTGGCCGCGCTCGTCGGCGAACCGGTGGAGGCGGAGGCGCGTCATCCTCCGATCCCTGCGTTGCGGGCCATGATCGTGTCCTGGAGCTTGTAGAGGCCGTGGGTGTTCGTGAGGTTCGCGGTGACCGGGAACGTCACGGTGACCATCGGGTACTGGGACGCGTTGGAGGTCTCGAGGAACACCGCGGTGCACGTGCTCGGCGGCGTCGGGGTGCCTGCGCACTGCAGCGAGCCGGCCTTCTTCTGGCCGCTGGTCGCGGAGCACGTGCCGGTGGTCGAGCGGTAGAGGCCGTAGGGCGCGGCGAGGTTCGCCGACGCGGCGCACCACATGACGGTCTGCGCTCCTCCGGCGGTGGTGCACGGGGCCGTGATCGAAGTCTGAGTGTGGCTCGGGAGCACGAGAGTCAGCTCGGAGCCGGTCGTCTCTCCGGTCACCGCCCCCTGGCTGACCGAGCACGCGTCTCCGATCTCGTTCCGGAGAGCGGAGAGCGCGAGGCGCGCGTTCTGCTGGGCGAGGAAGCGCTTGTTCATGTCGTTCTCCGCGCGGAGGCCGGTGACGAACATGCCGACGACCGCGGTCATCACGAGACCGAGGATCGCCATCGTTGTGAGCAGCTCGATCAGTGTCATTCCGTCCTCCTGCGCGAGCCGTGCCCGGAGCCGCGCCAACATGCCTAGCCCGACTTCGCGTGTCTCACTCGGCGGATCAGGCTCGCGCCGTACGACGACCGGTTCTGGGGGGTGCCGAGCTCCGGGCTCTTGCCGCGCTCGAGCCAGAGCGTGATCGTCGGAGCGCCCGTGTCGAGCACGTGCGTCCCCGGCGCCGGCCTCTGCGAGACGACGACGTTCGCGGGATACCCGCCGACCGACCCCCGGACCTTCCAGCCGAAGCCGTTGTCCTCGAGCGTGCCCGAGGCGAAGACGAACATCTGGTGCCGGACGTCCGGCACGAGCATCACCTGGCGCTTGGCGGCCCGGTGACCTGCCGGCTTGCCCGGCGCCGCCGGCTTGTCGGCGGCGAGGCTGATCGTCGCGCCGACGAGGAGTACCGCCGCGGCGACGGCGGTGACGCGCGGAAGCGTGAGGATGCGCCGGGACACGCCTCTCGAATCGGAACGTGCGAACAAGCGCATGACCCCCTAATGGGTGAAGTAGACGACGTTGGACGAGAAAGACGTGCCGCCCGAGCTCGCGGTCTGGAATGTCTCGGCGGCCGACGACGCGCCGACGATCCGCTTTGCGCCGTCGTACTTGGCCGCGTACCAGCCGGTGAGGCTGTCGATCCGGACGAACGAGCCTGTGTGCGGAGCGTCGATGAAGTCTCCGCCGCCGATGTAGATCCCGACGTGGTCGAGCCCGTCGAAGAAGACGAGATCGCCCGGCTGGAGCTGGTCGCGCGGGACGGAGACCGCATTCGGCGAGTTGAACTGCGCCGCCGCGTTGTGCGGGAGCAAGATGCCGAGCTGCGCATACACGTACTGGACGAGGCCCGAGCAGTCGAAGCCGCTCGCCGGAGTCGCGCCGGCCCACTTGTAGGGGACGCCGAGATACTTGAAGGCGAGCGAGACGGCACCGTTCGACGGCTGGTTCGCGAAGCCGCCGCCGACCGGAAAGTTGAAGCCCGGCTCCGAGAAGGAGCTGCCCTGCTCGTTCCGCAACTGGCCGAGCTGCGCGGTCGCCGAGTCGAGCTGCCTGCGCAACCGGGCGAGGCGGACGTCCGCGGCATGGCGGCGCGCCCCGAGCAGGACGGCGCGCTTGTTTGCCTCGAGCTGGTCGGAGAGGAGGTGGGCGGTGCCGGCGACGCGGAGGAACTGCCGCTCGGCGCGCGCGAGCGTGCGTGCCTGCGCGCGTGCGGCCGCGACCTGCGTCTTCGAGTGGGCGATGGTGGCGCGGGTCGTCGAGATCTGAGGCTGCAGGTTCCCGACCGTGAAGAGGGCGCCGCCGCCGACCCGTCCGTACATCGAGGCGAGCCCCATCACCTCGTTCACGTACCAGGTCGCGTGGTTGTAGCAATAGACGGCGCGCGTGATGTCGAACTGTCCGCCGCAGCCCGCGAGGTAGCGCGCTGCGCTGAAGATCGCGTCGACGGGGTTGTCGGGATCGGCGCGTCCGTCCCCGTTCGCGTCGATGCCCCACCGCGCCCAGGTCGACGGCATGAACTGCATCCAGCCGACCGCGCCGGCCGAGCTCGGCCCGAGGTTCTGGCCGAAGTTGGTCTCGACCTTGTTGATCGCGGCGAGCACCGTCCACGGAATGCCGTAGGCGTTGCCGGCCGCCTGCCAGATCCCCCGCAGAGCGGCGAACGACATCGGGCCGCCCTGGGTCTGCGTGAACGCGACCGCGGGGCCGCCGGACGAGAACGACGCGGTGCGCGCGGTGCTATGCGCGTGCGAGTGGGCGATGCTGAAGGTGTCGGCGGCCGCGGTACTCGAGAGAGCCAGCGCGAGCACGGCCGCAAGGAGCGGGATGAGCCGTCTCATGGCTACTGCTGGCCGGCGACGCGGAGCCTCGGCAGCTCGGTGACCTCTTCGGCCACGTCTTCCGCCGGCTCTTCCGACTCGTCCGCTTCGTCGGTCTCGGCGTCCGGCACGGCTTCGAGCTCGAGTTCCGCCGCCGCGACCGACTGCTCCTTGAGAGCGCGCTCCAGGGCGATGAGGAAGTCGTGGCGATTCGAGGACGCGTTGGCCGCCACCTCGCGGTCGACCTTCTCCTCCAGCACGAGCTGGATCAGCGCCTTGCTGAAGGTCTGCATCTGGAAGAACTCGCCTTCGGCGATCGCCTCGGTGATCTCGTCGGGCTTGTTGTCGCGGATCAGGTCGGCGATGCGTGCGTTGCCGATCATCACCTCGACGGCCGGCACGCGACCGCCGCCGATTTTCGGCAGCAGGCGCTGGCTGATGACGCCGCGCAGGACGCCGGCGAGGATGGAGCGGATCAGCTGCTGCTTGACCGCCGGGAAGAACTCGACCATTCGCCCGAGCGTCTCGGCGGCGTCCACCGTATGCATCGTCGACAGGACTAGATGGCCCGACTCCGCGGCGTTGAGCGCGGTTTCGGCGGTCTCGGCGTCGCGAAGCTCGCCGATCAGGATCACGTCCGGGTCCTGACGCAGGCCGCGGCGCAGCGCCTGCGCGAAGGACGCCGTGTCGAGGCCGACCTCCCGCTGGTTGACGATGCAGCCGTGGTCGGAGTGCACGATCTCGATCGGATCCTCGATCGTGACGATGTGCTGCCGGCGCGCCCGATTGATGTGGTCGATGATCGCGGCGAGCGTCGTCGTCTTGCCCGAGCCGGTGGCGCCGGTGACGAGGACGAGCCCACGATGCTCCTCCGCGAGGCGGCGGACGCCGGGCGGGAGCGACAGGTCGGCGAAATCCGGGACCTCGCGCGGAATGACGCGGAAGGCGATCGAGATCGAGCCGCGCTGGCGGAAGCCGTTGACCCGGAAGCGGGGGAGACCCTCAGGCGAGTAGGCGCTGTCGAGCTCTCCCGTCTCGAGGAACGTCTGCAGCCGCTTCGGCGTCTCGGCGCAGACCTGCTCGAGCGCGAGCTCGAGGTCGCGCTCGCTGAGCTCGGTCTCGCCTTCGAGCTCCCCGAGATTGCCGTCGCGGCGCACGATCGGAGGACGCTCCACTTTGAGGTGGATGTCGCTGGCGCCCAGCTCTACGGCGCGGCGGAGGACGAGTTCGAGATCCATCGGCATGCTTCCAATCGGCCGCTTAGGCCGTCGGCTTTAGACCCGTCCCTCGGATGGGCATTTTTGGCTTAACCGAGCCGCACATCGCCGCTACCCGTTCGGCGTCTGCGACGACACGACCGGCGCGAGGCAGCGCCAGTACTCGTGCTTGCTGCCCAGCGAGATCACCGTGCACGACTTGTTCGTCAGGTCCGGCCAGCCGTCCAGTCGGCCCTTCGAGCAGCTCATCTCCGTCTCGCTGGACTTGCCGTCGGAGACGACCGCCGTGCAGCTGCTCAGCAGGCCGGCGTCCTTGAGCACGCGGCCGTCCTTGATGGCGGCCATGACGCCGATCAAGACTGCCCCGACGAGGAAGATCTTCAGCAGCATCGTGCTTACTCCCGGCTCGTATTGCGCTCGTCCGTCGGCATCGGGCGCGATCGGCCCGATCCCTCCTTCGGACGAAACGTCAGCGGGCGATGAGCGCCTCGAGCTCCCGCTCGAGCTCGGCCAGGGCGTTGCCGTGCCGTCCGATGCCGCCGCCGAGCTCGTCGAGCGTGTGCTCGAACCGCTCGCGCTCGTCGGCGACGAGCTCGTTGAGCCCGTCCCGCTCGGCCTCGAGCTCGCGGATGCGCTGCCCGAGGCGGGCGGCGTTGGCCTTGGCGGCCTCGGACTCGCGCGAGAGCTGCGTGGCGAGGCCCGCGAGCGCACGGCGGTGCTCCTCGAGCTCTGCGCCGGTCGCCGCCAGCTCGGCTTCGAGTCCCGCGATGATGTGCGTTTTCCGCCGCCAGAGCGGTGGTCGCGGAGCGGCTACGGCTTCGGCGCCGAAGTCGACCTGCGGCGCTTCCGCGGTCGTCCCGCCGGCGACGATCGCGACGGCGCCCACGACTGCGGCCAGCAAGATCCCGGCGGCGTAGAGCGCGCCGGGAAGCCCGCCGACCTTCAGGTAGGCGACCGCGGCGATCGCGGCGCCCACGCCGGCAGTGCCCGCCGCGGCGAGCTTGCGTGCCGGCAGGTGTCTCACCGCAGGTGGCCGCCCTGGATGATGGCTGCGAGCTCCTGCGTCTTCGTCATCGCGCGCTCGAGGCGGCTGTTGCGGTCGGCCAGCTCGTGCTTGAGACGGTCGACGGCCTCCTGGTCGCGGAGGCGCTCGAGCCGCATCCGCTGGAGCTCGGTTTCGAGCTCCTGCACGCGCTGCTCGCGCGCGGCCATCTCGCCGCCGAGCTCCTGCATCTTCCCGCGCAGCTCCTGGAGCCGCGTCGTCTCGGTGTCGACGAGGCCGAGCACACGCTCGAGCGTCCGTCCCCAGACCGGTGCAGCGGCCGCGGCGCCCGAGGCGACGTGGTCGGTGCCGGCGGTCGCGACGCTCATCGAGGCGGAGTCGAGCAGCGAGGCGAGAGTCGACGCCTTGACTACGCCGATCGCGACGGCGCCGGAGAAGTGCTCGCGAATGCCTGCGATGCGCTCGGGGGTCGCGTCGGCGAGGACGACGCGGATGCTGCCGTCGCCGCAGCGGACCGGAGCCGCGCCGATGCGCGCGAGCTCCTCGCCGCCGACGCGGGTGGCGGATTCGCTGTCGATCAGAAGCGGCTCGTCGTCGAGGTAGGGCAGCTCCCAGCTGCGCGCGGTGGCGATCGCCACGCTGCGCTCGTCGCCGGGCTCGACGCGGGGCTCTTCGTCGTGCATCGTGTCGCTCTCGAAATACTCGTCCACTGCAGGCCTCCAGGTTTCGCGTATCAGCGCAGTTATCGGCTTCCGCTGGGCCGTTCTTTAGGCGCGGAGCGCCCTAAACCTGCGCGAGATAGACGCAGACGTCGCCGTCGGGCAGCGTGCGCCCGCTGCGGGCGACCTCGTAGACGACCGGCTCCTCGCGATCGGAGAGCACGAGCTCGACGATCTGGCCGGCCTGCGGCGGAACGCCTGTCTGCGGGACGAGCTCGTATCCATTCGGGCCCGGGACGAACAGCGAGTAGTCCACCTCTTCGGTCTCCGCAAGCTCTTCGGTCTCCGCAAGCTCCTCGGTCTCCGCGAGCTCTTCGGTCTCCGCGAGCTCTTCGTTCTCCGCAAGCTCGGCGGTCTCTTCGGTCTCGATGTCGGCGGCGGCGGGCTCCTCGGGCAGCTCCTCGACGCCTGTGCCGAGCTCGGCCGCGAGGCCGCGAACCACGTCGAGCGCGTCGAGCAACCGCCGCGAGCCGAGCCGCAGCTGCTGTTCCCGTTCGTCGGCGGCTGCGGAGGCGGCTGCGAGCTGCTCGATTGCAGAGCCGAGCTCCCGCTCGAGAATCGTCCGCTGGGAGAGAAGCAGCTCGCGCTCGGCCTCGTGCCGATCCTGTTCCTCGGCCAGCAGGCGAGACCGCTCTTCGGCCTCCGTCTGCGCCTCGGCGGCGACGGTCTGGAGCCGCTCGACCTCGGCGGCCGCGCGGTCCCGCTCGGCCTCGAGCGCAATCTGGGACTCGCGCACGCGCTCGGCCTGCCGCAGCAGCTCCCGCGCTTCCTCGAGCTCCGCGTTCAAGCGGTCGCGTTGCTCGACGACGCCGCGCAGCTCGACGGCGCAGCTCTCCTGCACCTCGGCGAGGGTCGCCCGGAGCCGCTCGACCTCGGCCCGCAGCTCGTCCCGCTCCTCGGCGGCAGGGCCGACGACGGCGAGGCGTTCGAGTGCACTGCCGAGCTCCTCGGCGAGCCGGTCGCGCTGAGCCGTGAGATCGTCGCGCTCACCGGCGTGCCGTTCCTGCTCATCGCTGAGCGTCGCCCGCAGCCGGTCGAGCTCCTCGTGGGCGCCGGCGAGCTGCTCGGCGAGCCCCGCGAGCTCGCCCTCGCGCTCTGTCTGCGCTGCGGCAAGCGAGTTCTCGAGCCGCTCGACGTCGCCGAGCAAGCGCTTGCGCTCGTCCGCGGCGGCGGTCTGCGTCTCGGCGAGCGTTGCCCGCAGCCGGTCGAGCTCCTCGTGGGCGCCGGCGAGCTGCTCGCCAAGCCCCGCGAGCTCGCCCTCGTGCTCCGTCTGCGCTGCGGCGAGCGAGTTCTCGAGCCGCTCGACGTCGCCGAGCAAGCGCTCGCGCTCGCTCGCGGCGGCAGTCTGCGCCTCAGCCAGGGTGGACTCGAATCGATCGACCTCGTCGCGCAGCCGGTCGCGCTCCTCGGCGGCCGAGCCGATCTCGGCCAACCGCTCGAGCGACGTCGCGAGCTCGTCGCGCAGCCGGTCGCGCTGCTGGGCCAGCTCGTCGCGCCGTGCGGTGAGAGCGTCCCGCTCGCCCGAGTGCCGTTCCTCCAGCTCGGCGAGCGTCGTCTGGACGCGCTCGAGCTCTGCCGTGGCCCGGTCGCGCTCGTCTTGCAAGCGGGTGAGTTCCTCGTTGCTGGTCTCGGTCTCGGCAAGCGCCGTCTGCAAGCGCTCGAGCTCGGCCGTGACCCGTTCGTGGTCCGCCTGCAATTCCGTGAGCTCCCGCTCGCGCTGCTCGGACGAGGAGTCGGCGAGATCGCTCTCGAGCCTGGCCACCTCTCTCTGCAGGCGATCCTGCTCGCTGCGCGCCTCGCTCTCGGCCTCGGCGAGTGCGGCTCCGAGGCGCTCGACCTCCGCGCGGAGCTCTTCCAGCTCGACCGGCTCCGCCGCCTCGAGGGCTCCGTCGATGACCTCGTCGAGTGCGTCGACGAGCGCCCCGTCGAGCGTCTCTTCCGGCTCGGCGTCGAAGGTCTCCTCGGGCTCGGCCGGCTCGACGACGACGGCCTCCTCGACCGCCTCGACCTCGGCGACGTCGTCAACGTCGATGACCTCGACCTCGTCGACGGCTGCCTCGACCTCGTCGACGGCTGCCTCGTCCTCTGCGGCTGGCTCGTCCTCTACGACTGTCTCTTCTTCGACCGGCTCCGGCTCGGCGGCGGCTTCCACGTCTTCGTCAGGCGCGGCCGTCCGGGCCGGCGGGACGATCGCGGTCGCGGCCAGCCGGAGCTTGGGCAGGCCGGCGCGGGTCTCCGCTGCATCGGCCGCGGACTCGGCGTGGGTCGTGTGGACGCCGAGCGCGAATCCGTACTCGGTCTTCAGCGCGCCGCCGCTCTGCATCGCGAGCGCGTGCGCGACGGCGGCCCCCGAGGCGAAGCCGAGCTCCACGATGATCTGCCCGAGCGGCCGCTTCGACTGCTGCTGCACCTCGAGCACCGTCGCGAGCTGTTCCTCGCTGATCAGCCCGAGTTCCGTCATCAGCTCGCCGAGCTGGCGGGGAGGCATGCGCTCCTGTTCGGCGCTCATGACTGACTATCGACCTGCCGCAGCCGGATCACGCCGTTTCTATCGGTCGCGGAAGCATCGAACTTGAATGCTGTCTGCCGCTCGCCGGCTGCAGGCAAAAACGCTTGTTCGAGGGATCGCCGGAAACGCCGATCGGGACGACGATTCGGGCACGGGACAACTGCGGCGTCCTTGGTAAACCGAGTGGAGGAGGAGCGCCGCAATGTCCAGCACGATCATCGAAGAGGGGCTCACCCGCAGGGACACCCTGTTGGAGTTCGAGCGTGACGTCGCCCGGCGCGAGGCCGAGCGCAACGAGCTGGCCCGCGAGATCGAGGCGCAGCACGAGCGGTTGCACACGCTGAGGGCCACCGTGCTCGAGGAGCTCACGAAGCAGCGTCGCGTTGCTCTGCC
This sequence comes from Gaiellaceae bacterium, assembly GCA_036273695.1. Classification (GTDB taxonomy): domain Bacteria; phylum Actinomycetota; class Thermoleophilia; order Gaiellales; family Gaiellaceae; genus Palsa-739. The sequence continues at coordinate 28,204 of DASUHE010000033.1, forward strand.
GCGCTGGCCGAGTGGCCCGAAGGTCACGGCGTCGCTCGTCGACGAGGACGAGTGGTGGGAGAAGATGCTCGGGAGCAAGAAGGCCGCGTAGCTTCACAGGCTGCGCCCGCTCGGTGGCAGCCCGCTCAAGTAGCTGCCGCTCCTGTAGCTGCCGCTCCTGTAGCTGCATAGTCCGGCCGCGCCTCGCGGCGGGGAGCTCGGGACGCCGGGCTCCCCTGGCGCACTACTCGCTCTTGCGGATCACGGAGGCGGTCCGCCGGTCGTGGTCGTCGTCGTCGTGGTGGTGGTCGGCGTCGTCGTGGGCGGCGGCGAGGTCGTGGTCGGCGGCGCGATCGTCGTCACCGGCGGCGACGTCGTCGTTGGAACCGTGCGCGTCGTCGTTCGGGTCGTCGCGTGCACGGTCGTCGTCTTGGCGGCCGTCGTCTTCTTCTGCGTCGTGGTCTTGCTCTTCTGCTTGTGCTTGCAGGAGCCGTCCTGCTTGCGCGCATCCCGCCACGTGCGGGCGAACTGGTATTTCCCGCACCAGGGCTTGTACGGCGGGGCGCCGGGGCTCGCGAACTGCTCGACGGGCTGACCCTGGAGGGCCTGCGTCATGTACGTGTGCCAGATCTGCGCGGGCAGCGTGCCGCCCGTGACACCCGCGATCCCGTGCACGCCGCGCATCGGCCGCTCCCGCGTCGGGTAGCCGACCCAGGAGACCGTGGTGAGCTGCGGGACCCAGCCGGCGAACCAGGCGTCGGCGAAGCTGTCGGTCGTTCCCGTCTTGCCCGCCGCCGGCCGCCCGGAGAGCGCCGCGGCCGTGCCCGTCCCGCCGCGGACGTTCGCCTCGAGGACGCGCGTGACCACTCCGGCGACTTTCGGGTCCACGACCTGCTTGCCCTTCGGCCTGGACGCCTGCTCGGTCTGGCCGCCCGGGAAGACGACCTTCGTGAGGATGCTCGGGTCGTGCTCGACGCCGCCGTCCGCGAGCGTCGCGTACGCGTTCGCAAGGTCGAGCGGGCTCACCGCGTTGACGCCGAGCACGATCGAAGGCACCTCTTTCAGCTTCGACTGGATTCCCATGCGGTGCGCGAGCTCGGCGACCGGCTTCGGGCCGATGTCGAGCGTGAGGCGCGCGTAGACCGTGTTGTCCGAGAGGATCGTGGCCTGCGTGAGGGGGATGCGGCCGGAGTAGGTGTTCTCGAACGTGTGCACGCGCCAGTTGTCCGGCCCGACGAACGGGGCCGAGAGGTACTGCGTCGAGTAGGGGTTGATCTTCCTGCCGACGGCCCGCGTCAGCACGAACATCTTGAACGTCGAGCCCGCCTGCCTCTGGCCGTCGACCGGCAGGTCGTAGGAGATCTTCTTTCCGGTCTGGGCGATCGCCATCGCGCGGATCTGGCCCGTCTTCGGGTCGATCGACACGATCGAGCCCGCGGGGTCGTTCTTGCGATCGAGCGTGCCGAGGATCGCGTGCGTCGCCTCGGTCTGCATCTTCGCGCTGAGCGTCGTGTAGATGCGCATCCCGCCGCGGCGCACGCGCTCGGCGCCGAACTCGCTCACGAGCTGGTTCGTGATGTAGTCGGTGAGATACGTCTGGCCGCCGAGCCCTCGCGCCGGCCGCGGATGGAGGCCGAGTGGGCTGTGGATCGCCCGCCGATAGCGGCCGCGCGAGATGTCGCCCGCGTTGAGCATGGCCCGCAGCACCTCCGCTCGCCGCGCCTTCGCGGCGTCCGGCCGGTTGAGGGGGTCGTACGCCGAGGGCGCCTGGGGCAGGCCGGCGAGGAGCGCCGCCTGCTCGAGCGAGAGATCCTTCGCGTGCACGTCGAAATACGCCTGGGCGGCGGCTTCGATCCCGTACGCCTCCTGCCCGAAGTAGATGTCGTTGAGGTACGTCGTGAGGATGCGGTCCTTGCTCCAGCTGCGGTCGAGCTGGACCGCGAGGCAGCCCTCGGTCAGCTTGCGGCTGATCGTCTGCTGGGGCGTGAGGTAGAGGTTCCGGACGAGTTGCTGCTCGATCGTCGACGCGCCCTGGGTGAACCCGCCGGTCGTGACGTCGCTCTTCAGCGCCCGCACGATTCCGATGTAGTCGATCCCGTTGTTCTCGTAGAACCGCCGGTCCTCGGTGTCGACGATCGCCTTTCGCATCACGGGGCTGATCCGCTGCAGCGAGACCGGCTGGCGAACCCCGGTCGCGCCCAGGAGCCCGAGCCGCGTGCCGTCGCTCGAGACGAGGATGCTGGCCTGCGACGGGCCGTGCGCCTCGAGACCGTTCAGGCTGCACGAGTACCAGAAGAACGGACCGGCGACGGCCGTGCCGACCGCGAACGCGCCGATGAGGACGACGACGCACGCGGCGGCGATCTGGAGCCCCCGCTTCACCTGCACCCTCGTTTGCGCGCGCTGCCGTCTCCCATGGCGACGTTCGGTAAACGTCGCCGGCGACTTCTGGTTACGGGGTCAACGACCGAGCAGGCGGGCGAGCAGGCCGTGTTTCGGCGGCGGAGGCTCGTCGGCCGGGCGAGGCGCTGCCGGCTCGTCCTCGGGCGGGAGCATCGCCTTGGGCACGTTCCCGCGCTCGCGCTGAGCCTGGATGGCGGCGTTCATCTCGTCGCGCTGTGACTCCTCTTCCATCACCTTCAGGGTACGCCGCACGGGAGATGCCTCCTCTCGTAGGCTCGGAGCGCCATGTGCTTCGACGTCGACTCCGAGCCGCCGATCCCGCGGATCTCGGGCGCGTCCGTCTCACACGACGACCTCGTCCTCCAGAGCGCCGACGGCAACCGGTTCGCCGCCTTCCGGGCGCTCCCCGACGAGGAGGTCGCGACCGGGATCGTGATCCTCCCCGACGTTCGCGGCCTCTACCGTTTCTACGAGGAGCTCGCGCTCCGCTTCGCCGAGCGCGGCCATGCCGCGATCGCGTTCGACTACTTCGGTCGCACCGCGGGCGTCGACAAGCGGCCCGACGACTGGGACTACATGCCGCTCGTGCAGCAGCTCACGCAGGAGCAGGTGCAGACCGACGTCGCCGCCAGCATCCTGCCGCTCCGGGCGGCGGGGTGCACGACGATCTTCACCGTCGGCTTCTGCTTCGGCGGCAGCGGATCGTGGGCGGCGGCCGCCTGGGGCCACGGGCTCGCCGGCGCCGTCGGCTTCTACGGCCGGCCGAGCCGGATGATCGAGCTCGTGCCGCGGCTCGACGCGCCGATCCTCGCCCTGCAGGGCGGGGCCGACCAGGGCATCCCTCACGAGGACAACATCGCCTTCGAGCAGGCGCTGCGCGACGCCGGCAAGGAGTACGAGCTCGTCGAGTTCGAAGGCGCGCCGCACAGCTTCTTCGACCGCAAGCAGCAGGAGTTCCAGGCGGCGTCCGACGACGCCTGGCGCCGCACGCTCGAGTTCATCGGGCAGCGCTCCTAGCAAGCATCCGGGCATGAACGACGGTCGGCTGTCTAGATGACGTCGACGATCGGAAAGCGCGTGTCGCCGTCGAGGCAGGCCGCGGCGAAGAACGCCGTGCCCACGTCGCCGGTGAAGAGCGAGTAGCGGCGCCGGCCGCTTGCGGTCGCGATCCGCTCCGCCTGGGCGAGCGCATGGACGGCGAAGCGTCGGGCGCGTTCGAGCCAGCGCTCGTCGCCCGTGCGCGCGAACGCCTTCAGGAGCGCGAAGCCGTTGCCCGCGGTTCCGTGGCAGATGCCGTGGCCTTTCTCGTCCTGGTGCGCGCCCGCGCGCCAGACGAGCTCGGCGCCGGCGAGCACGAGATCCTCGTCGAGGTAGTCCCAGGCGCCGGCGAGGACACCCGGAGCGCCGGTGCACCACTGCAGCACGATCCGGCCGTCGCGCGGGCGCGCGAGCTGCGGGCGTGGCGTGCCGGGCCAGTTGGCGAGTCCGTCCTCGCGGAACGCGTGTCGCGAGAGGACGGCGGCGCTCTCGCCCGCGACGGCGTCGTCCGACTCGAAACGGAGCAGGGCGAGTGTGTTGCCCGCGACGCCGTGGAGCGTGCTGAGGCCGCGGTAGTCGTCGTCTTGCCGCCACAGCCCGTCGCCGCCGCGGCGCTCTCGGAGCGCGGTGGCCGACTCGCGCGCAGCCTCATCCCACCGACGCTCGCCCGTCCATTCGCGCATCGCCAGGGCGGCGAGGAGCGTCCCCGGCGCTCCCCAGCTGATGTCGTCCGTCGGGTTGTCGACGTTGTCGCGAACGAGGGCGTGCACGTCGTCCGCGAGCGCCGGGTCGGAGGTCAGTCGGAAGGCGACGAGCAGCGCTCCGGTCTCGCCGGAGATGAGTGCACCGGGCCGGTAGTGCTCGTCCTCCGAGAAGTCCGGGGTCGCCCGCTCGAGCTCGACCGCTTGCACCGCGGCAGCGGCCAGGCGGAGCGACGGCTCGGCGTACCCGCGCTTCCGCAGCTCGTCGAGGGCCCAGATCACGCCGGCCGCACCGACATAGAGGCCGGACAGCGGCAGCGGCTTCTCCAGCGCATCCCACTCGTGCGCGGGCCAGAGCGCCGTCGGGTCGAACGCGGTGTCGGCGTCGGCGACGATCGCAGCGATCGCGTCCGCGACACGCGCCGGAACCCACGGCTCGTCGATCAGAGCATCGAACCTCGTCGGCTCGTAGAGCATCTCTCCTCCTCCTGGTCGATCCAGCGTTCGACAGCCGCGGCGGACAGCCACGGCTGAGGGCGTGAAGACGGGATCAACTAGGCCGGGGACGCCACGACCGCGAGTCTAACGAGCCCTCAGTGTGGCGGAGAACGGGGCTGAAACCGCCCGTGGTTCCTTCGTTCGGGAATGAGCCCCGAGCGGCTCTTCACCGTTGCCTTCGTGGGCTTTGGCAGCCCATCGTTGTCCGCTCTTTCTCTCGTAAACTCTTGAAGTCAATGTCCGAGCGGACGCTTCTTCTTCTCGCCGACATCGGTGGCTACACGGAGTTCATGCGGCTTCACCGGCTCAACCTCGCTCATTCGCAGGAGATCACGCAGCGTCTGCTCGAGTCGATGCTCGATGCCGTTCCGACCCTGAAACTCGTGGAGGTCGAAGGAGACGCCCTCTTTCTCTCGGCCCCACAGGACAAACGCCGGTCGCCCGCCGCCGCGAGCGACTGGATTCCATCTGCGCTTGCGATGTACCGGGCGTTTCACTCGCGACAGCGGTGGATGGTGGCGCACAACCTCTGCGTCTGCGACGCGTGCCGCCAGATCGGAAGGCTCCGCGTCAAGTTCGTTGCGCACCTCGGTGAAGTGGCGACGCAGAGGATCCGCGATACCGAGAAGCTGGTTGGCGTCGACGTGATCGCCGTCCACAGGATGCTCAAGAGCAACGTGCCCACCGCTGAGTACGTGCTCATGTCCGAGCCGCTCTATCAACAACTCGACCCCGACCTCAGCGCTCGGGCAGTTCTGGTCGAGCGGGAACTCGAAGGGCTGGGCGAGGTGCCGCTCTACTTTGTCGAGTTGGGCGAGCTGCCAATCGAGATCCCCCCCGTCGACGCGCCAGCGCTGCCGGCACGGATCCGCGAAACCATCGGCTTCGGCATGCGAGCCTTCCCCCGCGTGCTCGGCCTCCGTCAGGGCACGTGACATTGGCCTGGGGCAGTGTTCCGGAATGACCCCTGAGCTTGCCGGGCAGGTGGTGACCGATCTGTCGGCTTTAGTTGTTTCGAGGGCCGCCGTCCGCTACATCGGCTGAACCGTCACGAAGACTTGGCGGGCGGGGAGTGTGAAAACAGAGCGGCCGGTTCGCTGTCCGCTCGGGATCAGGAAGAGCTGCTGAGGGAGGGTAGGTGCCCCGGGCAGGTAGTAGATGCCATCCCGCGTCCAGGCGCGTACATCAGCTGAAATCGGAGAGAGCGGACCGAGCCTCTTTCCAGCGGGGGAGTAGGTCTCGATTGGTGTGTGGTAGCCACCGATTGCGAATCGGATCGAGGTGGGCGACCAGACTGGTGGCTCCGTGTAACCGTCGAACCCACCGATTCGCTTCGTTGCACCAGTGGCTGCCGTGATGATCGCGAGGCGCGGGTCGCGCGTGTCGCGCCCGTCGGTTGCGAAGGTGATCCATTTGCCGTTCGGCGACCAGGAGGCGCGGGGGCTGTCGTGGATGGGGTCGGCGGCCTTGTAGAGAGTGCGTTGCCGGGTCCCGGCCGGGCTGGCGATGATGAGCTTCTGGCTGCAGCAGCCGATGCCGTTCGCTCGGCCCGCGTTAGCAGCGGTGAAGAGGATCTCGTGCGCCCGGCCCGACCAGTCGACAGGGTCGTAGGTGACGTCCTTGGGGGCCGCAACGATCCGGTGTATGGCTCCGCTGGCGAGCGAGACGATGGCGAGGCTGGCGCGTCCCGGCTCGGGGCTGACCTGTGCGAAGAGCAGCTTCCGGCTATTCGGCGACCAGACAAATGGCCCGCCGACGCAGGTCTTGTATGTCGTTGGGCAGTGGGCGAGTACCAGCAGGCGGCGGTGAAAGCCGCCGCGACGCTCGACATGGATCCCACCCGGGCCAGCCCAGGCGATCCACCTGCCGTTCGGCGACAGGGCGGCAGCCCCTACGTCAAGGCCCAAGAGACGGTGCAAGTGGCCGTCCGTTCCTACAATTTCCAGCTCCGGTGTCGCCAGAGTCGCCTGCTGGGAAGCCACGACCAGAAACCGGCCGGCTAGCCGAGACCCGTCGGCCCGACGAGCTGCCGCACCCGCACCGCAGGCGACCAACGCCAATGCGGCGGCGGTCATCAGAGTCAGCCAAGAAAGACGGCCAAGCCGGGACTCCCGTGAGCGTGGTAAGCGCCATCTCATGTCCCTTGTCCTACCACTCCGAGCGGCCCATGTCATCAGCTCGAACCAGCAGCTCGGGATCGGGGACAGTCGCTGGGCCAGTGTTCCGGAATGACCCCTGGACGTCCGCCTATCGCGGACGCGCCAGCGCCTGTCCGGCAGCGCGTTCGATCCGGGCAAACCGTTCCGTGTTGACCACGCTCCAGATCCAGACTCCATCCGATACTTGAAGGCATGAGTGAGGTCTCGTGGAGCGCCTCGCTGCGGCTCGCAGTGTTCGTCGCTGGCGAGCCTCAGGATGAGGTTGAGTCGGTCGTGCTTCTACGAGCGCCCGAAGGCGGCTGGGACGCTGCTTTCGAGCGTGCGCTGGCGCTTGGTCGCGGGATGGAGCGGCGATACGTGAACGGAGACGGTCACGAAGTGACCTGGTTTCTCGGGGCTGTCCAGACGCTCGACCAACTTGGAGCCGAAGTCGCAGACGGGCTGGAGGTCTTCTTCAAAGTGCGGGCTGCCGACGCCGCTCTGACGCCCACTGATCTTCGGCCAGAGGAGGCCCGTCACCCCGAGCGGGGTCTAGACGCTCGCCTGGGCCAGTGTTCCGGAATGACCCCTGACGGCAGGCGCCGTTGCGCTACCCGTGGGCGAATGGGTAGACGTTCGGGTTTGACGACCACTGACCGCCCCATTGCTGGCCACGCAGGCCGCCCGAGGTCTCGACGAAGGGTCCGTGCGCGTCCTGGGCTGCGAAGAAGAAGCCCTCAAACGTTGGCGCCTGGCCGCTGTTCGGGTTGAGAAGGCCGAGGATGGCCGGGACGTCCTTGACGAACGCGTTCCGGTTTTGGCTGGTCTTGACGATCAGGATCGGAGCGAGCTGGAGCGGCCGTAGGAGGCGCAGCGAGAGGACGCGGAAGCCGTACCGACGCCCGACAAGGGCAACCCGCTTCCGGAACGCGGCCGGCGACGGGTTGGGGAACCGTTGGTTGTACGCCTCCCACGACTCGGAGAACCCGCCGCCTTGGCCTCCGGTGACCGTCCAGCCGACGAGCGGGGGTCCATCGGCGACGCAGAGGTCGTCCCGGAGGGCACCGCCGACGAGCATCCCCTCCCAGTAGGCAGCGTTCTGACGGACGATCTGCGTCCGAGCCGGATGCCCCTGCGACAGCTTGGCATCGGGCGCGACGATCGTCGCCCAGAGGGCGTCGCGCGGCGGGCGGACGCCAGCATAGAACGAGTGCAGTCGTCCCCCGGTGGCAGGAGGCGCGGGAGCGAGGGTGATGCTCCTGATGTAGCGGCGATCTCCGAGCCGCGAAAGCAGCCGCTGAGCGATTAGCTTCGGCGCAAGGGGGCGTCCGAGGGGAGGCTGTGGCGGTGCGCTCGGGGCAGAACGGCTAAGGGGAGTGCCAGCATCTGGGCTGGGCCGTCCCCAACACGAGTGCTTCGGGAACTTCGGGTAGGGGGACCAGCTCGCCGGCGAGGGAGGATTCTCAGACGGCACCGACACAGTCGTAACCGGCCCAGGGATGCGCGGCCCGCTGCTGCCGCAGCCCGCGAGGCTGCCGCAGACGACGAGTACGGAGCCGACGGCGAAAGCGCATCGCATCTCGCCTCTTATACGCCCTCGCCGCCCGCTCTGTCACATCCGTCTAAGCGCGAGCCTTCGCTGTCCTCAACCGGAAGTGACGCTGTCAAGGGAAACAGCGACATCACCTTCGAGCAGCAGTGCGCTCGCCTGGGCCAGTGTTCAGGAATGTTCCCTGACGCCGCGACAGACGAGCGTGCCACCGAGCGGGATCCGTTCGCCATCCGCGTCGGTCGCACTCATCAGTACGCCCGAGTCCTCTCGAACCTCGACGACCTCCCATCTTTGGTAGCCGAGCATGTCGGCCTCAACCACCGAGCCGACGGCCAGAGGCTCGGCCGCGTCGTGGATCGACGTGAGCTGACTCTGCTCGCGTGCGCGTCCCTCGTCGTCGCACGGGAGAAAGCGATACGCGACCGTCCCCATCCCTTCGGAGTCTAGGAATGTCGGCTGGGCGAGCGTCCTCTCGCCTTAGGATCACCACGGTCGCGTTTCCCGTTTCGGCCTCCCGTCCACAACTCCGAGGAGAGAACGACTCCGAGGAGGGAACTGCACATGGGCGAGCTCGTCGCCGACTATTTCCTGAAGCGCCTGCGCGAATGGGGCGTTCACCGCATCTACGGTTACCCGGGCGACGGCATCAACGCCTTCCTCGGCGCGCTCGACCGCGCCGACGGCGACCCCGACTTCATCCAGGCCCGCCACGAGGAGATGGCCGCCTTCATGGCGTGCGGCCACGGGAAGTTCGCCGGCCCGGACGCGCTCGGCGTCTGCATGGCGACCTCGGGCCCGGGTGCCGTCCATCTCCTCAACGGCCTGTACGACGCGAAGCTCGACCATGTCCCGGTCGTCGCGATCGTCGGCCAGCAGAAGCGCTCTTCGCTCGGCTCGCACTACCAGCAGGAGATCGACCTGCCGGTCCTCTTCAAGGACGTGTCCGAGTACGTCCAGGTCTGCATGGTCCCGGAG
>DASUHE010000034.1:0-133663 GCA_036273695.1 Gaiellaceae bacterium
CATGTCCCGCGGCCTCACCGAGGCCGAGGCGAGCGCGATGATCGTGAGCGGCTTCGTCGAGCCGATCACGAAGGAGCTGCCGCTCGAGTACGCCGTCGAGATGAACCGGCTGATCCAGCTGCAGATGGAGGGTTCGGTCGGCTAGTAGTGGGCATCGAACGCACTGACACGCGCGCGCTCCTCGACCCGCTGCAGCTCTTTCTGCAGGACATCGGCAAAGTCGCTTTGTTGACGGCGCGACAAGAAGTGGAGCTGGCCAAACGGATCGAGCGCGGCGATCGGCGCGCGAAGCAGGAGATGGTGGAAGCGAACCTGCGTCTCGTTGTGTCGATCGCGAAGAAGTACCGCAACCAGGGCTTGCCGTTTTTGGACCTGATCCAAGAGGGGACGATCGGATTGGTGCGAGCGGTCGAGAAGTTCGATCACCGCCGCGGGTTCAAGTTCTCCACCTATGCCACCTGGTGGATCCGGCAGGCGGTATCTCGGGCGCTGGCCGACAAGGCGCGGACGATCCGCATGCCCGTACACAAGGTCGAGAGGCTGCACAAGATCCGCCACACTGAGCGGATCTTGCGCGGGGAGTTACGTCGCGACCCGACACCTGCGGAGATCGCCAACGAGGTGCGCCTATCGATGGACGAGGTGCAACAGATCCTGCGTAGCGCGCAGACTCCCGTGTCCTTGCAGGCGCCGGTCGGCGACGAGGACGACTGCGAGTTCGGGCACCTCCTGGCCGACAAGGGCGTGCCGCTCCCCGAGGAGGTGGCTGAGAGCGTTTCGCGGGCAGCTGCTTTGGAGACTTGCCTCGACTCGCTCGACGACCGGCAGCGGATCGTGCTCGAGCTTCGCTACGGCCTCGACGGCGAACGCCCCCGCACCCTCGACGAAATCGGACTCGTCTTCAACGTGACCCGCGAGCGTGTCCGCCAGATCGAGAAGCAGTCGCTGTCGAAGCTCGCAGCGCTGTCCGAAGCCCAGCAGCTGCGAAGCGCGCCTTTGCCGCTGCCGCGAGCGGTCTAGGAGCGTCGCGAATGTCTCTTGAAGACGCCGGCTCCCGGGCAGAGCACCGTCTTCTCGTGCCGTGACTCTGCAAGTCGCGCTGCTGGCGCCGATCTCTTGGCGGGTGCCGCCGCGCCAGTACGGCCCGTGGGAGCAGTTCGCCTCTCTCTTGACCGAAGGGCTGGTCAGGCGTGGCGTCGACGTCACCTTGTTCGCCACTGCCGACTCCATCACGACGGCCCGCCTCGTTGGTACGGCGCCGACCGGCTACTCGGAGGATCCGGGTCTGCATGCGAAGGCCTGGGAGGCGCTGCACATCTCGGCGGTGTTCGAGCGCGCCAGCGAGTTCGACGTGATCCACAACGGTTTCGACTTCCTGCCGCTGACCTACAGCGATCTGGTCGACACCCCGGTCGTGACCACGATCCACGGGTTCTCGTCGGAGCAGATCGTCCCCGTATTCGAGAAGTACAACGCGCGCGGGTACTACGTCGCGATCAGCAACGCCGACCGGCACGAACGTCTCGACTACGTCGCAACGATCCACCACGGGATCGACATGGGCCGGTTCGAGCTCAGGCGGGCGCCTGGCGACTACCTTCTGTTCTTCGGGCGAATCCATCCCGACAAGGGGACAGTGGAGGCGATCGACGTCGCCGAGCGCGCGGGCATCCCGCTCGTGATCGCCGGGATCGTCCAGGACCAGGGCTACTTCGAGCAGCGCGTGGAGCCGCGGCTCGACGGGGAAGCCGTGAGCTACGTCGGCGCGGTCGGGCCCGACCGCCGCGGCTGCCTGCTCGGCGGTGCCCGTGCTCTGCTGCACCTCGTCAACTTCGACGAGCCGTTCGGGTTCAGCGTCGTCGAAGCGATGGCGTGCGGTACGCCGGTCATCGCGACGCGGCGCGGTTCCATGCCGGAGATCGTCAGTCACGGCGAGAACGGCTTCCTCGTCGACACCCAGCAGGACGCCGTTGCCGCCGTTCACGCGTCGGGCGCCCTCGACCGGGCAGCCGTACGCGCATCGGTGGAACGGCGCTTCGACGTCGAGCGGATGGTGGACGAATACCTCGCCCTCTATCAGCGCGTCGTCGAACTCCACCGCAACACAGAGATCGACATCGAGGCCGTCCGCTGAACGAGGCATCACGGCGTGAGCCGTTCCGGGTCGGCGTCAACTACTGGCCAGCAGCCACCGCGATGGGCTGGTGGTCGAGCTTCGACCCGGTGGAGGTTGAAGCCGACTTTGCTCGGATCGCCGCCAGCGGCCTCGACTCCGTAAGGGTGTTCCTCACCTGGGAAGACTTCCAGCCGACCCCGGGCCTCGTCGACCGCGAGATGCTCGCGCGGCTCCTCGTAGTCGCTGACGTTGCCGCCGGGCTCGGTCTCGCGCTGATCCCCACGCTCTTCACCGGGCACATGAGCGGAGTGAACTGGATCCCCCCTTGGGCACTCGGTGGGTCCGAGGGAGACCCTCGCTTCCGCGTCGTCTCCGGCGGCAGGGTCGTTCACAGCGGGCTGCGCAACTGGTACAGCGATCCGGTGGTCGGAGATGCTCAGGTTCTCTTCGCCGCAGAGGCGGCCGCCGCCCTCGCCGGACACGAGGCGATCTGGGCCTGGGACCTCGGTAACGAGAACTCCAACTGCGTGATCCCGCCCGACAGGTCGTCGGCACGCGCATGGCTCGCGGGCCTCGCGGCGGCGATTCGCAGCGCCGACGAATCGGCGCGCGTCACGGTCGGATTGCATATGGAGGACCTCGAGGAAGACCGCCGACTCGGGCCGCGTGAAGCCTCCGAAGCGTGCGATCTCCTCTCGATGCACGGCTATCCGATCTACGCTCGCTGGGCCGACGGTCCAACCGACGCCGAGCTGCTCCCGTTCCTGGCCCGCGTGACCCGGTGGCTCGGGGACGGTCGCGACCTCCTGTTCAGCGAGTTGGGTCTCCCGACCCGCCGCGGCGGTTCGCACGAGCAGAGCGCCGGGACGACCCCTCTGGTCGACGAAGAAGCGGCGGCCGCGTACACCACCGCCGCACTGCAGGGCCTGTCTCGCGCGGGCTGTCTCGGCGCATTCCTCTGGTGCTACTCCGACTACGACCCGGCGCTGTGGCAGACCCCGCCCTTCGATCTCGCTCCTCACGAGCGCACCTTCGGGCTCTGGCGAACCGACGGCTCACCAAAACCGGCCGTCGCCGCCATCGCGGCGTTCGTCGGTGCCGAACGGTGCACCCCCGGAGGCGCGGACGCGTGGATCGACATCGACCGAGACGAGTTCCTGCTCGACCCGAATGTGCAGCTGCCCCGCCTCTACCGCCGGTATCGAGAGCAGTCGCGACCGGTCTGACCCACTGCGTGCATACGCCTACATATCGGCTGGCGCAGCGAGGACGGCGTCGATCAGGTCTCGCAGCCGTGCGGTGGCGAGGCAGATGGAGCTGTCGGCGGCGCCGTAGTAGAGACGGATCTCGTCGCTGGCCTCATCGTGGAGTAGGCCGCAGGGGAAGATGATGTTGGGGACGTCGCCCGTTCGTTCGTAGTCCGCGAGGGGGGCGAGGATCCAGCTGGGTAGACGTCGGAGAACGCGCGTCGGTTCGTCGAGGTCGAGCAGCGCGAGGCCCACGCGGTACATGTCCCCGGCGACGGTGTCCTTGACGCCGTGGTAGAGGAGCAGCCAGCCGTGCTCGGTGCGAAGCGGAGGCGGGCCGATCCCGATCCGTAGCGAATCCCACCACGCGCCCGCGCGAGGTTGGAGCACCTGTTCGGGAGCGCTCCAGCTCACGAGGTCGTCCGAACGGGAAAGAACGATCTCGCCGTGTCCGCCGCCGTACTCGGTCTTCGGACGGTGGAGGAGCACCCAGCGGCCGTCGATCCGGTGCGGCAGAAGGGCGGCGTTCTTGTCCTCCGGGTGCCTGATCACGCCGCGGCGCTCGACGGTGTCGAAGTCGTCCGTCGTAGCGAGAAACACAGCAGGGCCTGCCGGGCCGTAAGCCGTGCAGGTGATCGCCCAGTGCCCGAGCTCCTCGACCCACACGACCCGCGCGTCCTCGAATCCCCACTGCTCGCTTGCGATCCCGTCGGCGGGAGCGAGCAGTGGCTCGGACTCGATCGCCCATCCATCGACGCCGTTCGCCGAGCGGGCGACTGTGAGGTGCGAAATCCCTCGACGGTCTTCGACCCGCGCCAGCAGGACCGTCTCGCCGTCGCACGCGGCCGCAGCCGGGTTGAAGACGGCGTTCACGGGATACGGCCAGTCGCGGGCGGCCAGGATCGGGTTGCCAGGGTGGCGCTCGAAGAGCTCGAACGCGCTCATGCCGCGGCCGGCTCGAGCGCCGGCTCGCGGTCTGCCGCCCGCACGCCGGCGGCGTCAAGAAGCAGCGCGGCGTGGTGGAAGGCCAGGGTCGACTCGGCGCCTTCGTTGTCGTTCAGCGAGTCGCGGCCGAGCCCGTCGCTGCAGCCGCCCGTCGCGAAGTCGTAGAGCGGCTTCTGCAGGCGGTTGCGGCCCAGAAACCACTCGAACGCTCGAATCGCCCGGACCCCGTGTTCAGCTCGGTGAGTGACGGCGAAGGCAGTCAGCTCGGCTTCGACGAGCGCGGCGGCGTCGAGCGGCTGCTCGTCGCCCGCTCCCGGTGCCGGCTCGCCTCGGCGGCGGCCGTGGTGACCGGGAAGGCGGAGCGCGTTCTGGTCGAGCCCGCACTCGTCGCCGAGCCAGCGGAGCGACTCGAGTCCACGCTCGGCGAGCTCCGGCCGGTCGAGCGCGAAAGCGCCGGCTAGGAGTGCCTGTGACAACCGAGCGTTGTCGTAGCTGAGCTCGTCCTCGAACCAGCACCAGTCCTCCGAGCACGTACGCTCGTAGGCTGCGGCAAGCTGCTCGACGAGCCGTGCGAGCCGCCTGCGCGCGGGGGGCTCGAGCCGATCGGCGTCGAGGCGGGAGAGGCCGAGCACCGTATAGGCCGCCGTTCGCAGGGAAACGTCATCACCGAGTGTGCCGACGAGTTGGTCGAGGAGGTCTCCCGCCGGCCGCACGACGGCCGGAATCCACGCTGTGGCGAGAATGTCTCCAAGCGCCCAGATCGAGCGTCCCATGTGGTCGCCGACGTGCGGCTCGTCGAGCCAGCGCCGGTCGTAGCCCATGAAGTTGCGCATCCCGCCGTCGTCAGCAGCCGCTTGCAGGAACGCGAGCGCGCGGTAGAGATTGGACGTCCAGACTTGCCCGTCGCCTCGTGCCGCAAGTGCGAGCGAGACGACCGCCAGCCGGGCGACGTCGTCGACGCAATAGCCGCTGCGGCGGTTGGGAATGATTCCGTGGGCGTGCTGCACGATGCCGACATCGTCTGCGAGCGTGAGCAGATGGTCGGTGCGCAGGCTCGTCAGGTGCAGGTCGGCGACGCCGGGGGGCCGCCGCCGCGGCGCGAGCTCGTCGGCTTCCTGCAAGACACGAGCAGTCGCCTCTGCGACGGCCGGCCACGCCAGCGTCGAGCCGATCCGCCGGGCCTCGGCGCGCGCCGCCAGCAACATGTCCGGCCGCTCGACGTAGCTACAGACCGCGTCGGCGAGAGCTGCAGAATCGCCGAAAGGCACGAGAATCCCGGCCCCCGTGTCGAGCATGTCCCGTGCGTACCAGTAGGGGGTGGAGACCACGGCGCAGCCGGCAGCGACCGCGAACGTGAGGGCACCTGAGGCGATCTGCTCCCGGTTCGCGTACGGCGTCAGGAAGACGTCGGTCGCGGCCAGCAGATCCGAAAGCTCGTCGATCGACAGGAACCGATCGTCGAATTCGACATGGGCGGCAAGCCCGAGTTCGAGCACCTGTCGCTCGAGCAGCAGCCGGTACCGCTCCCCTTCGCGGCGCGAGACATCCGGATGGGTCCGCCCCGCGATCGTGTAGACGATCTGCGGGTGCCGTTCGATCATCCCCGGTAGCGCCTCGATCACCGTCTCCAGGCCCTTCCCGGGCGAGATCAGGCCGAACGTTGAGAGCCGGAAAGGATCGTCGACGGCAGACGGAGTAGGCGGCGGTCGAAGGCTCCTCGCGGCGCGCTCCGCAATGCGCACCGGCGCTCCGTGCGGCACCACACGGACCTTCGCCTCCGGGCAAGCGCCCGTCTCGACCAGCAATCGGAGCGCGGTATCGGTCATCACGATCACGAGCTCCGCCTCGGCGCAGAGCTCCGAGAGCACCTCCGCCTGGTGCGGCGTGGGCTCCGACAGCACCGTGTGCAGGGTCACAACGAGCGGCTGTGCCAGCTGTTGCGCGAACGACAGGACGTACTCCCCGTCGCGGCCGCCGAAGATCCCGTACTCGTGCTGAAGCAACACGACGTCGACGTCGAGCCGTCCCAGCATCCGAGCCGTCCGCGCGTAGTCGCCGCGCACGGCTTGCGCAATCGTCGCGAGGAGGCCCCGGCGTTGTGGGCTCGACGGTTCGTGCACGATCGCGACGAGTTCGGCAGCCGTCACCATGCCCGTCCCGATCAACGTCGCTCGCAGGTCGGCTGAGAACGTGCCGATGCCGCAGGCACGCGGCGGGTAGGTAGAGACGATCGCCGTCCGCATGTGCTTAGCGCGCGCGCCGTGTTCGCGTCGCTGCGCCGAGCGCCTGCATCCGCTGCTGCCCCTGCAAGTCGCCGCGCACCGAGGTCTGTTTGCCGACTCTCCTACCGGCACCCGAACGCAGGCGGTCGAGGATCCGCTTCAGGCTCTTCCTCATGACGACGCTCCCTCTCGTGACTCCCCGAAACAGCAAGCGGCGGGCTCGTGCGGGAGTTCTGAACACGGGGACGCTGACCACACCGTAGCCGAACCCGCAGCGGCGGAGATCAGCCGAACCGCTTTGCGCACGGCAGGCCCGGCCCTCGCTCAGACGGCCGCCCACGGGACGGCGGCGGCCGTTTCTGCAGGTCTGGAGATGAACGCTGCCGCCTGGGCTGTCAGGTCCGGCGCGACGGCGTCGACCAGGTACGCCGCCCGGACATATACATCCCTGGCGGAGTTCGTGGCCAGCTTGATCGGCGTCTCGGGGTGACCTTCGAGCACGGCCTCCATCGCCTCGGCGAGCACGACCCTCGTAGGGCGACACTCCGTCGGCTCGTCCTGCGACTGCTTCCGACCGGCGGCCTGCACACGGCTTTGATGCACCCGTGCTCGCTTCTCCTCGCAGCCATGAGCGTCGACCCGGACGCAGGTCGATCCCGGCGGCGCACCGCAGACCGGGCAGGTGACGTCGCGGACCTCTGAGAGTGGCAGGCCCATCAGGCGGCCCTATCCGAGACCTTCGACACCTTCGCGTACGGCGGGCGACGACCGAAACCGACCAGGATCACCAGCTCGCCGACGCCGGCCGCCAGGAGGATCAACTGCGGCGTTAGCGCGATCAGGCGACCCGTCCTTTCGGTGCCGTGAGGATCCGCGGCGCGACCATCGTGTATGAGCGCTGCCCCACCGACAACCTGGCCGAACCGAGACCGTCGGCTTCGAGCCACGACTGGACGGCGTCGATCACCTCGACCACCGACCGCGACTCCCACTCGGAACGAACGCGAATTTCTCTTCGGATCCCGTCGTACGAAACCGACGAGCAGTCGAACAGTCGGCCGAGCCGGCGCATGAGCCCGTGTACGAGCGTGGCGTCTGTGACGGCTACGCGAATCTCCACCATGAGCACCTCCGGGTCGAATCACCGACTCCGACCAAGGTGTTGAGGCCGGCCAGACACGGCTCCAACCCGCTTTGCTGAGGGAGGACTCTTTGGCGGCGCCGCTTACTCCGCGCCGTCGACTGCTCCGCAGCGCCAGTGGCTAAGGCACCGCAGGCTCGATGTTACCACCGAAGCGATAGCGCGCTGTCAGCGCCGACTACGTCGAGGGGGCGATCGGAGCGCCGGGCTGTACGAGCGGCGGCACCAGCAAGAGGTGGCTGTCGACGATCGCCTGAGCGACGTCGACGAGCTTGTGACCGTTGTGCTGCGAATGATCGCGCAACATCTCGAAAGCTCGGTCTGCATCGACTGCGTGACGGGCCATCAGAATGCCTTTCGCCTGCTCGATCGTCGCCCGACGTCCGAACGCTCCTTGCAGGCTGTGGTACTCGGCGAAGCGTTGCAAGGTGATGTCGATCGCACTTTGCAACTCTGCCGAGGTGTCCTCCACGATGTAGGCGAACACCCCCCGCTTGGCGGCCTCGTGGACGTAGGCGGGATCCTTGGCCGACAGCAGCGCGATCACCGGGCAGGACGCCTCGCGGACGATCTCGGTGATCAGATCGAGCGCATGCTCGGAGTGCAGACCTAGTCCGACCAGTGCAACGTCGGGTCGTTCTCTGGCCGTAACGGCACCGACCTCCTTGACGTAGATCTCACGTGCGATCACCTCGTGTCCAAGCCCAGCCACGACCTGGGCGAGCAGCTCGAGCCGCTCGCGCTTCTCGTTCGCGATCAGGACACGTAGATGCCGGGCCTCGTCCAGAGCCATCCGAAGCCAAAAATGTAGCGCGGCAGCGCCGGCGCGAATGCGCGCTAACCTTCTTGTGCGGCCCTCATCACCCGGCGCCGTGAAACACACCCGCGGGGCCAGAAGCCGTCCGGCCCCGCAAGATCCGCCCTCAAGCGTACAGGCCGGAGCCGTAGGCCGATCGCGGCGCGCGGTCGACCTCGATGCCACCGAGGGAGGGTCACGATGCAAGTCGAACCGCACCACCCGGAAACGCTGTCGCCGACCCCACTTGCGGAGACACGGGGCGACCGTCTACGCCGGCACGGCCGGCGCACCGCGCTCTACACCTGGGCGGTTGGCCTTGTAGCGCTGCTCGTCGTCCTGATTGCACTGGTCGTCGCGAACACTCGACAAGTGAAGCTGAGCTGGGTCGTCGGGACGGGGCACGCGTCGCTGGTGTGGATCATCCTCGCGGCCGCGATTCTCGGCTGGTTGCTCGGGATCCTCACCAGCGTCGTTCTCAGGTTGCGCACGCGGCGCCGGCGACCGGCGTAGGCGTACGGGAATTTGGTTCATGGCTGAGAGCTCAGGAAGCGACGCGCTCCTCGTACCCATGCCGCGGGAGCCGTCGGCAGCCGCTTTGGCGGCGGTCGGAATCGCGGGTCCGATCGTGCTCGAACGCAGGTACCGATTGCTCGTCGAGGCGCTTGTACGACTCCGGCGCTCTCGCGGTGGTCGGTGGTCGGTGGTCGCAGGTTCGGGCGTCGTCATGTTCGTGTTGGCGCTGCTTGCCGGGCGGCACTTTGCCACCAGCCCTTGGCCGCTGTCGGGCGGTCAACCCGGAGTATTGGTGGCGGTGTGCTTTTTGCTGCTTCTCGCTCAGGGCTTCAAGGCGTGTGGATGGGCTCGGTTGTTCGCGGCCGGTGTGCGGCCTCGGCCGCTCGCGCTCGCGGCCGGAAATGGCGGCGCCGCGCTGATCGGTGTCGTGCTGCCCGGCCGTTTCGACGATGCGATGCGCGTAGCCGTCGTTCGCCGTTATCCGGGATGCCGCGCAGGCGTGCGGACGCTGTGCCTGTCGCTGGTCATGCTCGGTCTGGTCGACTGCGTCGCGCTCGCGCCGCTTGCCGCTGCGGCCGCTGTACTCGGGGGCGGGATCGGCGTGCGCGCGGGGCTCACGGTCGTCGCTGTCGCGGGCGTCGCCGCAGCGGGCCTGCTGGTCTCCCTGCCTCGCCTTGCAGGGAGCAAGCGCGCCTCGCGCTTCCGGCTTGGCCGCTGGGTAAGTCCACGCACCACCTCAGTCCGATGCTTGTCGGAAGCATGGGCGCTCGTGTCGGTCTGCTGGTTGCTCCGCGCGCTCGCCTCCTTTCTCCTGCTCGGGACGCTCGGGATCGGCTTCTCGTTCCCGCTGGCGCTGCTCCTGCTCTGTGCGGGCGCGGCGGCGGCGGCGGTGCCGATCGGCCCGGCTGGTGCGGCGACGCAAGTCGGCGCCGGCGCCGCGGCATTGATCGCGTCAGGCGTAGGCGGTTCACAGGCGCTCGCGGTGACCCTCGCCGGCGGTGCGCTCGGCGTCTTCACCGGCGGTGCAATCTTCCTGACCGCGATCGTCTGGCGCGCCGGAGTCAGCCTGGCGACAAGTCGGATCGGGACATCCGGCAGCACGTGATCCGACCGCGGGCCGCAATTGCGGGTAGGGTGGTCGGGCGCGTAGGACCTAGCGCGGAAGCCGCTGAGGCTCTCCGAACTTCCTCTTCGACTTGCGAAACCTGGCCTAAGTGCAGCAGGAGAGCTCGGCTCGAGTTCTCCAACCTTGCAGCATGAGCGAGAGGACAGCAGATGTATGCCACTCATCGGCGCTACGAAGGCATCGATCACAGCCGGATCGAGGAGCTGACGCGGAAGGTGAACGACAGCCTGATCCCGCGTCTGAGCAAGCTGCCCGGCTTTCAGGGCTACTTCCTGACCGAAGCCGGCGACGGCGTCGTCGGCTCGACGAGCCTGTTCGACACCGCGAGCCACGCCGAGGACTCGACCCGGGTCGCGGCCGAGTGGACTCAGGAGGAGCAGCTCGAGGCGCTGGTTCCGAATCCGCCCAAGGTCATGACCAGAAAGGTGCTCGCGCACGAGACCAAGGCGCCGGCACTGGTCTGAGGCTCCGGTTCGAAGACCCAGAGAAGGCCCGCATCCGCGGGCCTTCTCGAGCGCAGGCGCGGCGCCCTGGGGAAGACTAGGGCGCGGGCGTCACGACCACCTTCCCGCGCGGGTGGCGTGCCATGAGATACGTCATCGCCGCCGGCGCCTCGACGAGCGGGTACTCGCGGTCGACGAGGGGCGTGACGCGCCCCTCTTCGACCAGGGCAGCGAGCTCGAGCAGGTCGGCGTGCCTGACCTTCCTGGCGAATTGCTTGACGTCCCGGCGACGGAGGACCAATCGCGCCGCGAAGCCCGCGAGCGCCAACCCGTAGTCCTGTCCGCAGTTCAGCACGACGACGCCGCCCGGCGCGAGCGCACGACGCAGCTCGCGGAGCGAGCGGCCGCCGCCGTTGTCGAAGATCGCGTCGTACCGCTCGTCACGCAGATAGTCCTCGCGCGTGTAGTCGAAAACACGGTCGGCACCGAGCCGACGGGCGAGCTCGACGTTCTCCGTCCGGCAGACGGCGGTGACGTGCGCGCCGTAGGCCTTCGCGATCTGGACGGCGAAGCTGCCGACGCCGCCCGTCGCACCGGTGAGCGCGACGCGCTGACCGGCACGGAGGCGAGCGTGGTCACGCAGGCCCTCCAGCGCCATCGTCCCCGCAACGGCGATCGCGCACGCCTGCTCGAAGCTCAGCCGTGCCGGCTTCGGCGCCAGCTTCTCTGCGGCACCGACCGCGAATTCCGCGAGGGATCCACGGCAGCTGCCGAACACCGCGTCGCCGGCCGCCAGACCGGCACCGTCGTCGCCGACGGTCTCGACGACGCCGGCGACGTCGAACCCCCGCACCTGCTGCTGCTGCCGCGGCCGCCGCCAGCCGGTCTGCTGGCGTAGGAGCCCGCGCATCACGACGTAGTCCGTCGGATTGAGCGCCGCCGCGTGGACACGCACCAGCACCTCACCGCGCGCGGCCGTCGGGCGGTCGACCTCCGCGATCTCGAGCGTCTCGGGGCCTCCGTACCGCCGCTGCACGACAGCCTTCACGTCCCGCGCCGATCATAGTTTTCCCGGCGAGCCCCTCACCGCGGCGAACCGTCGGCGCTCCCGGCTAGCGGACCGCCGTCCGGCTGAAGGTGCGGATGCCCGCGGCGATCAGCGCCGCCGCGAAGAGCGCCACGACGCCGAGGCTGAGTGCCGCCATTCCCGTGGTGTTGCTCATCTCCCAGATGTTGTGCAGGCCACTCCGGTCGTCGAGGAGCCCGAAGCGCACGAGTGCGAGGGCGTGGGTGAGCGGCAGGAAGCGGGCGAACCAGGTCAGGAAGCCGGGCAGGGCGTTGATCGGGAAGAGCGATCCGGCGAGAAACCACGGAACGATGGCGATCGCGGGGACACGACCGATGTATTCCTCGGTCCTTGGCACCCGCGCGGCGAGCGTCTCGGCGGCGCCGTACATCGCCACGGTGAACAGGGAGCCGGCGAGCAGGAACCACACGACGCCGGTGCCGGTGACGTGGAAGTGGATCCCGCGGGCCCGGGCGACGGCGATGAGAACTGCGATCTGCAATGCCGTGATCGCGAACGCGACGAGCATGTTCGCGAGCACGAGCAGCGAACGACGGATCGGGGCGCTGAGCAGTTCGCGCTGTGCTCCCGTCTCGCGATCGACGAGCACCCCGATGCCGGCGAACATCGTGTTGAGCGGGATCAGCAGGCCGATGGTGCCGGTGGCGACGAACGCCTCGTAGGCGGTGCTCGTGTGGAGCGCCTGCTTGAGCGCCGGTGCGATCACGAGCGCGAACAGGATCGGCGTGAGGAGAGGAACGACCAGCTCGCGTGGTGTGCGCGCGCTGAGCTGGAAGCGGCGCCGCGCGAGCGTCGCGAGCGGGCCGAGGAGGCCGGGCGCAATCGCCGGCGGCGGCGCGACCAGCTCGAGTTCCTGAGTGGTGGCAGACATTGGTTCTCCTTCGTCTAGGCGGCGTCGGTGAGCTGTCCGCCGGTGAGGCGGAGGTAAACGTCGTCGAGGGTCGGTGCGCGGCTGGTGATCGACGTCGTGCGAACGCCGCAGCTCTCGATCGCTCCGATGGCTTCGGGCGCACTCCGGCCGTGGAGCGGGAGCGTGATCGTCGCGCCGACACTGAACGCGTCCTCTCCTGCGATGCCGAGCCTGCGGAGCTCGGCGAATGCGAGCTGCGGGTTGTCGGCGGCTCGCAGCTCGACGAGCTTCTCGCCGAGGTGGGCTCGGAGCGCGGCCGCCGTGTCGAGCGCGACGATCGTGCCTTCATGGATGATCGCGAGCCGGTCGCAGAGGCGTTCGGCCTCGTCGAGGTAGTGAGTGGTGAGCAGGACCGTCGTCTGCGTCCGGTCGCGGAGCGAACCGATGACGTCGATGAGCTCGGCGCGAATGCGCGGGTCGAGGGCGGCGGTCGGCTCGTCCAGGAAGAGCACGCGCGGGCGCGAGACGAGCGCGCGTGCGATCTCCAGACGCCGGCGTTCCCCGCCGCTGTAGCTGCCGGCCGCACGGTCGAGCAGCTCACCGAGGTGCAGGACGCCGGCGAGCTCGTCGATGCGAGCACGCGCTTCGCCAGCTGGAACGCGCCAGAGCCGCGCGTGCAGATCGAGGTTCCGGCGACCCGTCAGCGAGCGGTCGACGACCGGCTCCTGGAAGACGACGCTCGCGATCGACCGCGCGGCCAGTGCGTCCCGCACCACGTCGTAGCCGCCCAGCTGTGCGCTGCCGCCCGTGGGGAGGATCGTCGTCGTGAGCATCCCGACCGTGGTCGACTTGCCCGCGCCGTTCGGCCCGAGCAACCCGAACACCTCCCCTTCCGAGGCGGTGAAGCTGATCCCACGCACGGCCTCGACGTCGCCGGGGTAGGTCTTGCGGAGGTCGGTGACCTCAATTGGCGTGCTCGTGTTCATGGGACCTCCATCGCAGGTGCGGTTTTCGGGTGCAGACGCCGGTTCGGGCAGGAGAAGCGCCACGTGGCCCGGCCGAGCAGTTGCAGCGAGGCCGGCAGAACAGCGTCGGCGAGCACCGTCCTGCGGGTGGTCGAAGCAGAGAGCCGCCCTGCCTTGCCTCGAACACGATCCGGTCGGAGTCGCCTGCGTGAGCGGGGAATCGGCTCTGGAGGAGGTCCGCAGCGCGCTGCGCGTCGGTCCCGGGCAGGGTGAGATTGTTGTCGAAGTGATTCTTGAGCAGGCCGGCGGCCCCGACCGACACGACCGACGAGCAACACGATCCACATCGCGACGACGCGGCGGCGGTGTCCATCGACCAACGGGCGAGTTTCGGCATCTCGCTACTGATGACGAGCGCGAGGAGCGCGATGTGACAAGCGGCGCCGGTCACATCCGGCAGCCGCGCTACGTCATCTCTTGTGAGGGATGCAACGGAAGCGAGCTGACATGACCGGCGACTGGCTCACCCAGGAGTTCGAGCAGCAGCGCCCGCACCTGCAAGCGGTCGCCTACCGCATGCTCGGCTCGCTCAGCGAGAGCGAGGACGCCGTCCAAGAGGCCTGGATCCGCCTGCGCAGGACCGAGGCGGCGATCGACAATCTCGCCGGCTGGCTGACGACGGTCGTCGCCAGGATCTCCCTCGACATGCTGCGTGCGCGCAGTGCCCAGCGCGAGGACTACGTGGGCTCATGGCTGCCCGAACCGATCGTCACCGTCGACGACAGCCTCACGCCCGAGCAGGAGACGCTCATCGCCGACTCGGTGGGTCTCGCGCTTCTCGTCGTGCTCGAGACGCTGACGCCCGGCGAACGGCTCGCGTTCGTGCTGCACGACATGTTCGCCGTCCCGTTCGACGAGATCGCACCGATCGTCAACCGCACCCCGGCCGCGGCCCGACAGCTCGCCAGCCGAGCGCGGCGCGCCGTACAGGGCGCAGGCGCAACTCCCAGCGGCAAGATCGACCTGCAGGAACAGCGCACCGTGGTCGACGCCTTCCTCGCGGCGTCCCGGAACGGCGACTTCGCCGCGCTACTCGAGGTGCTCGACCCGGACGTCGTCTTCCGCATCGACGCCGGCCCCGGCACGAGCCCGGGCGCGCGGCCGCCGATCGAGGGAGCGTCCGCGGTCGCCGAGCAGATCCTCGCCCGCGGCACGCGCCTGGCACCGTTTGCGCGCCCCGCGCTCGTGAACGGCGCCGCCGGCGCGATCGTCGGCGAGCCGTCGAGGCCGTTCGCCGTCGTCGGCTTCACGGTCTCGGGCGGCCGGGTCACCGCCATCGACCTGATCACCGACCCGGAGAAGCTCCCCCGCTTCGACGCCCGCTGACGCAGCGGGGTGGATGCCGCGTATCGCGACCGAACGGTTGCTCTCCCTGCAGCGGCCGGAGGGAGGCTCCGCGCCTCCCTCCGCCCTCACTCGTTCGTGCCGAGATCCGGGAGCGTCGAGCGTGAAAGTCTGCGCTCCATCCCGCGCCCGGCATCGCTCCGCGCTCCGCGGCTCGGTCGTTCGTTCCTCGAGGATGAAAGTAGGCGCCCGCGGGCGGCGCACAACCCTAGGCTGCGTTACGCAGCTTCGCGAGCGCGCGCTCCTCGATCTGGCGGACGCGCTCCGCGCTGACGCCGAGCCGTTCGCCCAACTCGGTGAGCCTCTCGGCCGGCGCGTCGAAGCCGAAGCGCGCCTGTACGACCTCCCGCTCCCGCTCGGTGAGGCGCGACAGAAGCGCCCGAAGCTGCTCGCCGGCGACTGCGTCGACCACGTCCTCGTAGGCGGCCGCCGAGAGGGGGTCTTCGAGCAGGTCTCCCATCGTTCCGAACTCGCCCTGCATGTTCTCGACCGGCTCGTCCAGACTGCGCGGGCGCGCGTCGGCGGTGAACAGCGCCTCCGCTTGCGTCAGCTCGATGTTCGTCCGATCGGCCAGCTCGCTGATCTCGGCGGAGCGGCGCTCGCCCTGGTAGATGCGCTGGTGCTCGGATTTCAGCTGCGAGAGTTGGCGAAGCGCCTTCGGTGGCAGTCGCAGTGGCCGCATGAAGTCGCTGCGCGCCTCCTGCAGCGACTGCCTGATCCACCAGCTCGCAAAGGCGGCGAAGGGGACGCCGCGCGCAGGGTCGTACCGCTGGAGCGCGCGCAACAGCCCCACGATCCCTTCCTGGAGCAGATCGGCCTGCTCGAGTCCCTCGGTCCTGTAGCGGCGCGCCGTCGCGTGGACGAGCGGCAGCAGCCGCCCGATCAGCTCCTCTCGCGCCGTGTCGTCTCCCGCTTGGGCGCGGCGGGCGAGCGCGTCCGCTTCGTCGCCGGAGACCGCCTGCGCGGATTCGGCCTCGTGCCACAGCTCCTCCGCGGCGGCGTCGCCGCCGTGCCCCCCGGCGCGTTCGGCCAGCTCCCGCTTCACGGCCACGCCCCGATCGTGCCACACGGCTACGCAACGGCCGCTCGCGCCGGCTCGTCTGCCGGCAGATCGGACATCCGAGCGGGTCGCGGCGGCAGTGCAGCCGCCGCGACCCGTTGCCCTGTTGCCGCCGCTTACTCCTCGATCGCCTTCTTCCCTGCGCCGCCGATCGTGATCCTCTTCGGCTTCTGCTCGGCCGGCTTCGGGATTCGCAACTCCAGCACGCCGTCCTGGTAGCCGGCCTCGATCGAGTCGCTGTCGACGCCCTGGGGAAGGGTGAGCGTGCGAACGAACGAGCCGTACGGCCGCTCGACGAGCTGCGCCTGCCCTTTCTCCTCCGCAACGCGCGAGCCGGAGATCGAGAGCACGTTCTCGTTCACCTCGACGTTCACGTCGTCTGGCTTCACTCCCGGCAGATCGATCTTGACCAGGTACTCCTCCTCGGTCTCGTGCACATCGACCAGGGGCGTGAAGCCCGTCACCCGGTTTCCGTTCCCGGTGCTGCGCATCAATTCGTCCATCAGCCGGAACGGCGCGGCCAGGAACGGATCGCGGATCAACAGGTTCGCCATCCCACACCTCCAGTCCGTTGCTCGGTTTCCGAGAACGGAAGTAGGCATCGGGAAGTCGCGTTCAAGCCTTGGCTCACGCTCACCGGTCGGCGCGCAGGAACCCGACGACGATGCGGAGCGCGGGCCTTGCCGGAGCCGGCCGGCCCAGGACGAGATGCTGCGAGCCCGGCGCCGCGTAGCGCACCGAACCTCCCCGCACATCGACAGTGCGCGGCCGGACGAGCGGGTGCGAGCGGTCGTACGCCGCACGGCTTCGCGGCTCGCGCAGCAGCTCATGGGCGTCACTGACCGCCTGGAAACCTTCGGCCGATCCCGTGCCGCTGTCCGGATGGCTCGCGCGGGCCGCCCGCCGGTAGGCGCGGGCGATCTCCTCGCCCGAGGCCTGCCGGTGCACACCGAGGACGATGTACGGATCCCGACGCTCACCACCCATCATCCGACCTTCACGTCGTTCTAAGTACGCCGGGCGCGCCTCCGCCCAAGTGCGCACCCGAGGAGCGATCAGGCGCGCGCTTCGCGGAACGTCACGAGCCGGCCTCGCCGCTCGTCCCACAGCTTCAGCCGCGTCGCCCGCAGCCCTTGCTGCAGGGTGAGTTGCGGCACCTCTCGCAGACGGTCCGTTCCCTGGTGCGCGGCCTGCAGGTTGTAGTTCGGGATCCCGACGCTGAGGTGATGCACGTGGTGGAAGCCGATGTTGCCGGTGCAGAACCGCAGCACGCCCGGCAGCTTCAGGTACGAGCTGCCCGCGAGCGCAGCATGGTCGTAGCGCCAGTCGGAGTGCGCCATCCAGTACGTGTCCTCGAACTGGTGCTGGACGTAGAACAGCCAGACCCCGACCGCTCCGCTCACCACGATCACGGGGCCCTGAACGAGCAGGTACGTCCGCCAGCCGACGGTCAGACAGAGGGCCGCGACGATCAGCGCGAGCACGACGTTCGTCGCCAGCACGCTGTTGCGAACGCGCGGCCGTGCCCCGCGGGGCACGAAGCGCGGCTTCAGGACGAGCACGACGAGCCAGCCGAGGCCGAACATGACGAGCGGGCTGCGGTAGAGCCGGTACGAGATCCGCCGCCACGCGGGGAGCGCCCGGAACTCGCTGACCGTCAGCGTCGCGACGTCGCCCACTCCACGGCGGTCGAGGTTGCCCGCGGTCGCGTGGTGCACCGCATGCTCGTGCTGCCAGCACCGGTACGGCAGGCACACGAGCACGCCCAGCACGGCGCCCAGCACGTCGTTCGCGCGCCGCGAGCGCATGAACGAGCCGTGCGTGCAGTCGTGGAAGACGATGAACGTGCGGGTCAAGAACGCGGAGGCCGGCAGAACGAGGGCGAGCGACAGCCAAACCGACACCCGGAGCGCGAAGGTCATCGCGACGAGCAAGGCGAGATACGGGACGACCGAGGTCGCGAGGTCGAGCACGCTCCGGCCGAGCCGGGGCTCAGCGTACGCGTCGAGGACACCCCGCCACGAGCGCGACGAATCCGTGCCCGCCGGAGCATCTGCAACAGCCACCCGTGACGTTGTAGCGGAATATCGCTGCTACGGTGCGAACGCGGCCGCCACTCGGCGCCCGGAGATTCAGCTTCTCGTTCCTCCTGACTGCAGGCGTTTCGAGTCTCTCGCATCTCGAACCTGCTTCACACGGAAGGAACCACCACATGTTTCAGTCATTCACCGCGCTCGGTGTGAGCGTGCCCGTGGTCGAGTCGCTCGCGCGGCTCGGCATCCGGTCGCCGTTCGCAATCCAGGCGCTCGTCTTGCCCGACGCGCTCGCCGGCGTCGACGTCCTCGCGGCGTCGCCCACCGGCTCGGGCAAGACACTCGCATTCGGAATCCCGCTGATCGAGCGCACCGCCGGCGCCTCGGCGCAGCCCGGCGCGCTCGTGCTCGTCCCGACGCGAGAGCTCGCCTCGCAGATCGTCGACGACTTGCAGCCGCTCGCCGTGGCCCGCGGGCTGAGCATCGCCGCCGTCTACGGAGGCACGTCGGTCGCGGGCCAGGCCAAGCGCGCACGCGGCGCGGACGTCCTCGTCGCCACACCGGGGCGGCTGAACGACCTGCTCGAACGGAAGCTCGTCTCGCTCGCCTCGATCCGCATGCTCGTCCTCGACGAGGCGGATCGCATGCTCGACATGGGATTCCGCCCGCAGGTCGACCGCATCCTCGAGCAGATCCCGCAGAACCGCCAGACGCTGCTGTTCTCGGCCACGCTCGAAGGGCCGGTCGCCGACCTCGCGCGCAGATACACGGTCAACGCGTCGCGGTTCACCACCGGGGCGCAGATCGAACACGTGCGCGGCGACGTCGGGCATGAGTTCGTCGCCGTGACGGCCGAGGACAAGCTCGAGCGGCTCGCGGAGCAGCTCGGGCGCGAGCGCGGGCTCGCGCTCGTCTTCGTCCGCACCAAGCACGGCGCCGACAAGCTCGCCCGCAAGCTCGTGCGCATGCACGACCTGAGGGCCGCCGTACTGCACGGGAACATGTCGCAGAACGCGCGCGAGCGGTCGCTCGCACGGTTCGGCTCGGGCGCCGTCTCGACCCTGATCGCCACCGACATCGCTGCCCGCGGGCTCGACGTCGACGACATCACGCATGTGATCAACTTCGACCCGCCCCGCACCGCGGAGGACTACGTCCACCGCGTCGGCAGGACCGGTCGCGCCGGCCGCAGCGGCACCGGGGTGACGCTGGTGCTACCCGAGCAGCGCCTCGACGTCAGCCGCTTGGCGGGAGCCGCCGGCCACGCGCCTGCGTTCGCAGCATCCGGGATCGAGACTCCGCGTGCCGCTCCGCCAAGACGGCGCCGCCGGCGCTAGCCGCCGACGACGCCGGATACGACGCAGGCCCGGATTGGACGGGCGGTGCTCGCGCTACGCGCCGATCAGCTCGTGGACGGGGAACTCCTTGATGTCCGGCGGGCCTTGCGGCTCGATTCCCGCCGCCTCGAGCCCTGCCGAGATCCGCGGCGCGAAGGCGTCGAAGTCGGCTCGCGAGGCCCAGAAGTCGATGATCCCCCAGCCACCGTCGATCGGCCCCGAGGCGTGGAAGAGCAGCCCCTGCGGCGGCGTCCGATCGGGGTTGACGTGGTCGTGTACCTGGTCGAACTGCTCCTGGGTGATTCCCGGGAGCTTGATGCGGAGGCCGACAGCCATTACGCCCACTTTCACTAGAGAGAACAAGACCCCATCGACTCGAGTGTCGCACTCCTCGACATCCGCCGTCGGGGCGTACGGGATCGGCCCGACTTGCGATACTCGCTCTCGTGGGTGAGATCGATCCGCTCGGCACGCGCCGGCGAGGCCTCGATGCGTTCCTCGACCAGAAGGTCGCCGAGGGCTACGTGATCGAGACGCGCACCGACACCCACGCGATCATCTCGCAACGCCCGAAGGGCCTGAAACGCTTCACGAGCGGCGCGGACCCCGGACGCTTCGTGGTCGAAGTCGACGAAGACGGAAGCGTGACGACGCGTCCGGCAGAGCCGCGGCGCAGATAGATGCTTCTCACCCGCGCCTA
This sequence comes from Gaiellaceae bacterium, assembly GCA_036273695.1. Lineage (GTDB taxonomy): Bacteria > Actinomycetota > Thermoleophilia > Gaiellales > Gaiellaceae > Palsa-739. Next base: position 19,989 of record DASUHE010000034.1, read on the forward strand.
CGAGGAGGTCAGGACGTGACGTCCAAGGACAAGAACACGAGGAAGAGCTCGGAGAAGAAGCCGGCTCAGAAGACGCTGAAAGAGAAGCGGCAGGCCAAGAAGGCGAAGAAGTAGCAGGAGCGGCGGGCGGCCCATTCCAGCCCCACGACCGAGAATCGCTGCTAGGCTCGGTCGACTATCTGAGCGAGTACCGGATGCGCGTTGGGTGCCTCCTCTGCCCGTTCCTGGAGTAGCAGAGGAGGTGTTTCATCTATGGCAACCGGAACCGTGAAGTGGTTCAACGCCGACAAGGGCTACGGGTTCATCACCCCCGACGGCGGCGGCGAGGATCTGTTCGTCCATCACAGCGCGATCGTCGGCGAGGGCTACAAGACGCTCGCCGAGAACGCGAAGGTGCAGTACGAGCCCGAGCAGGGCGACAAGGGGCCGCAGGCGACGAACGTTACGCCCGCGTCCGCGTGATTCGAGAGCCGTCAGCTGCGGCACTCAGACGAGGCTGCAGCTGGCGCTCGACCTAGCGGAAGGAGCGGCGGATGGCGGCGAAGAAGCAGCAGACACATGCGAAGCGGGCCCGGGAGCTCGCAGTCAAGGAGCGCCGCGAGCGGAAGCGAGCGAGGAAAGCAGAGCGCGCCATCGCCGCCGAGGAAGGCGCCCCGCTGGACGGGGACGACGACGGCGCGTTCCTTCAGCTGCCGGATGATGAGAGTGCGACGGGAACGGCACCCGTCGAAACCCGTTGAGCGCGTCCCAGGACGGTGGTGTCCCCCGTCGCCGCGAACGGCTGGGCGTCCCGGTCGGCGGGGCGTCGAGAGACGAGAACTGGCCCGGCGCGAACGACGCCAAGCAGGAAAAGCTGCGGCGAAACGAGCTCGAACGGCGCGCCCGCGCGCGAGGGTTCCAGCTTCGCCACTCGGAGTACGGCTACGCCCTGCTCGACCCGCAACGCAGGCCCGTCGACGATCGCAACGACATGACCCTCCAGGAGGTCGAGTCGTGCCTCGCGCGGGGCTGACGCCCGCGCGCAATCGCTCGCGAAGCGCACGCGCGCGATGACGTCGGCACAGGAGGCTCGCTCGGAGGCGCTCGACGCGTTCTTGCGACAGCGCGAAGCGGAGGGGTACCGGATCGAGACACGTGCCGGCCTGCAAGCAGTGATCTGCCGCCGCCATCGCCTGCATTTCGTCCTCCGCTTGCTGGCGCACCGAGACGCGCGGCGCCGGCTGCTGATCTCGGTGGATCAGCAAGCCCACATCACGAGCGTCGCCGTCGAGCCGGCGGCTTGACCCCGCCCGGCGACGCGGTTTCAGCCGACGCGGACGACGAAGAACGCGATCGCGACGTACTGGCACGCGAGCGCGACCAGCGTCAGCGCGTGGAACATCTCGTGATAACCGAAGACGGCCGGTAACGGGTCCGGCTTGCGCCGCGCGTAGACGACTGCACCGACGGTGTAGGCGACACCCCCGGCCGCGAGGAGGGCGACGGCCGCCGGCCCGGCTGTCCGCAGCAGTTGCGGCAACGCGGCGATCCCGACCCACCCGAGCACGACGCCCACGACGGCGGAGAGCCATTTCGGCGAAGCGACCCAGCAGAACTTGGCGAGGATCGCCGCCCCGGCCCCACCCCACACCAGGCCGAGCACGACGTGCTGCAGGCTGCCGTGGAGGGCGAGCAGACCCACCGCCGTGTACGTACCAGCGATCAGCAGGTAGATGCCGGCATGGTCGATCCTGCGCATCCACGGGCGAACGCGCGCGCTCCACGTCACACGGTGATAGAGCGCGCTCGCACCGAGCATCGCCGCAGCCGACGCCGCGAAGGCCGCGGCCGCCACGAGCCGCCGTCCGTCGAGCGCGCTGAGGAATACCGTGCCGACCGCGCAGGCGACGACGAAGCCGGCCTGATGCAGCGTCCCGCGCAGCAGCGGCCGCTCGGGACAAGTCAGCTCAGACGCCGGCATGCCTCACGCGCCGAGCTTCATCGAGCTCCGCCGATCCTTCCCGCCACGCCGGAGATCTGCTCTGCCGGCGCCTCGGCGGCGACCTGCCGCAGGACCCAGGCGTCGGCCGCCTCCGGCTCGATGCCGCGACATTCTGCGATCTCGGCCGTGAGCAGCCGGCGAGCCTGGCGGAAGAGCTCGTTCGCGATCGGCTTGCTCGACGTCGTGGTCAGCCGCCGCTCACGGAGGAGACCGTCGCGGACGATCTCGGCCAAGCCACCGATCTCGCCGGCCGTCAGCTTCTCCTGGGCGAAGCGGCGGCGGCGCGCCCACGGCTCGACCGACGGCGCGATATTCGCGCGGAGCGTGAGCTGGACATCCTCCAGCTCCCGCTCCCCGGCGGGGGAGCGGAGGGTCTCGCGCGCCTGGGCGAGCGGCAGCGTCACCCGCAATCCGCTCTCGAGCAGGAAGACGACCTTCGCGGGCTCCGCACCCTCGGCGTCGTGCGTCGACTCGATCCGCCCGATGCCGTGTGACGCATAGACGACGACGTCACCGACCGCGAGTGGCAGCGACGGCGTGGAGCGACCGGCTGATGGCAGCGGCCTTGTCCTCATTCGGTGGACGCCGCTGTGTCCCGGCGGAATTGCACGTTGTCGCGGTCGAGAGGCTGCATCGCGCCTCCGATCCCGCCACGGCTCGGCGGCCGACGGCCGGAAAGTCGCGACGCTCGTGTGCTCCCACTGTAGCGGGGCCGCCGTGCCGCCTCTCGCCGGCGGGGGCCCGGCGAGCGCCCACGGGGCGAGATCAGCCCGAGCGGGCGACATACACGCCCTGGTGCAGCCGGCGGCCGCTCGGCCGCTGCGCCACGGTCACCGCCGCGACGGCGCTTCCGCGGTCGAGCGTGACGCCGACATAGTCCCCGACGAACGGGATCGAGCCCGCCCGCGCCAGCCAGGCGAGCGGAATCGGCCGCGCGGCGAGGCTGGTCCTCCGCCAGGTCGTGCCACCGTCGTTGGAACGGGCGAGCATGGGGGTCAGCGTCCGCGTGTCCCGGCGCAGGACGTAGTAGACGAGCGCCAGCCGGCCGGGCGGAGCGCCCGGGGCAGGGTCGGCCGCGACCGCGGGGAGGAGCGCGAACGCGGCCGCCCGCGCCGTCGCCGCCTCGGTCGGCCGGCTCCACGCCTTTCCGTCACGTGAAGACGAGACGAGGATGTCGGTGGAGGAGCAACCGCGGGAGCCGCCGCACTCCGGCCAGGCGACGTAGATCGTTCCGGCGGAGTCCGCGGACACCGACGGGATCGCCGGCGCGCGCAGTGGATACGGGTCGCCGCCGGACTCCTCGTCACCGGTCAGTCGCTCCGGCCCGATCGCCGTCGCGGCCGAGAACGTGCGGCCGCCGTCGCGCGAAGCGGTGACGGCAATCCCTCCTCGGTCGCGGAAGACCAGCGTCAGCTCGCCGTTCGCCCGCACGAACGGAATCGCGCCCACGAGGTCGGTCTTCGCGGCCACGACCGGCCTCGACCACGTCCGACCTCCGTCGGTCGTGCTCTGGACGGCAACGCCTTCGGCCTGCTCGTTGTAGGCGGCGTAGCAGGTGCCGAAGCGCGGGCTCCGCGAGCCGTCGTCGCAGGTGAGCCACGGCTTGTCGACCGAGATGGGCTCGTTCAGCACGGACCGCGGGCGCGACCAGTGCAGCCCGTCGCTCGAGCGGTTGACGAGCAGCGTCTCGAACGGAAGCGAGTCGGCGGCGATCACATACGACAGGGCGAGCCACGTTCGGTGGCGCCGGTCGTAGGCGACCGCAGGATCGGTAGCCGAACGGAAGCGGCCGGCGGGCTGCGAGCGAACGGTGAGGCCGGGCAGGAACCCGCTCGTCCACCGCTTGCCGCCGTCGTTCGAGACGGCGAACCCGATCAGCGCTGCGGCGCCGCCCTCGTTGCGGCGCGCCACCTGGTACGTGACGACGAGCGTCGAGCCGAAACGCGCCAGCGTGGGCTCGACCGCGCCTTCGTGCTGGTTCTGCGGGTTCGTGAGCGGATCGCGGGAGACCTTCTCCAGCGTGATCCGTCCCGCCGCGCGATACGAGACGCCGGACAGCCGGCGCGGCAGGAGGGGGTCGCTCGACACGCTTCCTCCGGCCCGGCCGAGCTCGAGCACGAGGACGACGGCGATCGCGGCCGCGGCGAGGACGCCGGCGCCGAGGAGGACGCGGCCGCGCAGCGTCACTCGCCCGCGAGAAGGGCCGGCGAGACCATGTCGCGCAGGCTGACCACCGCGACGAGCGACGCGAGCAGCGCGAGCGCGATGCCGCCCGCGGCGACGGCGAGCACGTTCGTCGCGAGCGCCCCGCCCGGCAGCCCGACGGCGACACCGACGCCGAGGGCGACGACGCAGCCGAGCACGGCGCCGAACACCCCGAGCACGGCCGCCTCGATCACGACGAGCTGCCGCAGGGATCGCGACCCCCAGCCGAGCGCCTGCAGCAGCGCGAGCTCGACGCGCCGTTCGTGCACCGAGAGCAAGAGGGAGTCCGCGAGACCTGCTCCCGAAAGGGCGAGGATGAGCGCCACGGCGACGTAGTCGAGCGCCCGGGTCTGGACCGAGATCGCGGCACCGAGCACCGTGGCGAGCAGGCTGCCGCCGAACGCCGACTGGATCGTGAGGAGCAGGCTCAGCGCGCTCACGCCGATGGCGAGCGCGCCGACGGAAGGAAGCGTCCGCGCGTACCGGCCGCGGAGCCCGGCGGCCGCGAAGCCCAGCACGCTGCGAACGTGGGCTCGCCGGCGTCCCGTGTTCACGTCCCGCTCGACGGCGACCAGCGGGCGAAGGGACGCAGCCCGCGCGGCCGGGACCGCCCCTGCGACGAGAGCCAGGAGGAGCGCCGCGGGGACGACCGCGGCGACGGCAGCGGGTGAGGCGCGCAGCGACGTCCTCCCCACGATCGCGGTCACGGCCGCCGCCGCGAGGAGACCGCCGGCCAGGCCGATGAGCGCGACCTCGGCCAGGACGCTGCTGAAGATCGTCCTCGCCGACCAACCGAGACAGCTCAGGACGCCGATCTCACGCCGGCGGCTGCGGACGACCGCCGCGGCGCCGTTGGCGACGACGAACAGAGCGACGAGGGGGATCAGGCCGCCGAGCAGCGCCGTCTTGCGGTCGAGCGCGTCGAGGAACGACAGCGTCACGCCCTTCTCGCTCCAGCCTTCCCGCAGCTGCAGCGCGGGGCGCCCGAAGCGGCCCGCCGGCAGATCGACCGTCACCGCCGTCGGCGACGAGCCCGCGGTCACGTCGACGTCGAGGCCTGTGCGCCGATGGATCTCGGCCGCCACGAGGCGGACGCGGTCCGTGTCGCCGAGATTCCCGGAGCCCTGAACACGGACCCGCACCACGCTGATCGGCGCCTTCGTCCCGTGCAGGAACGTGTGCCGGTCGATGAAGGGCCGGATCGCAGCGAGCGTCGTCAGTAGGAGCGGCGGCTGCGCGACGTAGTCGCCGATGTTCAAGCTCGGGAGCAGCGGCCGGCCGCCGAGCAGGGTCTTCGTCCGCGCGTCGGCCGGCTCGAGCTCCGGCGGGTAGTACGTCTCGAGCGGCAGGCGCGAGAGGGCCGAGAAGCCGGTCAGCTTGCTCGGGTCGAAGGTGCCGACGACCCGGTAGAAGGCGCCCGGCGCGGGCCGCCCCTTGACCCGGAAGTACGCCTGCACCGGAAGGTGGCCGCGCAGCTTCCGGAACTGGACGTCGCGGTCGGCCGGCGGGACGGTCGCCTTCGGCGGCGCCGGGCCGATTCCGGTAGCCGGCGACTGCCAGATCGAGACCGGATTCTCGACCGGCACGGGCCGGAGTTGTCCTCCCCGCAGGACGCGGTACTTCGTCGGCGACGCCGTCCAATGCGCGATCGTCCAGAGCGGCGAGCAGGCATGCGTGCGGTGACAGACGGCGAGCTGGCCGAACGATTGGCGGTACGCGCTCGTTGCGCTCACGCTGTGCGTCCCGACCACGCGGCCCTTCAGGCGCGGCAGCCACCCGACCGACGACGCCGAGGCCAGGAGCTTCGGCACGTTCGCTCCCCGCGGGACGTCGAGTCGCTCGATCGTGGCCACCGCCCGGGCGTCGACGAACGTCCGCGAGCTCAGGAGCATCGGCACGTCCTCGATCGACTCGCCCGCCAGGGAGCCGGAGCGGCTGAGGTGGTTCGCTTCGTGTGGCTGGAAGTAGCGGCCGGCGACGACGGCCTTCTTCAGGCCCACGAGGTTCGCCTCCGCCACGGGATCGATCGCCGCGACGAGCAGCGGCAGCTGGACGCTCTGCGGAACGCCGACCTTGCCGCGCGGGAACGTGAGGTTCGCGCCGCCCGGGTCGGGATAGTCGTAGCCGAGCCCGGGAGACGCGCCCGAGAGGCAGGCGATGGAGACGTTCGAGCTCTTGCCGGTCTCCTGCTGGTACGCGTCGGCGCCGCTGCACGGCTCGTAGGTCTGCCCCCGGTAGCTCTGCCGCACGGGCACGTCACTCGAGCGCGGCAGGAACGGGAGCGTCGAGTAGTAGAGGTATTGCGCGCCCGGCAGCGGAACCCGCGTCGTCCCGTCCTGCTCGACGACGGAGTAGTCGACGCGGTAGAGCTGGAACGGCGCCCGATCCACGACATGTTCGAGAGGGACGTGGGAGGTCGCCTGGAACTGGACGAAGCCGATGTTCGCGATCGGCGCGGCGACGTCGACGTAGCGGATCGAACGGATCGCCGAGAGCTGCTCGAGCGTGATGCCGCCGAAGAGGCCGCTCAGGTAGTTGTCCTGGACGAGGCCGCGGTTCCGCTCGAGCGGCGTCCGGCTTCCTGCGGGCCGGACGAGGATGTCGTAGGGGACGCGGTAGGAGCTCCGCAGGGTCCCGCGCACTTGCAGTGACTGCGTCCGCGCGGAGGAGACGAGCAAGACGGTGGCCGCGGGCGCCACGGCGAGCACGCACAGCAAAGCCAGAGCTCGAGCGCGATGGGTGCGGAGCTGGCCGAGAACGAAATGGCCCATTGCGCCGAGCTTACATCGTCACAATGTAAGACGCCAGCTGCGGAGGGCTAGCCGGCCGAGGCGCGTTCGGTGGTCTCGAGTTCCGTCTGGGCCGAGCCGGTCTCGACGAGCCTGTCCGCGTCCCGCTCGGCGAGCTCGACGAGCCGCAGGTCCGCCTTCGTGTGCAGCATCGCCGCGTCGATCAGGAGCGAGACGAGCGCCTCGTCGCGATGTGCTCGCCGCAGCTTCGCCAGCGCGCGGAGCTCGCCGAGATAGGCCTCGCGCTGCTGCCGGACGACCTTCTCGAGCCGGCCCCCTCCCATTCGCGCCGCGGCGAACAGCTTGAGGAACAGGTCGTCCCGGTACGCGGGCCGCACGAACGGCGTCTCGAGCCAGCCCTCGAGCTCGGCGCGGCCGGCGGGCGTCAGCCGGTAGACGACCCGATCCGGCCGGTCCGCCTGCGGGACGACGCGCTTCGTGACGAGCTTGTCCCGTTCGAGCCGCTCGAGCACCTGGTAGAGGTGGCCGATGTTGAGCTCGCCCCATTGCGGGCCGACCGACGCCTCGAAGCTCGACTTGAGCTGGTAGCCGTAGCTCGCCCCGTCGCTGAGGAGGGCGAGAACTGCATGGTGGACGGGCATCGACCCTCCTCTCCGAACTTGACTCTTAGATTGTCACAATCTACGCTCTCTGGCGAGGGCATGCGAGAGTCTCTACGAGAAGCGGGGACCGTGCAATCGGCTCGCGGAGCGGCGATCGACGTCGCAGGTCTCGGCAAGCGCTACGAGTCCGGCGCCAAGTCGGTGCTCGCGCTCGCCGACGTCACCTTCGCGGTCGAGGCCGGCTCGGTCGTCGGGGTGATGGGGCCGTCCGGATCGGGAAAGTCGACGCTCCTCCACCTGATCGGCGCCATGGACGCTGCCGACGAAGGGCGGATCCGCGTCGGCGACCACGCCGTCACGAGCCTCGCCCGGCGCGAGCAGGCCGAGTACCGCCGCCGCATCGGGTTCGTGTTCCAGCGCTTCCATCTCCTCCCAGCCCTCACCGCGCTCGACAACGTGGCGGCACCGCTCCTCCCCCACCGCGTCGACTTCGACAAGCGGCAGCGGGCCGAGGCGCTGCTCGGCGACGTCGGGCTCGGCGACCGCGCCGACGCGCTGCCAGCCGAGCTCTCGGGCGGCGAGCAGCAGCGCGTGGCCATCGCCCGGGCGCTCGTGAACGATCCGATCGTCCTCATCGCCGACGAGCCGACCGGGAACCTCGACTCGCAGACCGGCTCCGAGATCATGGAGCTGATCGTCGCGCTCCAGGCCGAGCACGGTATGACGGTGCTCGTGGCGACCCACGACGCGGTCGTGGCGAGCTTCTGCGAGCGGATCATCCGCCTGCGCGACGGCCGCGTTCTCGACGAGCTCTCGGTGCCACGCGACGTCGACACGTCCGACGTCCTGAAGCGGATCAGCGGGCTCGACGCGATCACCTGAGCCGTTCCGCTGAAATGGCGGCGGTGCCCACCACCCCCGACGAGATTCGTGCGCTCGCACAGACGCTGCCCCGCAGCTACGAGGTGTTCGTGCACGGCCAGATCAAGTTCCGGGTCGGGCAGATCGTTTGGCTCGCGCTCTCGAAGGACGGCACGCGGATTGGCTGCGGGTTCCCCAAGGAGATGCGGCAGGCCGCGGTCGAGGCCGAGCCGCACAAGTTCCGGCTCCCGAGCGAGGGCGACATGCGGTTCAACTGGATCCACGTCCAGCTCGACGCGATCGACGCCGGGGAGATGCGTGACCTCGTCGAGGAGGCGTGGTCGCGGGCGGTGCCGCTCTACGTCGCGCAGGAGTACGGGCGCACGCGCGGCTACCTACCGGCGGAATGAGCCTCGGCCGCGGGCCGGCGGCTCCGGTAGGCGGCCGGGTTCGTCGAAGAGGGGACAGTCGTCGAGCGTCGGGCAGTGGCAGAGCGCCGCGACCTCGAGCCAGCCGCGCACGATCTCGGCGCGGGCGATCCCCTCGTTCAGCTCCGGCAGCTTCCGTTCGGCGACCTCGCGCAGTCTCTCCGTCGAGCGCCGATCCTCCGGGGACGCTCGCAGCAGCAGCCGGATCTCGTCGAGACTGAGGCCGGCTCGCTGCGCGGTCTCGACCACGGCCAGCTCGCGGACGACCTCGGACGGATAGTGGCGACGGCCGCCGATCCGCTCGGGCGGCGGGATGAGACCGACCGCCTCGTAGTGCCGAATCGTGGAGGCGGGCTTGCCGGTGCGCCTCGCGACCTCGCCGATCGTCAGCAGCGTGTCCTCCCGGGATCGAGGCGTCATGGGCACTCCTTCAACGACGGCGACGGCCCCGGTATGTCCGGCCTCGAGACGGCGAAGCGCCGCAGGGCGACGATGCCCCACAGCGCCTCGACGCCGCCGAAGGGGACGCTGCCGATGGCGAAGCCGTAGGCGCTCGAGAGAGCGCAACCGGCCGCGAAGAGCGCCACGAAGGCCCTGTGGCGTCGCTCGAGCGCGTACGCGAGCGTCGTCACGCTCACGGCTACGGCTCCGAAGACGGCCACGGCCCTAGACGGCGGGAGCCGCCGGCATCGCTTCCTTGAACATCCCGTGCAGGGCCGCGATGCCCTCGCCCTGCGACCTCGCGGCGAGCGCGAGGACGTCTGCGCCCTCGTGTTCGACCGACCACGAGGCCCAGCTGCAACATTCGCTCTCGACGGCGACCAGCTCCTGCAGCTCGCGCTCGACGGCCGGGTGGCTCCGGTAGGTGAGCCGCAGCGCGTCGCCGGTCTCCTCGCGGTCGAGGCCGAAGTTCAGGCCGAGGTCGATCCACCGTTCGCGCTGCGTCTTCAGCTCGGTGTCGACGAGGGTGCACGCGACGACGGCCGAGAGTTCATCGCTTGCCATGGTTGCTCCTTTCGCTCGTGTGGACGACGCACACCAGAGTGCGTCTTCAAGTCGACTTGATGTCAAGTGCGCAGGAGGGGCTTCGCTGCGGGTATGAAGAAGGCATGGCGTCCGGCAACCTGAGAGCCTTCGTCCGCGCGAACCTGCCCGAGCCGCCCGCCCGCGTGCTCGAGGTCGGCGCCGGCGACGGACGGCTCGGACGAGCGCTTCGCGCCGTCGGGTACGACGTGGTCGCGATCGACCCGAAGTCCGAAAGCGACGACGTCCGCGCAGTCGCGCTCGCCGACCTCGACGAGCTCGGCGGATCGTTCGCGGCCGCGGTCGCGATCGTCTCGCTCCATCATGTCGACCCGCTCGACGAGTCGTGTCGGCGGCTCGGCGAGCTGGTCGAGCCCGGCGGGACGCTCGTCGTCGACGAGTTCGACGTCGAGACCTTCGACATCGCCGCCGCCGAGTGGTGGCTGGAGCAACGCCGCCTGCTCGGCGATTCGGTGCCGAAGACGGCGGCGGAGCTCGTCGAGGAGCATCGCGAGCATCTGCACCCGCTCGCGCGCGTCGTCACGGCGCTCGAGCCGCACTTCGAGCTCGGCCCTCCGCTGCGCGGCCCGTGGCTCTATCGCTGGAACCTCGTCGAGCCGCTCCGGGCCGTGGAGGAGGAAGCGATCGTCCGCGGCGAGCTGCACGCCACCGGCGCGCGTCTCGTCGGTCGCCGCCGTGTCTAGCGGCACGCGGCAGCATCACCACGTCACGTTCGCGCTGCTGGCCGTCGCCGGCGGAGCGTACGCGCTGCTGCAGTCGCTCGTCGCCCCGGCCATCCCGGATCTCCAGCACGCGTTCCACACGTCGGTCAACTCCGTCAGCTGGGTGTTGACGGCGTATCTGCTCAGCGCCTCGATCGCAACGCCGCTGATCGGCCGTCTCGGAGACATGCACGGCAAGCAGCGGCTGCTCGTCGTCGTGCTCGTCCTGATGTGCGTCGCGACGGCCGTGTCCGCCGTGGCCACGTCGCTTGCCGTCATGGTCGTCGGCCGCGTGATCCAGGGAGCAGCCGGCGGGCTCTTCCCGCTCGCCTTCGGGATCATCCGCGACGAGTTCCCGCGCGAGCGCGTCGCCGGTGCGATCGGGTTGATGTCGGCGCTGCTCGGAGTCGGCGGCGGAGCCGGCATCGTCCTCGCCGGCCCGATCGTCGACCACCTCGACTACCACTACCTCTTCTGGCTACCGCTGATCCTGCTCGTGCCGACCACGGTCGCGATCCATCTCTTCGTCCCGGAGTCCGAGGTGCGAGTGCGAGGCAGCGCGAACTGGGCCGGAGCCGGGCTGATGTCGATCGGCCTCGCCGCGCTGCTCGTCGCGGTGAGCGAAGCACCGGTCTGGCACTGGAGCTCGACGCGAACGATCGTCCTGCTCGTCGTCGGCGCGATCGTGCTCGTGGCCTGGGTCTGGAGCGAGGCGCGGTCGCGCCAGCCGCTCGTCGACATGCGGATGATGCGGATCCGCGGCGTCTGGACGACGAACGCGGTCGCCGCCTTGCTGGGCTTCGGCATGTACTCGTCCTTCATCCTGATCCCCGACTTCGTGGAGACGCCCACTCGGGTCGGCTACGGCTTCGGCGCGTCCGTCACCGGCGCCGGGCTCTTCCTCGTGCCGGCGACGGTCGCGATGCTCGTCTTCGGCGCCCAGACCGGCCGCCTCGAGCGGCGGTTCGGCTCCAAGCCGCCTCTGCTCGCGGGCGCGCTCCTCGCGAGCGGCGCCTACGGATTCCTCGCGCTGGCCCGCGGCGAGCGCTGGGAGATCTACGTCGCCGCCGCCCTCCTCGGCGCCGGCATCGGCCTCGCGTTCGCCGCGATGGTCAATCTGATCATCGAGAACGTCGGCCCGGCCGAGACCGGCATCGCCACGGGGATGAACACGGTCACCCGCACGATCGGAGGCGCCTTCGGGGGAGCCGCAGTCGCCTCCATCCTCGCCGGCACCGCCGCCCACGGCCACCCGTCGAACAACGGCTTCACCGTTGCGTTCGCGGCGTGCGCGATCGCGCCCGCTCTCGGCGTCCTGGTCGGGTTCCTCATCCCTCGCCGCGGGCCGCAGGACGCATTCGCCGGACACCAGGTCGGGGACCTGGCCGAGCCCCCCTCGCGCTAACGGACGGGCGGCGGGCCTGCGCCCGCCGCCCGTGACGCATCGTCGGTCAGTGCACGAGCAGGTTGTTCATCGGGACGACGCCGCCCGCGGTGTCACCTGCGTTGCCGAGATGACCGAGATGCCAGTTGTCCTCGATCGTCGTCAGCAGGGAGTAGTGGTTGTACGGCGTCGTGTCGACGTAGCCGCGCGGGCCGTTCGTCGTGATCACGATCGCCGGGGTGCGGCCGCCGCCGAAGACGCCGCCCGCCCAGGTCAGGTTCGGATTGTCGGGGAACGGCCCGGCCGGCAGGAACGGCGAGTCGCAGCAGCCGCTCACGTCGGCCCAGTCGTCCTGCGAACCCTTCGTGCCGTCGAAGTCGGCCTCGTCGGCGACGATGAAGATCGCCGAGTTACCGCTCCACGCCTTCGAGTTCATGATCATCGAGACCGTGGACGCGAGCCAGTCGTCCGCCTTCGCCTTCAGCGACTCGTCGAACTGGTCACCGGGAGCGTTGCTGAACGGGCAGGGACTTCCGTCTCCGGGATCGATGGTCGCGAAGACGCCGCCGTGCATGTCGTGGCACTGGTTCGGCACGACGAGGTTGAAGTCGGCGACGTGGTTGCTGGCCAGGTCCGTCGCGAAATCGGTGAACGGCTTGATGTTCTGCAGCCGCGTCGGGCTGTTGATGATGTCCTCGAAGTGCGCGAACGGGTTGTGCTTGCTCGCGTAGAGCGCTCCTTGCGCCGGGAACGACGCGCCGAGGAAGCCTGCCGACGGCATCGACTCCTCGTAGGACGCCCACGTGTAGCCGTGCGCCTCGAGCTGATCCGCGAGGTTCGGTGCGTCGAAGTGCGCGTTCGCGTTGTCCACGTTGAGGCCGAAGTTCGTCCCGGCCACGAGCGCGAGGTAGTTCGGCAGGCTCGGGTGCGTGACGCCGAAGTAGTTCTCGGCGACCCCGTACTGCTGCGCGAGGCTCGTGAAGGTCGGTGCCATCGGGTCGCCGATGACCCCGCCGAGCGAGTGGTTCTCCTCCATGATCACGAACACGTGCTTGAGATGCGCATTGGCGCTCGACGGCGAGCTGGCCGACGCACCACCTGCCGCCGAGAGCGCGACGGCGACGAGCGCGGCAGCCGCGAGCAAGACCGGATTCCGCAGCCTTCGGAACACAGTTTCCCCCTTGTTTGCTTGCTTGGTGACCTACGCCGCCGAGGCGGCGATCCACCACTCTTTCACAGCTGAGCCGGGCACGTCGCTCTGGCACACTGCTCCGGGTGCCGGGGGGTCCACAGTCACGCCGGTGGGTTGTCGCCGGCCTCTTGCTCGCCGCGCTGCTCGGGGCGACGGGGATCGCGTCGGCGACGGGCGCGGCGGTCTCCGAACGCCACCGCTCGCCCTACGCCGGCCTCGGCACGTGGCTCGACATCTACGCGACGTCGTCGTGGATTCACCCGCGCCAGGAGGTCGCGGCGATGGCCCACGACGGCGTCAGGACCCTCTACCTGCAGACCGGCAACTACGAGCAGAACGTCGACCTCGTGCGCCGGCACGCGCTCGGCGAGTTCGTCGACGCTGCTCACGCGGCCGGGATGCGGGTGGTCGCCTGGTACCTGCCGTCGTTCCTCTACCCGTCGCAGGACGCGCGGCGCGCGCTGGCGGCGATCCACTTCCGCACGCCCGAGGGCGAGCGCTTCGACTCCTTCGCGCTCGACATCGAGGCGAGCCTCGTCAGGAGCGTCCCGCTGCGCACCACCCGCCTGCTTCTGCTCTCGGCCCGGCTGCGCTCGGCCGTCGGCCGCCGCTACAAGCTGGGCGCGATCATCCCCTCGCCCGTCGGGATCCGCAGGCATCCCGCCTATTGGCCGCGCTTCCCGTACCGGCGGCTTGCACGCGTCTACGACGTGCTCCTGCCGATGGCCTATGCCACCGACAGGCACATCCACGGGATCGCCGCCACCCGCGCCTACGACGTCGCGGACATCGCGATCATCCGCTCGCGCACGGGCAGGCCGCGCGAGCCGATCCACCTGATCGGCGGCATCGCGAACAGGATGGGCGCGAAGGAGAGCGCGGGGTTCATGCGCGCGGTCGCCGCTTGCTCGCCGCTCGGCTACAGCCTGTACGACTTTCCGCTCACGAGCGGGGCGTCGTGGCGGGCGCTGACCGCGCCGCGCTCTGCCGGTCGCCGCGTGTGTAACTGACGCAGGTTCAGGACGAGCCGTGGCGAGCCGCTCGGCCGAGACCGGTCACCAGCCGGGCCGCGACCTCGTCGAGAGCGTGGAGCTCGTGACGGCGCCGGCGGCGACCGGATTCGCGGCCAGCCGGTTCCGCCAGAGGTCGGCTTCCGAGCGGAAGCTGGCGAGGACGGCGTAGCCACGGCGCGTCGGGTCCCCGGAAGCGCGGTCCGGCCGCGTCCCGACGACGGTGTTGTGGTCGAACATGCACATCGACTGGTCGTCGCAGTTGAGTCCGACCCCGAGCGCATCGCGGACCTCGTTGTCCGAGACGCTGCCCATCGACATCTCCGCCACCTGGATGGCCTGGCCGGTCGTGCGGCTGACCCGGTTGCCGACGATGTCCGACATCGAGGAGTGCGTCGTGATGCCCACCATGCCGCCGACGATCGTGCAGCGCTCGACCATGCTCATCCCCTCCCCCATGTTGAAGGAGATGTCGATGCCCTGGCCGATCCGGTTGCCCAGCATGTCGACGGTGCAGTTGCGGATGACCACGCCTGCCGAGCGGACGTGGATCCCGTCTAGCCTCGCTCCCTGAACGGTCACGCCGTCGAGGACGGTCCCGCGCGCGCCGTCCACGGTGATCCCGTTGCGGCCGCCGACGACCGTGACGTCCTTGATCTCGACGTCGTCGTGCGCGACCACGATCCCGCCGCGCACCACCGCCCCGGGTTCTCCCTGCAGAACCTCGCGTTTCGTGATCACGAGGGGCCCCTGATGGACCCCGGCGCTCAGATGGACGACGGGCGGGAGTCGCACGACGTAGGTCGCAGCCGAACCGGCGAGCGCGAGCATCAGCCCGGCCGCTGCAACGCCGCCGACCCGCCCGAGCTCGCCGCCGTCCTCTGCGTAGCCGAGCCTGAGCACTGGGAATCCCGCCTGCCCGAGGATGACGCCCGCGAGCCAGCCGGCACCGAAGAGCGCCAGCGCGGGCCAGAGCGGCGCGTGGAGGCCGAAGCCGTAGACGATCGCCAGCACCCCCGCCAGCTCGGCCGCGCCGATCGGCACCGCCGCCCAGGCCGGTTGGTACGTCAGGAGCCGGTGCCAGATCTCGACGTCCAGCGCGACGCCGACCGCCGCCATCACCGCCACGAGCTCGACCGGCCACCAGCGATGCAGCACCCCGGCGAGGAGCAGGGCGCCGACTAGCACCGGCGCCAGCGCCGCCAGACGCGACTCGATGCGTCCCCTCAGGGTGTAGGACACGACCTCACCCTCCGCATGAATCCGTGCGCCGCGTAGCGTGCGCCCGCCAACGTGTCGGCGCCCGGGAACGCCCATTGTGCCGGGGCTCCCGCGATTGCGAGCGTTCGTGTCTCGTCGGTGAGGCCGGGAACCGTCGAGTCGGCGTCGAGGACGAGCCAGTCCTCCGCGGTCTCGAGGTCGTGCTCCGCGACGAGCCGCGCGAGCAGCGGGTCGTGACGGAAGCCGCGGCGGAACCCGGTGGCGCAGATGACCTGCGCGCTTCCGTTCGGCGATTGCTCCATCCGGAACCGGCCCTCGCGCGCGGCCCGCTCGAGTGGTTCGTCCCAGCGGTCGCCCGGCGGATACGACGGGGCGAGCAGCGTGCGCAGGCGCGCGAGCCGTTCGGGCGGCGCGAGGCGGTGGAAACCCGCGAGCCCGCGCCGCGAGAAGTAGTGGCGCGGCACGTTCAGCGGTCGCCGTTCCGGCTCGCGCCGGCGCACCGAGACGACCTCGGCTCCCGCCGCCAGGGCGTTGAGCCATTCGGTGGCCGCGGCGAGGCCGGCGCCGACGACGGTGACCGTCGACGCGTAGTCGTGCGGCTCGTAGGCGTGGACGACTCTGGGGTCGTCACACAGCTCGTCCGGAACGTTCAGTCCCGGATGGCCCGGTGCGAGCAGGACGTGCGGGAACCGCGCTCCGTCGAGCTCGAACCCCCCGTCGACCGCCCGTAGGCGCTCGACCCGGCGCAGGACGAGGCTCTCGTCCCAGCGGCTCCGCTCGCGCAGCCGCTCGACGTGGCCGAGAAACTCGTCCACGGTCGGGTGGTAGCGGTCGAGCGCCGAGTCGAGCAGCGGTCGGAGCGAGCGCCGGCGGCGAACGCTCGAGAACGCGAGCCCGGGGAAGGAGGTCGGCAGGCAGTGGCCGTCGCTCTCGGAGCGCATCTCCCGTTGTCTGATCGCCGCCGCCCGGACGCGCCAGGCGGCCGCCGGGTCGGCGTCGGTGCCGAAGACCGCGATCTCGCCCGGAGCGAGCGCGCGGCGCAGTGTCTGGTACGCGGTGAACCCCGCGAGGCCCGACCCGACGACCGCGACCGAGGGCACTACTTCACCGAGCCTGCGAGCAGCCCCTGGACGAAGTAGCGCTGGAACGCGAAGAAGACGGCGAGCGGGATCACGAGCGAGATGAACGAGGCCGGAGCGATGATGTCGAGGCTCGACCCGAACTCACGCAGCTGGCCCGCGATCCAGACGGTGATCGGCGTCGTGTTCTGGCCGAACGTCAGCGCCACGAGCAGGTCGTTCCACGTCCAGAGGAACTGGAAGATCGCGAGCGAGGCGATCGCGGGCAACCCGAGCGGCAGGATCAGCCGCACGAAGATCAGGATCTCGGATGCACCGTCGATGCGGGCCGACTCAAGAATGTCCTTCGGCAACCCCACGAAGAAGTTGCGCAACAGGAAGATCGCGAACGGCAACCCGAACGCCGTGTGGAACAGCGCGATCCCGTACCACGTGTCGAAGAGGCCGAGCGAGTCGTAGAGCCTGAACATCGGGATGAGCGCCATCTGCAGCGGCACGACGAGAAGTCCGATCACGACGATGAAGACGCCGTCCCGGCCGGGAAACTCCAGCCAAGCGAAGGCGTAGCCGGCCATGGCGCCGATCACGACGACGAGCACGGTGTTCCCCACGGCGATGTAGGCCGTCGTCTTCAGAGCCGTGATCAGGCCCGCGTTGTGGAACAGCGCGTCGTAGTTCGACCAGGTCGCGACGCTCGGGTGGCTGAAGATCTGCCACCAGCCCTTGTCGGCGAGAGCGGACAGGGGCAGGATCGAGGTGATGAAGAGCCCGATCGTCGGGATGAGCCAGAGCATCCCGATCACCGCGAGGGCGATGTTCAGCGGCCCGCGGGTGGCGGCCCGCCCGATCTTCGAGGCCAGCGAGTCGCGCTTTGTGGGCAGCCCGATCGTCTCGGCATGCGCGGCCATGTCTAGAGCTCCCTCTTGAAGCGCCTGACGTTGAGGGCGAGCACGGGGATCACGAGCAGGAAGATGAAGACGGCGATCGCCGAGCCGACGCCGAAGTTCCCTCCGCCCTGGAATGCCTTGGTGTACATCGCGAGCGCGAGCACGTTCGCCGCCGACTGGCTCGCCCCCTCGGGCGCGAGCGCGAAGACGATGTCGAACACCTTGAGGACGTTGATGATCATCGTGATGAAGACGACGCTCAGAACGGGTGCGAGCAGCGGCACCGTCACCCTTCGAAAGACCTGCAACTCGCTGGCACCGTCGGTCCGCGCAGCTTCTAGGACGTCTCGCGGCATCGCCGACAGGCCGGCAGCGATCACCACCATCGCGAAGCCGGCCCAGATCCAGATGTAGGCGATGAGGAGCGACGGCGTGATCAAGCTCGTGCCGAGCCAGCCGTAGCCGCCGAAGGGCTTGGCGAACGTGCTCGGGCCGACGCCTGCGTTGTACGTCCCGGCCGGGACATTCGTGAAGTCGAAGGCGCCCCTCGCGTCGCTCTTCGCCGACTGCACCACCTTCCCCGACGAATCGCGCAATTCCACCGTCACACCGGGGATGCCCTGCTCGCCCTGCTCGACGACGCCCGGCTTCCCTCCGCCGGGCTTGAAGTCCCGCCACACCACGCCGTCGATGTCGCCGTGCTTCGACACGGGCTTGACGGCCTGCTTCGACCCCTTGGGCATGTCCTGCGGCGCGATTCCGGTGAGGCCGAGCAGCGCCACGCCACCCGGGTGGAGCGGCGTTTTGAGGAGAATCCCGCCGCCGTGAGGAACGAGCGACGGGGTGGACGGCGTCGCGTTCGACAGGACACCCGGCGACGTGACCGCGTCGGACACAACCCGCCCGAGAGCGTTGATCGCGCCGAGGCTCGGGTCCTGGTCGTACAGGATCCTCCAGGTCACTCCCGTCGCGAACGCCGAGATTGCCATCGGCAGGAAGACCGCCGTCTTGAAGGCGACCGCCCAGCGCACGCGTTCGGTCAGCACCGCGAACACGAGCCCCACGGCCGTCACGAACGCAGGCACGACGGCGACCCAGATCGCGTTGTTCTTGATCGCCGTCCTCAGCGTCGAGTCGGAGAACAACGTCTTGTAGTTGTCGACTCCGACCCAGGTTCCGAGGAAGCCCTGCTGGCCGAAGAAGCTCCGGACGATCGTGTAGACGGCCGGGTAGACCATCCAGACGCCCAGCAGCACGAGGGCGGGGCCGAGGAAGACGGCCACCATCGCGTAGCGGGCGAAGCGGCCCGGCTCGCCGCCGGAGGGCGGAGCCGCCACCATGGGCGGCTCCGCTGCGATTCCGCCGGAGCTCACGTCCTTACTTGCCCTTCTTGTAGGCGGCTGCCGCCGACTGCTCCAGTTGCTGCTGGATGCCGGTCACGTTGGTCGGGCTTTGCAGGAACTTCTGGAACAACCCCCACTCGCCCTGACCGGCGGTCGAGCCGAAGGACGGCGGCTGCTCGTCCGACATGTCGAACACGACCGACTTCGCCGTCAGCAGCGGCGCCTCGGCCGCCTTCGTGATCGGATCCGGGTAGATGCTCGCCGGCACGTTCTTGTTGCCGGTGCCGAAGCCGCCCTGCTTCGCCCAGATCTCCGCCGCCTGGGGTGTCGCGAGGTACTTCACGAACGCCTCGACGGCCGGCGTGTCACGGAAGGCCACCATCATGTCGCCGGCGATCTCGACGGCACTCGCATCTGCGCCCGGCGTGATCGAAGGCCAGACGAACGTGTTGAACCCGGTGTTGGCCTTGGCCTTGGTCGACGAGGCGATGACGCCGCCGACGAAGTCCGCCTCGAACACCATGGCCGCCTTCGGCGGCGAGGCGAACGCGTTCGTGACCGACTGGTTGAAGCTGTACTGCAGGGCTCCGCTGGTGCCACCGGCGATGTTCGAGGTGTCGCCGAGGATCTTGCCCATCGTCGTCAGCGCGGTCTTCACCGACGGATCGGTCCACTTGATCTTGTGCTGGCTGAGCTGCTCGTACTTCGCCGCGCCGAACGTCCGGAGATAGATGTTCTCGAACATGTCGGTGAGGGTCCAACCCTCGGCTCCGCCGATCGAGTACGCGGGCGTTCCGGATGCCTTGATCGTCTTCGCGTCGCTGAGCAGCTGCGCGAACGTCTTCGGCGGCTTGACCCCGGCCGTCTTGAAGGCGGGCACGTTGTACCAGACGAGCGACTTGTTGGCCGCCTTGAAGGGAAGCGCGTACAGCTTGCCGTTGAACGTGCCGAGCTGCTGCCAGGCCGGCGTGAAATTCTGCTTCATCACCGAGGACGCGAACGTGATGGGCTTCAGCTTGCCCTGGGTCACGAACTGCTGGATCGTGCCCGGCTGGGCGATGTCGGCCATGTCCGGCGGATGCCCGCCCGCCACTGCGGTGGCCAGCACGGTCGGCAGGTTGTTGCCCACCGGCTTGTAGTGCACGTGCACGTTCGGGTACTGCTTGTTGAAGCCGTCGATCACGGCCTGGAACTGCTTCTGGCCGGTCGATGACGTCCAGATGCCGTCGAAGGTCACGGTGCCGGAGACATTCGACGTCGACGACGACGTGCTCCCGCCGGACTTCTTCGAGCCTCCTCCACAGCCGGCCGCGACGACCACGAGCGCCACGACGACACCTGCGACCGCCGCGAAGCGCACGGCCCGGTTCCTCCTCACCGAAACTCCGCTCACGCTGACGCTCCTTTCTCGCTCTTGTCTCCGTCGTAAATTCCCTGGCTCGTCTCAGCGTCGAAGAAGTGGAGCGAGCGCGTGTCGACCGCGACTTCGACCTGCTTGCCCTCCTCGACGTCGGCCCTGGCGCCGAAGCGGCCGACCAGCAGCGCGCCCGAGCCCTTGCTCTCGAGCGCCGGGCCCTCGGGCGGGGCGCCGGCATCCTGCGCCAGCTCCTTCACGTCGTCGGTGAGGGCCTCGCGCGTCCCCTCCACCGTGAAGTGCACCATCAGCTCGGAGCCGAGCGCCTCGCGCAGCTCGACGAGCCCGCGCAGACGGCGGTCCGGCGGGGTGTCCGGCTCGAGAGAGACGTCCTCGAGCTCCTCGGGGCGGATGCCGAGGATGATCGTCCGGCCCTCGTAGCCGCGAAGAGCCGGCCGCGTGGCGAGCGTCTCCTCGTCGAGCGTGAGATGCTGCTCGCCGACGTCCACGGCGAGGCCGCCGTTCGCGCGCCTGATCGTCGCCTCGATCATGTTCATCGCGGGCGAGCCGATGAAGCCGCCTACGAACAGGTTGACGGGGCGGTCGTACAGCGTCTGCGGATCGGCGACCTGCTGCAGCTCGCCCTTCCGCATCACGGCGACCCGGTCTCCCATCGTCATCGCCTCGACCTGGTCGTGGGTGACGTAGATCGTCGTCGTGCCGAGGTCGCGCTGCAGGCGGCTCACCTCGGCGCGCATCTGGACGCGCAGCTTCGCGTCGAGGTTCGACAGCGGCTCGTCCATGAGGAACGCCGCAGGCTCCCGCACGATCGCCCTTCCCATCGCGACCCGCTGCCGCTGGCCACCGGAGAGGGCGCGCGGCTTGCGCTTCAGGAACGGGTCGAGTCCGAGAATCTCCGCCGCGTTGCGCACGCGTCGGTCGATCTCCTGCTTCGGCATCTTCTTGACACGGAGGCCGAAGGCGATGTTCTCGTAGACGGAGAGATGCGGGTAGAGCGCGTAGCTCTGGAACACCATCGCGATGTCGCGGTCGCGCGAGGGGACGTGGTTGACCACCCGGTCGCCGATCCGCACCACGCCGCCCGAGATCTCCTCGAGGCCCGCGACCATCCGCAGCGCTGTGGTCTTGCCGCAGCCCGACGGGCCGACGAGCACCATGAACTCGCCGTCGGAGATCTCGAGGGCCAGCGAATCGACGGCCTTCGTGCCGTCGGCGTACACCTTCGTGACTTCGTCGAGAACGACCTCTGCCACGCATCCCCCCGGAAGCGACTAGCGAGGCAGAACCCTATCCCAGCCGCTAGGGCTGTGCGACGGCCGCACCGCTCGAATCCTCCGCACGAGGAATCGCGGCTCGGTCGCGAGCCGCCGATTCCTCCGCTCATGCGCAATCCGATCGGACCGTTCGCTCGTAGTGTCGCCTGTCGCCCATGGGCCTAATCGCCGCCGAGACCAACGCCGGGCCGCAGGACACCGAGGCGCTCTACCGCGAGCACGGAGCCGCGGTCGCGGCCCTGTGCCGCTCGCTTCTTCGTGACCGCGGCGACGCCGAGGACGCGACGCAGCAGGTCTTCCTCTCGGCGCACCGCGCGCTCCTGAACGGCGCGGTGCCGCGCGAGCCGCTCGCCTGGTTGCTCGCGGTCACGCGAAACGAGTGCTACGCCCGCTTCCGCCAGCGTGCGATCGCACCGGTTCCCACCGGAGACGCGCCCGAGGTGACGGCCGCGGACGCTTCGGTGCACGTCCTCCGCGCGGGCGAGCTGGCGAGCATGTGGGACGAGGTCGGACAGCTGCCGCCGGCCCAGCGCGAGGCCTTCCTCCTGCGCGAGATCCGGGGGCTCAGCTACGGGCAGCTCGCCGCGGAGCTGTCGCTCAGCCCGCCGTCGGTCCGTTCGCTCCTCCTGCGGGCGCGGTCTCGTCTCCGCCAGAGGCTGCGCGACGTGGCCGCCCTCGGCGGCACCCCGTGGCTGCAGAGCTTGTTCCGACTCGTCGGCGGCGGTGGCGGCGGCTCACCCCTCGGTGGCGCGACGAGAGCAGCGGCCGTCGGCCTCGGTGCGCTCGCGCTCGTGAGCGGCGGAGACGTGCCCCGCCCCACCCACCTCGCCACGTCGGCACCCCGACACGCAGCGGCGCGCCAGCAGGCGGTCGGTCGGGAGCGGCAGGTGTCTTCTGCCGCCTCCGCAGCTGTCGCACCCGAGGATCGCTCCGCCGCCGGTCGCGCCTCCGCACCCGCGAGCACGAGCGACGACCGCTCGGGCACGGACTCCTCGCGCAGCCGCGACGGCCGCGGAAGCGGCTCGGGGAGCGGAAGCGACGACGGCTCCGGCGATACGACCCTGGTCGCCCAGACGACGGACGGCCACGACGGAGGAACCTCCGGCTCGGACGGCTCTCGTGACGGCTCCACGACGAGCGAGCCGGGGCCGAGCTCCGGCTCGGACGGCGGCTCCGACTCGACCACGACCGTCACGATCACGACATCGGACACTTCGGGCTCCGGCTCGGGCGACTCGAGCTCGAGCGGGCGGGACGGAGGCAGCATCGACGGAAGCGGCAGCTCCAGCGGTTCCGACGGCGGCTCCTCTTCCGCCACCGACGGCGGCTGAACCCTCGAGCGCGACTTTTTCGCGCGGACTCCCTCTTCCCTCTAAAGACCGCAAGCGCGGTCGCCCAGCACCCGAACAAGCCCAGTACCCGAAGAAGGAGTCAGCAATGAAACGCACAGCTCTGCTTGCGGTCGCGGTGTTCCTGCTCGTTGCGGGCTCGGCGACAGCCGCGCCGACGGCGATCAAGGGTGTCGTCGTCGCCAAGCACGCCCGCAAGGGGACGGTCGTCCTCGCAACCGGCCGCAGGGGCCTCGGCGTCACCATCCGCATGGCGACCGGGAAGGTCCGCCTCGGCGACCGGGTGAGCCTGGCCGGAACGCGGCTGCGCGACGGCACGATGCGGGCCTCGCACGTCCATGTCCTGGCGCATGTGACGAAGACGAAGATTCGCGCCGTGGTGGTGAAGCGTCTCGCCCACTCCCTGCGAGTTGCGAGCGGGCACAGCGTCCTCACGATCCACACCAGCCGACGTGCGCTCGCCTCGCACCACGACGGCGGGATGCAGGCGGGGGACATCGGCGAGTTCAAGATCGAGATCGATCAGAACGGGCTCGTCGAGGACGGCGTCACGGCGGTCCCGCCGTCCGGCACCGTCCAGGTCGAGGGGCGCCTCGTGAGCGTCTCGCCGCTCGTCGTCTCGCTCGAGGGGCTGCCGATCGAGATCACGGTGCCGAGCGGAATGACGTTGCCGCCGCTCACTCCCGGCCAGGAGGTCGAGCTGGTCGTGCAGACCGGCGCCGGCAACACGTTCACGCTCGTCTCGATCCAGTCCGGCGACAACGAGGATGAGAACGAGGTCGAGGCGCAGGGGACCGTGACCGACTCCACGACGTCGTCGATCACGATCGACGCGGACGGAGCGATGCTGACGTTCGCGGCTCCCGCGGGGGTCACGCTCCCGGTGATCCCGACGGGGACGTTCGTCGAGGCCCGCGGGGTCACGATCAACGGCGTACTCACCCTGACGAGGCTGCGCACCGACGACGACGGCGGCGGCGACCACTGAGCCGATCGAATGACGAGGCCCGGCTCCGAGGCTCCTCCCGGAGCCGGGCCTCGCGTCGCCGTCTCAGCCCGGCAGCTGCCACCCCTCCTCGCGGATGACAGGCACCGCGGTGCCGTCCGCGAGGAGCGCGTCGATCTCGAGGTCGGGCCCTCCGACCATGAAGTCGACGTGGATGTTCGCGACGTTCAGCCCCTCGCCCGGCTCGCCTTCGACCGAGCTCGGATAGCCGGAGCCGTACGCGATGTGGCACGTGGCGTTCTCATCGAACAGCGTGTCGTAGAAGAGCGTCCGAGCCTGGCCGACGCGCGAGTCGCCGCTGACGAGCGCGAGCTCGCCGAGCCTGTCGGCGTTCGCGACCGCGGCGAGCTGTCCGCGGACGAGCTCGGCGCCCGTCTCGGCCTCCACCCGGACGATGCGTCCGCCCTCGAAGGTCAGCTCGAGCCCTCGGATGATCCGGCCGCGCAGGACGAGCGGCATCGTCGAGCGGATCACCCCGTCGGCGCGGCGGCAGTCGGGGGCGGTGAAGATCTCCTCCGTCGGCAAGTTGGCCATGAACGGGATGCCGCTCGCTGTCTCGGAGCCCCCGCCGTCCCAGCGGGACGTGGGCAGTAGACCCACCGTCAGGTCGGTGCCGGGGCCGCGGTAGCGCAGAGCGTCGGGCCGGAGCTCGTTCAGCCTGGCCGCCCGCTCCTGCAGGCGGCCGCCGTGCTCCCGCCAGGCCGCGACCGGATCCGGCTCGTCGAGGCGCATCGCAAACGCGACGAGCTCCCACAACCGCTCGAGGTCCGGCTCGCCGAAGACCTGCGTGGCCCAGCCTTCGTTCGGCGCGCCGACGACGCACCAGTTGACCGAGTTGTCCCGCAGCTGCCGCAGGCCGATCTCGGTCAGCTCCTGCATCAGCGCGCGCCCGACCCGCTCGCCGTCGAGGTCCGCCATCAGCTCCGGCTCGGGATCGCCCGTCGTCCCGATGTACGCGTTGCCGTCGCCCGATTCCATCCACGCCTTCCGCCACTCCGGGGCATGAGTGAGCGCCTCGTCGGGCCCCAGCTCGATCATCGCGTGGCGAACGTGATCGTCGTGGTAGAGGACGTGGACGTAGGCGGCGCCGGCGCGGTACCCCTGGCGCACGATGGCGCGCGTGAGCGGCGCGTGCGCGAGGTCGGACTCGACGAAGAGCTCCTGTCCCGGCTGGACGTTCGCGCCTACCCGTACGCACAGCTCCGCGTGCCGCTCGAGCAGGTCGTCCATCGAGCGATCCTACGTGCGGCCCCGACTCTCAGCCGGCAGGCGGGATGTTGATGTTCATCCGGAAGAGGTTCTCCGGGTCGTACTTCGTCTTCAGCGCGACGAGGCGGTCGTAGTTCACGCCGTAGCCCGCGCGGGCCAGGGCTTCCTGCTCCTCGCCGAGCCCCGGGAAGTTCAGGTACACGCCCCCGGTCGAGAAGCGGTCCATCGCGTCCCACAGCTCCCTCGCCCAGCCGATCGCCGCATCGTTCTGCGCGGGATCGCTCCAGTTGGCCTCGGCCGTGACGAGGAACGGCGCGTCGCGGCCGCCGTACGCCGTGTCGGTCTCGCCGACCCGGCCCATCGCCCCGCCGTGGTGCCAGATCACGACGTCGGTGAGCGGCGACGGCCTGCGGCCGGCGAACTCGAGGATCTCGCCGATCGCCTCGTCCGAGAGCTCGCCGAGCGCGCGCGACTTCCAGTAGCGAAGCTCGCCGGGCCCGAAGATCGCGTCGAAGCCGCTCTGCAGGCCGAGCCACGGCCACGGGCCGCTCGCGTCGAAGACCGGCTGCGCGAGCTCGCGCAGCGGCTGCACGACACGTTCGCCCTCTTCGACCGGCCCGCAGTACGCGGCGGCGATCGCGACGATCGGAGTGCCGTGGAGCTCCGGCGGGAACGGCTCGCTCGGCGGGATGCTCCAGCAGATCGCAAGTGAGCTCAGCTCCTCGGGCGCCGCGGCCATGTAGTCGCGCCAGGCGGGCAGGATCGTCACAGCGTCTTCGAGTGGATAGAAGATCGCGCCGACCATCACCAGCGGGCCGACCGGATGCGCGCCGAACTCGAACGACGTCACGACCCCGAAGTTGCTGCCGGCGCCGCGAACGGCCCAGAAGAGATCCTCGTTCTCGGTCGCGCTCCCCCGGCGGAACTGTCCATCCGCGGTGACGATGTCGACCGAGAGGAGGCTGTCGATCGAGAGGCCGTGCTTGCGGCGCAGGTGCCCGACGCCGCCGTGCAGCGTCAGGCCGGCGACGCCGGTGGTCGAGACGACGCCGCCCGGCACGGCGAGCCCGAACAGCTGCGTCTCGCGGTCGCAGTCGCCCCACGTCGCACCGCCCTGGACGCGGACTGTCCGCGCGTCGGGGTCGACGGTGACTCCCCGCATGTGCGACAGGTCGAGCACGATTCCGCCGTCGTTGACCGCGTTGCCTGCGACGTTGTGGCCTCCGGCCTTGATCGAGAGAGCGAGCCCCTGCTCGCGAGCGAAGTTGACGCCGTCGACGACGTCCGCCGCGCCGCTGCATTGCAGGATCAGCGCCGGACGCCGGTCGATCAGGCCGTTCCAGATCGCGCGCGCGTCGTCATAACCGGGGTCTTCCGGAGTGAGCACCGGGCCTCGCGTGCGCTCGGCGAGCCCCGCCAACGCCTCCGGGTCGAGTTGTGTCTCAGTTGCCAGGCGGCCTGCCATCGGTTCTCCTCCCCTGAGGTCGTCGACTTCGGTGCGACCTTACGCCGAACGGCTCGCCGAGTCGATTGCGCGGTCGTTGCGCGGCGATTACCGGTCCCTTAAATCGCGTCCGCAGCTGCGTTGCCGCGGGGCCGCGCGGGAACCGGCGACGACACACAACGACCTCGAGGAGGATCCATGAAGAGCAGAGCCATCGTCACGCTGGCGGCCGTCGCCGTCGGGGCAGGCTTCGGTGTCGCCCACTCCGCGGCCGCCTCGCCGGCGGCGGACGCCGGGGCCGGCAGAGCGGTGTTCGTGCAGACGAACCAGGCGAACGGAAACCAGATCGTCGTCTACGACCGCGCCGCCGACGGGAGCCTGTCCAGAGCCGGTACGTATGCGACCGGCGGCGACGGCGCCGCCGCAGCACCGGGAACGGAAACGGATCACCTCGCCTCCCAGGGCTCGCTCGTCTACGACGCCGCCCATCGTCTGCTCCTGGCCGTCAACGCGGGCAGCGACTCGGTGTCCGCGCTCCGCGTGCACGGCGACCGGCTCGAGCTCGAGTCCGTCGTGCCGTCGGGCGGCCTGTTCCCGGCAAGCATCGCGGTGCACGGCACGCTCGTCTACGTGCTGAACTCGGGCGGAAGCGGGGTCGCGCAGGGGTTCCGGATCGCGGGCCACCGCCTCGTGCGGATCCACGGGTCGGCGCGCGCGCTGGGACTTGCCAACACCGACCCGCCGAACTTCCTCAGCTCACCGGGGCAGATCGGCTTCAGCCCGGACGGACGGCAGCTGCTCGTGACGACGAAGGCGAGCGAGAGCACGATCGACGTGTTCGGCGTTCGGCGGGACGGGCGGTTGTCGGCTACGCCGGTCTCGAATCCCGCGGCGACGCCCGTGCCGTTCGCCTTCACCTTCGCGCCGACCGGACGGCTCGTGGCCGGGGAGGCCGGCGCAAGCACGGTCTCGACCTATGAGCTCGGATCCGACGGAACGCTGCGCGACGCACGGTCGCAGGCGGACGGGCAGGTCGCGCTCTGCTGGATCACGCGGGTCGGCGAGCACTACTACGTCTCGAACACCGGCAGCAACACCGTGAGCGGCTACACGATCGCGGCCGACGGCCAGCCGTCTCTCGTCGGCGCAACCGGCGTCGTCGCCACGACGGAGCCGGGGCCGATCGACAGCACCTCGCCGCCCGGCACGGCGCTCCTCTACGTCGAGACCGGCGGCGGAACCGTGGACGAGTTCACGGCGAACGCCGACGGCACCCTGTCGCAGCTCGGCACGGTGGCCGACCTGCCGGCGGGAATCGAAGGCATCGCCTCGACCTGACCGGCGAACGTATGCGGGGGCCCGCCCGGCGGGTCCCCGCGCTACGTCCGGCGCGGGTCGCCCTCGACCACGCCGTGCGGCTCGCCGTAGTCGGCGAGGAGCTCGAGGAACGGGCCCGGGGGAAACGACTCGGGGCCGAGCACTCCCGTTCCCGCCCAGGTGCCTGCGGCGAGGAGCTCGAGTGCGATCACCGGGTTGAGCGCGGTCTGGAGGACGACGGCCTGATGCCCGTACTCGCGCATCGTCTGCTCGTTGTCGGACACGTGGTAGAGGTACACGGCTCCCTCGCTGCCGTCTTTGCGCCTGCCGGTCACGAGCGTGCCCGCGCACGTCTTCCCGCGCATCCGGTCGCCGAGCGTGGCCGGATCCGGCAGCGCCGCCGCGACAAGGTCGCGAGGCGCGACCTCGACGCCCCGCACCCGCACCGGCTCCGTCGAGTCGAGCCCGAGCTTGTGCAGCGTCCGCAGGACGTCGATGAACTCCGCGCCGAGCCCGTACTTGAACGTCACGCGGCGACAGTCGATCTCGCGGGGCACGAGCACGACCTCCTCGTGCTCGACGTTGACGCACTCGACCACGCCGATCCCCTCCGGGAACTCGAACGGCTCCGGCTCGGAGAACGGCTCGGTCGTGTAGAAGCCGCGCTCCTTCTCCCAGACGAGCGGCGGGTTCAGACACTCCTCGATCGTCGTCCAGATCGAGAAGGTCGGCGCGAAGTCGTAGCCCTCGACGACGAGGTCGGCGCCGTCGCGCACGGCCACCTCGTCGATCTCGGCGAAGAGGTGGTCGGCGGCGTAGCGGGCGAAGACGTCGGCGAGGCCCGGCTCGACG
The DNA here is from genome assembly GCA_036273695.1 of Gaiellaceae bacterium. Lineage (GTDB taxonomy): Bacteria > Actinomycetota > Thermoleophilia > Gaiellales > Gaiellaceae > Palsa-739. The sequence goes on from DASUHE010000034.1 coordinate 48,503, forward strand.
CCGATCCCGGCCAGCGCGAGCAGGCCGCGCTCCCGCCACTTCTCGTGTGCGTCGAGCTCCTCCTGGCCGAGCCGAACGCCCGGTCCCGAGAGCGTCATCGCCATGTCGAGGTAGGTGCAGCCGTACTCGAAGGCTGCGTCGAGGATCGGCGGGTTGAAGACCGGATCCGCAGCGTTCAGGATCGCGTCCGCCCCCGTCTCGCGCAAGAGGCCGAGGAGCGAGTCCTTGTCGCTCGCGTCGACCTGAGCCGCGGCGAAGCGGTCGTCGCCCTCGCGGTCGACGAGCGCGCGGGGACGGGCCGGGTCGAGATCGGCGAACGTAATGCGCTCGAAGAAATTCCGCCGCTTGGCCACCGCCGCGACGGCGGCGCCGACGCCCCCGGTCCCCACCACCAGCACCTTCACCAGGGCGCGATTCAATCACGCCCGCCTTCCGGCAGCGAGGTAAGACCTGCCGCCCTCGCGACACCAAGATGTGAGACGCCAGTTTGTCGCGGCGCCGACACGTCGACAACCGAACGGGGAGGCCTCGATGAAGTGGGCTGCATTGATCACCTGGGTCCTGACCGCGGGCGGCGGCTTCGTGCTGCTCGCGATCTGGCTCTCGCGCGGAGGGATGCACCAGCAGGCAGAGCGCGGCAACCGGATCCGGCCGCCGCTGATCATGAGTCACTTCCTGCTCGCCGCCGCAGGCCTGGTGCTCTGGATCGTCTACGTCGCGGACGGCAAGAGGACGCTCGCCTGGATCGCGTTCGCGGCGCTGCTCGTGGTGGCGCTGCTGGGCTTCACGATGTTCGCGATCTGGCTGCGGCGGCGACAGGGTCGCGGCGCGGTGGCCGAGGTGGTCACCCCGGACACGCCGGCCGAGCAGCACTTTCCGGTCGCCGTCGTCGGCCTGCACGGACTGCTCGCCGCCACGACCCTCGTCCTCGTGCTGCTGACGGCGGCCGGAGTGGGGAGCTGACGTGAAGCTCTCCTACCTCGTCCACGGGCTGCCCGGGCACCCTCTGCATCCGCCGCTGACCGATCTCACGATCGGCACCTACACCTTCGCCACGATCGCGGCGATCCTCGACGTCTCGAACCTCGTGCAGCGGAACGCTGCGTACGCGTGGTGGATCGCCCTCGTGGTCGGCCTCGGATCGACCGCGCTCACCGCCACCACGGGATTCTTCGACTGGATCCAGATCGAATGGGGCAGCGAGCTCTGGAAGACGGCGACCGCCCACCTCTCGGCGATGCTCGCCGCCACCGGCGCCTTCCTCGCGGCCGTCCTCGTCGGCCACCACGGGTACACGCAGGGCACCGTCGGCGGGGGCGCGTTCGCGTTGACCCTGGTCGGCTTCGTCCTGCTCACGACGGGCGGCTGGCTCGGCGGAGCGGTCGTCTTCGTGCATGGGATGCGCGTGCTCAACCTCGTCTCGGCGCCGTTCGAGCAAGCGGCCGCCCCGGTCGAGCCGGAGGAGCCCGCGCAGACGGAATAGTCAGCGGCGGCGGATCAGCGTGAGGCCGTCGCGGAACGGCAAGAGCACCGCCTCGACACGTTCGTCGCGCCGGACGTGCTCGTTGAACTCGGAGATCGCCTCCGTGATCTCCTCGGTCGGCCCGCCGCTCCCGAACAGCGTGTTGTCGGCCCCGATCACGCCGTCGGGTGCGAGCTTGGGCAGGATCGCCTCGTAGTAGTCGACGTAGCCTTCCTTGTCGGCGTCGATGAAGGCGAGATCGAACGGACCGTCGAGCGTGGCGAGCGTCTCGAGGCCCGGGCCGACGCGGAAGTCGATCCGGTCGGCGACCCCGGCCTCCTCCGCGTAGCGGCGGGCGACAGCCGTCGTCTCCTCGTTGACGTCGCAGGTGACGACGCTCCCGCCCGGCGGGAGCGCGCGGGCCATCGCGATGCTCGACCAACCCGTGAAGGTGCCGAGCTCGAGCACGCGCGTCGCGCGCGTCAGGTGGACGAGGAACGAGAGGAACCCGCCCTCGACCGCGCCGACCATCATCACGTGGTCGTCCCGCGTCGCCTCGGTCTCGGCGCCGAGCCGGTCGAAGACGTCCGAGCGCGCCGTCGTATAGCGCTCGGCGTACTCCTCGATCTCGTCGGGCACGTAACGCCCCATCTAGACCTCGTCTCCCACTCTCAGTACCTCCTCGGCCAGTGCCCGCACGTCGTCGGTCGTAGTGCGCCACGAGCATATGGCCGCGCGCTGGCAGAAGCGCCCGTCGAGCGTCGCGCCGGTGTGGAAGACGGTGCCCGCCGCGGCGACCTCGGCCTGGATCGTGCGATTCGCCTGTTCGAGATCGATCCCCTCACGGACGTATCGGAAGCAGACGACGTTCGTCGGCGCCGGCGCGGCGAGCTCGAGTCGCGGATGCTCCTCCACGATCGCCGCCAGCTCCGCGGCGAGATCGCAGCAGCGGGTGACGAGATCCTCGACGCCCCGGCGGCCCAGCGCCTTCAGGGCCGCCCAGACGGAGGCGCCGCGCCAGCCGCGCGAGGCCTCGAAGCCGAACTCGTGCAGGTTGGCGCCCGAGCCGGGAGTGAGATAGCCGGCCGAGCCGCCGAACGTCTCGTGGTGCAGCTTCGCGTCGCGCAGGAGCGCGAAGCCGACGCCGTTCGGGACGTTGAGCCACTTGTGTCCGTCCACCGCGAGCGAGTCCGCGCGCTCCAGACCGCGCACGAGCGGCGCTGTCCTCTCGCAGAGCCGGAAGAAGGCGCCGAAGGCGCCGTCGACGTGGAGCCAGAGCCCGAAGCGCTCGCAGACGTCGGCGATCTCGTCGAGCGGATCCGACGCTCCCGTGTTGACCGAGCCGGCCTGCGCGATCACGATCGCCGGCTCGACACCGGCCTCGAGATCCCGCTCGATCGCAGCGACGAGCGGCTCCACCTCCATCGCGTACGCGGCGTCGATGGGGATGGCGCGCACGCAGCCGGAGCCGAGGCCGAGCGTGCGCAGCGCCTTCTGGTCGGAGAGATGCAGCTCGACGCTGCCGTAGACCGCAAGCGGCGGCAGTGCGCGCACGCCTTCCTCCCGCACGTCGACGCCGTGCTTGCGCCCGAACCAGTGGCGGGCGACGGCGAGGCCGACGGTGTTCGCCATGGTCGCGCCCGAGCCGAAATAGCCGGAAGCGGAGGGAAAGCCCAGCAGGTCGGCGAGCCATTGCAGCGTGACCTGCTCGAGCTCGACGGCGGCGGGGCCGAGCGGCCACATGCCGACGTTCTGGTCGACCGCGACCGTCCAGGCCTCGACGATCGCCGCGGCCGGAAGCGCGGCTCCGGTGACGTAGCCGAAGTAGCGGCCGCCGGTCGAGCCGGCGAGACCGCCGGCGCTCCGCTCGTCGAGCTGGCCGAGGATGGCCTCGACCGGCAGCCCGTCCTCGGGCAACGGCTCGTCGAAGCGGGCGCGCAACGTCGCGGAGTCGAGCTCGGCCGCCGCCCGCACCGGCGGCTCGAGCGCGGCGCGAAAGCGCTCGGCGAGATCGGCGACGGCCGCGTCGAGGTCGCCCGTTACGCCGCTGAGCTCGACTTCAGCCACTCGAGCAGATGCAGGTAGTCGTCGCGGGCCGGCGCGAACACGTCGATGTTCTCCACCGTCTCGGTGCCGGTCGGCTCGATGTAGTGCTCGACGCCGGCCGGAATGAGCATGATCGAGCCCGGCCCGACCTGACAGGGCTCGTCGCCGATGTGGTAGACGGCCGTCCCCTTTGTGATGAGCGCGATCTGGTCGAAGTCGTGACTGTGCGGGCGGACGTCCATGCCGGGCTCGCAATGGTTGAGCACCAGCATGGCGTCGCGGGTGCCGAACGCGCGGCGGCGCACGCCCGGCCGGACGGGCTCGTCGGGGATCTCGTCCCAGGTGTAGGCGGGCATCAGGAAGCGCTCCTCTCTTGGTCGTAGAAGAAGCCGAGCTCGGCCGATAGGACGTCCGCTGCCTCGCGCAGGCGGAGGCACAGCGGCGCGTTCTCCCTCGCGGGCAGGTTGGCGATCGTGCCCACGACAGCCATCGTGGCGACACAGTCGCGGTCCTGGAAGATCGGCGTCGCGATCGCGCGGATCCCGTCCTCGGTCTGCGTGTTGACCGCGATTCGGGTCTGCCGGACGCGGTCGAGCCCGTCCTCGCCGGAGAACGCGAGGAAGACCTTGCCCTGCGCCGAGGTCGTGCGCGGCAGCCGCGAGCCGGTGCGGACGACGATGTGGACGACTCGGTCGGTGTTGTCGTCGACGCGCACGACGACCGGCGAGTCGCCGTCCCAGATCGACAGCACGACGGTCTCGTTCAGCTCGGCCGCGAGCCGCTCCATGTGCGGCCCGGCGATGCGGATGATGCGGAGTCCCGAGAGCGCGGTCGCCGCGAGCTCGACGATGCGCGGGCCGAGCGAGTGCGCCCCCGAGCCGGCGTCGTAGCGGAGCAGGCCGACACGCCTGAGCGCCATCGCGTAGCGGTGCGTAGTGGCCCGGCTCGTGCCGAGCCGCTTCGTCAGCTGGGCGAGCGTGAGCTCGGGCTCCTCGGCCGTGAAGAAGCCGAGCATCTGGACGGCGCGCTCGACCGACTGGTTGATCGGCGCCTCGGTCATCCCAGCTTGCTCAGCTCCTCCAGGAGCGTGTCGACGACGCGGTCGGCCTGCTCGGCCTCGATCACGAGCGGCGGCGACATGACGATCTTCTGGCCGCTCGCGCGCACGACGACCCCCCGCGCGAGCGCACCGGCCGCGACTGGACCGGCGTCGAGCCCCTCCTCGAGCTCGACGCCGAGCATGAGACCGACGCCGCGGACCTCCGCGACGCCGGCGACCTCGGCGGCGGGCTGCAGCCGCTCGAGCATGCGCGAGCCGGTTTCGACGGCGCGCTCGAGGAGCCCCTCGCGTTCGATGATCTCGAGGTTGGCGAGCGCGACGGCCGCTCCGACCGGATGCCCGTTGTACGTGAACCCGTGCCGGAACTGCGTGCCCGCGAGCATCTCGACGACGCGGTCGTGGACGAAGACGGCTCCCATCGGGATGTAGCCGCTCGTGAGCGCCTTCGCCGTCACGATCACGTCGGCCGCGAGCTCGTAGCGCTGCGCCCCGAACCAATGGCCGGTGCGCCCGTAGGCGGTGACGACCTCGTCGAGAATGAGCAGGATCCCGTTCCGGCGCAGCACCTCCTGCACGCGCGGCCAGTAGCCGTCGGGCGGCGGGATCATCCCGCCCACGCCCAGCACCGGCTCGCCGACGAAGGCCGCGATGCGCCCGGCCCCGTGCTCGGCGATCGTCCGCTCGAGCTCGGCGACGAGCTCGTCCACGTTCGAGCGCAGCGTCGGCGTCGAAAGGTGGACGAAGCCGGGCGGCAGCGGATCGAACCCCTCTTTCAGCGGCGCGATACCGGTGGCCGCAAGCGAGGCCGAGCCGACGCCGTGGTAGGCGGACTTGCGCGAGAGGATCAGGTCGCGATCCGGTTCCCCGGCCGACTCCCAGGCGAGGCGGACGAGCTTGAACGCGGTCTCGATCCCCTCCGAGCCGCCGTTCGTGAAGAAGACCCGGTCGAGGCCGGGCGGCGAGAGCTCGGCGAGGCGGGCGGCGAGCCGGATCGACGGCTCGTTCGCGAAGTTCCAGAACGACGCGTAGAACTCGAGCTGCGACATCTGCTCGGCGGCGACCCGGGCGAGCTCCTCGCGGCCGTGGCCGACGGCGCACTGCCAGAGGCCGCACGTGCCGTCGACGTACTCGCGGCCGTCGGCGTCCCAGAGCAGCGCGCCGTTGCCTCGCGTCCAGACGACGGGCGGCGCCGGGTCGCCCACGACCGCATGCGGATGGATGACGTGTGCCGCGTCGAGCTCGGCGAGGCTCACAGCGTCTGCCTCACGGTCTTCAAGGTCGTGTACTCCTCGATCGTCTGTGGCCCCTGCTCGTAGCCGTAGCCCGAGAACCCGCGGCCGCCGTACGCCCCGTACACGTCGAGGCCGCCGTAGTTGTTGATCCAGACCGTACCGGCGTCGAGCGCGTGCGCGATCCGCGTCGCCCGCGAGGCGTCGCGCGTCCAGACCGCGGCCGCGAGCCCGTAGCGCGTGTCGTTCGCGACCCGCACGGCCTCGGCCTCGTCCGCGACGGAGATCACGGCGACGGCCGGGCCGAAGATCTCCTCGCGATTGATGCGCATCTCGTTCGTCGTGTCCACGAACACCGTCGGCTCCACGTAGAAGCCCGGCCGGTCGACCGAGCCGCCGCCGACGAGGGCGCGCGCCCCCTCCTCGACCGCTGACTCGTACAGCTCGAGGACGCGCTTCCGCTGGCGCTCGGAGATCAGCGGGCCGACTTCGGTCTCCCGCACGCGCGCTGCGAGCCGCTCGCTCAACTCGCCTGCCACCGCGGCGTCGGCGACGAGCCGTGCTCCGGCGGTGCACACCTGGCCCGCGTTGCGGAACGTCGATCGCATGGCTCCCTCGAGCGCGGCGTCGAGGTCCGCGTCGGCGAGAACGACGTTCGCGGACTTGCCGCCGAGCTCGAGCGAGAGCCGCTTGAGGTTGCCTGCCGCGGCTCGCTGGATCTCCCGACCGACCTCGGTGGAGCCGGTGAAGGAAACCTTGTCGACGTCGTCGTGCGCAGCGAGCGCGGCGCCGGCTTCGGCCTCGCCCGTGACGACGTTCCAGACGCCGGGCGGCACGCCCGCCTCGAGGGCGAGCTCGGCCATCCGCAACGCCGAGAGCGGCGCCTCCTCGGCGGGCTTGTGCACCACGGTGTTCCCGCACGCGAGCGCGGGAGCGAGCTTCCAGGAGGCGATCACGAGCGGGAAGTTCCACGGCGTGATCGCTCCGACGACGCCGACCGGCTCGCGCACCGAGTACGAGAAGACGCCGGGGTCGGCCGGGTTCGTCGTGCCGGTGATCTTCGTCGGCCAGCCCGCGTAGTACGTCCACGTCCGCACCGCGCGGTCGACGTCGCGTGCCGCCTCGCCGCGCAGCTTCCCGGCGTCGCGCGCCTCGACGTCCGTGAGCTCGTCGGCGTGCTCCTCGATCAGGTCGGCGAGCCGCTGCAGGATGAGGCCGCGCTCGTAGGGGTCGAGCGCTCGCCAGCCGGGCAGCCCCGCCCGCGCCGCTGCGACCGCGCGGTCGACGTCCTCGGGGCCACCGAGCGCGAGCGTCGCGAGCGGCTTGCCCGTCGACGGATCGAGCGACTCGAAGGTTTCGCGGGAGGCCGCGGGCACCTGGTCGCCCCCGATCAGGTGCCCGCGGCTGAGACCCGGAGACATCAGCCGGCTGCGAGCTCCGGCTGCATTTCCTCGGCCTGCCGCTCTTGCTGCTCGACCTTCGCGCGGGTGGCCAGGCGGACGAGGATGCCGAGACCCATCCAGCCGAGCATGACGTACGGAGCCCAGCGATAGATCCCGGTCTGGCCGTAGAACTCCGTGACCTCCGCGACGACGACGACCGCGACCGTCAGCAGAGGCGCGACGAGGATGTCGACCAGGGTTCCCTCGTACTTTCGCGCGTGGACGAAGCCCGCGATGCCGACGAGCGCGTAGACCGGGAGGATGCCGGTCGCGCCGACCTGCAGCAGCCAGCTGAAGAACGTCACGGCATCGTTCACCGTCCGGCCCTGCCAGAGCAGCCCTCCGAGCATGACCGCCAGCGTGATCGCGGTCAGGACGCCGATGGCGACGTCGGGGCTCTTGAAGCGTGGATGGGTGCGGCCGAACACTCTCGGCAGGTAGCCGTCGTGCCCCCACGCAAACGCGGTGCGCGTCGTGAAGTTCGCGGTGCCGAGCGCCGAGGCGAACGACGAGATCGCGAGGAAGAGCAGCAGCAGCTTCCCGAACCAGAACGAGGCGTACTGGATCGAGAGGCCGACGACCGCGCCGCCCGAGTCGGAGGGCCAGTGCTGGCCCGCCGCCTGCAGGCCGTAGCCCGTCGTGATCGAGAACGTCGTGACGATGAAGAAGATCACCGCGAGAGCGACCGCGCCGAGCACTGCCTTCGGGACCTGCTTCTTCGGCGTGTGCGCCTCCTCGGCGAGGAAGACCGCGGTCTCGAACCCCGAGAAGCCGGTCATCGCGATCCCGACGCCGAGCGCGAAGAAGCCGAAGCCGAACGTGCCGTGGTTGTTCCACGGAGCGAGCGACGACCAGGCCCAGCCGTGGGCTCCGCCCTTGGCGAGGATGATGATGTCGAGGATCAACAGCATCGACACGCCGACCGCCGTCAGCGCGAGCAGCACCCGGGCCGAGATCTGGATTCCGAGCCACGAGATCGCCGCGACGATCGCCGTCAGCAGCAGCGCCCAGCCCCACCAGGCGTGGGAGAAGAAGGGGTGCGACGGCTCGACGAGCCCGAAGAAGTTCTGCAGCAGGAAGGCTGACGCGATGAGCAGTCCGGGCACGAAGATGATCCCGACGGCGAGCAGCGTCCAGCCGCCGAAGAAGCCGACGTCGCGGCCGAGTCCCGCGCGGATGATCGCGTAGGTTCCGCCTGCGCTCGGCACGTAGCGCGCGAAGCGGCCGTATACGAGTGCCAACCCGACTGCGCCGATGCCGGCGACCCAGAACGCGCTCGGCGCCCAGCCGCCGATCTTGCTCGCGACGACCGCGGCGATGACGACGGCCGAGATCTCCGGCGCGGTGACGCCGAGCGATTGCGCGATGAGGCCCGGTAGTCCGACGGCGTTGCGACGGAGACCGCGCCCTTCCCCCTGTGCGGAAGCTTCCATCAGTCCCTCCTCTGACGACTTGCGGCCCTGCTCACGATGTGGGATAACGTCCCACATGGCAGGAGCCGCGTCAAGCCTGCGCGAACGCCTGGGCGGCGAGCGTCTCGTGGGCACGTTTGTCAAGTTGCCGGCGCTCGAGTCGATCGACGTCTGCGCCGCCTCGCTCGACTTCTGCGTCGTCGACTACGAGCATTCGCAACTCTCGGAAGCGGACGTGCTGCGACTCGTGCGCCACGCCGCCGCCGTCGGCTTCCCCGCCGTCGTCCGGCTGCCCGCGGTCGATCGCGGCCTCGTGAACCGGCTGCTCGAGGCGGGCGCCGCCGGGATCCAGCTGTCGTCGGTGCGCCGCGTCGCGGACGTGCGGGCGCTTGTGGCGGCCGCCGCCTATGCGCCGGCCGGCTCGCGCTCGATCAGCCTCGCCCACCCCCGCGCCGGCTACGGCGCGGTTCCGCTGCGCGAATACGTCGCCGGCGCCGTTCCGCCGCTCATCGTGATCCAGCTCGAGACGCGCGAGACGGACGACCCGCCGGTCGAGCTCTGCCGCGCGGGCGCCGACGTCGCGTTCCTCGGCCTCACCGACCTGCTCGTCGACTGCGGCCTCGACCAGGACGCCGCGGACGCGCGGGCGGACGAGCTCGCAGGCGCGGTGGCCGAGGCGGGGGTCGCGCTCGGCGGCTTCGGCAACGAGGAACGGTTCCGCTATGCGGTCGTCTCCTCCGACGTCGCGCTCCTGCGCGGGGCGGTGGCCGGTGTCCGCTGACCTCGCGACAACGGTTGCCGGGCTCGAGCTGAAGAACCCGGTCCTCGCCGGCTCGAGCGAGGCGACAGCGACGCCGGATCAGATCCGTGCCTGTCTCGAGGCCGGCGCGGCAGCGGTCGTCGCGAAGTCGGTGAACGAGTCGCCGGCCGCGCACGCAAACCTGCGCGCCGCCGAGTACGTGCTCCTCGACGACGCCTTGGGCCCGCGGCCGCTCGGCCCGGCGCGGCGCACCGACTCGCTCTTCTGCCGCTCCGGGCTGCTCGACGTCGAGCTCGAGGACTGGGCCGAGACGCTAGCCGCCCTCGACCGCGAGGCGGCCGCACAAGGTGCGTACGTCGTCCCGAGCCTGATCGTCGCCGACCTCGACCGTGCGGTCGATGCGGCGGCGGCGTTCGAGCGCGCCGGCCTGCGCTGGCTCGAGCTGAACGTCGGCGCCCCGCACGCGAGCGAAGCGGCGGAGGGAATCGCCGCGGGCGTGGAGCTCGTGCGCCGCGTTCGGGATGCGGTCTCGCTGCCGCTGACGGTGAAGCTCGCGCCCGGCGACTCGGTGGCGGACGCGCTCGCGGCCGGCGCCGACGCGGTCTGCATCGCGACGCGCGCGATGGGCTTCGTCCCGGATCTCGCCACGCGGCGGCCCGTGCTCGGCACCTTCGCGGCGATCGGCGGCGCGTGGGCGCTGCCGCTCACGCTCCACCGCGTCGCGAAGACGCATGCCGCGCACCCGGACGCCTCGATCGTCGCGACGAACGGCGCCAGGGACGGCTTCGACGTCGCGCGCCTGCTGCTCGCCGGTGCGTCCGCGGTCGCGCTCGCGTCTGCGGTGCTCACCGACGGCCCGGCCGCGCTCGTCCGGGCGGTCGACGAGCTGACCGGGTATTGCGAGCAGCAGGGCGCCACCGTCCGCGACCTGATCGGTGAAGCTGTCCGTCACGTCCAGACCTACGAGGAGGTTGCGATTGAGCGTGGGCACTGAGATCTCGGTCGAACAGCTCGAGTCCGACCCGTATCCGATCTACAAGCAGCTGCGCGAGCGGCAGCCGGTCTGCTTCGTCGACTCGGTCGGCCTCTGGCTCGTCACCCGCTGGGACGACGTCCAGCACGTCGACAAGTCGCCGGACCTCTTCACGGGAGAGACCGAGCCGTCGACACTGCGGCGCACGTTCGGCGCGAACCTGCTCGCCTCCGAAGGCGAGTACCACAGCCGGATCCGCAAGATCATCTACCCCTGGTTCCGGGTCGGGGCGATCGGCGACTACCCCGACAAGGTGATCGCGCCGATCGCCTCAGAGCTGATCGACCGCTTCGTCGACCGCGGCGCGTGCGACCTCCTCGCCGAGTTCGCGGAGCCGCTGTCTGCGCGCGTGCTGAAGCAGGCGCTCGGTCTCTCGTTCGTCGAGGAGGCGACGCTGCGCCGCTGGTTCGTCGAGCTCGCCACCGGGGCCGCGAACTTCGAGGGCGACGTCGCGAAGCAGGAGATCGCCGACTCCGCGAGCGCCGAGGTGAACGAGACGCTCGCCCCGGTGATCGAGCGGCTCGAGCGCGAGCCCGACGACACGTTGCTCTCCTCGATGGTGCACACGGAAGTCGACGGCGAGCGGCTGACGCGCGAGGAGATCCAGTCCAACCTCAAGGTGATGATCGTCGGCGGCCTGCAGGCGACGACCGACCTGATCGGGCTCTCGCTCTGGGCGATCCTCTCCCATCCCGAGCAGCTCGCGGAGGTTCGCGCCGACCCGAAGCTCGTCGATCCCGCGATCGAGGAGGCCGCCCGCTGGCATTCCCCGGTCGGGACCTCGACGCGCCAGACCACGCGTGACACCGAGCTCGGCGGCGTCAAGCTCGAGCAGGGCGCCCTGGTCGCGGCCGTCCTCGCCTCGGCGAATCACGACGAGCGCAACTGGAGCGAGCCCGAGCGCTACGACATCCACCGGCGCGAGGGCTCGCATCTCGCGTTCGCGACCGGCCCGCACCTGTGCATCGGCGCGCGCCTCGCGCGGTACGAGACCCGTACGGCGTGGCGCATCCTGCTCGACCGTCTCCCGGGCCTTCGCCTCGATCCGGAACACCCGATCGAGATCTCCGGCTGGGAGTTCCGCTCACCCCACCACCTACACGTCCAGTGGAGCTGACATGGAATTGACTCAGGACTACCTCGCACGGCTCGACGCCGTGCAGCCGAAGGAGCTGCCGGGCGACCTCGACCTCTTCGACGAGGCGACGGCGACCCGGGGCATCCGGCTGAACAAGGCCGCCTACTCGCTGAAGGACGAGCACCAGCGCGACCTCTTCGCCAAGGACGAGGAAGCCTGGCTGGCGCAGTTCGGCCTCACCGACGAGGAGCAGGACCTCGTCCGGCGGCGCGACTGGATCGGGCTCTGGCGGTCCGGGATGTCGATCTACGTGATGGTCAAGCTCTCGGGCGTGACGGACACGCCGCTGCCCGAGATCGGCAAGCAGATGCGCGAATCGGGAGGGGCCAATGGCTAGGGTCGTCGGAGGGATCGGCGCGAGCCACGCGCCGTCGATGGAGCACATCTACGACGCGGGCGAAGAGGTCCGTGAGTCGGACGAGTGGCAGCCGCTGTTCGGCCCGTTCAAGCAGGTCGCGGACTGGCTCGAGGAGCTCAAGCCCGACCGGCTGGTGGTGGTCTACAACGACCACATGGACCAGTTCTTCCTCGACGCCTACCCGACGTTCGCGCTCGGCGTCGCGGAGACGTATCCCGTCGCCGACGAGGGTTTCGGCGCGCGGCCGTTCCCCCCGCTGCCCGGCGACGCGAAGCTCGGCTGGCACATCGCCCGCTCCCTCGTCGCCGACGAGTTCGACATCACGATCTGCCAGGAGCTCGAGGTCGACCACGGAGTGATCTCGCCGCTGCCGATGGTCGACTTCAGCGAGGGCGAAGGCGGCTGGAAGATCCCGATCGTGCCGCTCGCAGTCAACGTCATCCTCCATCCGCTGCCCTCGCCGCTGCGCTGCTGGAAGCTCGGCCAGGCGCTGCGTCGCGCGATCTACTCCTTCGAGGACGACCTCCGTGTCGTCGTCGTGGGCACCGGCGGCCTCTCGCACCAGCTGACCGGCCCGCGCTTCGGCCAGGTGACGCCCGACTGGGACCAGGAGTTCATGCGCCTGCTCGCCGAGGAGCCCGAGTCCTTGACGCGGTACACGTACAAGCAGCTGATCGAGCTCGGCGGCACCGAGTCGGTCGAGGTCGTCAACTGGCTCGCGATGCGCGGCGCGCTGCCCGACGGCGCGCGTCCGCTCGTGACCGCGTACTACGCGCACCGGATCATGGGCTACGGGCTGCAGACGTACGAGGTGGCGGCATGACGGACGCCGTCGACCGCCTGCTGGACGGTGCCGTCGACCTCCACGTCCATCCGTACCCGTCACCGTTTCCGCGCCGGCTCGACGCGGCCGAGGCGGCTCAACGGGCGGCGGACGCCGGGATGCGCGCGATCGTGGTCAAGTCCCACCACCACGACACGTCGTCCGACGTGGCCGCGCTCCGCGAGCACGGCATCGCCGCGTCGGGAATCGACGTCTTCGGCGGCATCGCGCTCAACACGCAGGTCGGCGGTCTCAACCCCCACGCCGTCAATCTCTGTCTCGCCATGGGCGGCAAGGTCGTCTGGTTCCCGACCATCGCCTCGCCGAAGCACATCGAGCACCACCGCGAGCATCCGCAGCTGAAGTTCCCGTCGCTCTCCGTCGACCTGATCCCGGAGGAGCCGATCGACGTCTTCGCCGACGGCGACGGGACGCTCAAGCCCGAGGTGCACGAGATCCTGGAGATGATCGCCGAGGCCGACGCCGTCCTCGCCTCGGGGCACATGCCGGCGCAGTCGATCATCGCCGTCTTCCAGGCGGCCTCCGAGCACGGCGTCCGCCGCCTGATCGTCAACCATCCCAACTTCGTGATCGAGGCGACGAAGGACGAGGTCAAGACGCTCGCCGGGCTCGGGGCGCTGATCGAGCACTCCCTCTGCATGTACGACGAGGAGTCGAGCTTCCACAACTGGCAGATCGACACGCTCGTCGACTGGATCCGCTGGGTCGGGCCCGAGCGTTCCTCGCTGGGCTCCGATCTCGGCCAGGCGAACAACCCGTATCCGGTCGACTCCTTCCGCAAGATCTGCTCGCGGCTGCTGGAGTCGGGCATGCCGGAGCGCGAGGTGCGCATGCTCGTCGCCGACAACCCCGCAAAGCTCTTGGGCGTGGATGGATGACGTCGTGCTCGTTCGCCACGGCGAGTCGGAGACGGCAGCCGCCGGCGTCGTCGGCGGCGACGCGGGGCTGACCGAGGCAGGTCGAGCCCAGGCTCGCGAGGCCGGGCGCGCCCTCGCCCGCCGGCCGCTCGACGTCTGCCTGCTGAGCCCGGCGCAGCGGGCGCGGGAGACCGCGGCGCTCGTGCTCGAGGACCGCGAAGTCCCGGAAACCGTCCTGCCCGAGCTCGCCGACATCGGATTCGGCGCCTTCGAGGGCGAACCGCTGCCGGAGTACCGCGCCTGGATCGCGGCGCACGATCCGGCCGAGGCTCCAACGGGCGGTGAGAGCCGCGTCGACACGCTGCGCCGCTTTTGCCGCGCCTACCGGACGCTGCTCGAGCGGTCGGAGGCGCACCTGCTCGTGGTCGCGCACGGGCTGACGCTCAGCGCCCTCACCGACGACCCGCCCCGGCCTTCGGTCGGGGGCGTCGCGTACGGCTCGCAGCTCGAGCTGACCCGCGACGAGCTCGCGGCGGCGGTGGCGCGGCTCGAGCTCTGGTGCGAGGCTCCCGCATGGTGATCGGCGGCAAGGCAGAAGGGCTGTTACGCCTGCAGGAGCTCGGGCTCCCGGTGCCGCCGTTCGTCGCGGTCGCAGTCGGCGACGACGTCGACGAGGAGGCGGCCGCGGCTCTCGGCGAGCCCCTGGCGGTGCGGTCGTCGGCCGTCGGCGAGGACGGAGCCCGCCAGAGCGCCGCCGGGCAGTTCGAGACGGTGCTCGGCGTCACGCGCGCGACGCTGCCCGGGGCGGTGGCGCATGTCCGCTCGTCCACCGAACGCGCGCGCGCCTACGGCGTCGAGGGCGAGGTGGCAGTCGTCGTCCAGCGGCAGGTCCCGGCGACCCGCGCCGGCGTCGCGTTCTCGCGCGACCCCGTCACCGGCGCGGACGAGATCCTGATCGAGTGCGCGCTCGGCGGCGGCGAGTCGGTCGTCTCGGGAGAGGTCACGCCCGACCGGTACCACGTGCGCGACGGCCTGGTTCGCGCGCGAGCCACGGGAGTCGTCCGCACGCTCCGCGACGACGAAGTCCTGGCCGTGGCCGAGCTCGTCGGCCGGGCCGAGGCCGGATTCGGACGACCGGTCGACGTCGAGTTCTGCTTCGAGGGCCGCCGGCTCTGGCTCCTGCAATGCCGCCCCATCACGACGCTATGAGCGAGCCGCGCACCTGGCTGCCGGATCCGTCGCACTACCCCGAGCAGATGACGCCGCTGTCGGCGACGACGTGGTTCGAGGCGATGGGGGTCGGCGTGCACGCTGCGGCACGCGAGCTGCGCATGCCGTTCGCCGGCTTCCGGACGAGGCTCGAGCTCGGCTGGGCGTACGAGGGCGAGCTGGAGCCCGAGTGGGAGCCGGACCGTTCGGTCGTCGAGGCGGCCGCGCGCGCGCTGCCCGAGCGCTGGGAGCGAGACCTGCGCCCGCGCGTGCTCGAGATCAACGCCGAGCTCGAGCTGCTGCGGCCGGAGCTTCCGGCGGACGCGACACCGGTGCTCGACCGGCTCTGGGAGCTCGTCCGGGAGGAGTGGACGATCCACTTCCTCGTCGTCATCCCCGCGCTCGTCGCGTCGGAGCTCGCCGAGCCCGAGCAGCTCGTCGGCCTCGAGAACCCGGCGGACGACGCGGTCTGGGATCTCGCCGACGCGGCCCGCCGCGAGCGCGTCGACGACGTGATCCGCGACTTCTCGCCGGCGGCCGCGCTGGAGCGGCTGCGCGCGACGCAGCCCGGCCGCCGCTTCGTGCGCGAGCTCGACGCGTTCCTCGCCCGCTACGGCGGGCGCTCGCGGTGGCACGAGCTGTCGCTGCCGCGCGAGGCGGAGCAGCCGTGGCTGACGCTCGAGGCAGTCCGGCTCACGCTCGACGCGCCGCAGAGACCGTCGCGCGCGCCGGCGCCGGCCGGCGGCGACGAGACCATTCGCGCGGCGTACGCGCTCAAGGAGCTGCACACGTACGACATCGACTACCCCGGCCTGCTCGCGACCCGCGACGCGCTGCGCGGCTTCGGCCGACGGCTCGCCGGAGAAGGCCTCCTCGACGAGGTCGACGACGTCTGGCTGCTCGAACGCGAGCAGCTCAGGCGGGCGCTGACCGAGACGGTCGATCTGCGGGCGCTCGTCGATCGCGCGCGCCGAGAGCGGGCGCGCGGGCTCCTCGAGGGTGTCCGGCCCTACCTCGGGGACCCGCCGGAGGAACGCGAGCGCGACTCGATCATCGAAGGCTTCTACGGCTCGGGCGGCGACGAGCTGAGCGGCGCCGGCGCGTCACCCGGGGTGGCGGAAGGCGTGGCGCGCGTCGTCGCCGACCAGGGCGACTTCGCCCGCATCGAGGCGGGCGACATCCTCGTCACGACGACCACCACGCCCGCCTGGACTCCGCTCTTCCCTTCACTCGCGGGGCTCGTGACGGAGACGGGCGGGATCCTCAGCCACGCCGCCGTCGTCGCCCGCGAGTACGGCCTCCCCGCAGTCGTCGGCGCGTCCGGCGCGACGAGCGCGATTCAGGACGGAGCGCGCATCCGGATCGACGGCTCCTCGGGTGCGATCTCGATCATGGCCTCGTGAGGTCGGCGTCGAGGGGCGAGAGGATCCGCACGGCGAGCGCGGGCGAGCAGCCGTGCTGGACGAGCTCGACCAGCTGGCCGAGCTCGTAGCGCTCGTCCCGCGCGACCCGCGCGGCGAGCTGCGGCGGGAACCCGCACTGCTCGAGCTCGAGCTGTCGCCAGTTCACAAGTGCCAGTCCCCCTCGCCGCTTCGGTCGCATAGCTCTCCTACGCCGAGTGCTTGACCACCTTGCCGCTCGGGGAGATCACGTACCACTTGCCCCCGTTGAGCTTGGTGTTCTGGCCGTTCGCCTGCCCGGCGCCGCTGTCGCCGAGGTAGGTGTAGAGCGGCCACTTGTCGTAGGTCGCGACGCGACCGCCGGCCGGATTCCGATCCGAGCCCAGGAGTTTCGCCTTCACGGCTCCGCCTGCCTTCGCCGTGCTCGACCCCTTCAGCTTCAGAGGCGGCCAGTAGCGCGCACACTGGCCGGTGCACGTCACGTGGCGCCGTTGGTCCGGCGCGAACGTGTACAGCGTCCGGCCTTTCGCGTTGACGAGCACGACGCCGAGGCCCTTGATCTTGCGCGTCTTCACGACCACCGAGCTCGTCGAATGCTGCGCGCCGGCGATGCCGCTCTTCGGCATCGAGGACGCGGATGACCCGCCGCAACCAGCGGCGACGAGCCCGAGCACGGCGAGCAGCGCGGCCGTGATCAGGGCACCCCGGTATCGATTGAAATTGACGCGCAGGATCCTCACATCCATCTCCTCCTTCGGCTGGGCGTCCGTACCCGGTTCATCGCAACTCCGGCGCTCCCGGATTGCGTGCTATAGTGAACTCAATGGTTCAGTATCAACCTGGTGTCGACCGCGCCTTCACCGCCCTCGCCGACCCCACCCGGCGCGCCGTGCTGGAACGGCTCGGGGCGGGTAGCGCGACCATCAGCGAGCTCGCCGAGCCGTTCGGCATGTCGCTGACGGGGATGAAGAAGCACGTCCGGCTGCTCGAGGAGGCCGAGCTCGTCACGACCGCGAAGGTCGGCCGCGCTCGCAGGTGCACGCTCGTGCCCTATGCCTTCGAAGGAATAAGCACGTGGTTGCAGCGGCTCGACCGCTTCGCCCAGGTAGTCGAACGAACGAAAGGAGCATCTTGAGCACGACGAAGAACAAGGCAGGATTCACCGCCGAAGAGAAGGCCGCGATGAGAGCGCGCGCCAAGGAGCTCAAGGCCGCCGCCGAGGGCGAGGAGGCCATCGCGGCCGCGTTGAAGAAGATGGCTCCGGCCGACCGGGCCCTCGGAGAGCAGATCCACGCGCTCGTCACGAAGACCGCCCCCGACCTGACCCCGAAGACCTGGTACGGGATGCCGGCCTACGCGAACAGCGACGGCAAGGTCATCTGCTACTTCAAGAACGCCGGCAAGTTCAAGATGCGGTACTCCGAGTTCGGCTTCAACGACAGCGCGAAGCTCGACGACGGCACCATGTGGCCGATCGTCTATGCGCTCACGAAGCTGACCAAGGCCGACGAGGCCCGGATCGTGCAGCTCGTGCGGCAGGCGGTGAGCTGACGATGCACGAGACCGTCGTCACCCAGCCGAACGAGCTCGAGATCCGGGTCGAGCGCGTCTTCGACGCGCCGCGCGACCACGTCTTCTCCGTCTGGACGGATCCCGAGCTGATCCCCGAGTGGTGGGGGGAGAACACGGTCGTGGAGGAGATGGACGTGCGCGCCGGCGGCCGCTGGCGCTTCAACACCGGCTACGGCGTCGTCGAGGGCGAGTACCGCGAGGTCGACCCGCCGGCACTGCTCGTGCAGACGTTCCAGAACCACCTGCAGACGCTGGAGTTCGAGGAGCTCGGCGAGCAGACGAAGCTCACGCAGACGATGCGCTTCGAGACGACCGAGCAGCGCGACACGACGATGCAGTACGGAGTCGAGGAAGGCGCGAAGGGCGGCTTCGCCCGCGTGGACGCGGTGCTGCAGAAGCTCGCCGCACGAACGTGATCAAGCGATCGACCCCGGAAACGCCAAAGCCCGCGAACCGCTTGCGCAGTTCCCGGGCTCTGACGCTGACCACCCTCTCACACGACGGACGGACCTGTCAAGTGGGAACCGTCGCCCGATGAGTTTCCGGCCTTCCGCCGGTCGAAGCTGGGACACCCCACCAGAGGAGGAGCGATGTCCACCGTGACGTCCAAGCTCAACATCAGCAAGGTCGGCCGGGTCTGCGTGACGACGGCGGACACGGACCGGGCGATCGGCTTCTACGTCGGCACGCTCGGCTTCGAGAAGGTCGTGGACGAGCCGATGGGCCCGGACATGCGCTGGGTCGAGGTCGCCATCCCCGGAGCCGAGACGACGATCGCGCTCGCCCCGCCGCCCCCGGGTCAGCCGGCCGGTGGCAGCCAGACCGGCATCTGCCTCGACACGAGCGACGTGGACGGCGCGCATGCAGCGCTCAGGGACGCGGGCGCGGACGTCGACGCCGAGGTCACCCGCTACGGCGGGCCGGTGCCTCCGATGTTCTGGCTCCGCGATCCGGACGGCAACTCGTTGATCGTCGTCCAGCCGTCGAGCTGATCGCGACCCTCGATCTCGGGACGGTCGACTTCGTGGCGCGCCTTCGCCTGCGGACGGGGGCGCGCCTCGTTCGCGCGCCGCGGGAACTGTGGGAGTTGCTCGACCTCTGCGGCCTAGTCGAGGTGGTCGGCGAGCCCGAAGAGCGGGAACAGGCGCGGCGTGTCGAGGAAGAACGTCAGCTCGACGATCCGGTCCTCTGACACCTCGGGGACGATGACCGCCCACGGCGCGTAGCCGCCGTTGTCCGGGTCCGGCTTGTACTGGGCCCAGGCCGGCATCCCGTTGACGAGGCCGAGCGGGACGAGCTTCGATCCCTTGCAGCCGCTGCCGGGGCCGAGCCACCACATGAAGATGTCGTCGCGCCCCTGCAGCCACAGGCTGCTGGGCGGCATCGACTGGATCGCGTCCTCGTGGAGAAGGTCGGTGAGCCGGTCGATGTCGTATGCCTCGAAGGCCGAGACGTAGCGGTCGAGCAGCGCACGCGTCTCGTCGTCGAGCTCGGCGGGGGCCGTCGTGTCCGCCGTCGCCAGCGTCGCGCGGGCGCGCTGCAGCGCACTGTTGATCGAGGCGACGCTCGTCTCCAGCAGCTCCGCCGCCTCGCTCGCCTGCCATCTCAGGACCTCGCAGAGGATGAGCGCGGCCCTCTGCTTCGCGGGCAGGTGCTGCAGGGCGGCGACGAACGCGAGGCGCAGCGTGTCGCGCTGCTCGGCGAGCTCCTCCGGCGTCGGCAGCGGCGTGATCCAGGTCACCTCCGGCAGCTCCGCGAGGTTTTCGAGGAGCGGCTCCTGGGCCGGGCCGAGATCCATCGGCCGTGCGCGCCGTTCGCGCCCGGCCAGCGCGTCGAAGCAGACGTTGGTCGCGATCCGGTACAGCCACGACTTGAGCGCCGAGCGGCCCTCGAAGCGATCGAGCGAGCGCCACGCGCGCACCATCGTCTCCTGCACCGCGTCCTCCGCGTCGAAGGCGGAGCCGAGCATGCGGTAGCAGTAACCGGTGAGCTCGCGGCGGTACTGCTCGAGCTCCCCCGCGACGGCTGGCTGGGCGGACGCCACGGCCGACATCCTAGGCGCTCCAGGCCTCGTCGAGGCCGAGCCAGTTCGCGAGATCGCCGATCTCCTTCCGAACCGCGGCGTGCATCGACTTGCTGAAGCCCACGTCCTCGTGGATCGCGTGCACGTTCAGCACGCCCGCCTTGCGGTCGGCGGTCGCGTCGAGCTTCCCGACGAGCCGGTCGCCGTGGAGGATCGGGAGCGCGAAGTAGCCCCAGCGCCTTTTGGCGGCCGGCTTGTACATCTCGAGCGTGTACTCGAACTCGAACAGCTCCTCCGTCCGGCCGCGGTCGTGGATCAGCCGGTCGAACGGCGACAGGAGCGCCGTCCGGCCCTTGAAGGGGCCGTCGAGGTACGTCGGATCGACCCGCCACTCGCCTTTCACACCCTCGACCTCCGCGGGCTCGCCGGCCTCCCCGACGTGGATCGGCTCCATCGGCATCTCCCTCGCCTTCGGTCGCGCGATGCCGAGCGCCGCCAGTCGCCGCTCGTTCCTGATCCGCTCCGCCTCCTCGACCGGCGGAATCTCGACGTCGGCCGGGTAGACGCGCTCGGGCAGATCCCAGAGGCGCTCGCGCCCGACGCGGCCCGAGATCGCCACCTGGCCTCGCGCCTGCAGGAACTCGAGCATCTGCGTCACGTTGCGGTCGTTCGTCCAGCCGCTCGAAGCCCACGGCACGACGCACGTGTCCGGAATGTCACGGGATGCGAGCGGCCCGGAGCGCTGCAGCCGGCGGAAGATGTCCCGGCGGCAGCGATCGTTGTCGCGCAGCCACGTCTCGACCCTTCCCTGCGCCCGCCGCCCGCCGGAGCCGGCCAGGTAGAGGCCGACGTCGCTCATCGGCCGGATGAGCGCGTTGAACTCGAACAGCGTCCGCTCCACCTCGAGCGCCTGCTTCAGGTCCTCGGGCCGGTACGAGGAGCCGAGCCGGCTCCAGGCGACGAGGTCGGCGTTCGGCGCCACGGCCGCGGTCGGATCGACCTGCAGGAGCGTCAGCCGCTCGACGACCGCGAGGAGGTCCGTCGGACGCGGCGCGTCGAGCAGCTGCGCGCGCACGGCGATCCGCCGCGCCTGCTTCTTCGTCAGCCGACGCACCGCCGGGAGGCTAGGCGAACGCGGCGAGGCGAACGGCCCTGAGCCGTCCACCTCGCCGCGTTCAGGAGCCCTACGCCTGGCCGGCCGGCGACGCGGCCGCCGGCGTCCCTGCCCCTCCGAAGCTCGCCTCGATCTGCGCCAGCTCCTCGTCGGTGCCCTCGCGGACCGGGCCCTTGAACCACTTACGGGCGGAGAGGAGCCACCAGACGCCGGTGAGGGCGATCACGCCGCCGACGGTGATCGGCGCGTAGTTGACGACGTTCCAGTCGAAGCCGCTGTGCCACGGAATCGCCGTCGGCACGGTCGGCATCAGGAACAGGATCACGATCAGGATCACCCAGCAAAACGCGAGCGGGTTGATCCACTTGTAGTGCCTGCCGAGCGACCATGCGCCGGGCTGGAACGAGTCGCCCGCCCGCCAGCGCAGGTAGATCGGCACCGCGTACGCGATGTAGAGCCCGATCACTGCGATCGACGTGCCCACGAGGTAGCCGATCGCGCCGTTCGCGAGCGTCGGCAGCATCAGCGCCCATGAGAGGACAGCAATCGCGATCACCGCGTTGACCGGCACGCGGTGTTTCGGCGTGACCTTGCGGAAGATGGTGCGGCCGCCGGGCACGGCGCCGTCGCGGGAGAACGCGAACATCATCCGCGAGGCCGCCGTCACCGACGCAGTCCCGCAGTAGAACTGCGCGCAGCACACGATGAAGAGGAGGAACTCCGCCCAGCGCGTGCTCATGGCGTTCTGCCAGATGTACGTGATGTCGAACGCTCCGGCGTTGATCGTCCCCGGCACGTCCGGAATCGCGAACGTCACCGCGACGAGCAGGATGAAGCCGAAGATCACCGACATCACCACCGACATGACGACGCCGAGCGCGGCCGCCCGGGACGCCTTGCGCGTCTCCTCGCTCATGTGCGCCGAGGCGTCGTACCCGGTGTACGTGTACTGCGCCATCAGCAGGCCGATCCCGAACACGAACCAGAAGGTCGCGCTCGAGAAGCTCGTCCCCGAGAAGCCGGACGCGTTGAGCGTCTTCGTGAACACGAACGACGCGGACTGGTGGTGATCCGGGACGATCGCGAGCACGAAGACGATCACGAGCACGCCGATCATGTGCCACCACGCCGAGATCGAGTTGAGGGCGGCGAGCAGTCGCACTCCGTTCAGGTTCAGGAGCAACTGCGCGGCCATGATCGCGCTGAACGTGATGAAGACCGTGTGGGTATCGGTCCCGACGCTCGGGAACCACAGGTTCATCAGTGCCGTCCAGAAGATCGCCGCTCCGTAGCTGATCGCGGCGGTGACGCCGATCTGGCCGACGAGGTTGAACCAGCCGGTGAACCACCCCCAGGCCGGCGAGCCGAGCTTCGACGACCAGTAGTAGATCGCGCCCGCGGTGGGCATCGCCGACGCCACCTCCCCCATCCCGAGCGCCACCAGCGTGACGAACCCGCCGACGATCAGCCAGCCCCAGACCACCGCCACGGGGCCGCCGTCGTTGAAGCCGATGAAATACGACGTCAGGCAACCGGCAAGGATCGAGATGATGGTGAACGAGATGGCGAAGTTCGAGAAACCGCCCATCTCGCGGAACAGCACCTGGGCGTAACCGAGACTATGGAGCGTGCGCTCGTCGTCTTCGTGCCCGACGGCGCCGGGTGGGGCTGAGCTCACATCCGCCTCCTTCGTTGGGACAGTTCCGGCGAAAGTAACGGGATGTGGCGGACGTTGCAAGCGGCGCGCCCGGTGTAGTGTCGGCGCGATGCTGACGCTCGAAGAGCTGCGGGAGGACGTCGCTGCCGGCACCGTCGACACCGTCATCGCGTGCTTCACCGACATGCAGGGCCGGCTGCTGGGGAAGCGGCTCGACGCCGAGTTCTTCCTGGCCGAGAACGAGGCCGGCCACCCCGGCGAAGGCTGCAACTACCTGCTCGCGCTCGAGATGGAGATGGATCCGGTTCCCGGCTATGCGATCGCGAGCTGGGAGCGCGGCTACGGGGACTTCGGACTCCGCCCCGACCTCGCCACCCTCCGTCGGATCCCGTGGCACGAGGCGACTGCGATGGTGCAGTGCGACGTCGAGTGGCATGACGGCACCCCCGTCGGCCCATCCCCGCGGCAAGTGCTGAAGGCGCAGGTCGAGAAGGCTCGCGAGCTCGGCTTCGACCCGATGTTCGGCTCGGAGCTCGAGTTCTTCCTCTTCCGCGAGACGTACCTCGAGGCGCACGCCAAGCACTACCACGACCTCACGCCGTCGGTGCCGTACATCCTCGACTACCACATCCTCGCGGCGAGCTTCGACGAGCCGTTCCTCCGCTCGGTGCGCACCTCGATGAAGGCGGCCGGCATGACCGTCGAATCGTCGAAGGGCGAGGCCTGGGCCGGCCAGCACGAGATCAACTTCCGTTTCCGCGATGCGCTGCCTGCCGCGGACGACCACGCCGTCTACAAGACGGGGATCAAGGAGCTCGCGTTCCAGCAGGGCTGCTCCGTCACCTTCATGGCGAAGCCGCATCACGACTGGGTCGGCTCCTCGTGCCACATCCACTCCTCGCTCTGGCGGGACGGCGAGAACGCGTTCGCCGGCGAGTCGGACGTCTTCCGGCACTACCTCGCCGGCCAGATCGCCTGCCTCGGCGACCTGGCGATCTTCGTCGCGCCCACGATCAACTCGTACAAGCGCTTCTCGGCCGGGAGCTGGGCGCCCACGACGCTCGCCTGGGGCTACGACAACCGCACGTGCGGCTTCCGGGTCGTCGGCCACGGCTCCGCGTGCCGACCCGAGACGCGCATCCCCGGCGCCGACGCGAACCCGTACCTCGCGTTCGCGGCCTTGCTCGCCGCGGGTCTCCACGGCATCGAGCAGAAGCTCGAGCTCGGTGCGGCCTTCGAGGGGAACGCGTACGAGTCGAGCGTCGAGCGCTTCCCACACGCGCTGAGCGAGGCGATCGGGCGCCTCGAGTCGAGCACGGTCGCCCGCAAGCTCCTCGGCGACGAGGTGATCGACCACTACCTCAACTACGCCCGCACCGAGCAGGAGCTGTTCGACCGGACGGTCACGGGCTACGAGCGCGAGCGCATGTTCGAGCGTGGCTAAGCCGCTGATCGGGATCACGACGTACGTCGAGCCGGCGTCCTGGGGGCACTGGCACCTCGACGCCGCGCTCGTGCCGTACGACTACGTGCGCGCCGTCGAGCGGGCCGGCGGGCGCGCAATGCTCGTCCCGCCCGACGACGAGGGGATCGACGAGGTGCTCGACGTGCTCGACGGGCTGGTCTTCTCGGGCGGCAACGACATGTCTCCCGGGTCGTACGGCGCCGAGCCCGACCCCGCGACGGGCGGGGTCAACCCGGCGCGCGACCGAGGCGAGCTCGCGCTGCTGACGGCGGCCCTCGAACGCGATCTGCCGGTGCTCGCTATCTGCCGCGGTGTCGAGGTGCTCAACGTCGCCCGCGGCGGCGACCTCGTCCAGCACCTGCCCGACGTCGTCGGGCACGAGGAGCACCGCGCCGTGGTGGGCGAGTTCTCCGAGCATGCGGTGCGGGTCGATCCCGGGTCGCGGATCGGCGAGGTGCGAGGGCCGGTCAAGTCCCACCACCACCAGGGCCTCGGCCGGATCGGCGACGGGCTCCGCGAGGTGGCCTGGGCGGCGGACGGCGTCGTCGAAGGCGTCGAGGATCCGCAGAAGCCGTTCCTTGTCGGCGTCCTCTGGCACCCGGAAGCCGGCGAGGACCAGCGCTTGTTCGAGCAGCTCGTCGAGGCCGCGCGCACGTGACCGCGGTTCTCAACCCCGCCACCGAGGAGGTCATCGCCGAGGTCGAGGCCGCCGGCGTCGAGGAGACGGATGCCGCGGTCGCACGCGCGAGGGAGGCGTTCCCGGCCTGGCGGGCGGTCGCGCCGGCCGACCGTGCCGGCCTGCTGCGGCGCCTGGCCACACTCGTCGAGGAGCACGGCGAGGAGCTCGCGCGGATCGAGTCGCGCAACGTCGGCAAGCCGATCCAGGGCGCTCGCGGCGAGGTCGGCATGGTCGCGCAGGTCTTCCACTACTACGCCGGCGCCGTCGACAAGCACTTCGGCGAGACGATCCCGGTCGCGGGCGGCGTCGACCTCACGCTCCGCGAGCCGCTCGGCGTCGTCGGCCTGATCGTGCCGTGGAACTTCCCGCTCAACATCGCCTCCTGGAAGCTCGGGCCTGCGCTCGCGTGCGGCAACACGGTCGTCCTCAAGCCGGCGGAGCTGACACCGCTCTCGGCGCTGCGGCTCGGCGAGCTCGCACTCGAGGCCGGCATCCCGGCCGGAGTCGTCAACATCCTCCCGGGCAAGGGCTCGGTCGTCGGGACGCGGCTCGTCGAGCATCCGGACGTGGCGAAGATCGGCTTCACCGGCTCGACCGAGGTCGGGCAGGAGGTGATGCGCGGCGCCGCGGCCACGGTCAAGCGCGTCACGCTCGAGCTCGGCGGCAAGTCGGCCAACGTCGTGTTCGCCGACGCCGACCTCGAGCGCGCCGCCGCGGCCGCGCCGTACGCCGTCTTCGACAACGCGGGCCAGGACTGCTGCGCGCGCTCGCGGATCCTCGTCGAGGCGAGCGTCTACGACCGCTTCGCCGAGCTCCTCGTCGGGGCGACCCGGCGCCTGAAGGTCGGCGACCCCGAGGACGACGCCACCGAGATGGGCCCGCTCATCTCGGCGGCCCACCGCGAGACCGTGGCGAGCTTCGTCGACGGCGAGCCGCGCTTCCGCGGCGACGCACCGGCAGGCAAGGGCTTCTGGTACCCGGCGACGCTCGTCGAAGCGCGGCCGGACGACCGGATCGCGCGCGACGAGGTCTTCGGGCCGGTCGCGGCGCTGATCCCGTTCGCCGACGAGGCCGAGGCGATCCGGATCGCGAACGACTCCGACTACGGCCTCTCGGGCTCGATCTGGACGGAGAACGGTGGCCGCGCGCTGCGGGTCGCCCGCGCGATCGAGACCGGCGTGCTCTCGATCAACTCGAACTCGTCGGTGCGCCCGTCGACGCCGTTCGGCGGCTTCAAGCGGAGCGGCTTCGGCCGGGAGCTCGGCATGCACGGGCTCGCCGGCTACAGCGAGATCAAGAACGTGTTCTACTCGACGGAATGACTGGACGTCTCGAGGGCAAGGTCTGCGTGATCACCGGCGCCGGCAGCGGGATGGGCGCGGACGCGGCCGTCCGCTTCGCCGAGGAGGGCGCGCAGGTCGTCGTCGCCGACGTCGACGGCGCCGCTGCCGAGACGGTTGCGGCCGAGGTCGGCGGCTTCGCCATCCAGGTCGACGTCTCGGAGGAGGATTCTGTCCGGACGGTGTACGCGGCGGCCCGCGAGCGGTTCGGCGGCATCGACGTCCTCTACAACAACGCGGGCATCTCCCCCGCCGACGACGCGTCGATCCTCGAGACCGCGCTCGCCGCGTGGGAGCGCGTGCAGGCCGTGAACACGCGCGGCGTCTACCTCTGCTGCAAGCACGGGATCCCCCACCTGCTCGACCGCGGCGGCGGCTCGGTGATCAACGTCGCCTCCTTCGTCGCGCTGGTCGGCGCCGCGACCTCGCAGATCTCCTACACCGCCTCGAAGGGCGCCGTCCTCTCGCTGAGCAAGGAGCTCGGCGTCCAGTTCGCGCGGCAGGGGGTGCGCGTCAACGCGCTCTGCCCCGGCCCGGTCGAGACGCCGCTGTTGCTGCGGATCTGGAGCGAGACGCCCGGCGCCGCCGAGCGCCGCCTCGTGCACCTGCCGATGGGCCGGATGGCGCAGCCGCGCGAGATCGTCAACGCGGCGCTCTTCCTCGCGAGCGACGAGTCGAGCTACGTCAACGCGGCGACGTTCGTGGTCGACGGCGGCCTCAGCGCTGCCTACGTGACGCCCGAATAGCGATTTAAGGAACCCGTAAGGCATCGCTTACCCGGCGGCAATCCGCGTCGCCGATCCTGCAAACCATCGGAGCTCTCCCGTCGAAAGGAGTACTGATGCGCTCGAAGAGATGGGCCGCGGCGTTGCTCGCGGCGGCGGCGCTCGCCGCGGTGCCGGTCGCCGCGGCCGGGATGATGCACGCGACGCTCGGCGCTCGGCTGTCGGGCATGGGCGAGCACGGGGTCGTCAACCTCCACGCGCACGCGAAGACGCATCGGCTCTGCTGGACGTTCGACATCCACCTGATGCACGCGCTGAACGCGACGGTCCGCGACAAGGCGGGGATGACGGTCGCCCGTCTCGGCCACATGTACAGCGCGAAGGGCTGCGCGACCGTGCCGAAGCGCGCCCTCTCGCTGATCGAGGCGAAGCCCGGCCGCTACTCGGTCTGGGTCGCGACGAAGGGTCATCCGGGCGAGCTGCGCGGGAAGCTGTTCGCCGGCATGGCGCACATGTAGATGGACACGCCTCCCGTCACCGGTCGGCCCGAGCCGCGGCGCTACGGCCGCAGGCTGTTCCTCGCCACGGTGGCGGGCGGCGTCTCCTCGCTCTATTGGGGGAAGGCCGCGTGGGATCACGTCACCGGCGTCGTCACGCCGGTCGCGAATGCGGTCGCTCCGATCTTCCCGAGCGGCTGGCGGATCTACACGATCTCCGGCCACATGCCGACCTTCGATCCCGCGACCTGGCGCCTCAGCCTCGGCGGCCTCGTCGAGGAGCAGGTCTCGCTGACGTACGACGAGCTGCGCGCGCTGCCGCGCGTCGAGCAGGTCTCGACCTTCCACTGTGTCACCGGCTGGACGGTGAAGAACGTCCGCTGGGGCGGCGTGCGGATGCAGGACGTCCTCGCCCGCGCAAAACCGCTCGACACCGGGCGCGCGCTCCGCTTCGTCTCGATGGAGGTGCCGTACGTCGACTATCTGACGATGCACCAGGCCTCGCTCCACGACGTGATGCTCGCCTACGAGATGGACGGCCGACCGCTGCCGCGCGAGCATGGCGCGCCGGTACGGTTGATCATCCCGGAGATGTATGGCTACAAGAACGTCAAGTGGCTGCAGGGCATCGACGTCGTCTCAGACGCGGTGAACGGCTACTGGGAAGACCTCGGCTACGACCGCGACGCCTGGGTCGGCCGCTCGAACGGGTATGGGTCGTGAAGGCCGGCTACGTCCCTCGGTTCACGCGCGCGGAACGGCTGCTGCACTGGGTCAACGCGCTCGGCTTCTTCTTCCTGCTCGCCACTGGGCTGATCCTCTACCTCCCTCGGCTCTCGGTGCTCGTCTCGCGCCGCCAGCTGATCCAGAGCCTCCATTTCTGGTCGGGTGTGGGCTGGCTCGGGGCGCTCGCCGTCGTCATCGTCCTCGGCGGACGCCGTCTGCTCGCGACCGCGCGGGAGCTCGACAGCTTCGACCGCGACGACCTCCGCTGGCTTCGCGGACGCAAGGCCCCGCAGGGGCGGTTCAACGCCGGCCAGAAGATCAACGCCGTGCTCACGGCCGCCTTCACCGTCCTGTTCGGCGTCTCGGGCCTGCTGCTCTGGTTCGGCGAGCAGAACACGCGCTACCGGTTCGCGAGCACCGTGGTCCTCCACGACGGCCTCATGTACGTGTCGCTCGTGCTGCTCGTCGGCCACCTCTACCTCGCGCTGATCCACCCCGCGACCAGGCACGCGCTGCGCGGGATGACGCTCGGCGACGTCCGGGTCGAGTGGGCGACGAGGCACCACGCCAAGTGGGAGCCCGAGGGCGTACACATCGACCGGCGACAATAGGTCGATGGAGACCGTCCTCGTCGTCGACGACGAGCCGATCGTGCGGGACGTCGTCGTCCGCTACCTCGAGCGTGACGGCTACCGGACGCTCACAGCGGGCGACGGCGACGCCGCGAAGGCGCTCATCGAGGAACGCGAACCGAGCCTCGTCGTCCTCGACGTGATGCTGCCGGGCACGGACGGGCTCGCGCTCTGCCGCTGGATCCGCGGCCGCTCCGGCCTTCCCGTGATCCTGCTCACCGCCCGCGGCGAGGAAGCCGACCGGATCGTCGGGCTCGAGCTCGGGGCCGACGACTACGTCACGAAGCCGTTCTCCCCGCGCGAGCTCGCGGCGCGCGTGCGCTCGGTCCTCCGCCGCAGCAACGGCAGCACGCCGCCGCACGAGACGATCGCGTTCGGCGAGATCGAGCTCGACGGCCGCAGCCGCGAGGCCCGCCGCGCGGGCAGCGTCATCCGCCTCACGGGGAAGGAGTTCGAGCTCCTCTCGTTCCTTGCCTCGCACCCTCGCCGCGTCTTCTCCCGCGACCAGCTGATGGCGCGGGTCTGGGGCTACGAGGCGGCCGTCGACACCGGGACCGTGACCGTCCACATCCGGCGGCTGCGGGAGAAGATCGAAGCCGACCCCGGCCGGCCACGTCACCTCCACACCGTCTGGGGAACGGGTTACCGCCTCGATCCATGATCGAGCTCGCCCTCGTCGTCGCCGCCGGCAGCCTCGCCTCGGGGCTCGTCCTCGCCTACCTTCTCCGCCGGGCGCCTACCGTCCGGGCCCAGCTCGCGGGGCTGGCGCTCATCGCCGTCTGCGTGCCGCTCGCGGCGGTGTTGCTCTCGGGCTGGGTCATGTTCCACATGGGCGCCGACGTGAAGATCCTCGCCGTCGCGGCGGGCTCGGCGACCGCGGCCGTGTTCGCCGCCCTCGTGCTCGCCGGCTCGATCACCGCCTCGCTGCGACGCGTGGGTTCCGCCGCGCACTCGCTCGCGGGCGGGGAGCTGTCGGCGCGGGCTCCCGTGGGCGGCGCTCGCGAGATCGCCGAGGTGGCCGCGTCCTTCAACGCGATGGCCGCCGCCCTCGAGCAGCTCTTCGACGCCCGGCGGGAGCTCGTGGCCTGGGCGAGTCACGATCTCCGCGCTCCCATCGCGTCGCTGCAGGCGATGCTCGAGGCGATCGAGGACGGGCTCATCTCGGCGGAGGACTACCTGCCGACGCTGCGCGAGCAGGTGCGCACGCTTTCGATGCTCGTCGACGACCTCTTCGAGCTCGCGCGCATCGACGCGGGTGCGCTCACGCTCGAGCTGCACCGGATGCCCGTCGCGCCGCTCGTCGCCTCGGCCCTGCGCCTCCTGCGGCCGGAAGCGGAGGCGCGAGGCGTTGCGCTGAGCGCGGACGTCGACGAGGAGCTCGAGGCGCGGCTCGCACCCGACAAGTTCGAGCGTGTCCTCTTCAACCTCGTGACGAACGCCCTGCGCCACACGCCCACCGACGGGTCGGTCGCGGTCCGCGTCGAGCGTCAGGCGTCGGGGTTGCTGCTGCGCGTGGAAGACAGTGGCGAGGGTCTCACGGCGGAGGCGCCGGCGCGCATGTTCGAGCGGTTCTGGCGGGCGGACCGCGCGCGGAGCGGCAGCGGAGCCGGCCTCGGGCTCGCCATCGCCCGCGGCCTCGTCGAGGCGCACGGCGGCCGGATCTGGGCCGAGAACCGCCCGCAGGGCGGCGCCTGCGTCTCGTTCACGCTGCCCGCCGTCTGAGCGGGCCGGCTACTCGGACGTCTCGGCCTCGGTGAGCAGGGCGACGACTTCGGCGCGCGTCGTGACCCCGAACTTGCGCTCCACCGATCCGAGGTGACGACGCACCGTGACGGGCGCCACCCCGAGCTCCTTCGCGATCTCCGCCGTTGTCGCCGACCGCAGGAGCAGCTCGACGACCTCCCACTCGCGGGCCGTGAGCGAGATACGGCCCTTGCCGGCGACGACGACCGAGCGCCGGCGCTCGCGCGTCCGCAGCTCGTCGAGCAGCCGCGAGACGAACTTGCGCGGCACGGCCGGCTCGCCGCGCACCGCACCGCGCACGACGTGCGGCAGGCGAGTGGGATCGAGGCTGTTCGTGAGGTAGCCGCTCGCCCCGGCGCGCACCGCAGCCATGAACTCCTCCTCGTCCAACCTGTTGGTGAGCAGGATCACGACCGCGGACGGAACCCGCGACATGATCTCGTTCGTGACCCGGAGCCCCTGGCCCTTCCCGTCGAGGCCGAGGAGGCAGACGTCGGGTCGGTAGCGAACGGCGGCGTCGACCGCTGCATCCGCGTCGGCGGCCTCCGTGCACCGCGCCTCCGGCTCGAGCGCAAGCCGCAGGCCGACGCGAGTAGGCAGCCGTTCGGCGGCGATCAGCACGTGCGCACGCCTCGTCGGCGCCGCAGCGCTCACGGTTTAGTCACCTCAGAGACGACTGGTTCTCCGACTACGATGCATGTATGAAGGTTCTCATAGCCGACGACCACCGGTTGATCGTCGAAGGAGTGAAGCGCGCCCTCGAGGCGGCGCCTGACTTCGAGGTCGTCGGCGAGTGCTCGTCCGGCTCGCAGGTCCTGCCGATGGTCGGCCGCACGAATCCCGACATCGTCCTGCTCGACCTGCGGATGCCCGGAGCCGACGGGCTCGCGTGCCTGAGCCGCATCCGCAAGCAGTATCCCGAGGTGAAGGTCGTCGTCCTCTCCGTGTCCACGGACGAGAACGTGATCCAGACAGTGCTCAAGCGGGGCGCGAGCGCCTTCATCGTCAAGAGCATCAATCCGATCGACCTGCCCTCGGCGCTTCGCCAGGCCGTCGACGGCACGGTCTACAGCGCGATCGGCATGCCCGATCCCGGCGAGAGCGCTGCACGCGCCGCCGGCCTCACCGAACGCGAGACCGCGATCCTCGCCGCCCTCGCCCGTGGCCTTTCGAACGAGGCGATCGGCAAGGAGCTGTGGGTCGCGGAGCAGACCGTCAAGTTCCACCTCACGAACATCTACCGCAAGCTCGGCGTCTCGAACCGCACCGAGGCTGCGCGCCTCGCGTACCAGAACGGGCTCGTCGAGAGCCCGATCGACGACCGCTGAGCCCGGCCGCTCCCGCGTCGTGAACTCGGAGGAGGTGCGGGACTGCTCCCGCACCTCCTCCGCGGTCTTGCTCACCCGGTCACCGGCGGGGTGAAGACGTTGGTCACGCCGACGCGCTGGGTGTTGCAGCGCTTGCTCGCGATCGGGCTGAAGATCAGGATCCCGGCCTTCTTGAGCTTGACCGTCCGCGTGATCACGCCCTTGTGATTGGACGCCTTGGTGCGGATGTCGATCTTCGGGCCCGTGATCCGGACGTGCACTCCCTTGACCGCCTTGCCGTGCTGCGTGACGTGAATCGTCAGCTTGGTCTTGCGGCCCACGAAGAGCTGCTTCGGATTGACCCTGCTGACCGCCACGCAGAACACCGGCGCCGGCGGCGTGAACGGCTTCACCACTACCTGCGCCGTTGCCGTGTTGTTGGTGGTGTCCGTCTCCGCCCGGTCACCGACCACGTGCACGGTGTTCACCTGGGGACCTGCCACGCTCGGCGTGGTGACCAGCGTGATCGTCACCGACTCGCCGGCGTCCATGTGACCGATCGTGCAGTTCAGGATCGCCCCACCGGTGCAAGAACCCTTCGTCGTCGAGGCCGAGACAAACGTATTCCCGCCCGGCATCGGATCCGCGACCGCCACACCGCTGTCGTCGCTCGGCCCATGGTTGGTCACCACGACCGTCCAGGTGATGTTTCCATCACCCAGCGTCTGCTCAGCCGGCGAACCAGACTTCGTCACCGACAGATCGACCAGCGCCTGCACACACGTCGATGCCGACGACTCGTCGCTCCCGTCATTCGACGTGGTCACTGTGCCCGTGTTGTCTACCACACCGGTGCGGGGGCAGTCGCCACCGGTCGCGGGAGTCGTCCCCGAGGTGACGTGCACCGTGAACGTACTCGCCGTCTGCGTCGTCCCCGCCGGCACGGTGACACCGTCGGCGCCACCGCACGTGAGGACTCCGGCCGCGATCGAGCAGCCACTCTCACCCCAACCCGAACCCGTCTTCGTCTGGTCGACGGTCCAGGACAGACCGGCGTTGGTCGGGAGCGTGTCGTTCAGCTTCACACCGTGGGCGTCGCCGTCACCGGCGTTGGACACGGTCATCGTGAAGCCGATCGTCTGGCCCTCCTTGACCTCGGCGGCATCGGCCGTCTTCACGATGTGGATCTCGGCCGCCTTGACGGTCACGGGCTCGTCGTTGCAGCCGGAGCTCGCGGACAGGTTGTTCGAGTCGCCGCCGAACGAGGCGACCCAGTAGTAGGTGCCTGCGGCCTTCAGCTCCACGCCGGTCGGCGTCTCGAAGGTGTTGTCGGCGTCCACCGACACCGACTCGGTGTCGAGCGGAGTGCCCGTGCAGTCCTGCTGCGGGTACAGCTTCCAGGTGATCGTCGCCGACCCGTCCTGGTTCACGCTGCCGGACAAGGTCGCCTTGTCCTTGAACGTGTCACCAGCCGAACCCGACGCCGGATCCTGCGTGGTCGAGATGGTCGGCTGGTTCGGGGCCACGACCACCTTCTCGTCGTTGCAGCCCGAGCTCACCGAGGCATTGTTCGAGTCG
This sequence comes from Gaiellaceae bacterium, assembly GCA_036273695.1. Taxonomy (GTDB): domain Bacteria; phylum Actinomycetota; class Thermoleophilia; order Gaiellales; family Gaiellaceae; genus Palsa-739. The sequence goes on from DASUHE010000034.1 coordinate 81,811, forward strand.
CCGCTGAAGGACGCGACCCAGTAGTAGTCGCCCGCGTTCTGCAGCTGGACACCGGTCGGCGTCTCGACGACGCCGTTCGAGCTGATGCCCGAGGACGTCTCCGTGTCGAGCGGCGTGCCCTTGCAGTCCTGCTGCGGATAGAGCGTCCAGGTGATCGTGCCCTTCCCGTCCAGGCTCGCCGCACCTTCCAGATCCGCCTTGTCGTTGTACGTCGCGCCGATCACGCCGGAGGCGGGGTCCTGGGTCGTCGCGATCGTGGGCTGGTTCGCGCGGACGACCACCTTCTCGTCGTTGCAGCCCGAGCTCACAGCGGCGTTGTTCGAGTCGCCGCTGAAGGCCGCGACCCAGTAGTAGTCGCCCGCGTTCTGCAGCTGGACACCGGTCGACGTCTCGACGACGCCGTTCGAGCTGATGCCCGAGGACGTCTCCGTGTCGAGCGGCGTGCCCTTGCAGTCCTGCTGCGGATAGAGCGTCCAGGTGATCGTGCCCTTCCCGTCCAGGCTCACCGCGCCCTCGAGATCGGCCTTGTCGTTGTACGTCGCGCCGATCACGCCACCCGCCGGATCCTGGGTCGTCGTGATGGACGGGGTGGCCGGCGTCGCCGTGATCGACTCGTTGTCGCCGTTGTCCACGGCGCCGTTGTTCAGCGAGTCACCCGCATACGACGCGCTCCACGTATACGTGCCGACCAGCGTCAGATCCACACTCGAGGGAGCGTCGTAGCTGCCGTCGCCGCTGACCGTCACCGGCGAGCCGACGTCCGTCGTGTGGCCGTTCGGATCGGTGATCGAGAACTGGATCGTCCCGGACGGGTTGTCGCCACCCGAGATCGTCGCGGTGTCGGAGGTCGAGTCGGTGCCGATCACGCCGTTCCCGGTCTCGGACGCCTTGGTCTTGATCGACGGCGACGCCTTGATCGAGGTGACCGACTCGTTGTTGCCGTTGTCCACGGCGCCGTGGTTCAGCGAGTCGCCCGAGTAGGAGGCGCTCCAGGTGTAGGTCCCGACCAGCGTCAGATCGACGCTCGAGGGCGCGTCATAGGTGCCGTCGCCGTTGAAGGACACCGGCGAGCCGACGTCCGTCGTACGGCCGTTCGGATCGGTGATCGAGAACTGGATCGTTCCCGTGGGGTTGTCTCCACCGGAGATCGTCGCCGTGTCGGAGGTCGAGTCGGTGCCGACAACCCCGTTTCCGGTCACCGACGCCTTCGTCTTGATCGAGGGCGACGCCTTGATCGACGTGACCGACTCGTTGTTGCCGTTGTCCACGGCACCGTCGTTCAGCGAGTCGCCCGAGTAGGAGGCGGTCCAGGTGTAGGTGCCGACCAAAGCCAGCGCCACACTCGAGGGGGCCGGATAGTCGCCGTCGCCGCTGACCGTCACCGGCGAGCCGACGTCCGTCTTGTGGCCATTCGGATCGGTGATCGAGAACTGAATCGACCCGGACGGGTTGTCTCCACCCGAGATCGTCGCGGTGTCGGAGGTCGAGTCGGTCCCGACCACGCCGTTCCCGGTCTCGGACGCCTTCGTCTTGATCGACGGCGATGCAGGATTCGAGGTGACCGACTCGTTGTTGCCGTTGTCCACGGCACCGTCGTTCAGCGAGTCGCCCGAGTAGGAGGCGCTCCAGGTGTAGGTGCCGACCAAAGCCAGCGACACGCTCGAGGGAGCGTCATAGGTGCCGTCGCCGCTCACCGTCACCGGCGAGCCGACGCTCGTCGTATGGCCGTTCGGATCGGTGATCGAGAACTGAATCGACCCGGACGGGTTGTCTCCACCCGAGATCGTCGCAGTGTCGGAGGTCGAGTCGGTGCCGACCACGCCGTTCCCGGTCACCGACGCCTTCGTCGAGATCGCAGGGCTGGCCTTACCGGTGGTGATCGACTCGTTGTCGCCGTTGTCGACTGCGCCGTTGTTCAGCGAGTCGCCCGAGTAGGACGCGCTCCAGGTGTAGGTGCCGACCAGGGTCAGCGCCACACTCGAGGGAGCGGAATAGGTGCCGTCACCGTTGACGGTGACCGTCGAGCCGACGTTCGTCGTGTGGCCGTTCGGATCGGTGATCGAGAACTGGATCGTCCCCGTCGGATCATCGCCACCCGAGATCGTCGCCTTGTCCGACGTCGAGTCGGTGCCGACGACGCCGTTCCCCGTCACCGACGCCTTCGTCGAGATCGTCGGCGACGCCTTGATGGAGGTCACCGACTCGTTGTTGCCGTTGTCCACGGCACCGTTGTTCAGCGAGTCACCCGAATACGACGCGCTCCACGTATAGGTGCCGACCAGCGTCAGATCCACACTCGAGGGCGCGTCGTAGCTGCCGTCGCCGGTCACCGTCACGGGAGAACCGACGTCCGTCTTGTGGCCGTTCGGATCGGTGATCGAGAACTGAATCGACCCGCCAGGGCTCACGCCGCCCGACACCGTCGCCGTGTCCGACGTCGAGTCGATGCCGACCACGCCGTCGCCGGTCGTCGACGCCTGCGTCTTGATCGACGGAGAGGCCTTGATGACCGTGAAGCACTCGCTCTCGTCGTTGGTGTGCGAGCCGGACAGGTAGTGGTGGTCATTCGGGCCGGGCGTGAATTCCACGCGCCAGCAGTACGTGCCGACTGCGGTCGTCGTAGCCCCGCTGACGTCGCTCGACTTGGCCTGACCGTTCAGGTCCAAGGTCGCGGCCGAACCCACCTGTGTCCCGTTCGCCGAGCAGTCACCCTGGTTCGCAGTGACCTCGGCCGGCGAGCAGAGGAAGAACTTGACGGAACCGATGCCCGGGGCTGCCTGGGTGCCGACCGTGGCCTCGTCGTGCTGCGTCGCTCCGGGGAGATTCGCAGAACCTCCCGGCGTCGCCGTGGTGTCGATGGGCGGCGGGACGCAGGTCGAGTCGGGGGCGACGCTCAACGGCGCCATGTATCCCTTCAAGTTGCCGTTGCTCGTCTGACCGGTGATCGAGCGGAGGTACACGCTGGCCGCGGAAGGACCAGGGCAACTCGGCGCGATGCCGGTGAGAGTCGTGATGTCCAGCGCCACTTCGAAGAAGCCGCCTGCCGGCTGGGTCGTGTGGTTCAGCGGGTCACTGATCGACGCCGTGTTGATCGCCGAGGTGACACCGGCGGCCGTCGCCGTGCTGACGCAGGTCTGCCCGTAATTCGACTGGGAGGTGAACTTGCACGCGCTGTCGAAGGCCGGCGCGGCTGCCCCCTGGGAGGAGATGTAGAAGACTGAGCCGCCACTGTTGCGCTTCGGCTGCGGCGTGCCATCGGCCGCCACGTTGCTGCCCGAGTTGTCGACCTCGATGGCGTAACCCTGCGTACCCGTCGTGGAAGTCCTCTCCCACGCGACGAACACGAAGAAGTGGCCGCCGACGACACGGCTCGTTGCGTACGCCTGAGCGAAGTTCGTCTTGTCCGGAGTGGAACCGGAGGAGCTCCAACCCGTCGGGTCGCCACTGTCCTTGCCCGACGTGCTGTAGGTGCCCCCCTGAGTCGTCGACTGGACGCCGATGCCGGTCGTGTCCCAGTCGTCGGCGGGGGTGGCGCAGGTGTTCTGCGTCATGTCGCCGTCGATCTCGAAGTTGCCCGGAGTCGGGCAAGCCGGCGGCGGCACAGCTCCCGACGCCGCCACGAAAACGACTCCGAGCGAGACGGCGGCTAGGAGTGTCGCCCCTCCGACCCAGAGCCGGCGGCCGTGGCCGCGGCGATTCCTCTTCAGTGCGCTCATCTGTTTACCTGCTCCTCCCACATCGATCACGGGCAGGAGCACGCTCCTGGCCCAGGCTGTAAGTCTTCAGAGCAAGTGGTAGATCCAGGGGGTTTTCGGCGAGCCCTTCGATGGGCTAGTCGGGCCCCACCCGTACGCGGGGACCCGTTCAGACCCCTGAACACGCCGCCCGAGACCGCCGCCGGCAAGGCCGGGAGCCTTCCGCACCCGGGCAGACGACACGTGCGGCAAAGCCGCAAACCGACCGGTGTGGACCGTCCTTCCCTCGAACGAGGGACTGGAGCGGCCTCCACGCAGCCGACCTCTTGTCGTGCAAGCGGCCCGCTCTCTCTTCCCGATGACCAAGACCCTCCGCCTCCTCCTCGCCACCGCTGCAATCGCAGCAGCGGCACTCGCCGGTGCGGCCGGCGCCCTCGCCTGCGGCAACACGAGCGGCTACTCGTACGCCGGTCTCGCAGCTCCCACCCACGCCTACGGGATCTCCGCGACCATCACTCCGCTCGACGCCTTCGACATCTTCAACGGACACGTCGCCGGCTGGGTCGGCGTCGGCGGCCCCGGCCAAGGCCCGAACGGCTCGAACGAGTGGCTCCAGATCGGGTACAGCGGATTCCCCGGCATCAGCGGCAGCGACATCTACTACGAGGTCGCGCTACCCGGCCGCTTCCCGACCTACCATCAGGTCTCGGCCGACCTGCCCGTCGGCACCGGTACCAAGGTGACCGTGCTCGAGATGCGCAACCGCCCCAACTGGTGGCGGGTGTGGCTGAACCACAAGCCCGTGTCGCCGCCGATTCGCCTGCCGGAGAGCGACGACCGCTGGAGTCCGATCGCCACGGCCGAGAGCTGGGACGGCGGGAGCGGCGGCGCCTGCAACACCTTCCTCTACCGGTTCCGTCACGTCTCGATCGCGCACTCGCGCGGCGGCGGGTGGCATCAGCTCAGCGGCGGCTACCCGATCCGCAGCGCGGTGACGCGCATCGCGCACCAGGGATCCGCAGGGTTCTTCGCGGCGGAAGGCCGAACGGCCTTCCAGCTCCTCTCCTCTACTTCTTGATCCAGATCGGCGTGCCGAGCGGCGCGAGGGCTTGCAGCCGCCTCGCCGTCGCGTTGGCCACGCGCACGCAGCCGTGCGACACGGCCCGCCCGAGCAACTGGGGCTCGTCGGTGCCGTGGATGCCGACGACGCCGCCGCCGGGCCACTCCGTGAGCTTCGAGTAGGCGCTCGTCTCGACCGCGAAGACGCCGAGGAACGGATCGTGGTACGGGACGAATCGCGCCGCGACGAAGTAGTGGCCGACCGGTGTCTCCCTGCCCGGCGCACCGACGGCGACGATCGCGTGCCACCTGCGCTTGCCGAAGCGGTAGATGTCGATCGTCCGCGTGCGGATGTCGACCACGATCTGGCTGTGCGTCGGCTTGAGCGAGACCGTCTTGGCAGGAATCCAGCCGTACGTGCCGTTCGGGCGCATCGGGATGCTCACCCGGTACCAGACCTGGCCGTCGGTACCCGTGGCCTTTCGCACCGCGAACATTTCCTGCGGGCGGTAATCCGACCGGAAGTCGTGCATCACCCTGATCACCCGGGCCCGCGGGCTCGGAGTCTTGCGAACCGGCACCGAGTGCACGGTCAGCTGACCGGCGGCCGGGAAGATCGACTCCACTCGCGCAGGGGGCGGCGGGTTGCGCTCGGTGGTGGTCGTGGTGGGGGTCGTCGTGCTCGCGGTGGTGGTCGTCGTGCCTGTCGACCCTGCGAGAGCCCGGGTGGGCAGAGTCACGGCGGCGGCGAAGCCGGCCGAGACAAGCACGGCCGCTGCGAGCAGGATTCGACGGATCACGATGTAGCGGCGTAGATCGTCGCCGTGGCGGGAGTCGATGGCCGCCATTGAGGCAAGGTCGCCCGGACAGTCGTCCCGACGCCGGGCTTCGTGTCGATCTCGACCGCGCCGCCGAGAAGCCGCACGCGCTCCGAGATGCCGGCGAGACCGAGTCGGTCGGTCGCGAGGAGACGCGGATCGAAGCCGCAGCCGTCGTCCGTCACCGTCAGCTCGACGAAGGTGAGGCTGCTGCGCAGCACCACGGAGACCCTGGCTGCCTCGCTGTGTTTGCGCACATTCGACAGAGCTTCCTGGACGACTCGGAAAAGCACGATCCGTTGCGAATCGGTCAGATCGGAGAGGTCTCCGTCGACCTGCATGCCCACGCCGATCGAGGTCGCGTTCGCAAGCGCGCGCAGTTCAGACTCCACCGCGTCCGCCACCGGGCGGGCGACGGCCGTCGTCGAGCGGATCGAGTGCGCGATCTGGCGCAGGCTCTCATCGAGCGCGAAGAGGCGGGCGTGAACGTCGTTGAAGCGACCGCGTACGCGCTGTCTGAAGTCGGCGGGAACGACCGAGGCGATCTGCGTCGACGCGCTGCGCACCTCTTCGGCCAGCGCCACGAGTTCCTGCATGGGCCCGTCGTGCAGATCGAAGCCGAGGCGGAGGAGTCGCCGTTCGCCGGCAGCCACGAGTTCGTGTTCTCGCTGCACCCTCCGATCGAAAAGGGAGTCGCGCTCGAGGATCGGTGCGAGCGCAATCGCGGCTTCCTCGAGATAGTCCTCGAGGTGTTCCGCTTCGGCGCCGCGCCGCGCGACGAGTGCGGCATACGGCCGGTCCCACCGCTCGACCACACGGACGTGCACCTGAGCGGAGCCGGTGATGACGCCGTCGAGCGCGGCGCGCGCCACCTCGCGGAGTCGGCGGCTGCGCGGAGCCTTGCCGTGCGAGACGAGACACGTCGTCGAGCCGGCGGCGTCGAGAATCCACAGGGAGCCAGCGGCCGCAGGTGCGAGCTCGATGAGCAGTGCAAGGGCAAGTTCCGCCGCGACCGAGGGGGGAAGCTGGGCGAACCCCGGGCTCCCGAGCGCTCTCCGGAAGACCGCGAACGCCGCCGACTCGGGCGGCAGTCCGATCTCGTCGGCAGCGGCCGTCACGGCGGCCCGTGCCTCTCCGGGCTCGAGCCGGTGGTCGACCGCGACTGCGACGATCGCGTCGCCGAGGAAATCGAGCGCGGCGCCCTGCCCCCAACCGTCGGCCAGTCGCCGCGCGCGAACCTCGCAAACGCGAAGCGCTTCGCGCAGATCGCGCGGAAGGAGCGCCGTTCCCGCAGACCCCGGTTTTCCAGCACCGATCGCCGCCGCACGGGCGATCAGCTCGGAAGCGAGTGTCCCACTGGCCGGAACGGCGCCCCCATCCACAGCTTCCACAGTTCCCACAGTTCCCATTGTCCGTTCAATCTCCGGGTTGAACAATGGGGCGGCGGGCCTAGCGGTCGATCATCTTTCTGAACGGTCGGCTGCGCACGCTGGCGTAGCTGTACGGGGAAGGGCGCTGCTAGTTCGCAGCGCTCTACAAAGCCGGTCCCGCACGATTGAACGGCGATCAACAGGCTTGTCCACTGTGGACGAGGCGAGAACCGGCCGGCGAAAGCACTCCCAGCCGGCAGTCTGCGCCTCGCCGGGCGGACATTTGGTGTTCAAGTTTTGAACGCTTAGAGGTCTTCGAGCGCACAAACGTCGCCCTCGGCGACTCCGACCGACCTCGCCGTTCCGGCCGGCAGCTCGAGGGCTGCCACGGCCCTGCGGGCTCCAGCCACGCGCCACGGGCGCAGCGCATGTCGTATTCCGACCACCTTCCAGTCGCGGTCGAGGAACACCACGTCGATGGCGAAGCGCATGAAAAACGTGTGGACCGTGGGGGCCGAATCGATGAGCATCCCGCGCCCCGGCTCGAGGCCGTTCCGGCCGAGCAGGCCCCGCATACGGGCGAACGTGCCGCGCGGTACTTCGCAGCGCTCGCAGACGAGTGTCCCGTCGGTGGTCCGGATGCGGCCGCTGCGGGCTTCTACCTTCATACCCGCTCCCCCCGGGCTCTCGTGAGATTCAGCCGGCGAGGATACAGCGGGTCTCGTCCGTCGAGGTGTTCGTGAATGTGGACGGCAGCGCTGTAAGGCCGGAGCCGTCCCTGACACCACGGCGAGTCCCCGTCGGGAGGACGTTCCTGCCCGGGAGTGCCGCGTTGTAAGCGACGACGCCGATGGTCGGCGTCGTCGTGCCGGCAAGGAAGTCGACGAGGTAGTAGAGACCGCTCGCCGGGACCACGTACGGGCTCTGCAGCGAGAGCTGCACCCAGGAGTCGGCAGGCGCGGTCGCGAACGCGTTCGGGTTGTCGTCCGTTTGGGCGACGAGATGAAAATTCGAGTCGTAGATGGCGAAGGCGCCATGGGTCAGGCCTGACCCGTTGGCGGTGACGAGCTCTGCGAGCCAGCTGATCGTGTCCCCTTCGTTCAGCCACACGGAGCCACCGTGCAGCGTGCCGGAGCTGTCCGTTCGGGTCGTCGAGATCAGAGCGGGGTCAGCCGTCCAAGCCACGAGACCCGATGCCTGTGCGAGTGCGTTCGGAGAGCTCGGCCCTTGCGGGCCTTCTGGGCCTTGCGGGCCCTGCGGGCCTTGGGAGCCCTGTGGCCCCCGCGGCCCAGCGTCTCCCTCCGGTCCCTGAGGGCCCGCGGGGCCGGTATCACCCGGAGGCCCCTGAGGCCCCGCCGCTCCCATGTCACCCTGAGGGCCGATCGGCCCCATCGCCCCCGTCGGGCCCGCCGCTCCCACGTCACCCTGAGGGCCGATCGGGCCGATCGGCCCCATCGGCCCCATCGCCCCCATGGGGCCCATCGGTCCCATCGGCCCGGCGAGTCCCGTCGAGCCTGGGGGCCCGAGGAGACCCGTCGGGCCTGGCGGCCCGGCCGTCCCCTGCGGGCCGGTCGGCCCCTGAAGACCCTTGGCGCCCCGCTGACCCCGGAGACTCGCAATCGCGCGAGACGTCAGCTTCCACTCCGGGATCGAGTGGCTGGCGATCTTGCTCCCCGAGATGAGCGCGCCGGCGACGGCTCTTCCGCCACCGAGCGCGACAAACAGGGCCAACATGGCGATGACTGTCGCCGGGTGCCTGAAGCTCTTCACGACCGGGTCCATTGCTTCACGATCAAGGAGGCAGTGAAGCGAGGGGTGCCGCCGGGGGGACCAGCTGTTCGGGGAGCAAGACTTCCCCCATAAGCCGAGAACGCACTGCTTCGCGAGGAATCTACGAGCCGTGGCGCGGAAAACGCAGGCCCGCGGGGCCGCTGACGCCAACCTGGTCGACGGCATCGACGAGGCGTCGCGAGGCGGCTCCTGGAGCCAGAGCCGCCAGCGCCGCCTTTGCGCGCGTGCCGGGCGGCAGTGACCGGGTGCGGGCAACGCGGATCGCCAGCTCTCGCGCTTCGGGGGACCGCATTCGCAGGGCGATCGAGGTTCGTGTCAGGAGGGCACTCCTCTGCTCTCTCGCGAGCGCACGCCGCACACGCGTTTGCTCGTCGGGCGTGAGATCCTCGCGCCGCGCGGCCCGCTCGAGGACGCGGCAGCGTCCCTCGAGAAGTGCAGCTCGGTCGGCGGAGAGGCTGCTCCGCCGCAGTCGATAGCGCGCCAGCGGCTCGTCGACGAGGCCGGCGCGGGACCCGGCGAGCACCATGCGGCACCACAGATCCCAATCGGTCGCGTACCGAAGGGATGGATCGAAACCGCCGCTCGCGATAAAACGCGTCCGGCGAACCGCGGCGAGACCGAAAATGAAGTTGCGGTCGAGAATCGCGGCTCGTTGATCCTCGATCTCGAACGTCCAGCCATCCTCGTAACAGCGACGGACCACCGTCCCATCGATCTCGAGGAAGGCATCGGTGGTCAGGATGTCGAGATCGGGGCGCGACGAGGCCAGCTCACCCAATGCCGCGAGGCGGTCGGGGAGGAACGTGTCGTCCGCGTCGAGGAAGACGACGTAGTCGCCGCTCGCGCGGGACGTGCCCGCGTTCTTCGCGGCCCCCTCTCCCCCGTTCTCCTGCCGGACGAGCGTGATCCGGTCGCGAAACGGGGCGACCGTCCCAGCGAGATCGTCCTCCGAGCCGTCGTCACAGACGACGATCTCTCGTGCAGGGAGCGACTGCGCGAGAGCCGATTCCAGCGCCTCGGCGATCGTGTCCGCGGCGTTGTAGGCGGCTATGACCACCGAGAACGAGGGGACCGGGCCGCTCGAGACGGTCTCGAGCGGGGCCGGGACGACGACCGGCCTCGGTCGCCGCGTCATCTAACGCTCGCTCCAGCTACGCCAGCCGCTTCCCAACGCGGGGTCGGCAAGCCACACGCGCGCGTAGTCGGCGGCGGCGGGTCTGAGGGCTCGACCACCGGCAGCGAAACGGTCGACCGCAGCACTCCGTGCTTCGACTGAAAGTCCGTGGTGGAGCCAGCAGAGCGTCGCGAGCTTCCCCACGCCCTCGGCAGGAATGCCGAGGGCGTCGACTGCCTCGCGCGTCCAGCGGAAGAGATCGGACGACGCTGCGGCCTCACCGCGGAAGAGACGAGCAAAAGCGGCGCCCCCGGCGGCGTCCTCTCCGTCGAGCAGACGGAGCGCATCGGCCAGGAAGTACCACAGGTCCCAAAGGGGAAGGCCGGCCGGATTGGCGCTCTCCCAGTCGACGGCGGTGAAGTCCGAGCGGCCGTTGCTGATGATGTTCCAGGAACCGAGATCGTTGTGCTGCAGGACGGCCGGCAGGCCGGCAAGGCCGCCGAGCAGCTCGTCGGGAGCGACCGGCCAGGAACCGAGTACCTCGGCGCGGAGTCGGTCGAGCTCCGGCGCTGCACTGCCGTGACGCGTCTCGACCCCGACCCGGATGATCCATTCCGCCACCCCGTCTACGAGCGCCGTCTTCCCCGTGCGGGAGCCTCGGGAGCTCAGCACGGCCGACAACCGGCGACCGGGCGCGGCGGTCTCGATCGAAGCCGCCAGCCCGTCGACCTCCAACCGGCAGAGGAAGCGCGGAGCGTGAGCTGCGGCAGCTCCGCCGGCGGCGGCCACGGCGGCCAGGGCCTGTTCGTCGCGGTCGATCGGGTCGGAGTAGCCCGGAACGCGGACGAACTTCACGACCCAGCGCGGCCGTGACGTAGCTTCCGGAAAGAGCAGGAAAGCCGCGCGGCCGAGCTCGTCGGACTGGCCGCAGACGAGAAGCCAGTCCACCGAGTCCTGCAGGCCGAGCTGCCGCACTGCGGCCGTCACGATGCGAGGCGGGTCCGGCTCGCGCGACGCGATCGTGACCTCCGGCCAGCCTGCGAGCCGGAGCGCCAGTCGCGGCAGGCGGGCGATCAGAGGCCTGCGCAGTGCGCGCGCTCCGGTCTGAGGTCCCGACCAGGCTGAGAGGGCGTACGAGATGACGTTGCCACGGTCGCGGGGGACGAGCAACACCGGCCGCTCCCGGTTCCCGAACACGACGTAGCGCCGGTTCGTATAGCCCTGCAGGCGAGCCGCTCCCTCGACGACCACCGAGGGAACCCCCTCGGCTTCGATCGCAGCCGGGCCCGTCACGAGGAAATCGGGAGCTCGAGCTCCGGTCGTGTCGACGCCGACGCGCTCGAGATGCTGCCGCCATGCTTCGGCCCCGGGGCCGACCCTCGCCGAGCGGGCCGGGGCGGGCAAGAGGAAGCGGGGATCTGCGAACGCGGAGCTCATCGAAGCAGTCGCGTGAAGAGATTCACGTACTCCTCCTGCACGCGCTCCGCGGCGAAGAGGGACCCCCACGCCTCTCGGGCCCGCATGCCGAGTCGTTCGCGGCGTTCCTCGTCGTCGAGGAGCTGCCGGATGGCGTCGGCGAGAGCCGCCGGGTCACCGGCGGAAACGAGCAGGCCGGTCTCCCCGGAAACGATCGCCTCGCCTACCGCCCCGACATCGGCTGCGACGATCGGAACTCCAGCGGCCATCGCCTCGAGAAGTGCGAGCGGCAGCCCCTCGTACCGCGAGGACAGCACGAAGACGTCGAGCGACCGGAGGAACGGCCCGACTTCGTCTTGCCACGGAACGATGGCGAAGCGATCCGCCACCGCGCGGTCCCGCGCGTGTCGGATGAGCGCATCGTGCTCCGGACCGGCTCCCGCCACCACCGCTGAGACGCCGGGAAGGTCGGCGAGCGCGTCGACGAGGACATCGAAGCCTTTCTGCCGGTCTAGACGCCCCATACCGCCGACGATCGGCCGTGGCAGATCGAGCTCACAGACGCCGGATACCGGCTCGGGAACACCGTTGCGAATGACGAGCATCGCTTCGCGACGAAGTCGCGCCTCCCCGGCGATCGCAGCGGCCGTGTGCTCGGAGACCGCTACGTGGGCCGCAAGCCGCCGGGAGGTCAGCCGCTTCAGCGAGTGGGCCGCTCGCGAGCGCGACGGGAGCGGTAGGTGTTCGATCGCCACGACTTCGAGGTTGCGAACGAGGAGCGCAGCAAGTGTCGCGTGCAAGCCGGAGTACGGGGTGTGCAAGTTGATCACGCAGAGATCGCCGTCGAGCCGTCTCAGGGCGCGCATATTCGCTCCGACCGCTCGGGCGTCCCAGAACCGAGTCGGTGGCCTTACGAGCACGATCTCCGCCGCGGGGAGTCCCGCGGCCACGGCTTCCGCCACCGCGGGACTCGAGGCGACGACCGCCACCTGAAACGACTGCGGCAGGCCGGCCAAGATCGTCGCGAGACAATGCTCGGCTCCTCCTACGGTCTCTGCGTTCGTATACGCGACGAGTCGGGGTTCTCGCGCCGCGGCCGGCCTCGGCCGAGCCCCAACTCTCACGACCGCAGGCCTTCGCCCTGCAGCTTCAAGTCCTGAACGAGCCTTCGCGCGAGAACTCGCGTACGCCGGCCGAGTTGGGTGTCGAGCCTGGCCCGCGCCCGGGCGATGCGCGCCCGGGTCCCCGCTGGGTCGGTCGTCCGCCGCGAAGCCGCGCCTGCGAGCTGCCAGGCGCCCTTTTCCACCTGTCGCCACCCATCGCCTGCGCGGGCCGCGATCTGCGCCCACCAGAGCGCCAGCTCCACTTCCGCCTGGGCGATCTCGGTGTCGTCGGGCCGCGCGCCCGCCGCTTCCGCGCGAGCGGCAGCCATCGACTCGGCCTGTTGCCGGATGCCCACGATCGACCCGTTCCCGCCATGGATCCGATAGCGGCCGACGATGTCCGGGAGGTTGGCAACCGCGTACCGCGCCGAGATCCGCAGCCAGAGGTCGTAGTCCTCGGCGAGGGGAAACATGGTGCGATATCCGCCGACCTCCTCGAGAACGGAGCGGCGGGCCAGTGCAGCCGTATGGCCGAGCGGCGAACGACTCTTCAACGCTTCTCTTGCCTCAGCCGGCGACACGGGATAGGCGGCGATATAGAAGGGCCGCCCGTCGGCCGTGACGAGCAGAAGCGCGCCACCGACTACTCCGACCTCGGGGTTCCGCTTGAGGTGGTGCAGCTGCCTCTCGAGTCGGGCTGGCTCGGCGAGATCGTCGGCGTCGAGGATGCCGACGTACTCGCCGCGGGCGGCCTGCCACCCTGCGTTCAGAGCGGCGGGATAGCCGAGGTGAGGTCGAACCTGGAGCAGGATGCGATCGTCCTCGGCGGCGAGCGCAGCGACGATCCGCGGCGTCGAATCGGTCGAGCCGTCGTCCACCACGATGAGCTCGAAGTCGCGGAGTGTCTGGCTGCGAAGGCTCTCGATCGCCTCGGCGACAAAGCGCTCGCCGTCACACACGGCCATCACTACGCTGACGCGCGGCGTCGCCGGCCCTTCCGATGACCCGCCCCTCACCGGCTCTAGCATAGGCTCGTCCGAGCCATGACGAGGCTGATCCGGACACGCCGCCGCCGGCGCGTAGAGCGAGGGCAGGCGGTCATCCTCATGTACCACAGTATTTCCCGCGGACGACCCGACCCGTGGAATCTCTGCGTCGACCCCGATCGTTTCGCCGACCAGCTGCGGCTTCTGCGCGACCGTTTCCAGGTCGTCTCGCTCGGTGCGCTCGGTGAAGCGCTTGCCGCGCGAAGAACACTGTCCCGCGCCGTCGTGATCTCCTTCGACGACGGCTATCGCGACAACCTCCTCGTCGCCAAGCCGCTCCTCGAGCAGGAGGGCCTTCCGGCCACGGTCTTCGTCGCGACCGGCTATCTCGACGCCGGCCGCGACTTCTGGTGGGACGAGCTCGAGGCGTTCTGCGCCTCGAGCTCGCAGCCGTCGCGACCGCTGTGGCAGACGCTGCAACCGCTGACGCACGAGGCCCGCTTCCAGCGACTCGACAAGCTGTGGGAATCGATCGACACGCCGCGACCGAAGCCATCGCTGCCGCTGTCTGTGCGGGAGCTCGAGAGCCTCGCCGAGGGCACGCTGATCGAGATCGGCGCGCACACGGTGACGCATCCGCACCTTTCCTCGCTTTCGGTCGATCGACAGCGAGAGGAGATTCAGGTGAGCAAGGCCTCGCTCGCCGACATCACGGGCCGTCCGGTGACCGCGTTCTCGTACCCGCACGGAGACTTCTCGGAGCTCACCCTCGGCGTCGTGCGATCGGCCGGCTTCCAGACCGCGTGCACCACTCACTCGGCGCCGGTGGCGCGAAGGAGGGCTCAGTCCCTCGCGCTGCCGCGCGTGCAGGTCGAGAACTGGGATGCCGAGACCCTCGAGGACACGCTCGAGAGTCGCCTCGCTTGAGCGCGCAGGGGCGGCGACTACTATGCGTCCGCCTGTGTCGGAAAGCCGCTCACATTGGGCCGGTACCGTCACGGCTCCGGCATCCTCCGAGCTCGCGCGGGAGGTGGTCATCGCTCCCACCCGGGGCTGGCCGGCGCTGCGACTCGACGAGATCTCGGCCTATCGCGAGCTCCTCTACTTCCTCGTCTGGCGTGACGTAAAGGTTCGCTACAAGCAGACGGCGCTCGGCGTCGCGTGGGCCGTCCTGCAGCCTCTGCTCACGGTTTTCGTCTTCACCGTCTTCTTCAACCGGGTGGGCGGAATAACGGTGAAGGGCGTTCCCTACGTGCTCTTCTCCCTGAGCGGGATGATCCCGTGGCTTTTCTTCGCCAACGGCGTGACGATCGCCTCGGCGTCGGTCGTGACGAACGTGAACCTCGTCACCAAGGTCTACTTCCCGCGGCTCGTGATCCCCATCGCCTCGGTCCTCTCCAACCTTCCGGACGTGGCGATCGGCCTCGGCCTCCTCCTGGTCGTGATGGCGGCGTACGGCACGGCACCCGCGGTCGCGATCCTCGCGGTGCCGCTGATTCTCGTCCTCGTCTTCGCGAGTGCGCTCGCCGTGTCGCTCTGGCTCTCCGCGCTCAGCGTGGAGTTCCGGGACGTCCGCTACGTCGTCCCGCTCCTCGTTCAGCTCTGGCTGCTCGCATCGCCGGTCGCGTACAGCATCTCGAAGATCGGCGGGACGTGGAAGACCGTTCTCGCGCTCAATCCGATGACCGGGTCGCTCGGCCTCTTCCGCTGGGCGATGCTCGGCCTGAATGCCCCGCCCGCTTCGACCATTGCGGTGTCCTGTGCGGTGACGATCGTCACGCTCGTTGGAGGCGCCTACTACTTCCGGGCGATGGAGCGCAAGTTCGCCGACATCGCCTGATGTCCGCATCCTCCGTCATCCGCTGCGATGCGATCTCGAAGCGCTACACGCTGGGCACGAGGGTCGCCGGGCGAACGCTTCGCGACGCGGTCGCCGGCGCGTTCGCCGACCGCTTCCGGCGTGACGGCCGCGTTCGGCGCGAGCATCGACCGCCGCTATGGGCCTTGTCGGACGTCTCGCTCGACGTGGCGGAGGGCGACATCCTCGCCCTCATCGGCCGGAATGGAGCGGGCAAGAGCACGCTGCTGAAGATCCTCGCGCGCATCACGGAGCCGACCTCGGGCCAGGCACGAATCCGCGGCCGGCTCGGATCGCTGCTCGAAGTCGGGACCGGGTTCCACGCCGAGCTCACCGGTCGCGAGAACATCTACTTGAACGGCGCGATCCTCGGCATGCGACGGCGCGAGATCGAGAAGCGGTTCGACGAGATCGTCGACTTCGCGGAGACCGAGCGGTTCCTCGACACTCCGCTCAAGCGGTACTCGAGCGGCATGACCGTGCGGCTCGCGTTCGCGGTGGCCGCGCACCTCGAGCCCGAGATCCTGCTCGTCGACGAGGTGCTCGCGGTGGGCGACGTGGGCTTCCAACGCAAATGCATCGGCAAGATGAGCGCCGTCGCCCACGAGGGACGGACCGTCGTCTTCGTCAGCCACAACATGGCGGTGATCCAGTCGCTCTGTCGGCGCGGGATTCTGCTCGAAGCCGGGAGCGTGGCCGTGGACGCGCCGATCGACGAGGCCGTGTCGGCCTATCTGCGGGCGGTGGAAACGGATGCCGCCGCCGACCTCGCCGAGCGCCAGGATCGCAGTGGTTGGAACGAGGTGTGGCTGACAGGCGTTGAAATTCGCGGCGCCGACGGCGCGGTCAAGCCTGCGACCGGTCGGGCGGCGCAATTCGTCTTCACGATCGACCGGGCCGCCGGATTCGAGCGAGCCCGGGTTTCTTGCCGCTTCACGGTCGTGAACCTGCTCGGACACCCCGTCGCGACATTTTCGAGCGACGACCTCGGACCCGCGGACAGCGACTCCCAGGAGGCGGGAACATTCACCTGCGACGTGGCGGCATTGCCCCTCGTCCCGGGCCGCTACCGGATCGACGTCGAGGTGCACGGCCGCGCCTATCTGCAGGATGCGATCGAAGGGGCCGCATTCTTCGACGTAGAGCAGGGCGTGCTCGCCGGGCGGCCGGTCTCGGGGGATGGACGCGGCGACGTGGTGATCGACCACCGCTGGACGACGCCCTCGCTCGACTAGCGGCTCCGGACGCGCTCCCGCGCAACCTCGACCGAGGAGACGAGCGCCCGCGACCCGGAGTCGGACCGGGCTCGCGCTTCCGCCTCGCCGAACAGGCGCGCAGCCGCCTCCGTCTGGCCTGCTCGACTCAGGGTCTTCGCGAGCCAGACCGCCAGCTGGACGAACTCCGTCGTCATGTCCTCCACCGACGCACCGGCACGAAGCAGCTCCTGCCCGTCGACGAGCGCGGTTTCTGCGAAGGGGTCCGGTCGTCCCTGCGCGAGCGCTCGCGAGACGATTCGGGCTCCGAGGACCGAGAGGCTCTGTCGCTCCAGCTGCGCCAGCGTGATCTGCTGCGGATGGATGCGGTACGAGACGACGGTCTCGCCGAGGTTCGCGAGCTGCGACACCGCTCCGATCCGCACCCAGAGATCGAGATCTTCGGCATACGGAAAAGCCGTGCGGTAGCCGCCGGCAGCGTCCCACACCTCGCGGCGCATCGTCGCAGCCGAGTGGACGAACGGGGTCGTGAAGGAAAACGCAGCTCGAATTTCGGCATCGGAGGTCGGGTACTGCGCTTCGGCGAATGGGCGGCCGTCCCCGTCGATGAACACGACCGCACCGCCCACCAGGCCGACCTCCGGGTTCCGTGCCAGATATCCGACCTGGCGCTCGAGCCGGTCCGGCCGGGCGACGTCGTCGGCGTCGAGACGCGCGATCAACGCGGCGCGCGCATGGGCGAAGCCGCGGTTCAGCGACCTCGTGAGGCCGCTGTTCTCCTGCCGGTGGACGAGGACGCGCTCGTCGCTCGACGCATACTCGTCGAGTATCTGCGGCGAGGAATCGGTCGAGCCGTCGTCGATGACGACGAGCTCGAAATCCGTGAGCGTCTGCTCCAGGACGCTGTCGATTGCGGCCGCGAGATAGCGCTCCCCGTCGCGAACGCTCATGACGAAGGAGACGAGCGGTGTGCCGCTCATCGCCACCATGACGGATCAGGCATCCTGACGGCCTGGCCGCGACGACCCGAAGACTGCTCGCTCCCGAAGCGCCGCCCGATCTCGTCACCGGCCCGCCGCCGAGCATCTCGGTTCTGATCCCGTGTTACAACGCGGCACCGACCGTCGCGCGCGCGGTCGACTCCGTCCTTCACCAAACGACGCGCGCACACGAAGTGATCGTCTGCGACGACGGGTCGACCGATCGATCCGAGAAGGTGCTCGAGGGCTTCGGGGATGCGATCGTCTTGCTCCGCAAGAAGAACGGCGGCGGCGCCTCCGCGCTCAACCATGCCCTCGCCGCAGCGACCGGAGACTTCGTCGCCGTCCTCGACGCGGACGACTTCTACGACCCGGAACGGATCGCTGCGATCGGGAGGGCGGCTGCTTCGCGGCCGGATCTCGACATCGTGACGACCGATGCCTGGCTCGAGCAGGAAGGCGAGCGCATCGGGACGTACGCGGGCGCGAATCCGTTCGCGGCTCGCGGGCAGCGCGCCGCCATCCTCGACACGTGCTTCCCCGGCGGCTGGCCGGCCGTGCGCCGGAGGCGCCTGCGGGAGGCCGGGGGTTGGGACGAGTCGTACCGGGTCGCGTACGACTGGGAGTGCTGGCTGCGGCTGATCCTGACCGGTTCCTCCGTCGGCATGGTCGACGAGCCGCTGATGACCTATCACGTCCACGAGGGAAGCTTGAGCGCCGACAAGGTGTTGAGCATGCAGGAGCGGCTGCGGCTGTTGCGCGCCGTCGACCCCGCAGGGCTCTCGTCCGACGAGCGGGAGGCTCGCAAGCGGGCGCTCTCGCGAGATTCCCGCCGGCTGCGGAGGCTCCAGCTTCGCCTGAGAGGCGCCGCGCTCCGCGGCGCGATCAGCCCGGGCCGGCGCAGTCGGCACGTCTAGCCCTCCCGCACGGCCCGGACGGTGGTGAGGAGCGGGAAATAGCGATCAGGGGCGGCGACGAGTTCCCGCTCGGACAACTCTTCGGCTGCAAGCCCGAGCAGGAAGGCGGTGCCGGCTCGGACATTCCCCTGCTCGGAGACCTCCACGTTCGCGTCTCCGAACTGCTCACCGAAGAGTCGCGCGCACGCGGCGCCGGTCATCCTCCAGTACTCGCCTCCCGGTGGCACGGCCGGATCGAGACGGCTGACGAGCGGAACCGTGACGAGGCAGACACCACCGGGACGCAGCGCGCGATGAAGCGAGGCGACCGCGGCCCGGAGGTCGTAGACATAGTGGAGCGTCTGCGTCAGGACGATGCAGTCGAACGCCGCCTCGGGAAACTGGTCCGGCTGTTGCAGGTCCGCGACGAGGGTGGCGTTGCGGTTCGAGGAATCGACGTCGAGCACGTGGGAGGCCGTCACGCCGCTGCCGAAGCGCTCGGTGTAGCGCGAGTCCATGGCCTCGAGCACCGACCCCCGAATGTCTCCCTCGCGCTGCGCGAGCCAGCGCTCGATGTACCAGCGATCGATCGCGGTTCCTCGACCGAAGCCCCAGTTCCCGCTCAGGGGTTGCGTGCGCCCGGTGAGCAGCCACCGGCCGTACTCCAGCTGGGTCCGCAGCCTCATGTCAGAAAGCGCCCGCGACGATGTCGCGAACACGGGCGACCTGCGCCCCGCGCGCGAGGAGCCAGTCGAGGAATTCCTCCAGCTGCGACGGTTCCGTCGTGTAGCTCGAGCCGACCTTCCCGTCGAGCTCGATGTGGTGGAACGGAACGATCATCCAACCACCCTCGTGTTCGGCCACATGGACGAGTGCGGTGAGCTGCTCCGGCGTCGTCCAGCGGCGAGGGCTGTGCGGGGCGCGAAGCCGGAGGACGTTCTCCGGTGGGACGGTCTCGATGATCCCGCCGATTCCGCGCGCGGCCGCGTAGCCCGCGTCGCCGACCATCGATTCGAGCTCCGCGCCGGCCTCTCCGTACGGGTAGGCGAAGGTGACCGGATCGAGGTCGTGCTCGAGCAGCGCTGCCCGGTCGGCCTCGATCTCGCGTCGGGCCGCATCCGCTGCGAGCTCCGGCAGATGCACGTGTGACCTGGTGTGGCCGCCGATCTCGTGCCCCTGGTCGGCGAGGGCGCGGAGGTCGTCCCAGCCGAGCCGACCGGCGCGCCCCACGAGCCCGCTCGAGACATAGAAGGTGCCGGTCAGCCCGCGTGCGTGGAGCAGCTCGCCCGCGATCCGCTGGCTGGCCAGTCCGTCGTCGAAGGTGAGCGAGACGATTGCCGCCTGCGGACGTTCGGGAGGCGGTTCAGCGCCTCGGCGCCGACCCACGCCCGCCAGGCGCCTGAGTCGGCGTTTCAGCGGCGGGGTCCGGCCTGGGAGGCGAACACGACCCCTGTATACACCACTCCGCGGACCGCTTGGCTGGGTGCGCCCAACCTGCGTGAAAGACTTTCGACCTTGCGGCGCATCACCACGACGAAATGCCTCTCGGTGAAGCGGAAGGTCGCGGCCGCGGTTCTGGTGCTGGCTCTCGGGATCGGTGCCTTCGCCGCGTACGAGCTCGCGGGTACGACCCCTACGACCTACGCGACCGAGATCGCGTACACCAAGACTCGACCGGCGTTCAAGGTCGAGCGCCGAGTCGCCGTGACCACCGCGGCGCAGCTGCGGTCGGCGATCTCGGACATCCGGCCGGGCGACCTCGTCACGGCCACGTCTGCCTTCACGGTGCGGGGGGAGACGATCATCGACGAGCGGCTGCCGGCCAGGGCCGAGATCGATCTCACGGCCGGCGTCGAGTTCGTCTACGACGGCCGCGACAACCTGCCCGCGCTCTGGCTCGCGAATGCCGAAAACCTCGACATCTTCGGCGGCGATCTGAGCACCTCGGACCGCGGCGGCGACTGCGTCCGCTGGACGGGATCGCAGCACGTCTTGTGGTGGGGGTTCACCCTCCACGACTGCGGCGGGACGGGTCTCGACGTCTTCACCCTGAAGCCGGGCGCCAACGGCGCGGGACCGGTCGAGGGCAATGACATCCAGGGCGAGATCTGGAAGACGGGCCAGCATCGAGCCTGGGATCCCCACGCCGAGAAGTGCACGGGGCTGCACGGAGCAAATCTGGCCGATGCGAACTACGAGCCGTTCGAGCACAACCGGATCGCGCTCGACGTGCATGACACGGCGTGCTCGGGAGCGGCGATCGAGTTCGGCTCGAGCCGGGCGACCCACGTCCCGAGCCACAACACGATCATCCTGACGGCGGCCGATCTCTCGTTCGTGAGCAAGACCCAGACGGGCGGCAACTGCTTCGGGACCTGGGGCTACGGCATCCGCCACACGGACATCAAGTATCTCCAGTGCGACAACGCGGCCGGGCATCCGTACTGGGCGCACGGGATGTTCCAGGCGGCGGGAGGACGCGCCCTGGCGACCGACACGGTCGAATTCGGACGGGCGAGGGACGTTCGCCTGAACCCGCGGTACGCCAGCGATGCGGACTGGGACACGACGGACGGGACGGTATTTCAGGATGTCGTCCCGCCCGGCGGAGCGCGGTAGCTGCCGCCGAATGAGCGAAGAGCCCGCGAGCGACCCCTGCCGGCGGTTGCGGCGAGTCGCATTCCCTCCTAGTCTGCTGGCGAGATGAACTGGGGTTCGGCGGCTCACCTTCTGGTCAAGGATCCGCGCGAGTTCGCTCGCCGGGTGCCTCCGGCGCTCACGAGCCGCTGGCACACGGTGTGGGATCCCGTCGGCTGCTCCGAACGACGTCGCGACCTCTCGGCTCGCGCCGTCTGGGCCAGGCGGTCATTGGGGGCTCGGCGGGGGCCGCTCGTGCTTCGGCTCGCGAATGCACACCGCACACCGCTCCCCGAGCTCGAGTGGTTCGCGGAGGAGGTCGACCGCGCCTCGGCAGGAACGCTGCGGATCGGGTTCGTCCACGGTTGGACGACGCTCGACCACCCGACGGAGGAGACCGCAACCGTTGCCGCCGTCGGGCGCGATCAGGCCGACCTCGGTTGGGCAGGCACGCGTGCTTTCGGCTGCCTCGGAGTCCGGAGCCTCGACCCGTTGCAGACGCCGTTCCTGCTCGAGGACTATGCCGCGCTCGACGCCGTCCTTCGGGACGACGTGATGAGTGAGATGCTCGCGCCGCTCGACCGGCTCGGACTCGTCGGTCTCGTGGTGCTGCCCGGAGCCCAGCGGAAGCCGTTCGCGTTCGCGCGTCGCCTGCTCGGGCTGAGGGATTACGAGGGAGCGAAGCTGAGGATCCACGAGTCGCTGGTGGCGGATGCGACGTATCAGGCGCTGGGCGCGGAGGCGGTGACGCTCTCTGCGAAGCAGATGAGATCGAGGCCGGACCTGGCGGTCGACGGTCTCGACCTGCAAACGGAGGCGCTCGCAGCCTGGCGGCTGCGTGGCTCGATCACGTTCAACGTCAACCTCTGGCCGCGGACGCTTGCACTCGTGGCCTCCCGGAAGACGTACGAGTGGCTCGCCCCGGCCCAGCGGGAGATGCTGCACGCCGCGTCCGCCGCGACGCTGGCGCGGGCCCTCGAGCGGCTCGTCGACCAAGAGCAGCGTGACCGCGAAGCGGTGCCGCCGGAGGTCACGCCGGTCTACGCGGACGACGACGAGCTGATCAAGATCCGGGAATCCACCGCGTCGGTGCGGGAGGGGCTACGCGCAGATCCTGAGACACGCCCGTTCCTGGAACGGCTCGAGGTACTCGCCGGCCGCGCCTGAGCCCTCAGGCGAGGGCACGCAGGGCGGCCAGATCGTCCGGGCTCGGGATCCACTCGGCCGCCTGGGCGTTGGCCCGAACCTGTTCGGGACGCGTGGCCCCCGCAATCACCGAACCGACCGCCGGCATCGCGATCACTCCACCGATTGCCACGTCGAGCAACGTGACGCCGCGTTGCGCCGCGTAGGCCTCGAGTGCCTCGACGCGGTCGAAGGCTTCCTCCGTCAACCAGTTCTCCTTCGGCCAGTGCAGCGGCATGCTCGCGTACCGCGAATCCGCAGGTGGCGGCTCGCCGCGGCGGTACTTGCCGGTGAGCAGTCCGCCTTCGAGCGGGAGGTAGGGCAGGACGCCGATTCCGAGCCGCCCGCAGAGCGGCAGCAGATCGCGCTCGACGTCCCGGCGCACCAGGCTGTACTGGAGCTGGACGCTGACGAGCGGGAGATCGACCTGCCGCGCGAGCGCCACAGCGTGCTCGAGCTCCGCGGCCTCGAGCGGCGGCAGCCCGGCCCAGCGGATCTTGCCCTCCTGCACCAGCGCCGCGAGAGTCGCGAACGTCTCCGCCAAAGGCGTCTCGCCGTCGATCTTGTGGTACTGGTAGACGTCGATCCAGTCGGTCCCGAGACGCCTCAGCGACTCGTCCAGCGCCCACCGGATGTACTGCTCCGAGCCGCGCGGGGACTCCTTCTTGACGAGCCCCAGGGACCGGCGCTGCGGCGCGCCCTCGAGGGTCGTCCAGCCCCATTTCGTCGCGATCACGACGTCGTCGCGGCGCGAGCCGAGCGCTTGCCCCAGGTAGCGCTCGCTGTCCGTCCGGCCGTAGAGGTCGGCGGTGTCGAACAACG
The DNA here is from genome assembly GCA_036273695.1 of Gaiellaceae bacterium. GTDB lineage: Bacteria > Actinomycetota > Thermoleophilia > Gaiellales > Gaiellaceae > Palsa-739. The sequence continues at coordinate 104,755 of DASUHE010000034.1, forward strand.
TGATGCCGAGCTCGAGCGCCGTCGCGACGATGTCGCGCGTCTCGGCGAGGCCGATCCTCAGCCCGAAGCCGTTGCAACCGAGCCCGAGCACCGAAACCTCTGGGCCCCCCTCACCAAGCCGACGCGTCCGCACCGAGACCTCCCCTCCCTCGACAGCAACGCAGAATACGAGCTGGCACCGGTCGTTGGGTCTCACCCTCGCGCCGGTGCGGTTAGGTTGCGTCGATGCGGGTCGTCGTCGTCATGCCCGAGCCGCCGTATTCGGAGGGCGGTCCCGCAGGTCGCTGCGCGGCGGCGCTGCTCGAGGGCTTGACCGAGCATGACCGGATCGAGCTGACCGCGGTCGCCGCCAGAGTGACCACAGCGGCGGTGAGAGAGCCTCCGCGTGCCATCCCGGTAGAGATCCTGTCCGTGGAGCCCCAGGATCGCGCCCAGGCATGGTCCGATCTCCTTCGGCGTCCGCTCGGCTACCTCAGCCGCGGCGAGTTCGGCGCGCACGTCCGCCGGCTCGCGGCGGACGCGGACATCCTTCACCTCGATCAGGTTCACACAGCTTGGTGCGATCTCGGCAGCGACATCCCGTCACTCGTCCACCTGCATTACCTCGTCCGACTCGACAGACCTCGTCGTCCGGCCGGGCCGCGAGCCGCGGCACAGCTCTTCGGGCTCGCCGCGGCCGAACGTGCAGCAGTGCGGCGGCACATCTTTCTCGTCGCAAACTCGAGGATCGTCGGGGACGAACTGCGCCGCCGTGCACCCCGGGCAGATGTCACCGTCATCCCGCTGGTGCTCGATCCAGACCAGTACGCCCCGGCGGCGGACGTGTCACAGGTCGCAGGCTTCATCGGCCAGGCCCGCTGGCCGACGACGGCTGCGGCTGCGCGCCGCCTGGTGGAGCGTGTCTGGCCGCTGGTCCGACGGGAGCTCCCCGATGCCCGGCTTCTCGTCGCAGGACGGGGAATGGACGAGCTCGGGTTGCAGGCGACCGGTGGAGTCGAGATCGTCGGCGACGTCGAGTCGGCCTCCTCGTTCCTCGGCGGCCTCTCGCTGCTGCTCTTCCCGTCGCCGCGCGGGAGCGGGATGAAGGTGAAGGTGCTGGAGGCCCTCGCCTGCGGCCTGCCTGTCGTTACATCGAGGGTCGGAGCCGAGGGCATCGCACCGACCGAGGGCATCGTCGTGGCGGACGACGACGAGGGAGCCGCTCGAGCGGCAATCTCGATTCTCAGCGACGACGGAGAGCGACGACAACGCGGCGCCGCTGCGCTCCGGGCTTTCGAGGAGCACCACACGCCGAAGGTGGCCGCGGCGGCCTTCGCCGATCTGTACGCCAGGATGACGGAATCGCGCCGCTGACCGCCGAGCGGCGGCACCGCGGGCTGACACCTGACGCAGCCGAGGTCTAGGCCGGCAACCTCGTCGTCTGGAGGAGTGCGGGATCCGCCGTGCGGGCCAGAACGTCCTCCACCTGAGGCGGAACCGCATCGAGCCACGAGCCGGGCTCGCGTAACCGCGTCCGGAAACGCGATACGCCCAGCCTCAGCGAAGGCCGCGGGCGGGCGGGGTCGTAACGACGGGCCCAGCGCCTGGTTGCGGCGAGGCGGCGACGCGCGATCCTCCGTGAGCGAGCATCGACGCTCCAAGCCTCTGCGACATCCTGGTAGAGGGCCGCCTGCGCACGCAACAGCCGATGCTTGTCGCTCGAGTGAGAGCGGCTCGAGCGCCGGTAGACGGCGAGCCGCCCCGCGACATGGAGCGCCCCATGACCCGCCGCCAGCAGCCTCAGCCACAGGTCGTAGTCCTCCGCCGGGCTGAGAGCTTCGCGCCAGCCGCCGACCTGCTCGACGAGCGAACGGCGCACGGTCACCGCGACGAAGACAAAATTCCGCACCAGGAGGAGCTGCAGCAACCGATCGGGATCTTCCGGGAGATCCTTCGGCTTCCGGTAGGCCATCGCGCTCGACCGACGCACCCGCCCCGTGGCGTCGTCCAGAACCCAGGCGTCGGTATAGGCGAAACCGAGATGCGAGGCCCCGGCCAGAGCGGCGCCCACCCGCTCGAGATACTCCGGCAGGAGGAGGTCGTCGGCGTCGAGAAACGTCACGAGCTCCCCGCTGGCATGGCGCATCGCCTCGTTTCGCGCCACCGCCGGACCCTGCCGTGCCTGGCGGAACAGACGCAGCCGCGCATCGTCGCGCCTCAGGCTCTCGACGGCCTCGACAGTACCGTCGTTCGAGCCGTCGTCGACGACGACGATCTCGAGCGAGTCGACGGTCTGGAGCTGCACCGAGCGAATCGCTGCGGCGATCGTGCCGCCAGCATCGTGAGCCGGTATGACGACCGAAAATCTGGGTGAAGTCACTGCCAACTCATCGACCCCACAGTCCGCTTCCTGAACCCGCGCAACGCCACCCGACGCGAGCACGGGCTTTCCAGGCACGCCACGCTCTCCATGCGGGAACGAACGGCGTTCGCCCCCCCCGCCGCCGGTCGAACCGCTCCGGCTCCAGCTATTGCGGTGGTTATAGCAGCCTGTACGGCCGCTGCACGATCACCGGTTCACGCCGCAAACGGGAAGGCGGTCAGTCGAAGGAATCGACGCAGTCGAGGTCACCGCACTCGGGACAGAAGGCGTACAGGCTTCCGCCGGATCCGAGGCGCATCGTCCATCCCGTGGCCCGCCCACTGGAGAGGCGCGCGCAGTCCGAGCAGCGCAGCGCGTGCTCGGTCATGGCTCGCGTCTCCTCGATCCGGCGGCGGAGACGCTCGGCTCCGTCGTCGTTCTTCACCCGGCAGCCTGCGGGCCGGCGATGCCCTCTCCGGCCACCCCGTGTGAGCGGTCTGCGTCCCGCGCACGTTCGGCCTCGATCTCCGCGCGGATGAAGAGCTCATGCTCGAGGCAGTAGGCGCCGAGGGTGAGCGTCTCGCAGTGGGGAAAGGTGCATCCACGGAGCATCGACATCCCGAGTTTTATAACACTTTCCGAACATAAAACGATGGCCGCCGCTCGGCCCATTGCGCGGGCCTGCCTGCGGTCGTAGATTGGAAGCGACTCGTGGACGCAGGCACAAGACAGCCCTCGCAGAACCGTCCGATCTCCGCTGCTGCCGTGGGCACGCTCGTCGCGTTCCTCGAGACCAGCGGCCTGGATCGCCGTCGCTACCGGATCGTCAATCGGCTGCGGGCGCTGAGCGACCGCGACGACTTTGCGAGCCTTCCCGACGATCTGCGCGAGAGGGTGCGCGAGATCGTCCGCGACGCGGATAGCTAGAGCGTCCGGGCACGTAACACGATCCTCGGCATTCGACGGCGGACCCGGCCGGCGGCGCTACGAGCCGGCCGCCTGATTGAGCTCGCCCCGGGTCCGCCCACTCGGTCGGGGCGAGCTCGAGAAGTACATCGGTGGCGGGGCGGCCCGGCTGAAATGCGCGCGCTAGCGGAAGCTCAGGCTGAGCCGGCGAAACAACGCGGTGTTGTCCTTCCCGGCCGGCTCCTCCACATCCGCAGCCGGGGCATCGAGCGGGGTCTTGCCGGTCCAGTGGTAGACAGGCGGCGCGTCGGCAGGTACGTCGGCAGGCTCGCCTGCGGAGGGAGCGTCGTCTGCTCCGCTCGGGCCAAGCCGCTCTTTGAGTGCCTTTGCGCCTGCAATGTCCATCGTCGGCTCCTTGGGGAACGCAGAGTCGTTCGCAGCTTGGACGACATCTCCTGCCTTGTCGTCCTCCGAACGGGTGACGAGAACCCACTCCTCCGAGGAGTCGGCTTTACTGTGAGACATGGTGTCGCGCGAGCGCCTCCTCCACCTCGGCGCGACCCTTGCCGAGCGGGCGACCACACGGCGTGTACGGGTACTCGGACAGCTGTTGCTCCTGGCCGCGATCGTCTTTGCCGCTCTCCGGGCGCGTTCTATCTGGCACGGCAGCCACGTCGAGTTGGGAAAGGTCGGCTGGCCGGCGCTCGTGAGCTCGTTTGCTTCCGCCGCGGCTGGGACGACCGCCGGAGCGCTGATTTGGCTGGCGATCCTGGACAGTCTTGGAGTGCGGCCGAAGTTGCGCTGGGCGGGGCTCTTCTTTCAGTCGCAGCTCGGCAAGTACATACCCGGGGCCGTGTGGCAGTACGCGGGGCGTACCGCCGTCGCACGCGCCCAGGGAATCCCGGTTCGCCCCGTCGGGGTCTCGCTCCCCGTGGAGTTCGCCGCGTCGTCGATCGCTGCAGGCTCAATGGCCGGCTTTCTCCTCGGCTGGTGGGGGGCGGCCGTCGTCGCAACCGTCGCGGTAGTGCTGATTGCGTTGGACCACCTGCATCGGCTGCGTCGGGGTGCGACGCACGCGGCCCTCCGCGCCACGTTGCTCTACCTGCCTGTGTGGCTGGTGCTGGGCGCAAGCTTCTGGCTCTGCGCGCGGAGCCTTCTCGCTGTACCTGTTCGGGATCTCGCGTTCTATTCAGGCGCCTTCGCCGTCGCTTGGCTCGCCGGGCTGATTGCCGTCTACGCCCCAGGTGGCCTAGGGGTCAGAGAAGCAGTGTTGGTGGCGCTACTCTCCGGCCGGATGAAAGCGAGCGACGCGCTCGTTGTCGCCGCAGCATCGCGACTGATCCTGCTGCTCGTGGACGTCGTCCTCGCCGGTATCTCGACGGCAGCCCTGAGGCGGGGACGCCCTCCACTGGATGCCGTCGACCCGGCCTAGGCCGGCGTTGCGGCGCGGCGGAGCGCGATTGCCCGCTCAATCGCCTGACGCCAGCGCACTCCCAGAACGGCCTCACTTGCCTCACGCTCGAAGGTTGCCCGCCCCCCGGCGCCGATCCGCTTAGCGAGCTCGGCGTCGTCGCGAAGAGCGACGATCGCTCGGGCGAGCGCGTCTGGAGTCCGGTCGACGAGGAGAGAATCGCGGCCGTCGACCAGCAGCTCACGCGCCGCCACCGTGTCAGCCGTAATCACCGGTGTCCCCACGGCTAACGCCTGAAAGATCTTGTGCGGGATCACCCGCTCAGCTTTCCCGCTCGCGCCGAAGATGCCGACCGAGCAGCCGGCTCGTGCGTATTCGTGGGGAACTAACTCGTAATCAACCCAGGGAACATGCTCGACATTCGCGGGCCTGTCGTTGAGGACATGCGTGACCTGTCCGGTGCCAACGACACGAAACGGAACGCCCGGCAGTCGCCGCGCAGCCTCGAGGATTAGCTCGAGACCATGGAGCGGAGCCGGCTTGCCTAGATACAGGACGTGGAAGTCGTCAGTGCGCTGCCAGGCGGGCCGGAAGAGTCGCTCCTCGGCGCCGAGGAAGCACACGCCGACTTCGTCGATGCCGGCGAGCCTGCACATGAAATCGGCATTCGCGCGCGTGTCCGCAACGACGAGGTCGGCTGCCCGAAACGCCGCCCGATCAAGTCGGCGAAGCGCGTGCGCGGCGAGCGAACGCTCGCGGAAGCGCTCTCGGTCTTCGACGAATGTGTCGTACAGCGACACCATCGCGTTGAACACGACCGGCCTTCCGTGGCGCTTCGCGCTCCAGATGTCGAACTGACCTGGATAGCCGACGAGGACCGCGTCGGCCCGACTCGCGACGTCAGCTCGTGCGAGCCGGAGCTCTGCCCGTGCCAGCCTAGGGAGCACCGTCGGAGTGAGGCCGAATTTGTGCGTGCCGGTCCACATCTCCTCGTGTACGAGGTCCACATCGATCCCCGCCGACTCGAGCGCAGAGATGACCTGGTCGTTCCGCGGGTACCCGCGCTCCCAGGTGCCGAAATACGCGACGCGCACGGTCAGCCGACCTTCGGGATAGTTTCGGCCGGGTGGACGAGAGCGCCGAGCAGCCGGAGCGCCATCAGTGGGGAACGCAGCCCGACTTCCAGGGACCCCGCCACGAGCTGCGGGAGTCTCTCTTGCTCGACGAGTTCCTCGCGGCAGGCCCTGGGCCGGTCGTGCTCGACGTGGGTGCCGGGTCAGGCACGTTCACAAATCTGTTGTCGGCACGAGGATTCGAGGTCACAAGCACCGATGTTACGGAGGAGGCCCTGGAAGTCCTGCGTGCACGCGCCGCTGGCTCGGTAGAGCGAGCCGATGCTACTTCCCTGCCATTCGCAGCCTGTTCCTTCGACGGCGTGGTCCTCGGTGAGGTGTTGGAGCACGTCGAGGACGACGGCGCCGCGCTGAGGGAAGCGTTCCGCGTGCTGCGATCGAGTGGAGTCCTCGCGGTCAGCGTCCCCCGTAACCCAGCCTGGTTCTCGCGGAGCGATCACTGGGCGGGCCATGTGCGCCGCTACACGCGCGGCGACCTCGTGGATCGAGTTGAGCGAGCGGGCTTTGAGGTCGTGACGTGCAAGGCGTGGGGTTTCCCGGTCTCGTCGCTCTACCACCGCACCATCTTCGAGTGGATCGTTGCCCGTCGTGCGACCTCGAGCGCCAGACTGCGAGCCGGCAGTCCGGCTCTCTCGGCACTGCTCCAGCTAGACCGACGCTTCGTAGGACGCGAGCGAGGCGCCCTTGGCTACATCCTCATCGGCCGGCTCGGCCCCGGCCTTAGAGCAAAAGACGCTCAAACGAACGGGCTCTAGCCGGCTCGGCTGAGACAGCACGCCGACGAGCCGTGGAACCCTTGAGCGGCGTTCGTCGCGGGCGGCATGCAGACGGTGCCGTCCTAGCCGACCTTCACACGATGCATCTTGAACGTCTTCCTGGGGCTGAACCCTCCGAGGTTCCCGTTGGCATCCACCGCGGCGACACGCCAATAGAATCGTCCACCCGCCTTGAGGAACTCCTTGAGCTTCGAGGCCACCTCGGTTCCGTCGGTCTTGTCGGTCTCGACCGTGTGCGAGAAGTCGGGCCGCGCGGCGATCTGGACGGCGTACTCGTCGAGTCCCGGACGGCCCTGCCACCGCAGAATCAGAGCGTGTGGTGAGATCGCGACGCGCGTCTGCGTCGGGGGAGTGACGGTGCGCTCGAACGAGACGGTCTTCGAGTACGAACCGACCGCCCCGTTCGAGAAGTCCGCCCTGACCTGCCACGTGAACACTCCTGTGCCGGAGAGCGCGGTGGGCACCATGGCCGGGGTCGGCACCTTCGAATAGGTCTTCACAGACCCTCCCGGGAAGACGACGCGAACGTCGTAACCGATCGCCCCAGTGACCGGCGTCCAGCGCCACGCTGGAATCAAATCCCCGCTCGGCGCTTGCTCAGGGAGCGGCTGCGGTGTCGGCAGAACCTGCTTGAACTGACCCGTACTCGACCAGGTGAGCGCCGTCGTGTCCTCGTCGTTCGCCTGGACCCGCCAGTAGAGCGTGGACTGGGCGGGATACGTCGTGCTACTGACGTAAGCCGTTGACCCCGTGACGACGTTGGAGAGCAGGGTGCCGAAATCCGGATCGGTAGAGACCTCGAGCCTGTAGTTGCGAGCGCCGGGAACCGGGCTCCACTGGAACTTCGGCTGGCTCGCGGCGAGAATGCTGTTGTTCACCGGCGAGATCAGACTCGGCGGGTCCGATTGCTTCTGGAAATTCGCCGCCGCAGCATGCAGCGGGTCCACCGGGCGCCCGGTCTGGGGATCGATCGGCAAACCGGTACCGTCGGCGTTCGCCGCCGGCAGGATCGCCCAGTAGTACGAGGTCGTCTCGTCAGCGATCGTGCGGCGCGGCGCATACGCGGGAATCTGTGTGAAGGCATAGTCGACCAGGGTGGTAAAGGACGGATCGCGAGAAATGATCACCCAGTAGCTGTTCGCACCGGCGATCGGGCGCCAGGTGTACAAGGGGGTCTGCTTCGTGAGCGCGCCCGCGCTCGGCACGAGATAGTCGCTCGCCGACGGGAGCGCCACGGATCCCGAGGCCGGCGCCGGCTCGTACGTGAAGGCGTTGTCGAGGAACGTGTAGTCACCGAAGACCCTCTGTCCGGTCGAACTCGTTTCCCCCTCGGCGCGGATGCGCACGCAGTAATGGTCCCCGGCGATGGGCCCTGTGCTGGCCTTCTCGACCGACGTCCCGGTGGCGGGGTATGGCAGCGTGCCCGGATTCGCGCCCAGTGGCGTCCAGGCCGTCAACGGCGTGACGACATGGAAGTCCTGAGCAGCAGATTGGATGTCACAGACCCCGTTGGTCATGGTGTAGACGTCGAGGTCGTATGCCGATGCTCCCGTCACCTGATTCCAGACGAGGATCGGCGTGGACGTCTGCCACCCCGCCGGCTCCGGGCCGTTGTCGCCGAATTCATCGCGCATGTGGACGTTGCCGACAGTCGGCTCGTTGGGCGGTAGGGGCGGGATCGTGTCGAAAGGTTGCAGGAACGACGCTCCCTGGGTCCAGACACCCTCGGCGCCCTGGACATTGATCGCGCGCACGCGCCAGTAGTACGTGTTGTTCGGCAGCGGCTTTGTCGGCGAAAACCCGGTAGCAACCGTCGTCGCCGAGCAGCAGACGCTCGAGCTCGCATTGAAGTCCTGCGAGAAGTTGACATCGAGCTGGTACTTCGCAGCTCCGGGAATCGGGTTCCAGCTGAGCAGAGGGTCGAAAAACTCAGGAGCCGAGACCAGATCCTGCAAGCTCGGAACGGTCGCGGTAGGCCAGCTCCAATTGAACGCGCGGACCGCGGAGCGCTCGCTTTCGTGCTTCTGCGCGTCGAGGGCGGTCACCGTCCAGTAGTACTTTCCGTTCGCGAGTGTCGACGGCGGGATGTAAGAGGTTGCGGTCGTGACCGTTTGCGCGCCGTCGACGAGCGAGATCATATTGGGGTCCCGCGCGATCGCGACCTCGTACCTCACTGCACCAAGAAGTGGCTTCCAGCTCAGCAGCAGCGGTTCGGTCGGGAACGAGATCGACGCGTTGTCGGCGGGTGAGAGGAGCGTCGGAGCCGCCTGCCAGGCCTTCGTGAAGGAGCGAGTGACCCACCGAGACGTGCCACCGTTCTTGCGGATGGCCCGAACGCGCCACCAATACTTCCCGTCTTGAAGGCTCGCCGAAAGCGTGGCCGACGTGCTCCAGGTCGAAAAATTCCCCGTGCTACCGAGTACCGGCGAGTTGAAGCCCTTGTCACTTGCCAACTCGAATTCGTAGTGGTCGGCCTTGCGCACTGCGGACCAGTGAAATACGCCGGTGCTGTAACCGGCAAAGGTTGGCGCGCTCAAGGTGGACTGCGATACGGCCACGCGAGCCTGCGACGCCGACGCTCCGAACGCCAGCACAGCGAGAGCCGCGACTGACGTCAGCACGACTTTCCGGGAGAGCCGCCGGCGGCGGTGGTCCATAGGAGAACTCACTCCACATAACCATTTTCGCCGAGTGCATTCCCCACCACGTACGAAAGGCTGGGTTTCTCCCGTTCAGACGGAACGTGACGCGCGCGCTCGGCCGCGGGACGATGCGGTCAGATGCCACGGTTAGCAGCGGCGGTACTCGTAGCGGCACTCGCGTTTCTTGCCTTGACGGCGGTCGCGAGCTCCCATCCCCGGGCCTACAACGGCGAGGTCTGGGTCGGCGTCAAGGGATGGGGCAGCGTCAAGCTCGGCAAGGAAATGCTCGAGCATCGGACTGTCGGCTGCACACGTCAGTCCTGCCCCGGCGTCAACTACCTCAGCCGCGGATCACGTGCGATCCTCACCGAGAAGCCGTACGCAGGGTGGAAGTTCACTCGCTGGCGCGGCGCCTGCAGCGGGACGAGGGAAAGGTGCGCGATCAACCTCGCCAAGGTGCGCCCGAACGCATACGGCGAGCGCCACGTGCACGTCAACGCAAACTTCGTCCCGGTCGCACGAGGGATCACTCGCGACCGCCCGATCCCTCTCGGCGTCGACGCGAGTGTGCGCCAGGGGTGGCGGGTTCGGGTCAATTCGGTCGTGCCGAACGCGCAGCTCGTGCCCGTGGCGTCGGCCGGCGCCGAGTATTTCGCCGCGAACGTCACCATCGGATACTTCGGCGGAGGCTCGAGCACTCCTGAGGATTCCCTCACATGGCAAGCGACCGGCAGCCACCACACGACCTACAATCCCGGCTCGAATCCGTGCCCGAACCTCGGCCCGGAGCCACCCTTGCCGACGTATCAGCCGGTCCTATCGGGGCAGTCCGTCAACGGGTATGTCTGCTGGCAAATCGCGGCCAACGATGCGAGCAGCCTCGAGCTCTACTTCGGCTCAGGCAGCGTGAACTATCCCGGCACGACCTGGTTCGCCCTTCACTAGGCGGCGTCGGGGCTACCGCTTGCGGAGCACCGTGATCCCGTGTGACGAGTAGACGACACGCCAGGCGTTGTCCGACTCGTAGCGATGCACGTACCGCTCGATACCCGACTTGCTCCCGTACGGCGAGTCCTTGACGTCGACGACGATCCAGCGGGCCCGGCGGACGTACGGGAACTCGTAGATGTAACGCCGCGCCGACAGGCGGCCGCCGAGCTGGTTGGTTGCCGAAACGGGCACCTGCCCCGGGATCAGGCCCAGAGCATGGGCCTTGGCGGCCACCAACGGAGACCCAAGCGCCCCAACCTCGCCTCCGAGCGGCAGGATCGGACTGTAGATCGCGATCGCGGCCGTGAGCGCCAGGACCCACAGCGAGATGTTGGAGGCGTTGCGCTTGAAACGGGCGAGGCCGAAGATGCTCGCCGCGACGAGAAACGGGACGATCCCGGCCGTGTACTGCGTGTTCATCGCGGTCTGATCGGGACTGTTCGACAGCAGGTTGATCGCGAGGTCGGGCACAGCACCCAACGCGAGCAGCGGCTCAACCAGCCACAGTCCCAGGAACGGGATCACCAGCAGGACGAGATACACGGCTTTGTGGGTGCTCGCGACGGCGTGCGCGAACGCCGCCGGGTCGCTGAAGAGCTTGTGCGCGATGCCTCGCGGGGTGCCGCCCACCGCGGCGTAGCGCCCGGCGAACGGATCGGCGCCGCTCGGCGAGAAGTGAGGTATGACCCAGAGGAAATCGAAAAGCGTGACTGCGAGGCCCGCCGCGAACACGCTGATGCCGAAGCCTCGGTGTCCTCTCCGAACGGCGTACCAGATGCCCAGGCAGCCGACGGCGAGCGGAATCTCTTCCTTGGTCGTGAAGGCGAGCAGCGCGACAGCGCAGAACGCGAGCAGGCGGTCCTCGTCGAGGAACCAGATGCAGTAGAGCAGGAGCGGGACCGCCATCGAGACTGCGTGAAATCCGCTGTTGAGCGTGAAGGTGTTGAACTGCGTCGCCGGATACAGGAGATAGGCCAAGGCAAGGTGGGCTCCGGCGCGCGGGGACCCGAGATGCTTCCGCGCGAGCCAGAACACCGGCAAGGCGCCACTCGCCACCGCGAGCGCCTGGGCGATCGGCAGGAACAGCGGCCACGACTTGATCCAGAGAAGAGGCAGGAAGACGAGCAGGAACGGATCGACGTGGGAGCCGAGCCTGTCCTGCTGATGGCCGGTCAGCGACGTGGACTGCAGGAAATGCCCGTGCCGGGTGCTCCAGATCGCCTGCACCATGTCTCCGAGGTCCAAGCGAGGCATCTTGAACACGGCGTAGTGGACGACCGCCGCGAACACGAACAGGACCGCATACGCCGCGGTTGCCGCATAGACCACACGCAGCGCAACGGCGGCTTCCCCGGCCTCCACCCTCATCCGACTCCGGAGACCGCCGAGCACGGCATCGAACCCCGAGCCACTTTCCGTGCGTGCCGGACCCTCGCAAGGAGCCAGCTCACGACTCCGCCTGACCACAGCGGCCGGCCGCCAGGTCACCGACGCCTCGCCTGCCGCTCGTGGAGGACCGTCACGCCGTCCGAGGAGAAGACGATTCGCCAAGCTCTGTCCGCTTCGTACTTGCGGATGTCGCGCCGGTAACCCCCCGTCTTGTCGCCGTACGTCCGATCGTGGACGTCGACGACGATCCAGCGGGATTGGCGGACGCGCGGGAACGCGTAGATGAAGCGCCGCTCGGAGAGGTGGCCGCCCAGTTCGTGCGAGGCCGACACCGGGACACCGCTCGGAATCAGATTCACAGCGTGCTTCTTGGCGGACACGAGGGAGGAGCCGAGTGCCCCTATGTCGCCGCTGAGAAGGTAGATGGGACTGACGACCGCGATCGAGGCGGCGCCCACCAGAGCCCAGAGCGACAAGCCGACCGCCTGCCGCTTGAACCGGGCGGCTCCGAAGATACTCGCAGCTACGACGAATGGGACGATGCCCGCCGTCCAGTGGAACGAGATCGTGGTCTGGTCGTGCTTGCTCGACAGGAGATTGATCGCCAGGTCGGGCACTGCGCCGAGGATCAACAGCGGCTCGAAGAGCCAAAGCCCGAGGAAGGGCACAAGAAGCAGAGCCAGGTAGATGGCCTTGTGGACTGTGGCCACGTCGTGTACGAACGCCCCCGGGTCACTGAAGAGCTTGCGCACGATTCCCCCTGGTGTGCCGCCGACCGCCGCATAGCGGCCTGCAAACGGGTCCGTCCCGCTGACCGAGAAGTGGGGAATCACCCAGAGGAAGTTGAACAGGGTGGCTGCGAGGCCGGCCGCGAAGACGCCGGTACCGAAGAGGCGATGTCCTCTCCGAACGGCGTACCAGATGCCGAGACAACCGATCGCCAGCGGAATTTCTTCCTTCGTCGTGAAGGCGAGCAGCCCAACGATCGAGAATGCGAGGAGGCGGTCCTCGTCGAGGAACCAGATCGCGTACAGCACGAGCGGAACTGCAATCGATACGGAGTGGAAGCTGTCACCGGGGGTGAAAGCGTTGAATTGAGTCGCTGGATACAGCAGATACGCAAAGGCAAAATGCGCGCCTGCTCGCGGCGAACCGAGGTGTTTGCGGGCGAGCCAGAACACCGGGAGAGCGCCGCTGGCAACGGCCAACGCCTGAACGATCGGCAGCAGCAGCGGGCTCGACCAGATCCAGAACAGGGGCATGAGCAGAAGCAGGAACGGGTCGACATGGACGCCGAGCCGATCCTGCTGATGCCCGTTCAACGTCGTCATCTCGAGGAAGTGCCCGTGCTGGGTGCTCCAGATCGCCTGCACCATGTAGCCCAGGTCGGGCCTTTGCGTCTTGAAGGTGAGGTAGTGGAGCACCGCGGCCAAGACGAACAGCGCCGCATACGCCGCCGTCCCGGCATAGACGATCCGCAGCGCCGCCGCAGCCTCCGCCGAGTCGAGTCGCATCCGAGCCCGCAGAGCGGCCAGGGGCGTTTCCGACCGACGCGTGCCTTCCATCAGCGTCGTTTCGCTCATCCCCCCACCGACCTCGCGGAACTCAGCGCAGCACGTCGCGCACGTGCGGACGGCCACGCCTGCCGACCCGGTCCCTCTCTTCGTGATGGCTCGTGAGCATCTCGCCGATCAGCCCGAGCGACAGAAACTGGATGCCGACGACCATGAGCAGGACGCCGAGCAGCAGGAGCGGCCGACCTCCGATCGCCGACCCACCGATCTTGTCGACTGTGAGATAGGCGAGGATCGCTGCGCCGGCGAGCGACGCGCTCAGCCCCACCCCTCCGAACAAGTGGAGCGGCCGATAGCGGTACCGGCCCATGAAGAGGATGGTGAGCAGGTCGAAGGGGGCCCGCAGGTACCGCTCGATCCCGAACCGCGAATTGCCGTTCTCGCGCGCGCGATGGTTCACCGGCAGCTCGGCGACACTGAAGCCGAGGTGATGCGCAAGAACGGGCACGAAGCGGTGACGCTCGCCGTACAGCCGCACGTGCTCGAAGACCTCCGCCCGGTAAGCCTTGAGGCCGCAGTTCATGTCGTGAAGCTTGACCCCGGTCGCGAGGCGGGTCGCCGTGTTGTAGATCCGGGAGACGAACCGCCTGACGAACGGGTCGTGGCGGTCGCACTTCCAGCCTGAAACGACATCGAAGCCCTCGTCGAGCTTCGCCAGCAGGTTCGGGATCTCGGCCGGGTCGTCCTGCAAATCTGCATCCATCGTGACGACGACGTCGCCGTCGGCCACCTCGATTCCGGCCGCGAGCGCGGCCGCCTTGCCGAAGTTCCTGCGCAGCCGCACGACGCGAACGTTGAGGTGAGCGGCATGGAGCCGCGCCAGCTCACGATACGACCCGTCGGTGGAACCGTCGTCGACGAAGACGACTTCCCACGCGAGGCCCGTCCCAGCGAGCGCGCTCTCGAGCTCCGCATAGAGCTGTTCGAGCGTGGCCTCCTCGTTCAGCAGTGGAACGACCACGGAGACCATGCGCCCACCCGTGGCCGCTGCCGGACCGGCTGACGCATCGTCTGTCACGACGGTTGGCTCACGCCGCTCGGCACGCGTGGCGTGGCTACTCGAGATAGCCATCCTCCCAGCCTAGGGCGGCGCCAGAGAAGGGCCAGCGCCCTTTCGACCAGGGGCGGCCAACCGTTTGGACAGTCGTGGCTTCGGCGAGCCGGGAGGCGCATCCCAGCTCCAGCCGGTCACCGCCAGGCCGATGCTCGCAGCGGTGGCGACGAGGACGTGCAGCACCTGGATCGTCGAGCTGGCCATCGTTGCCGAAGCGCCCCAGATGAGCAGCGGTGCGAGCCAGGCCAGTCCGAAGCGGCGCTGGTACAGCGCGACGACGACGAGGAGAGCGGCGAGATAGTGCATCTCGAGCAAGGGCGTCAGCACGAGGACAGCGACGACCGAAAGCGCAAAAGCATCGCGATCGCGTAGCCGACGACCGGCGGCCAGCACGAGGAGAAGAAGCGCACACCCGACTGCCGTCTCTGCGATCGTCGCGGCGGTCCAGCTCGGAACAGCTGCATGGAGGAGAGCCGCGACCGAGTAGCTATGCGGGCCCTCACTGCTCGAGACCGTCGAGAGCAGATGCGGATAGCCGCGCAAACCGGAGAACCTGATGCCCGCCCACGGAAGCAGGATCAGCAGGACGGACGAAAGCGCGGCGATCGCCGCGCTCCGATAGCGGCGAGTGGCGACGAGCCAGACGAGGAGCGGCCAGAAGAACAGCTTGAGGGCAACGACGGCACCGGTGAGCAGCGCGGCGACGACTGCGCGGTCTCGGTAGCGCCAAATGAGCGCCACGCCCAGCAGCATCGGCAAGGTCAGGTTGCCGGTCTGGATCGCGATCAGGGTGGGCCACCAGAGGAAGGCGATGGCGTGGCAGCGCCAGTCGCGCACACCGAGCACCAGGAGCGTCGCCGGCACCGCGGCTGCCACGAGCACCACGGCGGTTATCTCGGCTACGAGTGGCGGGAGCAGAGTGAACGGAGCAAGAAGGTAAGCGCCGAGCGGCGGATAAAGAAAGGCCGTCCCTTCGGAAAGGGCCCGTGACCCAATCGCGCTGTAGGGCGAATGTCCATGCAGGACCGCGTGCGCGGCAGGGAGGAACGCATGCCGGAAGTCGAGCGCGAACTTACCTCTCAGAGCCGCTCCGACCAGCACCCAAAGCGGGCCTGCGACCGCCCAGAACGCGAGCGCGTGCGTGAGCGCCTTCTTGAGTGGATCCTCTCGATCGTTCGCCGTGCCGCTGGTCATCTGACGCAGCGAACGTTAGAGCGCGGCAGTTGCATCGTCCGCGCCCGAACGACCGGGTCCACCCAGCCCTTCGCTCAGCGATCAATCCCCGCCTATCGGGGCGGCCTCGCCTAGCCGTTCTAGGCTGGTGAGAGACCCATGACTGATCTTCGATCAAGGCAGATGAGCAGCGAGCAGATCACGGCGGCGCAGCCTGCGGCAACCAGCCGCGTCGGTCGGATTCTCGAGGAGAACGGCCTCCTCGTCATCGTTCTCGGCGCCTTCGCCATCGTGCTCGTCGTGGCCATGCGCAAGGAGCTCGTCGTCGACGGGTGGATGGCTCTCGTCTCCGGGCGCTGGATCGTTCAGCACGGACTTCCCTCGCACGACGCCCTCACCGTCTGGTCGCACGGACGCCGCTGGATCGACCAGCAATGGCTGGCGCAGCTGATCCTCTACGGACTCTGGCGGCTCGGCGGCGTCAAGCTCGTGCTCTTCGTCCACGCGACCTTGGTGACGGGCGGCATCGTCGGAGCGGGACTCCTCGGACGGCGGCTAGGCGGCACAGCCCGGTCCGTCACCTGGATCGCCATTCCGGCCATCGTCGCCTATTACCCCGTCGCTTCGGTGATGCGCCCGCAGTCGTTCGCCTTCCCGCTGTTCGTCGCGGTGCTGTGGCTGCTCCTCACTGACGCAAGGGAGCCGTCGCGGCGGGTCTTCGCGACGTTGCCGCTGCTGGCGCTGTGGGCGAACCTGCACGGATCGGTTCTGCTCGGTGCCGGGCTCGTCTCGCTCGCCGGGCTCGTGACGCTGATCCAGCAGCGACGGCCGAGCGGGCGCGGGGTTGCGTTGCTCTTTGCGCCCTGGGCTTGCGTGCTCGTCTCTCCCTACGCGCTGCACCTGCCGGCCTACTACGACAAGATCCTCTCGGGCGGGGACTTCAAGCAGTTCGTGACCGAATGGGCGCCGACGACGCTGTCGCCGACGACGGCTCCCGTCTACCTGCTCGTGCTCGGCGGCCTTTGGCTCATTGGCCGCGCGTACCGGGGGATGCCCCTCCTCGACCAACTGGTCTTCGTCGCGGTCGCCATCACCTCGTTCCAGGCGATCAGGAACATCGCCTGGATCGCACTCGTGGCAGTGGCCGTCCTGCCCCAGCTCCTCGACCGCCTGCGCCAGCCGGCCGAAGAGCCGCGCCGGCTGAACCGCATCCTGTCGCTGACGATTCTCGCCTCGCTGGTCATCTCGCTCGGGGGCGTACTGGCCAAACCGACGAGCTGGTTCACGATGGACTTCCCGAGCGGCGCGGCGCGCGCAGCCGCGGCGGCCGCCGGCCCGCAGGGGCGAGTGTTCGCCACGAGCCCGTATGCCGATTGGGTGCTCTGGAGCGATCCACGGCTCGCCGGCCGCGTCGCCTTCGACGCCCGTTTCGAGCTGTACTCGCGCAAGCAGTTGCGACACCTGCAGCTGTTCGAGGGCCGGGTCGGCGACTGGCTCGCGTCGGCGCGCCGCTATCGCGTTTTCGTACTCAACCGCAAGCACGACCGCGCCTTCGAGCACGCGCTCCTGCGCGGGCTGCCGGCACACGTCGTCTTCAGATCCTCAGACGTCGTGGTACTGCGCAGCAGCGGCTGAGACGGCAGGCGCTGTCTCCATACCGTCTTGCCGTCGACGCCGAAGCGGCTGCTCCACGTACCGATAGGAGAGCCATGCGCAGACGAGGCTCAGGGCGAGAGCGACGAGGCGGTCGTGCCGGTGGAACGCCCATACGACCGGCTCGTGCCAGAGGTAAAGGCTGTAGCTCAGCGTCCCGATCCAGACGAGCGGCTTGGCCGAGAGCCACCCGGCGATCTCCGTCTCGCCAACTGCTGCCGCGATCAAGAGGAACGATCCCAGTTCGAAGGTCGGCAGCCCCACCGACCAGATGCCTGCGACGATCGGCGGCACCACGAGCGCGACGCCGAGCTTTCCGGCCCACTCTCCAGCCACGAACCCTCGTCGACGCAGGAACGCGAGCACAGCGCCGAGGACCAGTCCCTCGGAATGGGCGTCGGGGGCGCGGTAGAGGCGCGTCATGCTCGCGCCGTCGAGAATGAGGAAGCCTCGATACAGCATGAGGCAGAGCAGAAGAGCGACAACCCAGTAGAGCGGGCGGCGGGCGCGGGCAAGCAGGAGCAGCAGCGGCGGCCAGACGAGGTAGAACTGCTCCTCCTCGGCGAGTGACCAGAGGTGGCCCAGGCCGTTGTCGGCGCCGTGGGTCACGACGAAGTAGATGTTCCCGAAGTACAGGCCGTGGTCGGCCACCGTCGCCAGCGCGTCGCGGCCGAGAGCCGCGTTGTAGACGAGATATGCGACGAGCATGACGGCCAGGGCCGGGAAGAGCCTTCGCGCACGCCGCAGATAGAAGTTGGCCAGATCGACGCTGCCCCGGGCTGCCCTCTCTTCGAGCAGCAAGGTCGTGATGAGGAAGCCTGAAAGGACGAAGAAGAGATCGACGCCGTAGGGGCCACCGAGAGGCGCTCCGGTGTAGTGGAACGCGATGACGAGGGCGACTGCGAGCGCTCGCAGCCCGTCCAGCGCCGGGACGTAACCAAGCGGTCTCGGCGTCTCCGCGCCCGGCTGGATCACGACATGGTCGCCGAGGTGCGAGCTCGAGCCCGTACCGCGCGCGGTTTCAGCGGGAACGCGCGAAAGAGGCGGCCCTCGCCGAACGTGGTCCCCACCGCGACCACGCCAAGCACCGCGAGAGCGAGTGCGATCCGCCACGTGACCCCCTGCGAATGGGTCGCGGGCGTGAGCCAGAGCAGCAGCGGCAGAAACCACAGCGCCGAAAGCCTCGGCCTGTAGACGGCGAGCGGGGCGAAGAGGAGCAGGAGGTAGTGGAGCCACAGCAACGGCGTGGCCACCAGCGAGGCGAGCACCGCGACCGCGAAGGCCCGCCGATCGCCGTCCGTGCCGCGCGCCGCGAGGAAGATCGCAGCGACCGCTGCGAGCGAGACGACGATGGTCACCGCCGTCGCCGCGCTTCCGCTCAAACCGAACAAGGCGATCGCCGAATAGCTGACCGGCCCCTCGACGCGCTCGAGCACGTGCACGAGCGTCGGATATTGACGAAGGCCGGCGAACCCGATTATCGCCCAGCCTCCGACGAGCAGGATCACGCTGACTCCCACGCACGTAACTGCTGCACGAGAGCGCCTCGTCGCGAGAAGCCAGACGCCGAGCGGCCAGAGGAAGAGCTTGAGGATCGCGGTCACGGCCGTCGCGGTCGCCGCGACAGGCGGCACATCCCGGTATCGCCAGGCAAGCGCCGCACCGAGCAGAAGGAACGACGTCAAGGCCCCGAGCGCCAGCGAGTTCATCGCCGGCGCCGACAGAATCGCGACGCTGTAGCAGCGCCAGTCGCCTACGCCCAGGAGGCGTAGCGCACCGAGGACTGCCAGCAGACCGGCGATGAACATCACAGCACGCGCCGCTTCGGGCGGAAGCGCCACGAACGGAGCAAAGAGAATCGCGGCTGCCGGCGGGTAGACGAACTTGTCGAACTGAGCCAGCGCGGCAGCGCTCGGCGCCACGTAGGGCGAATGACCATGCACGACTGCGAGCGCGGCGGTCCTGAAGATGCCGAAGTCCTCTAGTGCGACGCGCGCCCTGAGCTCGTACCAGAACGCGTACGCGACCCCGAGCGCGGGGACCCAGATGAACGTGACGACCTCCCACGGGCGAGCGAATCCGCGCAGGCGATCGCCGAGGTTCTCGAGCCGATGCACCAGCCGATTGAAGCGCCGCGCGGCCGCCGGCGCCGCCGACGATCGGCTTGTCCAAGCCCTCCGATCAGGCGTACCGCCGCGCGCAGAGACGAACGGACTGGAAGAGCCCACACTTCCTGCCGTTTCGCGGTACTTCGGATTGCCCTTATCTCCTCGCAGATGGAACGTCCTGAATGGAGCACACACATGACCCACTGGCTCGTACGTGCGTTCGCCCCCTTGCGTTACGACGAAGAGGGGCAGACACTGGTCGAGTACGCGCTCATTCTTCTTCTCGTCTCAACGGCGGCAGTCGCGCTTCTGAGCGCGCTCGGCGTCTTCGCGTCGTCTGCGTTCAGCAGCATCAACGGCGACTTCTAGTCGGGACGAAGGACCTGTCCGTACCCAGCCTTACAGCGGAAGCACTGCTGATTTTGGCGGGTTATCAGTCATGTAAGCCACGAATCCCGTGGCCGGAAACGAGCGGGACTCCCCCGATCTGCGTCAGCCGATGTCGGCTCGCGGGAGCCCGAAAGGAGGCACAAAGTGGAGAGGGCGAAGCTTATCCCTATCCGGATGTACCTCGCGTTCAAGGACCTCCGCGACGGCGAGTCCGGTCAGGCGATGGTGGAGTATGCACTCATCCTGGCCCTGGTCTCGGTCGCTGCGGTCGGCATCCTCGCCGCGCTGGGCACCTCGGTCTCGTCGATCTTCAGCTCGATCAACGACGACCTTTAGAGCAGGACGGTAGGACGTACGCATGGTCGGGGAAGCCCCCGCGGAGGGCATTGTGAAGTCGCCGCTCGCGGAACGGCTTCCCCGGCTGCGTGCCGTGCTTCGCCGGCTCGGACTCGAACAGTGCGGCACGGCGATGGTCGAGTTCGCGCTCATCGCGCCGATCCTCTTCTTCCTCATCTTCGGAGTACTGGATTTCAGCTTGGCACTGAATGACTACAACCAGCAATCTCAGCTCGTCGGACTCGGAGCGCGGGCCGCTGCGGTCAACCGGAACCCGGACGGGACCCCGGTGACCGGCAACTCGATTCAGACGCAGCTTCGGTCGCAGTACGCGCAGGGCAACCTCAAGAACAATGTGACGGTCTGCATCGCGCTCCCGAACGGCGCCGGGGCGGGCCTGCCCGTGCAGGTCGTGGCCACGTACCAGTTCCACCTTCTGCCGCTCTTCAGCGCCGCCGGAGTCGCCTCGACCATCAAGCTTCAGGCCTCGCAGACCGAGCGCCAGGAGATCGCCTTCACCGGGACGGCGGCGGGCTCATGTCCATGAGGCCATTGACCTACTTCAAGCGCGAGCGCGGATCCGTGATGGTGATCGTCGCCCTCCTGCTGCCGTTGATGGCGATCTTCGGGTCCTTCGCCATCGACGCGGCGCACTTCTGGGACTTCAGCCGCAACCTGCAGAACCGCGCCGACGCGGCGGCGCTCGCGGCCGGGACCGCCTACGGAGCCAGCTGCTTCGGCACTCCGACCGCGGGCGCGCTCGACAACATCGGCGAGACGGCGCAGCAATACAGCGGGCCTCTCGCCGGCGGCGACCTCCCGTACACCCCGGCACAGATGGCAGGCCACACGCCGCTCTACAACCTGCCGAACCTCGGGGCCACGAACGCGAATTTCCACCTGCGGCTCAACGCATCCGCGAGCGCGGACCACGGCGGCGTGAACTTCGAGAAGGGCAATTTCTGCGCCGCCACCTACGACAGCCCGGCCGACCCGGCGGCGGACGTCTGGGTCACGCAGGAGCATGTGCCGCTCTTCTTCAAGATGTTCGGCTTTGCACCGAACATCAGCGCGCATGCCCGCGTCCAGATCCAGGGAGCGGGAAGCACGAACAGCATTCCGATCGCCGTGCCCGATCCCGCGCAGACTCCCTGCCTGCGGGCGGAGGTGATCAACGACCTCACGGGCGCGCTCATCACCGACCAGCCGATGACCCCGCCGAATCCCACGGGCACCCCGCCCCAGAACTTCTGGACCGTGACCCTGCCGCCGATGACCGTCCCGGCCGCCCAGCTCAGCGTGCAGGCCTATATCCCTGACAACTGCAACACCCCGAGTTATCCGACCGGCGGCACCCTCTTCGACGCCGCCCCGAGCCCGGGGCACGGCCTCGAGTTCATCAATACGTACCAGCAGTACACGATGCCGATCGCCGCCGGCGGCACCCCGCAGGTCGGCAAGGTCTGGCTCACCTCCGGCGGGTGCACGGACCCGACCGAGAGTGCGTCACAGGACCCGTATTTCTACTACTTCCCGAAGTCGACGAACTGCACGGTCATCGTCCATGCGCAGGCGGACTTCCAGACGGGCGCGAGCCCCAACCCCCGCTTCTGGGCCGCGATGGACGGCGGCGCCGCGGTGCAGCTGACCGCGGACACGCCCGCGACCGACGGGGCGGGACACCACTTCTGGAAGGCGAGCTTCACCGTGCCTTCCCAGTCGGGGCGGCACTCGTTCACGATCCTCTCCTCGACCGCGAGCGGCGGCAACCCCCAGAAGACGGCCTTCAACGGCGGGAACCCTCTACAGGCGACCTACTCCGCGTTTCAGGACGCGTCGGATCCATCCGACGACTCCGGCCCGATCACCCAGGCGTTCATCGGCGATGTGAATACCGGCGCCACGCAGGATCTCAACATGATCCAGCAGGGCACGTCCGAGACTCTCACGGTCGCCTTCCGCCTCCAGGGCCTCTCGCTCTCCGGCCCGACCGACCCGCCGATCATCCTCCGCGACGCAGTTCAGAACAGGAAGGCGACCGGCGCGTTCGACTGCGGACAGGGCACCGGCGCGCAGGCGCTTCACGACGCCATCGTCAACGGCTGTCCAGATCCCGTCGCCATCTACAGCCCCACGCAGGGCTGCGTCGTCCTGCCCACCACTCCTTTGACCTGCGCCGACCTCGTACCGGGCAACAGGCGCAACCAGGTGGACCAGGCCTTCCAGGACCGGGTCAACTCGGCCGTCAATCCGGCCAACAACCAGGCCGAGCCCTGCGACATGTGGCAGACCTACAAGACCGGCACCGCGATCTCGGGCTTCGAACCCTGGAACCCCGCCGTGGCCGACTCGCGCATCATCATCATGGTCGTCACCCAGCCGACGGATCTCTCAGGCGGCGGCGGACCGGTCAACCAGGTCAAGATCCTCGGCTTCGCGGCCTTCTACATCACCGGCTTCGACGGCGACAAGTGGCTGCCCAACGGCAACGGGAAAGGCGGGCAGAAGATCCCGGGCTGCGCCGCTCCGACGGACCAGGACGAGCCCTACCCCGGAACGGGCACGAGCAACTTCCAGATCTGGGGCCATTTCATCAAGTACGTCGCGGCGGGCGACTCGGACGGCCAGCCGTGCATCGTGACCGACGTCAGCGTCTGCGTACCGGCGCTGACCCGGTAATCAACAGGAGGAAGAGCAGTGGACAACATCATGTCGAGCAAGCTGTTCACGACGCGGCAGGGCACCGTCTTGCTCGGCGTGATCGCAGCGGTTATCGCAGCCATTGCGCTGCTCGTGTACATCAACCACGTTCGGAGCAATGCCGGGAGCACCGGCGTCGTCCGAGTGCTCGTCGCCCAGAAGGTGATCCCCAAGGGGACGCCCGGCGAGGTCATTCGCACGACCAGCGGGCTCTACGCGGCGACGAACATCCCCAAGAGCTCGGTCGAGACCGGCGCGATCGTCAGCCCCGCGACGCTCGCGGGCAAGGTGGCCACGACGGAGATCGACCCGAACCAGCAGCTGACGGCAGCCGACTTCGGCACGGGGACGACCTCGATCGCGGGTCAGATTCCGGCCGGCATGCGGGCCGTCACCATCAGCCTCGAGTCGCCGAACCAGGTCGGAGGCCAGATCACCGCCGGCAGCCCCGTCGACGTCTGGATCGCGTTCAACGGGCAGGGCACCGACGGTGTCACTCGCCCCGTCGTCCGCGAGCTCTACCAGAACATGAAGGTGCTGAACGTCGCGGGCAGCGGCGGCAACGTCACGCTGGAGGCCACTCCGACCCAGGCCGGGACGCTCATCTTCGCGGCCCAGAACGCAACCATCTATCTCACGCTCCGGCCCGCGGTCGGCACGACGAGCCGCCAGCCGCCGGTGATCGGCGTGGGCAGCTTGCTCGGAGCACGGGCGCTGAGGATCGGACGCTGACATGACTGACTCGATCCGCATCCTCGTCACCCTCGCCGAGCACGCCGACCAGAAGCTCGCCGAATCCGCACTCGAGAACGAGCCCTCGCTCGAGGTCGTCGGCTACGCCGACCACCTCGACGACTGGCAGGCGTTTCTCGAGCAGCCCGGCGACCTGGTGATCGTCGCCTGCTACGGCCACGACGACGCAGTGACCTCGATGGTCGACTACGCGGTCAAGCACCGGCCGGACCGGCCGGTCGTCGTGATGAGCGAGGCTTCGCCCAACGGCTTCCTGCGGCAGGCGTTCGAAGCCGGCGCCGACGACGTGATCACGTTGCCCCAGGCGCCGGAGCAGGTCGCCTTCACGCTCCAGAAGGTCATCGCCCGGAAGAAGGGCCTCGCGGTTCCCGGCAAGGCGACCGCACCGCTAATCGCCGTCCTCGGACCGAAGGGCGGGACCGGCAAGACGCTCATCTCGACGAACCTCGCGGTCGCGCTCGCCCAGCGAGACGCGAACGTCGTGCTCGTCGACCTCGATCTCCAGTTCGGCGACATCGGGCTTGCCCTCGGGCTCTCTCCCGAGCGGACGATGTACGACCTGATGAAGGCGGGCGCACCGTTCGACCACGAGAAGCTCGACCGGCACCTCGTCCGCCACTCTTCGGGCGTCAAGGTGCTGATCGCGCCGACCCGGCCCGACCAGGCCAGCGCCGTCTCCATCGACTTCCTGCGCGACATCTACGCGTCGCTCAGAACGATGTGCGACGCCGTGATCGTCGACACGCCCCCGGGCTTCACGCCGGAGGTCATCGCGACGATCGACGTCTCGTCCGAGGTGTGCATGGTCGGCATGCTCGACTCGCTCTCGCTCAAGAACACGAAGCTCGGGCTCGAGACGCTCGACCTCATGGGCTACGACTCCGACCGCGTGTCCCTCGTCCTCAACCGGGCCGACTCGCGCGTCGGAATCACGCCCGACGACGTCTCGACGATCGTCGGCCGCGGGCCGGACGTGTCCATCCCGAGCGACCGCGAGATCCCGCGGTCGGTCAACGAGGGGACGCCGATCGTGGCTGCGCGGCCCGGATCCGGCGCTGCCAAGGCGTTCCGCCTGCTCGGCGACCGCTACGCGAAGGCAAAGCCGGCGGCACCGGCTCCGCTGGCGAACGCGCCCTCCGGCGTTCGTGCCCTGATCGGTAGGAGACGCTGATGGAGCTCCACGAGCGCCTCAATACGGTCTCGAACTCGTACCAGGGTGGACAGGACCCGTTCGCCGAGGTCAAGAGTCGCGTCCACTTCACCGTCATCGGTGATCTGGGCCCGCAGCTCTACAACGTCAACATGGACCCGGAGGCGCTTCGGGAGCGGGTGCTCGCGGACGTCCGTGACCAGCTCGCCCAGGAGACTGGCATCTCCCGCGATGACCGGCAGCGCATCGCAATCGAGGTCACCGACGACATCCTCGGGCATGGTCCCCTCGAGCGGCTCCTCGCCGACGAGACCGTGACCGAGATCATGGTCAACGGGCCGTACGAGATCTGGATCGAGCGTGCGGGGCGCCTTTCCCTCAGCGACGTCCAGTTCAACGACGAGTGGCACCTGCGCCGGATCATCAACAAGATGGTCGCCCAGGTCGGACGTCGCATCGACGAGTCGTCGCCGATGGTCGACGCCCGCCTGCCCGACGGAAGCCGCGTCAACGCGGTGATCCCGCCGCTGTCGCTCAGCGGCCCGATCATCACGATCCGCAAGTTCAGCCGCCGGCGGCTGACCCTCGACGACATGATCAAGCTGGGCACCCTGAGCCAGGAGACGGTGGAGTTCCTCCAGCGCTGCATCCGGGCCCAGCTCAACATGCTGATCTCCGGCGGTACCGGCTCGGGCAAGACGACGCTCCTCAACGCGCTCTCGACGGCGATCCCGAACGACGAGCGGATCGTCACGATCGAAGACGCGGCCGAGCTGCGCCTGAACCAGGACCATGTGCTGCGGCTCGAGGCGCGGCCGAAGGACCTCGCCGGCGAGAACGAGGTGCCGATCAGGGCACTCGTGCGGAACTCGTTGCGCATGCGTCCCGACCGCATCATCGTCGGCGAAGTCCGTGGCGCGGAGGCGCTCGACATGCTCCAGGCGATGAACACCGGTCACGACGGCTCGCTCTCGACGATCCACTCGAACAGCCCGCGTGACGCTCTCGCCCGCGTCGAGACGATGGTGCTGATGGCCGGCTACGACCTGCCCGTCCGCGCGATCCGCGAGCAGGTCTCGTCGGCGCTCGACGGGATCATCCACCTCGAGCGGCTCGAGGACGGCTCGCGGCGCGTCACCTCGGTCACCGAGGTGCAGGGCATGGAGTCGGACGTGATCACGCTCCAGGAGCTGTTCAAGTTCCAGATCGACGAAGTGACGCGCGACGGCACGATCGTCGGCGGTCTGCGGTCGACGGGTCTTCGCCCCACGTTCCTCCAGAAGTTCGAGAAGCGTGGAGTCGCCCTGCCGCTCGGCCTCTTCCAGGGGCAGGAGCCGGAGTACGGCGCGGCCGCCGCCATGGGGACGGCCGGACGGTGAAGCGGCTCGCTCTCATCGCGGCGGTCGTCCTGACCGTGGTCGGCGCCGCGGCGTCGGCGGCCGGCGCGTCTTCGGGGTTCCGCGTGGTCGAGGCGAAAGGCCCCGCGTTCCCTGTACGGACGTACGTCGTCTCCCTGCCGACCGGGCTCAAGCTCACGCTCCGCAACGTCAGCGTGAAGGAGAACGGCGGCCCCGTCTACAAGCCGACGCTCCTCCCCGCCAGCGAAGCCTCGGCCGAGACTTTCGGCGCCGTACTCGTCCTCGATGCGAGCTACAGCATGACCGGCGGCCCGATCGCCGCTGCGGTCAGTGCGGAGAAGGCGTTCGCCAGGCAGTTGAACCCGAATGAACAGCTCGGCGTCGTCGAGTTCAACCGCGACACGACCGTCCTCCTGAAGCTCACGAGTTCGGCCTCGAAGATCACGGCGGCGCTCGACACAGCCCCTTCGATCAACGTCGGAACGCACATCTTCGACGCCGTTTCGCAGGCCGAGGAGATGCTGACGGCCGCCAACATTAGCTCGGGGTCGATCATCGTCCTGTCCGACGGGGCGGACACCGGCAGCACGCACACCCTGGCGTCCGTGGCGAAAGCCGCAGTCGCGGGGAACATGAGGATCTACACGGTCGGGCTCGCTGACAAGTCGTACAAGCCCGGCACGCTGAAGGCTCTTGCTGCGGCCGGACACGGCGAGTACGCCAAGGCGACACCCCAGGCACTCACCCCCTTCTTCCACAACCTGAGCCAGAACCTGTCGGACGAGTACCTGCTCCAGTACAAGTCGCTCGCCGGCCCGAACAAGCCGGTGCATGTCCAGGTGAAGGTGAACGGTCTCGGGACGGTTGAGACCGGCTATCGCACGCCGGCCATTCCGATCCGCAACGTGGTGCCGGGCACGTACAAGCCTTCGATCGGCAGCCGCATCTGGGGCTCTGCAATCACGATGGTGGTGATCGCCCTGCTCGGAGCCGCGGTCATCGCGTTCCTGATCATTGGACTCCTCCAGCCGCGCCGCAGCGGCCTACCGGCACGCATGGCCGAGTTCATCTCGATTCGAGGCCTGCAGCGCGACAAGGGACAGACCGCGGCAGAGGAAGATCCTGACCGGGAGACGCCGTTCATCCGGCTCCAGAAGACGTTGGAGATCGCCGACATCCAGATGGAGCCGGAGACACTCGTCGCCGGCACCGTTGCGATCACGGGCCTCATGTTCCTTCTCATCTACCTCGGGACGGGATCGCCCTGGTGGGCCTTGTTTTCGCTCGTCATCCCGTACTTCTCGCGCGAATGGGTGATCCGGACACTCAAGCGGCGCCGGAACCGCTTCGCCGAGCAGCTTCCCGACGCGTTGCAGGTGATCGCGTCTGCACTGCGTTCGGGTCACAGCTTCGCGGGCGCCCTGGCGGTCGTCGTGGAAAGCGCGTCCGAGCCGATGAAGAACGAGATGCAGCAGGTTGTCGCAGACGAGCAGCGCGGCGTGCCGATCCAGAACTCGCTCGAGGTCGTAGCCGAACGCATGGCGAGCCGCGACGTAGAGCAGCTCGCGCTCGTCGCCCAGCTGCAGCGGGAGGCCGGCGGTGACGCTGCAGAGGTCGTCGATCGCGTGGCGGAGACGGTTCGCGAGCGGTTCGATCTCAAGCGCCTGATCCACACGCTGACGATGCAAGGCCGCATGTCGCGCTGGATCGTTTCGGCGCTCCCGATCGTCGTGATCGCGGCCGTCGAGCTCGAGAACCCGCACTACTTCCATCCACTCACGTCCACGCTCGGCGGAAGAATCGTGCTCGGTCTCGCCGCCGCCTGGGCGGTCACCGGCTCGTTCGTCATCAAGAAAATCGTCGAGATCGAAGTCTGAGGTGCAGGCGTGATTCTCTTACTGCTCATCGGTCTACTACTTCTCGGAACGTCCGTTGTCCTCATTGCCCGCGGCGTGATCGCCGCGCGGCTGCGAACGACGGACACGCTCGGCCAGATCGGACGCTACGGCTTCGCCGGCACCGCCGATCTGCGTCCAACAGGTGACCTGCGAGGCTTCTTCGACTCGGCAGCGGCCGGCATCGGACTCCTCCTCACCGACCGTCTCAAGCTGATGAACGAGGAGAGGCTGCGCAAGATCCTTGTCTCGGCGGGGATGTACAACACCTCGCCCCGGATGCTGATCGGCTATCAGCTCTTGGCGGGCTTCGCACTGCCCACCCTCTGGATCTGGATCGCGGTGGGTGCCGGTGTCTCAGCGTCCCTGACCATCATCGCCGCGCTGCTCTTTGCAGGCATCGGTTGGTTCGGGCCCGGTTTCATCGTCCAGCGCCGCGCCGAGAACCGGCTGTACCGGATCGACCGCTGGATGCCGGAGCTGATCGACCTGCTCGTCGTGACCATCGAGGCAGGACTCAGCCTCAGCGCGGCGCTCCAGCTCGCCGGCGATCGACTGAAGGGCCCCTTGGGCGACGAGTTGAGGATCGTCCTTCAGGAGCAGCGCATGGGCCTCACGCCGGTTCAGGCGCTCGAGAACATGGTCAGCCGCTGCCCCACACCCGCAGTGGAGTCATTCGTCCGGGCGATGGTCCAGGGACAGCTGCTGGGCGTCTCCATCGGCGCGATCCTGCGCAGCCTCGCCGTCGAGATGCGCAAGCGCCGCCGAGCGCAAGCCGAACAGCAGGCCCAGAAGGCGCCGATCAAGATGCTCTTCCCGCTCGTCTTGATGATCTTCCCCGCTCTGTTCGTGGTCATCCTCGGGCCGGCAGTCGTGTCCGTCTTCCACGCGCTCCACACATGAGCACCGAGACGATTCCGGTGTCCGAGCCCGCTCCTGAGCCAGTCCCTCCCCGTGACGCTCCGGCGGCCGAGCGCCGCCCGCTCTCCGAGCTTCTGCCGACGGGTGACTTGCGTATCGTCGTCCTGGTCGCAGCAGCCGGGCTCGGCTTCGCAAGCTTCGTCTCATTCGGACTGAGCGGCAAGGCGCTCGTCGGCGCGGTCTTCTGCCCGGCCCTCGTCGCGCTCGCCGCGATCGACGCGAAGCACAAACTGCTCCCGAACGCCATCATCTTTCC
>DASUHE010000035.1:0-15699 GCA_036273695.1 Gaiellaceae bacterium
TACGTCTCGTTCAGCCACACGCCGGCCGGACAGGACGGCGAAGGGGAATGCACGCTCGGCGACGCGTTGCCCGGCCCCGCGGTGCAGGAGCCGCCGCTCGTCGTGATCTCGACCGAGGAGCTGCAGAGCCTCGTCTTCAACCTCGGCACGGGTCTCTCGCCGCTCGAGGCGGACGCGCTGCGGCTCTATCTCGAGGGCTCGTCTTACGAGGACATGGCCGACCTCCTCGGTTGCGATACGAAGACGATCGACAACGCCCTGCAGCGGGTCAAGCGCAAGATCCTCGCGCACCAGAAGGGCCGCGAGGTCCTGCTCTGACGGTCGCTACGCTGGTCGCCGTGCCGGAGTAGCTCAGCTGGTAGAGCACCTGATTTGTAATCAGGCGGCCGTCGGTTCGAGTCCGACCTCCGGCTCCTCCTCCTCTTAGAACTCGTTTCGGAATGACCACGCGCTGACCGGGTGCGATGGTCGAGTGCGAGTCAAGGACGCAGGAAGCGTGAATAGCAGCGCTATTCGCGCGACCGAGGACGCAGGATCGCGCCGACCAGCGCGGCCTGGCAGTCCGTGCTTCATTTCGATGCGAGTTCTTAGCCCTCGCGGCGTGCCGCCGCTTCGACGAGCCTGGCGGGCGCAACCTCCGCGTATGCGTCCTCGAGGATCCCCACGATCTCGTCGCGGTCGAAGCCGCGGTCGAGCCTGACACCGATCCATCCGCGATGTCCGACGTATGCCGGGACGAAGAATCGCTCGGGATCGGCCTCGACGAGCGTGGACTGCATCCCGGACGGCGCCGCGCAGATGAGCGCGAAGCGTCCGTCCCCGTGATGGCTGTCCCAGACCGTCGCGAAGGAGCGCTTGCCCTGGATGAAGAACGTCGGCTCGCCGTGCGACGGGCGCTCGCTCGTCTCCGGGAGGGAGAGGCCGATCTCGCGCACGGCTTCGAAGATCCGCTTCTTCGTCACGACCGAGATCTTGCACTGCGGCTGGCGGGAGAGAGCAGCGCCGCCAGGGCTCGCGGCAGCTCGTCGGCCAGCCGCGCCTTGCGCACGTAGTCGTTGGCGCCTGCCTGCCGGATCTCGAGCACGCGCTCCTCGTAGTCGTGACAGCTCACTGCGACGATCGGCAGCTCCGGGTCCGCCTCGCGGATCTGCCGCGTCGCCTCCACCCCGTCGAGCAGCGGCATCTCGATGTCCATGACGACGGCCTCCAGACCGATCTGCTCGGCCAGGTCCACCGCGTCCCGCCCGTTGCCGGCCCGGCCGGCCACGGTGAACCGCTCGTCCTGCTCGAGCACGAGCGCGATCGTGTCGAGGAACGACTCGTCGTCCTCGGCGACGAGAATCCGGAACGGTCGGGGCAGCTCTTAACCTCCTGTCGCGTCGGGACACGACTACCCGCGGCTGTCGGATGGTAAAGCCGGCGCTAGGCGAGCGCCTGCTCGAGATCGGTCCAGAGCGCCGTTGGATCCTCGAGGCCCGCACTGATGCGCAGCAGCCCTGGCGGAACGCGTTCGCCCTCCCAGCGGCGGCGGCTCTCGATCAGGGTGGTCACGCCGCCGAGCGAGCTGGCGTTGACGATGGCGCGGGTGGACGTCTCCACCCTGCGCGCCGTCTCGGCGTCGGCGACGTCGAAGGAGAGCAGCCCGCCGAGCCCGGGATAGCGCACCGTCTCGACCGCCGGATGCGCGCGCCATCGACCGGCGAGGAAGGCTGCGGTCTCCGTCTGGCGACGGACGCGTACCTCGAGCGTCTTCAGGCCGCGGAGCATGAGCCACGCCGGGTCGGGCGCGGCGACGATGCCGGTTTGCCCGCGGAACGTCCGCAGCTTCTCGGCCGCAGCGTCGTCGCGGCAGACGACGGCGCCGAGCAGCGCGTCGTCGTGGCCGGCGAGGTACTTCGTCGCGCTGTGGAGGACGAAGTCGGCGCCGTGCTCGAGCGGGCGCAGGTGGACCGGGGTCGCGACCGTCGAGTCGACGACGACTGGTGCCGGATGCGCAGCCGCCGCCTCGAGGTCGGGCATGGTCAGGTACGGGTTCGAGGGAGCCTCGACCCAGACGAGGTGCACACCGCCGGGGGGCGGGCCGGTCTGGTCGAACTCGACGACGCGAACGCCCCACGGGGCGAGCGCAGCGAACGTGAGCCCCGTCCCGTAGTAGCCCCCGCTCGCGAGCGCGATCGTGTCGCCGGGCTCGAGCAGCGTGAGGACGAGCGCCGTTGTCGCGGCCGCCCCGGACGGAAAGAGGAGCGCCGTGCCGCCGTCCAGCTCGCCCAGGGCGGCCTCGGCGGCGGCGACGGTCGGGCTGCCGGAGCGCTGGTAGCTGAACTCGCCCTTTTCGCCCCGCTCGTCGTACGGCCAGGTCGTCGACCGGTCGAGGGGCTCCATCGGTCGAGCCTATACGGGCTCGAGCCGGAGCTCGTCGAGGCGTCCCATGCGGGCGAGGGACGGGAAGAGGCGGCGCCAGGAGCCAGCGACCCCGATCATCACGGCACCGCCGGCGACGACGGCGGCGACCGTTCCGACCAGCGACGCAACCGCGCCCGACTCGAAGGCGCCGAGCTCGTTCGAGGCGCTGATGAAGACCCACTCGACGGCTCCCACTCGCCCTTGGAGCTCGGGCGGCGTGACGAGGAGGACCGCCGTCGCCCGGATGTTCATGCTGATCATGTCCGCGAAGCCGCTGACCGCGAGCGCCGCGAGCGAGAGCGGCAGCGACCGCGAGAGGCCGAACACGATCATCATCGCGCCGAAGGCGGCGACGACCCCCAGCAGCGTCGGCCCGGCGCGGTAGGGCAGCGGCCGCCGCGCGAGGAGCAGGCCGGCGGTGAGCGCCCCCACCGACGGTGCGGCGCGAAGCAGGCCGACACCGATCGGCCCGGTGTGGAGGATCGAGAGCGCGAACACCGGCGCGAGCACGATCGAGTCGCCGAGCAGGACGCTGACGAGGTCGAGGCTGATCGCACCGAGGAGCATCTTCGTCCGCACGATGAAGCCGATGCCGGCGGAGAGGGACTCCCAGTTCAGCTCGGTCCGGGGCCGGGCGATCGCGTGCGGCGTCGTGATGGCGAGCGTCGTGACGACGGCGAGCGCGAAGAGCGAGGCGGCCGTGACGTAGACCGCCGTGGGGCTGAACTTGAAGACGATGCCGCCGATCGCAGGGCCGACGACGATCCCGGCCTGATTCGCGACGCTGCGGAGCGCGATTGCCCCGGGCAGCAGCTCCGCCCCGACGATCTCCGGGGTGAGCGAACGCCCGGCCGGGTTCGTGACCGCCGAGGCGACTCCCGCCGTCGCGCCGATCGCGAGGAAGGGCCAGAGCGTGTGCGCCCCGTCGAGCGTGATCGCGACGAGGCCGAGGGCGATCCCGACCTGGACCGCGAGCCCTGCGGCGACGACGCGCCGGCGCGGAAGCCTGTCGGCGATGTACCCGGCCGGCAGCACGAGCAGCGGCAGCGGCACGAACTCGGCCAGCCCGACGAGGCCGAGGTCGAGCGGGTCGTGGTGGATTACGTAGACCTGCAACCCGATCGCGACCACGAGCATCTGCAGCGCGAGGCCGTTCGCCAGCGACGAGACCCAGAGAAAGGCGAAGCTCCGGAGCTTGAGCGCGGGGGGCAGGCGGTGCCTCACGAGCGCGAACGTTAGGCTCCGCGACGGTGGCCGAGGGACACGAGACGACGGCGGGAAAGCTCGAATGGCTGCAGGAGCTCCGCGGCCAGGCGCTGCATGCCGGCAGCGAGAAGGCCGTCGCGCGCCGCCGCGAGGAGGGAAGACTCCTCGCCCGTGAGCGCGCCGAGCAGCTCTGCGACCCGGGCTCGTTCGTCGAGCTCGACCGCTACGTCCGCCACCGCGAGTCGAACTTCGGGATGATGGATCGCCGCCCGTACGGCGATGCCGTCGTCACCGGCTACGGCACGGTCTTCGGCCGCAAGGTCTTCGTCTTCTCGCAGGACTTCACCGTCTTCGGCGGCTCGCTGAGCGAGGTCTTCGCCGAGAAGATCTGCAAGGTCATGGACCTGGCCGTGAAGTACGGCTGCCCGGTGATCGGGATCAACGACTCGGGCGGCGCGCGGATCCAGGAGGGCGTCGTCTCGCTCGCGGGCTACGCCGAGATCTTCTGGCGCAACGTGCAGGCGTCGGGCGTGATCCCGCAGATCTCGCTCGTGATGGGCCCCTGTGCAGGCGGCGCCGTCTACTCGCCCGCCATGACGGACTTCGTCTTCATGGTCGAGGGTTCGTCGTACATGTTCATCACGGGCCCCGACGTCGTGAAGACGGTGACCGGGGAGGAGGTGACGTTCGAGGAGCTCGGCGGCGCGGCGACGCATGCGTCGAAGTCGGGCGTCGCGCAGTTCACGGCCGCCGACGAGGAGGCGTGCCTCGAGGACGCCCGCTACCTCCTCTCGTTCCTGCCGCAGTCGAACGCCGAGCAGCCGGCGTGGAGCGCGCCGACGGATCCGGCCGACCGCGAGGACACCGCGCTCGACACGCTCATCCCGGACAACCCGAACAAGCCCTACGACATGCACGACGTGATCCGTCGCGTCGTCGACGACGGTGAGTTCCTCGAGGTGAGTGAGCACTGGGCCGAGAACATCGTGTGCGGCTTCGCGCGGCTCGGCGGCCATTCCGTCGGAGTCGTGGGCAACCAGCCGCGTTCCCTCGCCGGAGTCCTCGACATCGACGCCTCGAACAAGGCTGCCCGCTTCGTCCGCACGTGCGACGCCTTCAACGTCCCGCTCGTGACCTTCGTCGACGTGCCGGGCTTCCTGCCCGGGACGGCGCAGGAGTGGGGCGGCATCATCCGCCACGGCGCCAAGCTCCTCTACGCCTATTGCGAGGCGACGGTGCCGAAGCTGACGGTGATCACGCGCAAGGCGTACGGCGGCGCATACGACGTGATGAGCTCGAAGCACATCCGCGCCGACTTCAACTTCGCCTGGCCGACCGCCGAGGTCGCGGTGATGGGGCCGGAGGGCGCCGTCAACATCATCTATCGCGACCGGCCGGCCGAGGAGCGCTCGGAGCTGATCGCCGACTACAAGGAGAAGTTCGCCAACCCGTACAGCGCGGCCGAGCGTGGCTACGTCGACGACGTGATCGAGCCGCGGCGTACGCGTCCCGTCCTGATCGACGCGTTGGAAACCGCGCGAACGAAGGCGGAGCCGCGCCCCCGCCGCAAGCACGGCAACATCCCGCTCTGACCGCTAATTCGTAATGCGGGGACCGCTGACGAAGAGCGTCGAGGGGGCTCTCGGCCCATTGCAGTAGGGCACGCCCCATTGCTCGCTGCCGGGAGCTCTGACGACCAGCCGATTGCCGAATCGGAGATAGACGACGGGCGGAACCTTGAGGTCGACGGCTCGCCCGCAATAGTTCCACCATTGCAGGTAGATCGTCGCCGTCGCGTGGGGCTCGATGACTCGCCGAGCCTTTTGCACGGGAAACACCGGCGACGGCCCACGCTCTCGAACCGTGAGCGTTCGCCCTTGCCAGGTGATGCGCACGGCGGGCCGGCCGGCCGGAAGAGAGCAGGCGGTGTCGCTCGTGTTCGTGATGCCGGCACCGCCGAGCATCGACTGCGTCGCGCCTTGCCAGCCGGCAGACGCCGACAACTGTGATGCGCGACAGAGCGATGCGCTCGCGCGACCGGCACTCTGCGGCTCCTTGGCCCGGTCGACCTTGCCGCCGGTGACGACGGCGTAGACGCCGAGGGACACCGCGGCCGCGATCGCAACCCCCGCCGCGGCGAGTAGCCTTCTCCGCAGTTGGCGCGCTCGAGCCTCCTTGATCAGAGCCTCTAGCTCGTCGGGTGACGGCGGCCTTGGTGGGGCGATCATTTAGTGATAGTATGAACAGCACGATGCTCAAGGTCAAGATCGATCGGCAGGAACCGACCGAGCTCTTCGAACAGGTCGCCGCCGAAATTCGGCGTGCGATCGCCGACGGGGAGGCCAAGCCGGGCGAGCGGCTACCGCCCGCCCGCGACCTCGCGGCGGTCCTCGACGTCAACACGAACACCGTCCTCCGCTCCCTGCGCCTCCTGCGCGACGAGGGGCTGCTCGAGTTCCGGCGCGGTCGAGGAGTCACCGTCGCCGGCACGCCGGAGAAGGGCGCCGTCATCGCGCGGGCCCGCGAGCTCGTCCGTTTCGCGCGGCAGCAGGGCTACCGCCGCGACGAGCTGATCGAGCTCATCGAAGAGATCGCCTAGCGCGTCGGTCGGAAACCGCGAGGGCGAGGTGGTTCACGACGCGAGAACTGCGTCGGTCTCGGAGGCGGTGCGCAACTCCTCGGCGAGCGCGCTCACGACCGCCGGATCGAACTGCGTGCCGGCACACCGCTCGAGCTCGGCGAGCGCGTCGCGTTGCGCCATCGCCTGCCGGTAGGCGCGGTCCGAGGTCATCGCGTCGTACGCGTCGGCGACGAAGATGATCCGCGCGCCGAGCGGGATCTCGTCGCCCGCGAGGCGGTTCGGATAGCCGGCGCCGTCCCACCGCTCGTGATGGTGGAGAACCCACTCCGCGACCGGCTGCACGCCGAGGCTCTCGAGCATCCGGAAGCCGATCTGCGGGTGGCGCTCGAGCATCAGTCGCTCGGCCTCGCTCAGCGAGCTCGGCTTGCGCAGGACATCCTCGGGGATCGCGAGCTTGCCGAGGTCGTGGAGATTGCCCGCGAGGCGGGTCAGCTCGATCGCGGGCTCGTCGGCGCCGAGGCGGCGCGCGATCCGGGCGGAGTAGTCGCCCACCCGCTGCGAGTGGCTGCCGGTGTACGCATCCCGCTCGTCGACGGCCTTCGCGAGACTCTCTGCAGCCCGGTACTGCGCGGCGCGATCCGGCGTCTCCGCGAGCTGCCCGAGACTGGCGCGGAGGATCGACTCGGCCGCGTAGGCGCGCACGCGGTTCTTGCCGTCCTTCTTCGCCCAGTACAGCGCGCTGTCCGCGAGGCGGATCAGCTCGTCGCGGCTCGTGCCGTGCGTCGGGTAGGTCGCGACGCCGGCGCTCACCGTCACGGGGCCGACGCCCTCGACGTCGAGCGCGGCGACTCGCTCCACGATCGAGCGCGCCACCGCTGTCGCCTGCCGCTCGTCCTGGCGGGGGAGGAGCACGGCGAACTCGTCCCCGCCGAGCCGGAACGATTCGCCGCCCTGCCGCAGGCGAGACGCCACCTGGCCGAGCACGAGATCGCCGACGGGATGTCCGAACCGGTCGTTGACGCTCTTCAGATCGTCGAAGTCGACGAGGCACAGCGCCACCGACGTGCCCTTGACCTCCGCGTCGACGAGCTCGCGCTGGAGGCGCTCGTGGAAGCTGCGGTGGTTGCCGAGCCCGGTCAGCGGGTCGGTCAACGCGAGCCTCATGGCCCGGATCGCCTTGAACGTCGACCGCTGGTAGAGGGCGATCGCGAGCAGCGGCCCGACGAGTGCGATCGACAGCGCGGGCTCGCGCTGCCAGAGGACGATCAGCGTCAGGGCCGCCGAGGCCATGAACGCGAACGGCGCCGTCGTCTGCGCGATGTTCTCCCGCGCGATCGTGAAGAAGGAGCGGCCGGAGTCGGCCGACAGGACCGCGCTGATCAGGATCAGGTTGACGACCCAGTAGTAGATGAACCCGCACAGCACGACACGCGCCACGAGGAGCCCGACGGAGCTCCCGTGCACATGCTCGACGGTGAGCCCCGCCGCGAGGGCCGAGAGCGCGAACATCGCGCCGTTGTAGGCGACCCTCAGCAGCGGGCGGCGCTGCAGGAGATGCGTGAAGGTCGGGCCGCCCGCGGCGACGAGCACACCGGCGGGCCAGCCGAGCAGGATGATCGCCGAGACGGAGAAGACGAAGCCGAGCGTGACTCCGCCGGCGCCCATTCCCTCCACCGGTACGGGAAAGCGCTCGGCGAGCGCCATGCTCGCGAGAAGGCCGAAGAGCGCCGCGAGGTCGGACGCCGAGCGCGGCGCGTCGGCGTAACGGAAGAGGGCGAAGCCGACGGCGGCGGCGCCCGCCAGGATCACGGGCGCCACCACCGCCAAAACCTTGGTCGGGGTTCCAGCCGAGGCCGTCGACTCGGCAGCCTGCTGCTGGTCAACCGCCATCGATTCCTCCCCTACGAGGTATCGAGCCCCGGCTTACCAGCCGTAGTTGAGCGCGCAGAGCAGATTGCCGAGGAGACTCCCGGACGCGGCGGCGATGACGCCGGCGAAGGCCAGGAGAATCACGAGGCGAAACTTCCACTCGAGCATTGTGCCTCCAGGGGACGCGGATCGAAGGACGCCAGACGGGAAAATTGTGCGTGCGGCGCCCCCAGCCGGGAATCACCCGATGGAGGTAGCAGGCTTACCAAAAGGGGTAATTGCAGCCCCTCGTGACGCTTTTGAGGGCTATTCCAGGCCGGCTTCGTGCAGCGGCCGGCGGCCCCACGCGAACCGCTTCTTGTACCAACCGCTGAGCTGAGCGAGGGCGACGCCCTCGTCGGAGGACTGGATGAACCAGCCGCTTCCGACGTAGATCGCCGTGTGGAACACCTGCGGGCCGCTCGAGTGCGGGCCCTTCGTGCCGAAGAAGATCACGTCCGCGGGCTGGAGCTTCTTGATGGAGATCCGCTTCGACTTCTGGACTTCGACGCTCATCGCGTACGTCGTCCGGCCCTCGATCGTCGAGGCGAGGGCGCCTTCGTCGGCGTAGCTCTGGAGCTTGAAGACGCGCCAGACGAAGCCCGAGCAGTCGTAGCCGCCGCGCGCGGTGACGCCGAAGTCGACCTCGGTGTTGTCGTTCGTGCCGCCCCAGACATACGGCATCCCGATCTTCGAGAAGGCGACGCTGAGAATCTGGCGCTGCCAGGCGTTGAGCGTCGGGAGCGCAAAGGTGGCGGCCAGGCTCTTCACCTCGGCGATCTGCCAGCTGTCGTCGAGCAGGCCGAGGTCGAGGATCTGCGCGGCCGAGTAGGCGGCTTCGGCGCGCGTGGCCGGATCCTGCGGCCGCAACTCGAGGAAGTCCTGCGCCGCCGGATGGTTGAGGCGCAGGCCGAGCAGCCTGGCGACGACCTCGAAGCCGAAGCGCCCCGGCACCGTGAGACCTGCCGCGCGCGCGCCCTCGGCGAACTGCTTCGCCGCCTTCCCGAGGCCGATCGCCTGGACGAGGCCGCGATCGAGCTGGGCCATCGTCTCCGGCGAGGTCGGGTTGGCGACCGTCGTGGCAGGGGTGGTCGTGGTCGTCGTCGAGCCCGTCGTCGTCGAGGTGGTGGTCGTGGTGGTCGTGGTGGTGCCCGGGTCGACGGGCGGAACGGGAGATCCGAGCTCCTGTTTGAGACCCGCGGCGAGATCCGAGAGCGCCTGCCGCGTGAGAGCCGCGTTCGGGCGGAACTTGCGCACGCTCTTCGCCTCCATCAGCTTGTGCGAGACGACGGTGGCGATCTGCGGAGCCGCCCAATTCGGGACCTTGCCGGCGGACCCGGCCGCCGCAGCGGTCGAGATGACGGCGACAGCGCAGGCGGCCGCAAGCATGGCGAGACGCTGACCCATGCTTCCCCCATCGGCCGAGACCTACGGAGCCATTACCCTCGTTGTGGTGGTGTCGTACGAGATCACGCCGGAGCCGGACGAGGCCGAGCGAAAAGCCATTCTCGCGGCGCTCGCGGCCGAGGAGGCCGAACGGCCCGCCGTCTCCGCGTGGGGTGCGTCGGTGCTACCCGGCCGCGAAGACGGGGAGCCGTAACCGGAGCGGCGCGCCGGCCGTTCCCACGACATGTGGGACGAGTGCATCCGCTGCGGCGAGGCTCCGGCCGTCGACGATCAGGGCTACTGCGGCCATTGCCATTGGGCCGTGCGGGCTGAGGTCGAGGAGGGGTTCTATGCCCTCCGCGAATACCTGCGCGCGTGGGCTCGCTTCGACGAATGGTGTGAGACGCACCGCGCGGCGGCCTGACCGGCCGAGCTAGTCCGGTTGCGCGGCGCGGTTGAGCAGCCGCGGCGCGCTGCGCGCGTAGTCGAGGCCCGACAGCCAGGTGAGGATGACG
Organism: Gaiellaceae bacterium; assembly: GCA_036273695.1. Classification (GTDB taxonomy): domain Bacteria; phylum Actinomycetota; class Thermoleophilia; order Gaiellales; family Gaiellaceae; genus Palsa-739. The sequence continues at coordinate 10,000 of DASUHE010000035.1, forward strand.
GCTACGAGCAGCGTCCACCACGCCGCGCGGTCGGTCCAGGCTCCCGCGGCCGCGAACCCGGCGACGGCGGCGGCGACCGCCTGAGCCCACGTCTTCAACTTCCCCAGGTCGCGTGCCGCCAGGACGACTCCACGCTCGATGGCCGCCTGGCGCAGGCCCGTGATCAGCACCTCGCGCACGACGATCGCCGCGACCATCCAGGCCGGGACGACGCCCTGTTCGATCAACATCACGAGCGCGGCGAGCACGAGCACCTTGTCCGCGATCGGGTCGAGCAGCGAGCCCACCGACGACGAACGGCCCGACCGGCGGGCGAGCCTCCCGTCGAGCCAGTCGGTCGTCATCGCGACGCAGAAAACGGCGGTCGCCCAGTAGTCGTGGCCCGAGAAGCTCCAGGCATAGAGCACGACGACGACGGGGACGGAGGCTGCGCGCGCGACGGTGAGCTGGTCGGCCGCGGTCATTCCAGGTGGAGAATACGGGCCGGAGATGTTCGACAAGGTTCTCGTCGCCAATCGAGGGGAGATCGCGATCCGCGTCTTCCGGACGCTGCGCGAGCTCGGCGTCGGGGCGGTCGGCGTCTATTCGGAGAGCGACCGCGCCGCGTTGCACGTCGCCTACGCCGACGAGGCCTTCCTCCTCGGCCCGACTCCCGCCGCCGAGAGCTACCTCGCGGTCGACCGGATCCTCGACGCCGCGCAGCGCGCGGGAGCGCAGGCGATTCATCCCGGCTACGGCTTCCTCGCCGAGAACGCGGCGTTCGCGCGGGCGGTCGAGGACGCTGGGCTCGTCTGGATCGGGCCGCCGCCGGCAGCGATCGAGCTGATGGGATCGAAGACCGCCGCCCGCGCCGCGATGCAGAGCGCAGGCGTCCCGATCATCCCCGGCACGACCGATCCCGTGTCCACGGTCGAGGAGTTGCTCGCGCTCGGCGAGGACATCGGCTATCCGCTCCTGATCAAGGCGGCGGCCGGCGGAGGCGGCAAGGGCATGGAGGAGGTGCACGACCCGGCGCAGGCCGGGCAGGCCTTCGAGCGGGCGCGGCGGCAGGGCCAGTCGTACTTCGCGAACCCGGACGTGTACGTCGAGAAGCTCATCGTCGACCCCCGCCACGTCGAGGTGCAGGTGCTCGCCGATTCGCACGGCAACGTCATCCATCTCGGCGAGCGCGACTGCACGATCCAGCGCCGCCACCAGAAGCTGATCGAGGAGACGCCGTCGCCCGCGGTCGACGGCGAGCTGCGGCAGCGAATCGGCTCGATCGGGGTCGAGGCGGCCCGTGCGTGCGGCTACCGCTCCGCCGGCACGATCGAGGGCCTCCTCACCTCTGACGGCGACTACTTCTTCATGGAGATGAACACACGCATCCAGGTCGAGCACACCGTCACCGAGATGGTCACCGGGCTCGATCTCGTCCGCGAGCAGATCCTCGTGGCGCTCGGCGAGCGGCTCTCGGTGCGGCAGGAGGACGTCGAGCTGGGCGGTCACGCGATCGAATGCCGGATCAACGCCGAGGACGCCGCGCGCGGCTTTCTGCCGGCGCCGGCGCTCGTGACCGGCTACCGCGAGCCGGCGGGGCCGGGGGTGCGGGTCGACTCGGGCGTTGCGGCCGGCTACGAGGTCTCCGGCTCCTACGACCCGATGGTCGCGAAGTTGATCGTGCACGGCGTCGACCGTGAGCACGCGAGGCGGCGGATGCTGCGCGCGCTCGGCGAGTTCTGGATCGAGGGGCCGACGACGCTGATCGGCTTCCACAGGGCGCTCCTCGAGCACCCGTGCTTCGTCGCGGGCGAGACGTGCCACGGCGTGGTCGAGTCCGAGGAGCTCGCCGCCACGGTCGCAGAGCTTGCCGCTGACCCGCCCGTCGCCCCTCCAAGTAACAGTCTGTTACAAGGAACGACAGGTCCCGTCCGGACGATGGAGCGGGCGCGGACCGTCGAGGTCGACGGCAGGCGGTTCGAGGTGCGCCTCTCCGAGCCCGAGCCCGGCTGGCGGGCGCTCTCGCGGCGGCGTCGTGAGCGGGTGCGCCGGGGTGGCGCCGGCGCGGGCGGGAGCGACGCGGTCATCTCGCCGATGCAGGGCACCGTCCTCGCCGTACCGGTGGCCGACGGCGACGAGGTGGAGGCGGGGCAGGTGATCTGCGTCGTCGAGGCGATGAAGATGGAGAACGAGGTGCACGCACATCGCGCGGGCGTCGTCCAGAGCCTGTCGGTCGAGCCCGGCCAGCCCGTGACCACGGGCCAGGTCGTCTGCACCATCGACGCCGGCTAGCCGCGCGCAAACCGCGGCCCGCTGGGGCGCGTAGATACAGCCGACCCCAGTAGGAGGAGGAAGATGCACAAGAAAACGATCCTGGCCGCTGCCCTCGCGATCGCCCTCGCGGCCGCCGGCGTCGCTGCGGCGGCCGCTGTCACACATCGAAGCGCCGGCTCGCTGTCGGCGAGCCAGACGACCGCCGGACGCGTCACGCTCCACAAGACGAAGCTCGGCAAGGTGCTCGCGACGAGCTCGGGCCGGACGCTCTATCTCTTCATGGCGGACAAGCACGGGAAGAGCTCCTGCTACGGCAAGTGCGCCACCAACTGGCCGCCGCTGATGAAGAAGGGGGCCGTGCGCGCCGGCGCAGGTGTCAAGGCCGGGCTGCTGGGCACGACGAAGCGGAAGAACGGCAAGGCGCAGGTGGCGTACAAGGGTCACCCGCTCTACCTCTTCAAGCTCGACCACGGCGCCGGGCAGATTTCCGGACAGGGCCTGAACTTCTTCGGCGGCAAGTGGTTCGTCGTCTCGTCGGCCGGCAAGGCCATCAAGGCCGCGCCTCCGGCCGGTGGTGGAACGACGACCACCAACCCGAGCACGACGACCTGTGGCATCTACGGCTGTCCCTAAAGGGCGGCTGCAGGACTGAACTGCGCGGTCCACCGGCGTCGCATCGTTAGTGTCCGGCGCCGGTGGACCTCTACGAGTACCAGGGCAAGGATCTCTTCCGGCGCGTCGGGATCCCTGTCTCGGCAGGACGTCTCGCCACTACGCCGGAGGAAGCGCGCCACGCTGCCGAGGAGCTGGGCGGCCCCGTCGTCGTCAAGGCGCAGGTGCTGACCGGCGGCAGGGGCAAGGCCGGCGGCGTCAAGCTCGCCGACGACGCGGGGGACGCGGAGGCGAAGGCCCGCGACATCCTCGGGCTCGACATCAACGGCCACGTCGTCCGCACGCTCTGGATCGAGCAGGCCTCGGACATCGAGCGCGAGTACTACCTCTCCGTCACGTTCGACCGCGGCGCGAAGCAGCCGCTCTTCATGTTCACGACGCAGGGCGGCGTCGAGATCGAGCAGGTCGCGGAGGAGAACCCCGACGCGCTCGTCCGCCTCCACGTCGATCCGCTCGAAGGATTCCAGCCCTGGGTCGCGCGCCGGCTCGTCTACGGCGGCGGCGTCGCGGATCCGTCCGAGCAGAAGCAGATCGCGGCCATCGTCGAGAAGCTCTACCGCGCGTTCGTGGAGTTCGACGCGATGCTTTGCGAGATCAACCCGCTCATCGTCACGCCCGACGGCGAGGTGAAGGCGCTCGACTCGAAGTTCACCGTCGACGACAGCGGCCTCTTCCGCCATCCCGACGTGGCCGAATGGCGCGACCCGACTGCGGCCGACCCGATCGAGACCTTCGCGCGCGAGAGGCACGTCACGTACGTGAAGCTCGACGGGGACGTCGGCGTGCTCGCCAACGGCGCCGGTCTCGGCATGTCCACGGTGGACGTGGTCGCTCACGCAGGCGGCCGGCCGGCGAACTTCTGCGACCTCGGCGGCGGCGGCAGCGCGGAGGGTGTCGTCGACGCGCTCGAGGTGATCACGCGCGACGAGCAGGTGCGCTCGATCTTCTTCAACATCTTCGGCGGGATCACGCGCTGCGACGAGGTGGCACGCGGGATCCTCGCGGCGCTCGAGCGGCTCGACATGTCGAAGTACCCGATCGTCGTCCGGCTCGACGGGACGAACGCCGAGGAGGGCCGGCAGATCCTCGCCGACGCCGGCCGCGAGAACATCCATCCCGAGGCGACGATGCTCGACGGAGCACGGCGCGCGGTGGAGCTGGCGGCGTGACGGATCTCTGGAGCGACCGCGCGCAGGCGTACCGCGAGAGCCCGACGCACGCCTCGGGCGACGATCTCGACCTCGTCGTCGCGTGGTGCGAGCCGGGCCCGGGCGTGAACGTGCTCGACGTCGCCACCGGCGGCGGCCACGTGGCCCGGCGGCTGCGCGAAGCGGGCGCGACAGTCGTCACCGTCGACGCGGCGCCAGGGATGGAGCCGGACGCGATCGCGCCGGCCGATCATCTCCCGTTCGCCGACTCGAGCTTCGACGCCGTCGCCTGCCGCATCGCCGCGCACCACTTCCCGGACGTGCTCGCCGCCGTGAAGGAGATGGCGCGCGTCGCGCGCGACCGGGTCGTGATCTGCGACAACACGTTCACGAGCGAGTCGGCCGAGCAGGCTGACCGGCTGCGCGATCCGAGCCACGTGCGCAACTACGGCGTCCCCGAGTGGCACAGCTTCTTCGAGCTCGCCGGGCTCCGCGTCGCCGACGAGGCGTGCATGGTGCGCGACACGAGCTTCGAGGACTGGCTCGACCGCACGGAGACGCCGGCGGACGCCCGACCGCGCATCCGGGAGCTGTTGGACGGCCGGGTGCACGACGGCCGGCTCGAGCTGCCGACCGTGGTGCTCAAGGGAGTGAAAGGCTAGTGGCGATCATCCTCGACCACGAGACACGTCTCGTCGTCGCCGGTCTCACCGGCTCGGAAGGCCGTTTCCACGGTCTCCGCAACCGCGCGTACGGCACGAACCTCGTCGCGGGCGTCACGCCCGGCAAGGGCGGCCAGGACGTCGAGGGCGTCCCGATCTTCGACACGGTCGCCGCCGCGGTCGACGAGGCGGGCGCGAACACGTCGCTCATCTTCGTTCCGGCCCGGTTCGCCGTCGACGCGATCTACGAGGCCGTTGATGCCGGCATCGGCACCGTGATCTGCATCACCGAGCACATTCCCGCGCACGACATGCTGCGCGCCTACACGTACTTCCGCGGCAAGGGCACGACGATGATCGGCCCGAACTGCCCCGGCGTCCTGTCGCCGGGCAAGGCGAACGCGGGGATCATCCCGGCCGAGATCTTCAGCGAGGGGGGCGTCGGGCTCGTCTCGCGCTCGGGGACGCTCACGTACCAGATCGGCCACGAGCTCACGCAGCTCGGGCTCGGCAACTCGACCATCGTCGGCATCGGCGGCGACCCGGTGGTGGGCTCGTCCTTCGTCGACGTGATCGAGAAGTTCGAAGCGGACCCGCAGACCGAGCTCATCGTCCTCGTCGGTGAGATCGGCGGCGACGAGGAGGAGAAGGCCGCCGCCTACGTCGCCGAGCACGTGACGAAGCCGGTGCTCGCCTACATCGCGGGCTTCTCGGCGCCGCCCGGCAAGACGATGGGCCACGCCGGCGCGATCATCTCCGGCTCCTCGGGGACGGCTCAGGGCAAGAAGGAAGCGCTCGAGGCACGCGGGATCGAGGTCGGCACGACGCCGACCGAGGTCGCGCAGATGGTCGCCTCGCGGCTCAGATAGCCACGCTCCGGGCTCGCCGCTAGTCTCGAAGCATGATCTCGTTCGCCCGCGGCGTCCCCGCGCCCGAGTGCCTCGCCGTCGACGAGCTGGCCGACT
>DASUHE010000036.1:0-24436 GCA_036273695.1 Gaiellaceae bacterium
TCCTTCAAAACCGGGGCGAAGAGCGAAGCTCTTCGCCCCGACCCTATTCGTACTGCAGCGCCTCGAGGACGTTGAGCTTCCCGGCGCGGCGGGCAGGGAAGATCGCGGCGAGCAACCCGGCGACGATCGCCGCGATCACGAAGACCACGAGCGTCCCGACGGGGATCGTGAAGGCCGGGTACTTGATCGCCTTCCCGACCATGAGCGCGAGCACCACGCCGACCGGGATCCCGAGCGCGGCCCCGATCAGGGCGGTGACGATGCTCTCGTGCCGGATCATCCGCCGTACCTGCCGCCGCGTCATCCCGATCGCGCGGAGCATGCCGAGCTCGCGCGTGCGCTCGAACACGGTCAGGACGAGCGTGTTCACGATGCCGAAGAGGCTGATCACGATCGAGAGCGAGAGCAGCACGTAGAGCAGGTTGAGGAGCGTGTTGATCGCGGACTCCTGGTTCTTCTTGAACTCGCTGGAGGTGGCGATCTTCGCGTCGGGGTACGCCTTCAGGGCGTTCGTCAGCTTCGCGGTGTTGGCGGCGGTGACGCCGCCGGCCATGTCGACGAACGCGAAGACGTTCTGCGGGTTCTGGTACTCCGCGTCGAACCGCTGCGTCGAGATCGTGACGTCGCCGTACGGCGAGCCGCCCTTCGGTGGCGCGAAGATCCCGCGTAGCACGAGATGCAGCGTCTTCCCGGACGGGACTTCGACGGCGAGCAGTGAGCCCACCGACAGGTGGTGACTCTTCGCGTAGCTCTTCGACACGAACGCCCCGTTCCGGCCGAGCTCGCCCGGTGTCGCCTGCGAGCCCTCCTGCCACTTGACGACGATCACCTTCGCGATGTCCGCGGAGACACCCGTGACGCCGATCCGGTGGCCGAATGCCTTGCCGTCGCCGGCCCGGACGCCCGAGACGACGCGGGCGCCGGGGATGTTCTTGAGGGCCTTCTCGGAGGCGATCGAGATCGGTGAGAAGTTGTCGGTCGCCGTCAGCGCGTAGTCGCCCTTGAAGACCGAGTTGACTGCGTTGTTGAAGGTCGTCTTGAGGCCCGAGGCGAGAACCGAGACGAGCGTGACGAGCGCGAGCCCGATCATCAACGCCGACGCCGTCGACGCGGTGCGCTGCGGGTTCCGCATCGCGTTGCCGCGCGCGAGCTCGCCCGACGCTCCCCCGATCCGCGTCGCCGGCCAGCCGAGGATGCGCGCGAGCGGTGGGACGAGCGTCTTCGCGAGCATCGCCACGCCGAGGAACACGGCGGCCGCGCCGACGCCGAGCGCCAGCAGGCGCTGGGTCGTCGTGAGGCCGCCGACGAAGAGGCCGACGAGCATGAGCGCCACCGCTGCGCCGATCGTGAGCAGCGCGGCCTGCGCGCTGAAGCGGGCGAACCGCGAGACCGGCAGCACAGCACCTTCGCGCACCGCCGAGATCGGAGGCACGCGGGTGGCACGGATCGCGGGCCGAAGCGCGGCGAGCAACGTGACGAAGATCCCGACGAGCAGCGCGACGAGGATCGTGCGGGTCGCGAACACGGTGCCCGCCTGCGGGAGGTTGATCCCGAACGAGACGAAGAGCGCATTCAGTCCCTTCGCGAGCGCGAGCCCGAGGAAGAGGCCCGAGACCGAGGCGACGACGCCGATGACGAGCGCCTCGAGGAGCACGGACATGAGCACCTGGCGGCGGTTCGCGCCGAGCGTCCGCAAGGTCGCGAGCTCCCGCGTCCGCTGGGCGATCGTGATGCCGAGCGTGTTCGCGATCACGAACGTGCCGACGAAGAGGGCCACGCCGCCGAACGCGAGCAGGAAGTCGTTGATGATCGAGAGGAAGCCGTTCGTGTCCTTCGTGGCCTGCTTCACCTGGCCCTGCCGCGTCCGCACCTCGGCGGTCGGCGGCAGGATCGGCTTGATCTCGTCGACGAGCTGGGCGGGGCTCGTGCCGTGCTTGGCGGCGATGTCGATCGAGTCGAGCTTCCCTTCCTTGTGGAAGATCCGCTGCGCCGTCGGGAAGTCGAAGATGGCCATCGTCGCGCCGCCGAGCGACGAGACGCCGCCGATCTTGACGATCGCGGCGATCCGGTACTGCGTCACCGGCCCGTTCGCGATCACCCCGATCGACTGGCCGACCCGGTAGTTCTGGCTGCTCGCCGTGTGCTCGTCGATCCCGACCTGGTGCGGGCCGACCGGCCACGTCCCCGACACGAGCGTGAGTGGGTTGAAGCGCTGGTCGCCGCGTGCGTGGACGCTGAACGCGAGGCTCGGCGCGCCGTGCCCGGAGATCACCTTGCCGTTGCGCCCCACGAGATGCGCGAGGTCGCTGATTCCCCCGTCGGCCTCCGCGACGCCCGGCAGGTTCCGCACCTTGCCGAGCAGCGACTCGGGAAAGGAGGGCGGCAGGTTGTTGCTGTTGCTGTCGTTCCCGAACGCGACCTTGCCGGTGACGACGGCGTCGGTCTTCGCGTAGACCGTGGAGAAGACCGTGCTGAAGGCGGCCTTGATCGTGTCCGTCAGGACGTAGGTGCCGCTGATCATCGCGACGCCCAGCACGATCGCGACCGCCGTCAGGGCGGCGCGCAGCTTCCGGCCGGCGAGCCCCTTGAACGCGACGAGCAGCATCAGTGCAGGCCGCTCATCACTGCGAGAACGTCCGCAGCGGTGCCCTCGTGCAGCTCCTTCACGATCAGCCCGTCCGAGAGGAAGAGGATCCGGTCGGCGGTCGAGGCCGCGCGCGGCTCGTGCGTGACCATGACGGTGGTCTGGCCGTACGAGTCCACCGAGTCGCGGATCAGGTCGAGGATCTCGCCGCCGGTCTTCGAGTCGAGGTTGCCGGTCGGCTCGTCCGCGAACAGGATCGTCGGGCGGGAGACGAGCGAGCGCGCGATCGCGACGCGCTGCTGCTCGCCGCCGGAGAGCTCCGACGGCCGGTGTTCGCGCCGCTTGTCGAGGCCCATCTTCGTGAGCAGCTCGTCGAGCCACGCGCGGTCGGGCTTCTCGCCCGCGATCGAGAGCGGCAGGAGGACGTTTTCCTCGGCGTCGAGCATCGGCAGGAGGTTGAAGAACTGGAAGACGAATCCGATGTGCTTGCGCCGGAGCCGCGTGAGATGGGCGTCGTCGAGGCCGGTGATCTCCGTGCCGGCGATCGTCACCGTCCCGGAGGTGGGCTTGTCGAGGCCGGCGAGGATGTGCATCAGCGTCGACTTGCCGGAACCGGACGGGCCCATCACCGCCACGAGCTCGCCGGCCTTGACGTCGATGTCGACGCCGCGGAGCGCCTCGACCGCGGTCGTTCCCTCGCCGTAGACGCGCTGCAGCCCGCGCGCCTCGACGGCGGCATCTGCGGGCACGGTAACGCCGCCTTGCGGCTGCTCCCTCACGGCCATGGCCCCCCAAGGTAGACGAAAGGCGCGCGCTGCGCGGCGGACGTTCACGCATCGTCACCGGCCGCCTCCGAAGAGGAAGCCGAGCACCGCTGCGGCGTACGCCGCGACGAGGAGCATGCCTTCCCTCCGGTGCGAACGACCGTCCCAGACGGTCGCGGCGACGACGATCGCGGCGCCCGCCATCGCGACTACCTCCGTCCAGCGGAAGGCGAGCGCGAGTTGGTGCGAGAAGAGCAGCGAGAGGAGCGTCACGACCGGGATCACGAGCAGCGCGACCTGCGCGCTCGAAGAGATCGCGATCTCCGTCGCTAGCCGCATCTTCCCGTTGCGGGCGATGAGGATCGCGCCGCCGTGCTCGGCCGCGTTGCCTACGATCGCCACGATCACGACCGCGATGAAGAACTGGCTCAGGCCGACCGCGGTGGCGAACGAGGCCAGCGAGCCGACGAGGATCTCGCTGACCCAGGCCGTCGCGCCGGTCGCCAGAGCGAGCGCCGCGAGCGCTGTAGTCAGCGACCACGCGCCCTCGCCCGGCTCGCGCTCTCGCGAGTCCTCCCGGTGCCGGAGCAGGTTGGGCCCGACCACGGCGAGATAGCCGAGCAGCAGCACGATCGCAACCGGGATCGAGGCGACGACCACCGCGTGACGTTCCGATCGGCCGGTGTAGCCGATCGTGGTCGGGACGACGAACGCGACGACCGCGGCGCCGACCAGGCCGAGCTGCACGAGCAGCGAGCGGCGGTCGATCCGCGCTCCGTCGGGGCCTGCCACCTGGGTGACGCCGTAGACGAGCAGGAGGTTCGAGATCACGCTGCCCGAGAGCGAGCCGCGCACGACGACGGGGAGGTTCGCGCCGACGGCGAAGAGGGCGACGATGAGCTCCGGGGCGTTGCCGAAGCTCGCGTTGAGGAAGCCGCCGATGCCGGGGCCGGTGTGCTCGGCCGCGTGCTCCGTCGCCTCGCCGATCAGCCAGGCGAGCGGGATGAGCGCCACGGCGGCGAGCACGAAGAGCGCGACATGACCCGCGCCGGTCAGCTTGTCGACGAGGATCGTGACGGGAGCGAGACCGAGGGACGCCCAGAGGAGCGTGCGGACCATCGGGCAAGCCTAAAGAGCGGCCGAGCGGGCATGAGAGGCGGGTGCGCATGACCGATCTCACCGCGGCGCCTAGCTCGACTCGGCTGGTCTGTCAAGTCTTGCGCAGCCCGTGCTTCGCTCCGAAAATGCGATCATGACACCGAAGCAGGCCGCCCCGCCGCTCCCCCTGCACCCGCAGGACGAGACGGAATGCCGGCGCTGCGAGGTGCACTGCGAGAAGGTCGTCTACCCGGCGGCCTGTCTCGAGCGGTCGTGTCCGTTCGTCTACGCGTACGAGGAGCACGGCCACACGTACATGGGCTGCCTGCAGAACGTCTACGAGGCCGAGATCGACGTCGAGCTGCTCGCCGCCGCCGAGCGCAGCCGCGAGGGCTTCGGCGCCGTGCGCGCGCTGCGCCGGCCGCTGCCGATGTGCGACGCCGCGGTGCAGTCGACGTTCGCGCAGCGGGAGGGCGAGCTCGGCTGCCTCAATCCGGAGTTCGCCGAGCTGCCGGCAGGCTCGCCGACGTTCCGGGTCTTCGCGCGGGTGGCCGACCTCTAGCCGGCTCCCGGAACGTCCGCAGCAGCAGCACGCCGAGAGCCGGGGCGATCGCGGCGAGGATGAACGCGAGGCGCCAGCTGTGCTCCGCGACGGCCGCGATCGCGGGTGGAGCGCCCGCGACCACGACGCCGAGGAGCGTCTGCTGGAAGCCGAGCGCGGCGCCGGTGCGCGCCGAGCCCGCCGCCTCGGCGGCTGCGGCGTATGCGAGGCCGTTCCAGGCCATGCTCAGCATCCCGGCGACGACGAAGAGCGGGACGAGCACGGCCAGCGGCGCGTCGGTGGCGGCGGCCACGCCCGCCGTAAAGATCGTGAGGGCGACGCCGATCGTCCGCAGCGGCCGCAGACGGTTGCCGAGCCGGTCCGAGATCGTCCCGGAGCCGATGCGCGCGCCCACCGCCAGCACGTAGATCGCAACGAGCACGAGCGCTGCGGCATGGGTCGAGACGCCGCGGTGCTCGTGGAGGAAGAGGACGACGTAGCTGATGATCGCGATCTGGGCGACGAGGTAGAGGCCGGTCGAGGTGCCGAGCAGCCACATTCGGGGGTCACGGACGGGGCCCGAGACGTCGCCGAGCTCCGGCTCCTCGGGCGCGCCGGCGCGAATGAAGACGGCGGCGATGACGGCTCCGGTCGCGCAGGCGGCTCCGAGGAAGACGAAGGCGAGCCGCGTGCCACCGGCCGAGGCGAGCAGGGGGAGAAACCCGGCGCCGATCGCCGCGCCGATCGGGATCGCCGTCTGCCGGATGCCGAGCGCGAGCCCCAGCTCGGTCGCAGGGAACCAGGCCATGATCGCCCGGCCGCTCGCGGCGTTGACGCTCGCGCCGAGCGCGCCGGCACCGACGAGCGTTCCGGTGACCGTCGCGAAGCTGTGCGTCGTGGACGCGACGACGAGCAGCGCCGCAGCGCCGGTCAGTCCCGTCGCGATCACCCAGCGCTCGTCGACGCGGTCGGCGACGAGCCCCCACGGCAGGAGTGTGAACAGCATCCCGATCCCGATCCCCGCGAGCACGACGCCGGTCTCGCCGAGCGTCAATCCGTAGTGCGACTTCAGCGCCGGCCCGAGCGCGGGCAGACCGACCGAGGAGGCCGAGAAGCTCGCCTGCGCGAGAGTCCCCGCCGCGAGCACGACCCAGCGATACTGCGCAGCGGACACGCCTCGAACGTACACGGCCGGAACCAGGTTCCGGCCATGTCCCGATCGTCCACACCGATTTCCGCGATGTGCAGCCCTTTGTCCCGATCGGACACGTTGCGAGCGGGCGTGGCCGGAACCAGGCGTGGCCGGAACCAGGTTCCGGACGTGGCCCGAAGGGTCACATCAGCCAGCGCGCCCGCAAGTCCTTCGCCTTGCGGATCTCGTTCGCGTCCGGGCCGCGGTTCTCGGGGCCTGCGGTCTCGAGGACTGCGGGCAGCCCCTGCAGCCTGGAGTTGGAGAGAAACACGCCCAGCTTCTCGCCGAGCTCGCCTTCGAGGATGTTCGCGTGCCGGTCGCGGTTCGAGGCGAAGGGCGCTGCCGCGTCGTTGACGTGCAGCGCGCGCAGCCGGTCGAGGCCGATCGCCGAGTCGACCTCCTCGAGGCAGGCGTCGAGCGCCTCCGGGTCGGTCACGTCGACTCCCGACACCCAGAGGTGGCAGGAGTCGAGGCAGATGCCGAGGCGCGGATGCCGGTCGAGCCGCTCGTGCAGCGTCGCGAGCTCGTCGATCGAGCGGCCGATCGTGCCGCCGGCGCCGGCGGAGTTCTCCATCAGCAGCCACGTCTCGTCGGAGCAGAGCTCGAGTACGGCGTCCATGGCCGGGAGCACGCGCTTTAGCCCCGCCTCGAGCCCGCTGCCGAGATGGGAGCCGACGTGGAAGACGACGCCGTCGGCGCCGATGCCGCAGGCGACCTCCATCGTGTTGCGCAGCGCCAGGACCGACTTCTCGTACACGGCCTCGTCGGGCGCCGCGAGGTTGCAGAGGTAGAGCGCGTGGCAGAGGACGCCGCCGATACCGGCCTCCGCGCGCTTTTCGCGAAAACGCTCGAAGCTCGCCGGGTCGTGGTTCGTCGGCCGCCAGGTGCGCGGGCTCTGGGTGAAGACCTGCACCGAGTCGGCGCCGAGGTCGACCGCGCGGTCGATGGCCTTGTCGATCCCACCGGCGGAGGAGATGTGAGCGCCGACCTGCATCAGCGGAGCCAGGCCTCCAGACGCGCCCCCTCGTCCTCGATCTCACGGCGCCACGTGCGCGGCAGGGGCGCGAACGGCTCGAGTCGGACGCGGTCCCCCTCGACTTCCCAGGCTCCGGCGACCAGCCCGTCGACGAGGAACGTCGATCTGACCCAGCCGCCGTCGATCACGAGCGGCCGGTAGTCCTCGGGCAGGACTCGCGTTCGATCCTTGTGCGAGAGGACGAGGTTGTCGAAGCGCGGCAGGAAGCGGACCGGGGCCGGCGCGTCGCCGCCGGGAAGCGGCGCGCGAGGCAGGTCGTAGAGCTCGCGCCCTTGTTCGTCCCGGAAGCGCCGCAACGGCTCGAGCGCCTCGAGCGCGGGCTCGACGTCGCGGACGCGAAGCCCGCTCCAGGCGGCGACATCCGCCCGCGTCGCGGGCCCGAATGCGCCGAGGTAGCGGCGCACGAGCTCTGCTCTCGCGGTGGCAGGGTTCGGCGCCGGGTGCTCGATCGCGACGTAGTGGGTCAGGCCCTTCTGCCGCCAGAGGCCGGACTCCGGCGCATGCGTCAGACGAGAGCGGGTGCGGACGGCGTACCACGCGGCCTCCGCGCTTCGCAGATCGACCGCGTGCTCGCTCGCGAGGAAGTCCATCACCTCCGCTCGGGTACGCGGTACGCGTCCGAACTCGCGAACCGCGTCGTGGAGCCGATCGCCCAGATCCGCAGCGTCGGCCCGCAGCCAGGGCGGGAGGCCGACCGCCGCTCCGAAGATGCCGTAGTCGGCGAGCGAGACGAGATGGATCGTCCCGCGCATGAGCACCGCACGCACGATCCGGCGCGACAGCAGGGCGCGCTCCAGAGCCTCGCGGCGGAATCCGGAGATCCGCGTCCAGAGCCCGACGTACGGAGCGGGCGCCCACTGCGCCTGGAGCCCCGCGAGGCGCTCGACGGCCGGGACCACGCCGATCCGCCGCCGTTCGAGCAGCAGCTGACGCGCGAGCGTCGCGCGATTCAGATCCCGCAGCGTCAGCGTCCGCACCGGCACCGCGCCTACGCTATCCGCATGCCCGTCCGCGTCCGCATGGCTCCGAGCCCGACCGGGCTCCTCCACATCGGCAACGTCCGGACCGCGCTCTTCAACTGGCTCTACGCGCGCCACGAGGGCGGCGAGTTCCGGCTGCGGATCGAGAACACCGACACGTCCCGGGAGGTCGCCGAGGCGGTCGACCACATCCAGGAGTCGCTGCGCTGGCTCGGGCTCGACTGGGACGGCCCGCACACCTTCCAGCTCGACCGGATCGACGACTGCCGCCGCGTGGCCGAGCAGCTCGTCGCCGAGGCCAAGGCGTACGAGGACGAGGGCGCGATCCGCTTCCGCATGCCCGACGAGGGCTCGACCGGCTGGGACGACGTCGTCCGCGGCCGCGTCGAGATCCCGAACGAGACGATCGAGGACCTCGTGCTCGTCCGCTCGGACGGCCGCCCGACGTACAACTTCGCCTCGCCGCTGGAGGACGTCTGGGACGGCATCACGCACGTCATCCGCGGCGAGGACCACATCTCGAACACGCCGAAGCAGATCAACATCATCCGCGCGATCGGCGCCGAGCCCCCCGTCTACGCCCACGTGCCGAACGTCGCCGGCGCCGACGGCAAGAAGCTCTCGAAGCGCCACGGCGCCGTCACGGTGGCCGAGTTCCGCCGGGACGGCTACCTGCCCGAGGCGCTGCTCAACTTCCTCGCGCTGCTCGGCTGGGCGCCGGACGGCGAGACGACGATCATGGACCGCGAGGAGCTCGTGCGGCGCTTCGAGCTGACCCGCGTGAGCCCGAGTTCTGCGCAGTTCGACTACGCGAAGCTCGACTGGCTGAACGGCATGTACATGCGTGCGCTCTCGCCGCAGGAGCTCGCCCACCGGCTCGTGCTGTGGCTCGGCGAGAACGGCTACGACTGGGACGCCGAGCTCGTCGCGCGGACAGCGCCGCTCGTGCAGGAGAAGATCTCGCGGCTCGCGGAGTTCCCCGCCTTCGCGGGCTTCTTCTTCGGTGAGGTGGAGCCGGACGCCGGGAACCTCGACGGCGGAGGGCCGATGCTCGCCGCGGCCGAGGAGGCACTCGCGTCACTCGAGCCGTTCGAGGCCGCGACCATCGAGTCGGCGCTGCGCGGGAAAGCGGAGGAGCTGGGTCTCAAGCCGCGCCAGGCGTTCCAGCCGATCCGGGTCGCGATCACCGGGTCGAAGGTCTCGCCGGGCCTGTTCGAGAGCATCGAGCTGCTGGGTCGCGAGACGACGCTCAGCCGGCTTCGGGCGGCCCGCGCAGCCTTCTGAACGGAGTCCGCGGCGGCAGCGCCTTCGGCGACGCGAGCGGATCGAGGGCTCGCTGGAACGCGAGCCAGGCCCGTCGCCTGAAGCGCCGGCTCGGCTGGGGCAGGTCGGCGAGATCGGCGCGACGGGGCTGCAGCGAGTCTCTTCTCATTTCAAAGGCGTAAACGACCGCTTGGGCGGAGCGGTTACGGACCGACCGGTTGCTCGTTACACTCGCTGCGATGGGCGATACCGGGGGGCATGCGGCGCCTGCTCGGGTCCTCGTCGTCGACGACGAGCCGTCGATCCGGCTGCTGTGCCGGATCAACCTCGAGCTCGACGGTCACGAGGTCCTCGAGGCGGAGTCGCTGGCAACAGTGCGGGCGACGCTCGAGGAGGAGCACGTCGACGTCGTCGTGCTCGACGTGCACCTGCGGGGCGAGCGGAGCGACCCTCTCGTCGCGGAGTGCCATGCGCGCCGGCCGCCGATCCCCGTCCTGCTCGTGACGGGCTCGGTCGACGTGACGCACCCCGAGCTCGCCGAAGCCGACGCCGTCCTCCCGAAGCCGTTCGAGCTCGAGGCTCTACTCTCCACGGTGCGAACCCTCGCCGGGGTTCACGCCCACCGATGAGCGCGACCACCGCCCGCAGCCCGCTGGAGTTCGAAGACGCCTACGAGGCGTACTACGCCGAAGCGGCGGAGGAGGTCCGTGCCGTTCGGGTCGGCGAGAAGGAGACGTCCGAGCAGGCCGCCATCGTGGCGCGCCACGCCCATCTCTTCACGCGCGAGCAGCGCGACGTGCTGCGGGCGGCCGAGGCCGACGCGTCCGACGAGGACGAGCGGGAGCGGCTCTACCGGCTGCGCCGGGCGTGCGAATCGGGCATCGTCGACGCCGAGCTCGCCGGGCGCGAGGACGAGCTCGAGAACGCGCTCCTCGCGGCACGGCTGACCTTCGACGGCGAAGAGCTGCCGCTGAACTCGGCGGAGGCGATGCTCGCCGTCCTGCCCGACTACGCGAAGCGGGAAGAGCTCGGGAAGCTGTGGCGCGAGCTCGCTGCGAGCTTCAACGACAGCCGTCGGGAGCTCCTCGTCGCGCGCGACGAGCTCGAGGGCGGACTCTCCGGCGAACGCGACGCGATCGCGCGCAACGAGGCGCAGAAGCAGATCTCGCTGCGCGAGCTGGAGAGCGTGCTGCGGCACGCGGCGGACGCCGCCGCCGACGAGTATGCGCGGCTGCGCGACCGCTGGTTCGAGCGGCTGCTCGGCCCCGGGCGCGCCGAGCTCCCCTCGAGCGCGCACGTCCGTTGGCTGCGCCGCCTCTCGCCGCTCGAGGCGACGTACCCGAAGAATCGCTCCGTCGAGATCTGCGTCGAGACCGTGCGCTCGCTCGGGTTCGAGCTCGAGGCGATCCCGAACATCCGGCTCGACCTCGAGGACCGCCCGCAGAAGAATCCGCGGGCCTGCGTGATCGCGGCCGATCCGCCGGAGGTCGTCCACCTGATCACGCGCGCGCAGGGCGGCCTGTCCGACTACCAGGCCTTCCTCCACGAGGCCGGGCATGCGCTTCACTACGCCGGCTGCGACCCTCGCCTGCCGTGGACGTTCCGCGCCCTCTCGCGCGACCACGCGCTGACCGAGATCTACTCGTACATCGTCGAGGCCGTGACGAAGGAGCCGGGTTGGCACGCGCTCCACTTCGGGCTCTCCGATGCGGAGGCGGAGGAGAACGCCGAGGCGACGCGCTTTCTCGAGGTGCTCCTCTACCGGCGCTACGCGGCGAAGCTCCGCTACGAGCTCGGCTTCTGGGAGGCGTTCCCGGTCGAGCGCGGAGAGTCGCCGCGCGACTACGCGCCGCTGCTCACCGAGGCGACCGGCCTCGCCTACGACTCTCGCGGCCACCTGTCGGACATGGACGCCGGCTTCTACTCGGCCGACTACCTCCGGGCCTGGATCCGCTCGGCGCAGTTGCGTGCGTACCTGCGGCGCGAGGTCGGTGCCGATTGGTGGCGGAGCGCGGCGACCGGCGAGATCCTCGGTGGTCTCTTCGCGGAGGGCACGCGGCCCTCTACCGAGGACATCGCCCGGCGCCTCGGCTTCGACCCGCTCGACACGACGCCGCTCGTGACCGAGCTCACCGTCGCCTAGGACGCGCCGCGGATCACGCCGTCGACGAGCGGCAGGAGCTCCTGGTCCTTCCGCGGGCGTTGCATGTCGGTGCGGACGAGCTCGTCGAGCTCCATCGCCACGAGCAGCACGATCGACGCGATGTAGAAGTAGGTCGCGAGGAAGATGAACACCTCGAGGCTGCCGACCGGCGTGCGGAAGTTGGCGACCGCCCGGACGTACTCGGCGAAGAGCAGGGTCTCGCCGATCCAGCCGACGACGACGAGCAGCGAGCCGAGGCTCGCCCAGCGGGCGCGTCGGTGCTTCGCCGGAGCCCAGCGCACGATCAGCTCGAACGCGAACGCGACGAGGGCGATCGCGGCCGGCCAGCGGAGGATCAGGATCGGGATGCTCCAGCCCCCCGACACGTGCCCGGCCCAGATGATCGCGATCGCCCCGAGCGTCGAGGCCAGGACGAGAATCGCGAGGCCGAACGAAAGCGGGAATCGGACCCAGAACGGCCGCGGCTCGGGCGTCTCGTAGATCTCGTCGAGCGCGCCGATTGCCGCGCGGATGATCCCGGACACCTCCCAGACGGCGAGCGCGGACGCGAGCGCGAGCAACCCCGCCGTCGAGGACGAAAACACGCGCTCGACGGTCTGGTTGATCCCGTCGAAGACGCGGGGGAGGACGCGCGGCTCGATCTGCGGGGCGACCGTCGTGTGCCAGAGCTGCTGCTGGTGGGCGGCGCCGAGGATGCCGAGCCCGAACAGCGTGCACGCGACCGCGGCGATGAACATCCGCAGCGCGACTGCGCTCGCGTACGTCAAGAGGCTGTGCCGGTCGAAGAGCTCGACCCAGAGCCGAACGATCTGCTTGAAGCTTCGCCAACGGGCCCGCACGGAGCCTGCACCGTTCCCGGCGCTGGCAACTCGAAAACGGCGCCGCGGCTAGGGGAGCGTGCTGCCGAAGCCCTTCTGGGCGAGTTGCGTCCCGTCGAACACCTCGCTGCTCGGCGGTGCCGCGATCGTGATGTGGGCGCCGTAGTCGTAGATGTCCATCGACATGGCGAAACTGACGTGCTGCCCCGCCTCGGTGAAGCCGTACGAGGCTCGAATCCGCCGGACGAGGCCGTTCCGGCCGATCCAGACGTCCTCGGAGATGTCCTTCATCTTTCCCGCGACGGCGCTGAGCAGCGGGCTCGTCACGCCGCGCGACTGAAGCGCCTTGGCCAGGTCGATCGTGGCGCGGTAATGCGTCGTCGCGGAGCCGTCGACCGTCGCCTGCCCGAGCTTGTCGACCGTGGCGCCCTCGCTCTTGAGCAGCGAGAGAAGGTCGCTCGGCTCGAACTGGTTGCCCGACAGCAAGTCGCCGAAGCCGTTCTGTTCGCCGAGCTTCGAGAAGTCGAGCTTGATCCACTTCTTGCCGCCCGGGATCTGCGACGAGAGGAACCCGAGGTCCATGTACATCACGTAGTCGCCGTTCTCCTGGAGCGCGATCGCCTTCAGCACGCCGTGCCCGAGCTTCGCTTTCGCCGCCGCCGGAATCCCCATCTGCCCGAGCAACGACGCGAGCCTGAAGCTCATCTCCGTGCTCGAGCCGTCGATCGCGCCGGCGCCCCGCAGCCGGACCATCTGGCCCTGCAGTTCCGGACCGCCGATTGCGACGCTGAAGCGGATCCGTGCCGCCCCCGCGTTCTGTGTCTTCGTCGCGGCGGCGGCGACCGGGTCGAGCGGGAGCGCGCTCTTCGCGCTGTTGTCGCTGCCGCCGCCGCAGCCGGCGACGACTACCGCCGTGGCGATCGCCAACGCAGTCGCGATAGCGGCTCTGCGACCCCGAAGCATGCTCCGCAGTGTAGTTCCCGTTCCGCGGCCGCGAAAGGGGGATTTTGTCGCCACGGAGGGTGGGGGCGGCCGCTATGGCCGTGGCAGCCGCCCCCTGCGAGGAGCGGGACGGCCGCGTGTTGGAGGACTGATGGCCGCCCCTTGTCGGCGAGCCGGTGTTGGCTGGCCGGCTCTGTCGGTGCTCTCGCTACTACTCGGCGACGCGGCGACCGGATTGCGTCGCTTGCGCGGAGCGCGCCGCCGTGTAAGGAATGTGTAGGTCGGCCTACGATCTGTCGAACCGGTTGCCTGGGGCGTACGTCTAAGTGCTCGAGGGGCGGGCCCCGGAGAAGGGGGCCGCGACCGAGGCCCGCCCCCTGCGAGGTTACGCTCGCGACCGGAGTTGCGAAAGGGTCATGGCAATTCTCCCTCGCGATTCGAGAGGCGCATACGGGATTCGAACCCGTGCCGCCGCCGTGAGAGGGCGGTGTCCTAGGCCACTAGACGAATGCGCCCGACGGAGGCTTAGTGTAGCGGCGGCCGGGGAGACCCAAACCCATGTGGAAACGTCTCTTTCGCAGGGACGACGGGAAGCCGAGTGCTGCTCGGCAGCAGGGCGACGTCCACGCGCTCGACCGGTCCGGCGATCCGCGCGGCGGGGTCCAGAGCGACGAGTACCGGCACGCGCGGCCGGAGGACCTCGTCGAGGAGGACGGCGTCGCGATGGCAGGGCCGGCGGGCGCGCCGGCCGCCGACGGCACGGTCGAGGAGCAACGCGAGCGCGACCGGCCGGACGAGCCGACTGGCGGGGCGAGCTAGCTCGAGGGCTCGGCGTCGGCCACGGCTTCGACCCGGCGTCGCCGCCGGAGGAAGAACGCTCCCGCGGTTCCGCCAACCGCGACGACCGCTCCCAGCGGGCCGCCCACGAGCAGCGGCACGTCGCTGGCGGACGCCGAGACGTGCTCGGACGTGGGCCGGACGTGCGCGACCGGCAGCGGCGAGACTCCGGCCGCGAGGAAGCTCGGCGGGTGCGGGAACGGCCGGTGGCTGGAGCCGGTCGTGGCCTGCTCCGGCTTCGCCGGCACGAGGTGGCGAGCGACGAGCAGCTCCCGCCAGACGACCGCCGCCTCCTGCCTCGGAGTTCCCACCGGTGCCTTCAGCCGCGCGGGCTGCGGGATCTCGTCCGCCGGCACGCGCTCGATCTTCCATTTCTTCAGGTAGGTGGTCGGATCCACGGCGCCGTCGTAGTCGAGCTTGACGAACGCCGGCTGATGCGGGTGCACCTCGAAGTGGAGATGAGGGGTGGTCGTGAAGGCATCGCCGGTCCTGCCGAGGAAGCCGATCACCTGACCCGCGCGGACGTGCGGATGCGTGAGGATCCAGCGTGCGTAGCCGGCGAGGTGGGCGTAGTAGAACGAGTTGCCCTTCCTGTCGGTGAGCCAGAGGCGCCAGCCGCCGAGCTTGTTCCACCCGACGAGGCTCAGCGTCCCTCTCGCGACCGCGACGACGGGCGTTCCGAGCGGCGCGAAGAGATCGTCGCCGTGGTGCCAGCCGTCGTAGATGTCGCTGCGATTCGCGCCGTACGTGTCGACGTACGAGGCGCCGCCGTCGATCGGGAAGACGTAGTGCGACGGCTTGTAGCCGAGACCGGGCACCGCGGTCAGGGGCTGCGCCACAGCGTGCTTCTTGTGGCGGTGCCGCTTGCTCGTGTGCGAGCCGCCGGCACCCGAGCGGGGCGTGGTGGACGTCGTCCCGGTGCTCGCCGGCGGATGCTGCTTGCTCCTGGACCTCTGAGCGACGTGCGCGGAAGCGCCGAAGGCGAAGGCGATCGTCGTCCCGGCGGGCAGGCCGCGATGCGCTGCGAAAAGCTGCACGACGAGCGGGGCGGTGAGCCGGCCGACCGTCTTCCCCGCCGTCACCTCGCCCCAGCCGCCGATGCGGACGGTCCGGCCCGCGCCCAGCGTGACCGGCGAGCCGAAGATCTCGACGCCGTCGACCGTTCCCCTCCCGTGCCTCGCCTCGACGGTGCGAGCCGTAACCGCGCCGCCGAACAGCGCGACCGAGGCAAGGGTGACGCTCGAACCCGTGCACGTCGAGCCGCTCGCAGTCGACGAGAGGAACCGGACGATCGGAGCCTTGGCCGGGTAGGCGGACGGGCCGCGGCTCGCCGCGGGCGTGCCGAGCACGAGCACGGGGCGTCCGGGTTCCGCGATCGCGGCCGCACCCGCACCGACGCAGCCGGCGCGCAGGTACGCAGGCACGAGCCTGGAGTAGCTCGGCGGTGCCGGAGTCGTCGTTGTCGTCGTGGTGCCGGTCGTGGTGGTCGACGTCGTGATCGTCGACGAAGTGGTCGTCGTCGTCGTGGTTCCGGCCGCGAGCGCGGACGCCGCGCCGAACGCCGCCAGGAGGACGCCGAAAGCAAGGGACCAGACCCCACGCCGCATCGCCCCAGTGTGCCGAACCCTCTTTAGCTTCGCGTAAATGCCAGGCGCGGCCGCGATTCGCCGTAGTTCCTGCTGCCATGCTCAGGCGAGGCCTCGCCTTGGCCCTCGGTGTCGTCGCGGTCCTGGTCGCGGCGTCGACGGCGCCTGCGAAGCGCCTTGGCGCCTTCTACTACACCGGCAGCAGCTGGCCGCCGGAGACGGGCACTCCTCGCCTCGGCGCGCGGGCCTTCGAGCTCCGGTTCGACAACGGGTACGTGACAGGGGTCGTCGCGGCCGCAAAGCTCGACCGGTTTCTCAGCTTCGGGTCAACCTCGAACGATTCGCGGCGGGACAGTGGGATCGATTACCCAAGGGAGTCGCGCAGGAGTTGAGAAGGCTCGCCGCACCGCTCGGGCCGCGTCGCGTCACGCGCCGCTTGCTGGCCCGGTCCCGCTAGCGCGTCTCAGCCCGTGTAGGCCACGGAGAAGCCCTTGCCCGACGAGTCGGGAGCGGAGGGCTCCGCGAGCAGGAGCCCGGCCCTGTCGCCGAGGCCGACCTGCTCGTCCGCGGTCAGGCCCCACGCGGGAAGGCTCGTCGTCAGGCCGGTGAACGTGACCGTGCCGAAGTCCGCGAACGGGACGAGACCGATGGAGTTGCCGAAGTCCTCCACGATCCATTCGGCGGTTCCGCCGCCGGCGTAGGTGAACGTCGACGAATCTTGCGGTGGCGACAGCGGGGCACCATCGGCGTCGCGGATCGTGCCCCACTGGCCGCCCGTTCCGGTGTGCATGACGCCGGAGACTTTGGTCGTCAGATCGTCCACCCGCGTCGTCCAGCTGAGGTCGGCGCCCTGCGACACCGACGCCTCGATCTGGTCGCCCGGCGAGATCGGCATGTTCGTGAAGAACTGGGCCGCATTCTCCGGATACTCCTCCCACCAGCCGGGATCCTCGGTCTGCACGCCGGCGACGCACTCGCTCACCACTCCGGTCTGAAGCAGGTCGTCGGCCGACCTGACTCCGCCGATCCCGACCCACGCCGCCACGCCGGCATTCCGAGTCTTCGCGCAATCGAGGGTCGGCACCGTGAACTCCCCCGACACGCTCGTGACCGGCGTCGCCGACGGAACGACGTAGCCCGACCAGTTGCTGCTGACCGGGAACGGCGGCTTGTGGAGCACGAGCGTCCGTCGCACGGTCGAGGCCCGTTTCCCCTTGGCGCTCTTTGCCTTGAAGGTGAACCTCCAGTGCACCCCGACGGCGAGTGCGGGCAGCTTCGCCGTGAGCTTGCCGCGGCACTTGACGCGGGCCGGGTCCGGTCCCGACCAGAAGCGGGGCTTGGAGGACAGGGTGCAGACCTTCGCGTTCGAGCCCGACCAGCTCAGCTTCACGTGGCCCCCGTGATAGGTGAGCGACGTCGGGGTGAGCGTGAGATGGCCCTTCGGGCGCCGTGTCGCCGTCGCGGCGCGGACGGTCCGTGAGACCGACGCCTGGCGAGCCGAGGCGCTCAGGTTGCCGACCGCGCTCGACGGCAGCCGTCCCAGCACCGGGCGGACGCCGCGCATGGTGTTCGCCGGCCCCGCCTCGGTGCTCGCCCAGGCGGGCGCACACGTCGAGAAGCCGACGACGGCGACGACTACGGCAACCCCGCGGCCCACGTTCACCCGCGCGTAGCGTATCCGGTGTCGGAGGCGGCCGGGAATCGCGTCACTGCGCCGGATCGAGCGGCAGATCGCTCGTGACGGTGTGCGCCGCGGACGGTGTCCAGAGGCCGCCGCCGACTATGGCAACGGCGGCGACGAGCGCCACCCAGCTGCCCCAGCTGAGCGAGAGCGAGAAGAGGCCCGTGTGGGGGCCGGGCGGAGAGATCATCCGATAGAGGACACAGAGAACCGCCGCGAAGCCGAGCAGCGCGATCTGGTCCCCGTTCACCTCGACGACCGCCGCGAGCCGCAGGATCGAGGCGAGCAGCGCGACGCCGGCGAGCAAGAGGACGACGACGCTGAGGTCCTTCAGCACCTGGTGGGCGGTCACCGTGGTGAGAGGACGTCCCGCGAAGGAGCTGAGCTGCGCGCCGACCTGATCGGCCATCGCCTGCATGGTCGAGTTCCCGTATTGCTGGGCCGCGCTCGTGAACTGCTGCTGTGCCGCGGCGGCCCCGCTCGCCGTGATGCTGACCGAGTACCAGGGCAGAAAAACGGACACCGCCAGAACGGCTGAGCCGAGCGCAGACAGCGAAAGGGCACGTGAGGGACGACTGTCGACCATTCGCGCTGCGTTATCGGCAACACGCAAACGGCGCTTGAGGAGCCTCTCGCGCTGTCGGCACTGCAGGTTTCCAGCCCCTCGCAACGAAGAATTGGCCGTGAAGCGGAGCGCCCTGCTGGTCGCTGTCGTACTTGCCCTCGCCGGTGCCGGCGGCGCGAGCGCCTACGCGCTCCGCACGATCTTCCTCGCGCCCGGCCACTGCAAGAAGGTCCACGGAACGAAGGTGTGCGCGCGGAAGGCGGCGCCTCGAACGACGACGGTCACCCACACGAGCACCACGACGGTGACGGTGGCTCCATCCCCGATCGGCCGGAACTTCTCGGGCAACGGCGACTCGACGCTGGCGCCGCTGACGATCCCGGCCGCCGGCGTGACCGTTCACTGGACGGCTCAGCCCGACCAGATCGGAGACAACTTCTTCGCCGTCGCCTCGTCGCCGAGCGACGCGAATTTCATCGACTTCGACAACGGCAGCGGAGCGACGAGCGGCACGAGCTTCATCCCTGCGGGTACGTACACCTTCCAGGTCACCGCGTCGGCGACCTGGACGCTCACCTTCTAGTTCCGGCGGTCACGGGAACGGTGAGGGTCGGCCGATCTCGGGGTGCACGTGAGCGCCTGCTAGGCCCGTTTTTCGATAGCGATATCGATCCCAGGTGCG
Source organism: Gaiellaceae bacterium (assembly GCA_036273695.1). Taxonomy (GTDB): domain Bacteria; phylum Actinomycetota; class Thermoleophilia; order Gaiellales; family Gaiellaceae; genus Palsa-739. The sequence continues at coordinate 18,734 of DASUHE010000036.1, forward strand.
AATGTGCTGCGGGTCAGGCGGCTGATCAGCTTGAAGACGTCCCGCATCCTCGCCTTGATCGGCATCGGAGCAAGGCGCTGGGAGTATGCGTACCAGATGTCGATCGGATCCCGGGCATCGAGCCGGCTGGGCTGCAAGAGGACAGGCTCGCCGTCGCCGGCGCGCTCGAGTATCCGCAGCACCTCGCGAGCAGTGCCGCCGCGGATGCCACGGCGGAGAAGCTCCTCCCAGGACGCATCAGCGCGCCGCTTCCGTGAGAAGCGGATTGCGGCCCAGTGCGCGAGGGGTGCCGGGGCGTAGTTGAGGAGTGGGAGTCCAGTCGTGTGGCGCTCGATCGGGTACCAGCGGTGCGGGGTCTGATTCAGGAACAGAACGCCGTCCTTGCCCAAAGTCCGCCACAGCCGAGGCAGGAGCGTGGGGCGCTCGTTAGGCAGCAGATGCTCCCAGACCGCGCTGAGTACGAGGAAATCGAAGCTTCCGAACCCAGGCGGAAGCGAGTCGGGGCCGGGCGACACCTCGAAGCGAACGTTCGCGGCTCTGTGGAAGTCGGCGCGATGCCGGGCCAGCTCGATCAGCCTCGAATCGAGTTCTACACCGACGATCTCGGCCTCGGGGAACATTCGCGCAAGAACCAATGTCGAGGCGCCGCTGCCCGAGCCGAAATCGAGGAGGCGCTTACCCCTGAACGCCTCCGGCGGGAGATAGCTGAGAAGACCGTGATGCAGGTACAACGCGACCATGCTGTCGCTCTCGTCGCGGGCGATCTCGTTACAAAGGCCGCCGACTCCCTTTACCTCGAGCACGTGTTCGATCAAGTCGAGGGAATACCGAGTCTCCCACTTCCGCCGTGGAACGAACACGCGCGCGTCCACCGGCTCGACCGAAATCCGGCGGCGGCCGTCGTCAAGCTCCCGAACCGTCGCCACCCCGGACTCGTGCAGCAGCGTCACATCGCCCGGCACTGCAATACCTCCTCGGGTGGATCTCCTACGACGTCCCGAATCTGAACCGTCCACGGCCTGGCGAAACACCGCCCACCCACACGCTGTGCAACGCAACGGAGGCGACGCTCCTGCCGCCGGCCGAGTCGCAGCTCGCGCTAGCCGCCTCGGCGAGCCCTGCGGTGGGGGCGTGACGCCATCGCTCTACTTCGTCGCCTGCTTCGGCGGGCGCATCGTCCTGTCGCGGTTACCGTGCGCTGAAGCTCGGGAAGGCGAGGAGCGGGCGCTTAGCAGGCGGTTCTCTCTAGCTGCGGGGCAGGGATTCGAACCCCAACTTCCTGATCCAGAGTCGTGACGACGAAGACCGGCCGAAAGGCCGGTCTTCCGCATGGTTGAGCCGTGGAGAAAGTAGCGTCGCGCGACTTTTAGACCTGCCGAAATACCCGCTGTTTCCGGGCTATTCCGGTGGGTTTGGGCACTAGACCTCGATTTGTGCCCATTGCGTTAGGCGCGCTGGATGGGTCGCGGGAAGTCGGGAAAAGCAGGCGAGTCAGCAAGGATCTGCGCTACGCGGTGAGTGAGCCCGTGTTTCACGGTCCCTTCGGCGGCCTCGAGAAACATCGCGTACGTGAGGATTGCGACGGTGACCACCTCAGAGGAGAGTTCCGGGTCGGGTCGCTCGAGTGGGAGGTCCTCGCTGGCGGCTGCAGCCGCCAGAAGTTCGTCCATCGCGTGGTGAAGCGTGAAGTGCATGTGCTTTGACCCCGCCCGATAGATGCGCTCGTAGTAGGGAACGAGCTTCAGCGAGGCGAGGAGGTCGCGGTCGTTTGGCATTGCGGCGACGCCTTCGAGTTTCGCGAGTGTCGCTTCGTAGTCGTCGTAGTCGATCTCGACAGGAAATCCGGCCGCTTCGAGTCCGTGCGCCTCCTTGAGTTCGTCCTCGAGCTCGCGCTTCTTCCACCGCTCGAAGCGAGTTCGCCGCTCTCCTGCATCGGGGGGCACGTCAATCCAGATAGCGCGAGCGACCATGCTCAGCAACGAGCGGGCGAGGATCATCGCCTCGTCCCCAGCACCTTCACGCGCGAGATCGCGGATGTGGATGAAGCGACGGAGCGCGCGAGGATACGTGCCGTACATGATGGCCTCGCCGGTGTCGCCGCGGCCAAGACCCGGTGGGAGGTTGTTGCGAACCAGATCGATGATTGCGTCAGCCGCTGCTAGTTCATCGGTGAGCACGTCGCGACCGTATCGATCGGCGCAGTAGGATCGCAGGCGCCGGCCCCGCTTCCGGCGATGACGTCTCAGGGCTCGGCACACGGACGATTCACCCGCGCGATCCAGCAGCGCAACCTCTGGGCCGCCGAGACGTCGCTCCGCGAGCTCGGCAGCGTGTCGCTCGGGGATGCGCTCGGCTACCTAGACCCTTCTGGCAGACCAGAAGCCAGAGAAACCTGAACGAGCGGCTGTCCGCTGGCACGGCCGACTTGAGACCGAGGCGCCGCTCCTGACGTTGGCGGAGTCGCAGCTTGCGCTGGCTTGCGCTGGCCAGCCTCTGCGCAGGCGAACGAGACGCGCTCGTCGTGCTCCGGAGAATGCTCAGGCGGATTCGACCAACGGTAGTGCCGCTCACGATCTGACTTGTCCGCCTCACCTGCGACGATCGGGCAACCATGTCGCTTGCTAGCTGGAGCCTCGTAATTGCGATTGCTGGCTTCCTGATCGCGGTGTTGACGTACTTCTTGAACCGCCAAGCCATCCGGGGTGAGCAGGTTGACCGCAAGAAGGCGATCGACGATGCGTGGGCGTTCGAGTGGGCGGCCCAGAGGCCTGTCCTGTATCCGGTTCTCTCGAAGATGTCAGCTAATCCCGTTCTGCCGATCAAGAACGGGGGGCCGGGGCCCGGCGCTGAATGTCGTCGCGGAGGTCGAGTATCACGACCAAAGCGGAAAGCGCGACGGCCACTGGGAGTTTGGCTTCGGCGTGGTGGCCGCTGGCGACATTGAGATGGCTGGCCTCGGGCCGAGCGTCGCTCCGCCCTGGCATGGGGTGTCGGGCGTACTGCGTTACGGCGACCTTGCGGGTGGCGAGTACGAAACGCCTTTCCGCTTCTCGAGATCTCGTCACGATCTACAGCTAACAGTCGGCGAGCAGCGACACATTACGCCCGTAGAGCTCAGAGAGAGCCCTGATCCGCGAATCTGAGTCGGTGTTCTAAACGGCCACTAGGCAGCCGCGCACGATCGGCGTAGCGTCCACGGCTGCCGGGGCGTGCCGCTTTGAGCAACGCGGGGCGTTCGGCTCGCCGCACGCTCCCGCGCGGGTAGCGTCCAGATCGTGAACGACGATGAGGAGAACGGCCTCAGCGCCAGGACGCACCGCCTCCTGGATGTCGTCGACGAGGCGCACGCAGCGCTGACCTACGAGGAGCGTGAGGCGATCGCTGACGCTCTTCGTGCAGACATGGAGGGAGAGGGGCCGATGAGCCCTCGCGCGAGGGCGTTCCTCGTCCGGATCAGCGATCAGCTACGCGAGATTGAATGTGAAGAAGGCCGCGGGCCAGCCTGGTTTCCCACGCGCCAGATGGTCTGGGAGGACCTCATCGAGCCTAGGGGCGCGAAGCGACCGGAGGAGATGTCGGCGGACGAACTCGAGCACGAGATTGAGCGGCACAGGAAATACCACCCCGACCCCGGGGAAGGGCAATGAGGCTCGGGGCGCGATCGACTCGCTAGCCGTGTAGGTCAGTCAGAAAGACGGGCGTCACTACCACCATTTCGCCTGCCGGCCGATCCAGAAGATGGCGAGGGCTGAACTCGCGGCACTGAGCAGTCGCAGTGGCGCCCCAAACGCCGAAGAGTCGACATCCCTGAACGAGAGGTGGGGAAAGAACAGGCTGATGATGTACGCCGGAACTCCGAGAAGCATCCGCAAGCCCCTGTCGATCCAGTAGAGCGGGTTTCGCCGCCGCCGCTCCTCCTCGACCGCTCGATCCTCGAGTTTGGCGGCCGCGAGTTGCAGACTGTCGCGCACCATCCGGATCGAGTCGTCCGTGCCGAGTGAAAACGCGGCCTCATGCGCGAACGCGAGGTTCGGTAAACCGCTAATGACGGGACCGCCCAGCGCACGCGGCGGATGCATGTACGGCTCGACACCAGCGCGCGCGAGCGCCATGTGCGCGGCAGGCATCAACTCCACGACGCGGGCACGCAATCTCGGGTCACCTTCCGGACCAGCCTTGAGGTACTCCGCGTACGCGTTGTGGAAAGCGATCGCTGCGGCGCGGTGCTGGCGTAACTCTCGCGGGTTCATCGTTGCCCTCTGAAAGCGTGCGCGATCGCCGTGCGCTTAGCGCTCCGCTTCGAGGCGAACCGCGTTGGCGTCGGTCAACCGAGGCCTTTCTCGAAGTTGAACTTCAGTGGTCGGTCCGGCTGGCTGGCGATGGTCTCGAGGTAACGCTGCCGAGCCTGTCGATTCGCAACCGTTCCGGATCCCCATGACGAGATGTCGTTGAGGTCAGCGCCCATCTTCGACGCAACCGCCGGCGCGGGGGCGCGACGGCCTGTCGTTCGCGGTGGTCGAGCGAGGACGTATCCGTCCCGGCTCGCTAGCTCGCGGACGACATCGAATCGTGCCTCGCCTAGGGCAAGAGACCGAGCAGCCTTGAGGACCGCGGCGCGATAGTCAACGATGGGCCTCCACTGCGTGCGGTCGGCTAGGCGGTCAAGTTCGGCCCGCGGTCGAGTGTGGAGATCACCGCACGCATCTGGAGCATCGTCGGCACGTCGGCGGACCTCATCGATGAGGTCACGAGCTGCACCGTGACGGTCAAGAAGGGCCTGCGCGTAGGCGTAGTTGTCGACCCACTCGGATTCTGCAGAAATCAACGGTCGGCCTCGCGGACACTCTGCGACATGGAGACAGTCAAGCAGTCGGTCGGGACGTTTGAACCTCTGCTCACGATCGGCGATGTGAGCGAGGCGCTCAACGTTTCTCGCGCGACGATCTACCGCTTGATGGAGACCGGCGAGCTCGACCCGGTTCGGATCCGTTCAAGAACGCGGTTCGAACCAACAGTCGTACGCGGGTACATCGAGCGGCACCGCGAGCAGGGTTCGTGACCGAAAACGACAACGAGGCCTGCCAGAGCCCCGCCGCCACCAACCATCTCAACTCACCGGAGCCGGACGATATCAGCGAGCCGGAACGCATTCCGGTCCTCGTCGTCGAGTTCCCATTGGAAGGCACACCGCGGGCTTTGAATAGCCGCCACCTATCTGACGACGACGTTCGGCGTCTGACCGACTGGATCTCAAGCAGGGCGACGTTCCCAGGGCTCGCACACTGGGCGGACAGGTTGCTCACCTGCCGCTCGGAATGGACGCCGTGAGGGAACTACGCCACCAGGTCCGGCGAGCCAGGGTCGATGCGCTCGCACGCGACGTCGGTCGTCTGCGCCGCCGTTTCGACAGCAACGGGACCGCCTGGACGGGCCGGACGATCCTCGAGGAGATCGCGGGCCATGTGGAAGCGCTCCACTGCATGTTCACGCCGTCCGCCGGCGAGCTCGCCGCCTGGACAGCACCCGGGGACGAACAAGCCGTAGAGGAATCTTGTCGGTTTGTCGACCAGCGCTGGCAACGGTTGCAGGTGCAACTCGGAAAGAAGGCGGCGTGAGCGCGGAGCCGATCCTCGAGTCCGACGACGACCTGCTGTTCGACGCCGGCCCCGCCGACGAAGAGATCGATGATCCCTCGCGCAGTGA
>DASUHE010000037.1:0-6779 GCA_036273695.1 Gaiellaceae bacterium
CGGCGCCGCGAGACCTATGCGTACGTCTTGCGGAGGTAGTCGAGATACGGCTGGGCGGCGATTGATGAGCCGGTCGCGCGCCGCAGCGTCTCCTGCGGCGAGAACTTGCGACCGAGCGCGTGGACGTGCTCGCCGAGCCACGTGCGCAGGGGAGTGAACTCGCCGTTGCCGACGTGCTCCTCGAGCTGCGGCACGTCGCGGCCGACCGCTTCCCAGATCTGCACCGACGCCACGGTCCCGATGAGGTAGGTCGAGAAGTAGCCGATCGAGCCGCCCGACCAGTGGACGTCCTGGAGGACGCCGTGCCCGTCGTCGGGCACCTCGACGCCGAGGTAGTCCCACATTTTCTCGTTCCAGCGCTGCGGCAGGTCGCGCAGCTCGACGCGGCCCTCGACGATGTCCTGCTCGAGCTCGAAGCGGAGCATCACGTGCATCCCGTAGCAGACCTCGTCGGCCTGGATCCGGATCAGCGCCGGCTTGACCACGTGGACGGCGGCGTGGAACCGCTCGAGGTCGACGTCGCGGAGCTGCTCGGGGTACGTCTTCTGGACGCGCGGATAGAAGAGGCGCCAGAACGGGAGGCTGCGGCCGACGAGGTTCTCCCAGAGCCTGCTCTGCGATTCGTGGATCCCGAGCGAGCACGCCTGGCCGGTCGGCAGCCGCTCGAGATGCTTGGGCTGCTGGTGGCTGTAGAGGCCGTGGCCGTATTCGTGCATCGTCGAGAACAGCGACTCGAGCGAGTCGGGGTGGTAGTTCGTCGTGATCCGGACGTCGTCCCGCCCGGGCCCCGACGCGAAGGGATGCTCGGTCGGATCGATCCGCCAGCTGTCGGGCCGGTGCCCGAAGAGGTCGACGACCTCGTGCGCGAGCGCGCGCTGCCGGTCGGGCGGAAAGTCTCCGTGGAGGAACGAGTCGTCGACGTCGCGCTGTCTCAACTCGGCGATCAGCTCGACGATCGCCGGCTTGAGCTCGTCGAACAGCGTTCGCACCTCGGCGGTCGTCGTCTGCGGCTCGTAGTCGTCGAGGAGGACGTCGTACCGCTCGGCGGCGGCGCCCGCGACGCAGTCGACGTATTCGAGCTTCAGCTCCACGATCCGCTCGAGCCACGGCAGGAACGACTTGAAGTCCGATTCGGCTTTCGCCTTGACCCAGACGGGGCGCGCCTCGGCGGAAGCACGGGCCATCGCCGCGCGCAGCGCCCCGGGCACCTGGACCGACTTCTCGTAGTCGCGCCGCGTGAGCCGGATGAGCGCGGCATCGTCGGAATCCGGGTCGAGGGAGTCCTCGAGCGGCTTCAGCTCGTCGAGCAACCGGCCGGTCTCCGGATCGGTGAACAGCTCGTGCGCGAGCCGGGACACGGTCGACATCTGGTCGGCGCGGTGCGCGGTGCCGGCCGGCGGCATCATCGTCTGCTGGTCCCACGAGAGAAGACGGACGACCTTGTTGAGGTCGAGGACCTCTCCCAGCCGCTCCTTCAGCCTCTCGAGCGCATCTGCCATCCGCGGCAGCGTATCTATGCCGTCGAGCGCTCTACGCTGTGTACCGGCGCCCGTAGCTCAGTGGACAGAGCGGCGGACTTCTAATCCGCGGGTCGGAGGTTCGAATCCTCCCGGGCGCATTGCTCGTGTCGCCCGTGGGTACAAGCGGAGCATGACACGCCGCGCCGCGCTCGGCGATCGGCGCCGAGGCCCGCTTGGCGTGCTGTTCGCGCACCACCGCGAGCAGGAGGCGCACCACGTCGTGATGCTGATGATCCTCGCGGCGGCCCTCTCGCTCGTCGCGTCGATCCTCGTCGCCGGCACCGCGGGCTACATCACCGTCGCCTCGCGCCTACGCCACGCGAACACGTACTGGTTCCCGTTCGCCATCGCGGGCGCCGTCGCCGCGCACGTCGGCTACACGTTCGCGTACCGGGAGATCGCGAACGTCGGGCGCGGCGTGCGGCTGGGCACGCTCCGCGCCGGCGCGATCGTCGCGGCCGGGTTCGGGATGTTCATCCCGCGTGGCGGGTTCGCGGTCGACATCGAGGCGCTCGAGGATCTCGGCGTCCCCTCGGAGGAAGCGCGCGTCCGGGTGCTCGGCCTCGGCTCGCTCGAGTATGCCGTCCTCGCGACCGGCACGCTCGTCTGCGCGATCTTCCTGCTGCTCAACCACGCGCATGCGCAGCGCGCGGTGACGCTCTCGTGGACGATCGGCGTCCCCGCCGGCACGGCTCTCGCGCTCGTCGCGGTGCGGTACCGGCAGTGGATCTGCCGCGGCCGCTTCCTGAAGAAGGTGCTCGGCCCGCCGCTCGAAGCGATCGGCGTCGTCGGGCAGATCGTCGCGTCGCCGCGCCGGCACGGCGCCGCGGCGTTCACCGGGATGGCCGTCTACTGGGCGGGCGAGGTGTTCGTCCTCTGGGTCTGCCTCGCCGCCTTCGACCATGACACGCCGTCGGTGACGGCGGTCGTGGTGGGCTATGCCACGGGCTATGCGCTGACGCGCCGGACGCTTCCGCTCGCGGGCGCGGGTGCGGTGGAGGCGTTGCTGCCGTTCGCGCTCACCTGGGTGGGCTACGGCCTGCCGTCGGCGGTCCTCGCGGTGTTCGCCTATCGCATCTTCAACCTCTGGCTGCCGCTCGGCCCGGCGGCGGTCGGGCTCTGGCACCTGCAGCGCCGGGCGCCGGGCGCCGGGAAGTGCGCTACCGGCGGACGCCGAAGTCGGTGGTGATGATCGTGACGGGAAGTCCGTGGAAGACGCCCGGCGCGTGCAAGAGCCGAACGGCTGAGATGCCGATCTGGCGCCACCGGGGCGTCAGAAGGTTCCGGAGATGCTCGGGGCTCGCGATCCAGAGCCTCAGCGCTCGTCCGGCTCCCACCTTCGGCGAGCGCCAGAGCAGGTTCTCCCCCACCGACCAGTACGAGTAGCGGCCCGCGCCGTAGTACCTCCGAATGCGGCGCCAGAAGGCCGTGCCGTCGGCCGAAGGGTGGGCGAAATAGCCGTCGCGACCCATCTCGAAGGAGTGCTGGCGCGCCGAGCTGTCGAGGCCGGCCGACTCGCGCAGGGCCACGAGCCCGTGCGCGACTCGGAACCGGTTCACCGCCGCGAGCAGCTGGCGGTTCAACGGAGGCAGGCTCCTCTCCGTCCGTAGAGTCGCCGCGGCCGAGCCTGCGAGGAGCACCGAAACGACGAGCACGGCGACGGCGACGGCGATGCCGAGACTGGTTGCTCTCGGGCCGTTCATCCGCACACCGTTCCTGCGCGGCCGGACGGGCGCCATAGGCCACTCGGCGCAAATTCGCGGAGCAGGAGTCCCACGACCCTACGGGTTTCGACCGGGCCCACCTCCGGCAGAATGCCACCCGATGTCCCTTCGCGGCCGACCGGTCGAGCAAGAGGTGACGCTGCCGGGCGGCCGCGTCGTCGCCGTCCGCGTTGGCCTCGCCGAGGACTCCTACATCGCCCGCCGCGAGCTCGACACGGTCGTGCTCGAGCTCTGGGACGAGGGCCGCGGCGAGCATCTCGCCGGCGTGTCGACCATCCTCTCGGCCGACGATTCCGCCGCCGCGCGCTCGCTTCTGCTGCAGGTCGTCCGCGGGCTCGCCGACGGCTCGCTCGCACCCACCGCCGGCGCGCTCGAGCCGCTTGCCGATAGCGTTCCGCCGGAATGAACGCGACCCTCCAGACGAACCACGGCCCCATCGCGCTCGAGCTGTTCGACGGCGAGGCGCCCAACACCGTGGAGAACTTTCGCAAGCTCGCCGAGGACGGCTTCTACGACGGCGTCGTCTTCCACCGCGTGATCCCCGACTTCATGATCCAGGGCGGCGACCCGACGGGGACCGGCTCGGGAGGTCCCGGCTACACGTTCGAGGACGAGTTCAACGAGCATCGCGTCGTCCGCGGGGCGCTCGCGATGGCGAACGCCGGCCCCAACACGAACGGCAGCCAGTTCTTCATCGTCACCGCCGACGCGTGCCCGTGGCTCGACGGCAAGCACACCGTCTTCGGCCGGGTCGCCGAGGGGATGGACGTGGTCGACAAGATCTCGGCGCTCGAGACCGACGCCCGCGACCGCCCGCACGAGGACGTCGTCATCGAGCGCGTCGACCTTTGAGCGCCGACCAGCCGGCAAGCCCGTACCAGAAGGTCGCGACGACGGCGAAGAGCGAGCCCGCCGCGGCGATCGCCGCGCCGAGCGACAGCACGTAGTCCATCACGAGCAGGACGACCGCCTCGAGGGAGACGGCGGAGGCGACGATGCCGGCGATCGTGAGCCGGTTCCCGAGCTTGACGATGTGCTCTTTGTTTCCGTGCCGGAAGCAGAGGCGGTGATACGAGCTCGGCGCCGTGAGCAGCGCGACGGACACCGCGGTCGCGAGGAACGAGACGACGAAGACGTCGCGCTGGAAGGTCGTGGTCTTCGGCCAGCCCTTGGCGAACGGGACGGCGAGCAGGAACGCGAGCAGAACCGTGACGCCCGGGAGCACGACGCGCAGCTCGTTGAGCAGCTCGATCAGCTCGCGGTCGGCCCGCTCCTTGGGCGTCTCCTCCTGGTCGCGGGCGTCCTGCATCCGCGGGACGCTACTCGCTCGGGCCGGTCGAGTTAAAGCCCGAAGGCGGATCGGCCGAACCCTGCTTACATCCGGGCTTACAGCCCGCTTTCAGATCCCTTAGATCCACCTCATCGATGCTTGGTCTCATGCCCTCGTGCCCGGCCTGACGCGACGCCTCCTGCTCGTCGTCCTGGCCACGCTGGCGCCGGCCGTAGCCGCCTCTCCGGCCGGCGCCGCCGGGCACGCCGCAGACAAGGTGAGCCCGAACGTCGGCATCGTGGACATCTACACGACCCTGGGCTTCCAGAGCGGTGCCGCCGCGGGAACCGGGATGATCGTCTCGCGCTCGGGCGAGGTCCTCACGAACAACCACGTGATCGCCGGCGCGGCGAAGTTCAAGGTCGTGGACGTCACGACCCACCGGACGTACTCCGCCCGCGTCGTCGGCTACTCCCTCGCCCGCGACGTCGCCGTGCTGCAGCTCGCGCACGCGACGGGGCTGCGGACGGTCACGCTCGGCGCGGGAACCCGCCTGCGGGTGGGGCAACGAGTCGCGGCCCGTGGGAACGCGCAGGGCCGCGGCGGACTGCCCAAGGTCGCCCACGGCGAGATCATCGCGCTCCACCAGCAGATCGTCGCCAAGGACGAGAGCGGCGACACGGAGACGTTGAACAACACGATCGCGACGAACGCACCCGTCGTGCCGGGCTATTCCGGCGGGCCGCTCCAGGACGCCCGGCATCGCGTGCTGGGCATCGTGACCGCGGGCTCGACCTCGGGCGTCCACCGTGGCTTCGCGATCCCGATCAGCCAGGCCCTCGCCCTCGCGCGCAAGATCGAGAGCGGCAGGTCGAGCGCCACCGTCCACGTCGGCCCGACGGCGTTCCTCGGCGTTCAGCTGGAGGACGGAGCGGCCGGCGCCAGGATCGCGAAGGTCCTCGCGCACCAGCCGGCCGCGGCGGCCGGTCTCGTCGCGGGCGACGTCATCACGTCCCTGAACGGCGCGGCGATCTCCTCGCCGGCGGACGTCCGCCGGGCCGTCGTCTCGCTCGTGCCGGGGAAGTCAGTGACGATCGGCTGGACCGATACGAAGAGCATCGCTCGCACCGGCACCATCACGCCGGCGAGCGGCCCGCCGCAGTGAAGAAGGAGGAGGAGGAGGGAGACTTCCAAAGTCCTCTCAGGACCGCTTGATTGAGCCGAACCTGCGATGACGAGAGCCGTCGCCTGTCGCCCTACTTCCACGGTTAGGCGAGAAACGAGGCCAGGGTTCTGGGCCAGATTTAGATGATTGCGGGCTTGGCTACCTCTCGGGCCTGCATTTCCGAGGCCAGCAGGTAGAGGAACTGCTCGGCCTGCGCTGACACGAACTCGGTCACGAACGCTCCGTATGACCCGGCCGTGATGCTGTCGAAAAGGTGCGGCCGGTATCGAACGACTGACCCGAAGTAGTAGAACAGTGCCCATAGGCTCGCGAGCTGCGGTAGGCGGGCTGTCTCGCCGGGCGGTGTCATGTGGATGTAGTACTTGCGGTAGCCCGACTCAGGGACGCTGGTGGCGATCCGCCAGAGCCGCGTTCGGCAAGTGTCGACGAGATCCATGAGCACATCTGTCGGGCGCCCGGTATAGGTGACCGGAGCCATCTGCTCAAGACAGAGAAAGACCGCGGGGTCTCGTCCCGTCCCCTTGACCGCGACCTCGTGGAAGACGCCTGTTAGCTGCCCCTCGTCAAGAAGTCTCCTCCGCGTGATGTCGTACCGGGAGAGGTCACCGCGGGCGAGATACAGCCTCAGCCACACGTTCTTCGTCGCCCGATCGTCGACGATCTCGATCTCATCGATCGCGACAAACCGCTCCTCGTTGCCTGGCTCGGCTTCCTTCCAGATCCGGTGCCCAACGACCACCTGTGGCAGCAGCTCTGTAACCGGCAACAGCTGGTTGTTTGTCGGCCTCGCGAACCCAAGCTGGTCAACGAGTTCTGAGAAGACGTTAACGGCGTTGCCGCCATCCCTAACCACGACGGTGGAGTCAGCAAGTTCCACGCCCCCGGGCGCCGTCTGCTCGCTCAAGCCATGTCTCGCACGGTCGAGCGATCCAGTGAAACCGAGCGTACGTAGCGCGGCCTTCCCGAGGTTCAAGAACGAGTAGTAGGTCAAGAGGGGGTTCGCCGCGAATCGGCTGGTAGCCGCGGCGTAGAAGTCTTCGGCCTGATCCAGGAACGCAAGCGCTTCCGGCTGGTGCGCG
>DASUHE010000038.1:0-24215 GCA_036273695.1 Gaiellaceae bacterium
CACCGAGCGTGTTCGCGAGTGGGACGCGCACGCCGGTGAAGCGCGTCTCGCAGTGCGTTCCCCAGCCGCGGCCCTCGAGGCCCATGACCGGGATTCGGCGCACGAGCTCGTAACCCGGCGTGTCGGTCGGGACGAGGATCATCGTCGCGCGCCGGTGTGGCTCGGCCTCGGGCTCGGTCACGACCATCGCGATCGCGAACGCGGCTCCGTCGGCTCCTGACGAGAACCACTTGTGCGCGTCGATCACCCACTCGTCGCCGTCTCGCCGGGCGCGGCCACGGAGGAGCGTCGGGTCGGAGCCGGCCACCTCCGGCTCGGTCATGGCGAAGAACGAGCGCACCTCGCCCGCGACGAGCGGCCGCAGGAATCGCTCCTTCTGGTCGTCGGTGCCGTAGAGGTGGAGGATCTCGGCGTTGCCCGCGTCCGGCGCCTGGCAGCCGAAGATGAGCTGGGCGATCACGCTACGGCCGATCTCCTCGTTCAGGTGCGCGTACTCGAGGAAGCCGCTGCCGGAACCGCCCGCCTCCGGCGGCAGGTGCGGCGCCCAGAGGCCCGCGTCCTTGGCCTTCCGCTGCAGCTCGCGCACGAGCGCGTCTGCCGCGTCGTCCTCCCGCGTCAACGCCGGCTCGTTCGGATAGACGTGCTCCTCCATGAAGGCCCGCACGTGCTCGCGCCGATCGCCCATAGCGGCGATGATCGCAGACGTGCGCGAAGCGCTCGAGACCGTGCTCGGGCCCATCTCCGAGCCTGTGCTCCTCCCCGGCGGCGCGTCGAAAGAGGCGTGGGCCGTCGACGCGGGCGGAGAGCGACTGCTCGTGCGGCGGGCCGGCGGCGGCGTGATCCACCGGCACACGCTCTCGCTGCGGGACGAGTTCGAGGTTCTGCGCGCCGCGCACGAGGCCGGAGTGCGGGCGCCGCGGCCGGTCGCCTACATCGACGATCTCGACGGGCGCGAGGCGTTCGTGATGGAGCGGCTCGAGGGCGAGACCATCGGCCGCCGCATCGTGCGCCACGCGGTGCCCGAACAGCTGCCGCTGCAGATGGCCGAGGAGCTCGCGAAGATCCACGGCCTGCCGCCGCAGCGGCTGCCGTTCCTCGAGGAGGCATCCGTCGACCGGCTCGTGGAGGAGCTCGACGAGGTGGGCGAGCCGCGTCCCGCGATCGAGCTCGGGCTCTGGTGGCTGCGCGAGAACCGACCGCCGCCGCGCGAGCCCGTCGTCGTCCACGGCGACTTCCGCATCGGCAACCTCGTCGTCGGCGAGAGCGGGCTCGTCGGCGTGCTCGACTGGGAGTTCGCGCATCTCGACGACCCCGCCCGCGATCTCGCCTTCTCGCTCGTCCGGGCGTGGCGCTTCGGCGTCCCCGAGAAGCGCCTCGGCGGGATAGCCGCTGTCGAGCCGTACCTCGAGCACTACAACGAGCTGACCGGCTTCGCTGTGCGGCCCGAGGAGCTCGACTACTGGGAGCTCGCGGGCAACGTCGCCTGGGCGGTCGGCTGCCTCACGCAGGCGCAGCGGCATCTGAGCGGCCGGGACCGAAGCGTCGAGCTCGCGATCCTCGGCCGGCTCGGCGCCGAGGTCGAGTACGAGATCTGCCACCTTCTCGAGCGGCAGGGCGTCACGTGAGCGAGCGGCCGACCGCGGAGGAGCTCGCCGAGGCGATCGAGGAGTTCCTCTCCGGCGAAATCCTCCCCACGCTCGCCGACCACCGGCTGCGCTTCCGGCTGCTCGTCGCGCTGAACGCGCTCGGAATCGTGCGGCGCGAGCTGACCCAGCTGCCGGCGCGGGACGACGCCGAGCAGCGGGGGCTCGCAGGGCGGATCCGGGCGGGCGACGTCCCCGAGGGAACGCTCGGGCGCGTGCGGGCCGACGTCGAGCGGCGACTGCGGATCGCGAGCCCCGACTACCTCGACGGCTACGCGGGCGAATAAGCTCCCGGCGATGCCCGATCTGAGCGGGAAGGTCGCGATCGTCACGGGCGCGGGGCGCGGGATCGGCCGCTCGCACGCGCTCGCGCTCGCGCAGGCCGGCGCGAAGGTCGTCGTCAACGACCTCGGCGCGGGACTCGCCGGCGAGGGAGCAGACCCCGGCCCCGCCGAGCAGGTCGTCGAGGAGATCCGCGCCGCCGGCGGCGAGGCTTCGACGAACGGCGAGAACGTCGCCGACTTCGCCGGCGCCGAGCGGCTCGTGCGGCAGGCGATCGACGAGTTCGGCCGGCTTGACATCCTCGTCAACAACGCGGGAATCCTCCGCGACCGGATGCTCGTAAACATGACCGAGGACGAGTGGGATGCCGTGATCGCCGTGCACCTGAAGGGGCATTTCGCCCCGACGCGCCACGCAGCGGCGTACTGGCGCGAGCGCTCGAAGGCGGGCGACGAGGTCCGTGGCCGGGTCGTCAACACCGCGAGCCCGTCCGGCGTCTTCGGCAACGTCGGCCAGGCGAACTACGGCGCGGCAAAGGCGGGCATCGCGGGCTTCACGATCATCGTCGCGCAGGAGCTGCAGCGCTACGGCGTGACGGTCAATTGCCTCGCGCCGAACGCGCGCACGCGGATGACGGAGGAGACGTTCCAGATGGACGCTCCGCCGGAGGGCTTCGACCCACTCGACCCCGCGAACGTCTCGGCCGTCGTCGTCGCGCTCTGCGCGGACGAGGCGCAGGCGATCACCGGCCAGGTCGTCCACATCTGGGGCGGCGCGGTCAACGTGCTGCGCGGCTGGGGCGCCGACGAGCTCTTCGACGCGCCCGACGGCTGGAAGCCCGACGCGCTGCTCGGCGAGTTGCTCGCCCGCTTCCCGGACGGCGCCTCTCCGCCCGGGATGCTCGCGGGCATGCAATCCGCCGGCGGCCGCTCGCTGCAGGCGGCCGACTGACGGTGGCCCTCCTCGCGCTCGACCACGCTCGGCTTCGGTTCGGCGGGATCGTCGCGCTCGACGACGTCTCGCTCGAGGTCGCCGACGGCTCGATCGCCGGCCTGATCGGGCCGAACGGCGCCGGCAAAACCACGGCGTTCAACGCGATCACGCGCCTCTACCGGCTCGACTCCGGCGACGTCGTCTTCGACGGCCGGTCGTTGCGGCGGGTCCGGCCGAGCCGCGTCATCCGGCTCGGGATCGCGCGCACGTTCCAGAATCTCGAGCTCTTCCCGAACATGACGGTGCTGGAGAACGTCCTCGTCGGGGCCCACGTCTCGACCCGTCTGCGGCGCGAGCGCGAGCAGCGTCGGCAAGCGCTCGAGACGCTCGCCGACGTCGGGATCGCCGAGCACGCCGGCCGCCTCGCGTCGGGCCTCCCGTACGGGACCCTGAAGCGCGTCGAGCTCGCGCGCGCACTCGCCAGCCACCCCCGCCTGCTGCTGCTCGACGAGCCGGCCGGCGGGCTCAACCATGCGGAAGTCGACGAGCTCGTCGGCCTCATCCGCCGTCTGCGCGGCGAGCGCAAGCTCACGATCCTTCTCGTCGAGCACCACATGCGGCTCGTGATGCAGGTCTGCGAGCACGTGCACGTGCTCGACTTCGGGCGGACGATCGCCTCCGGCCCGCCGGCGGACGTGCAGCGCGACCCCGCCGTGATCCAGGCGTACCTCGGCGGCGAGCTCGCAGCATGACCGCCCTGCTCGAGCTCGAGGACGTCGAGGCCCGCTACGGCCCCGTCCACGTGCTGCACGGGATCTCGCTCGCGGTCGAGGAGGGATCGGTCGTCGCCGTGCTCGGGCCGAACGGCGCCGGCAAGACGACGACGCTCCGCGCGGTCTCGGGGACCGTTCGGCGCTCGGGTCGCATCCGCTTCGCCGGACGCGCGCTCGACCGGCTCGGCCCCGACGGCGTCGCGCGCCTCGGCGTCTCTCACGTTCCGGAGGGTCGCGGCACGTTCTCGGAGCTGACCGTCTGGGAGAACCTCCGCCTCGGCGGCTACACGCGCCGCGGCTCGATCCAGCCGGAGCTCGAACGCGTCTTCACGTACTTCCCCTGGCTCTCGGAGCGGCGCCGCCAGCAGGCCGGGACGCTGAGCGGCGGCGAGCAGCAGATGCTCGCGCTCGCGCGTGCGTTCGTGCACCGGCCGCGGCTGCTACTGCTCGACGAGCCGTCGCTCGGGCTCGCGCCCGTCCTGGTGGCCGAGCTGTTCCGCATCGTCCGAGAGCTCAACGAAGACGAAGGCCTCACCGTCCTCGTCGTCGAGCAGAACGCGCACCTCGCGCTGCAGGCTGCGGACACCGGCTACGTGCTCGAGGCCGGTCGCGTCGCGCTCGCCGGGACGAGCGCTGAGCTTCGCACCGACGACTCGGTCCGCCGCAGCTACCTCGGCTACTGATGGTGGCGGCGGCTTCGCGGCTCGAGAACCTCCGCGGCCGCGGCGGCGTGCCGCCCGTCGGCCTGCTCCTCGTCGCCGCCGCGGTCGGGCTGCTCGTCGGCTGCCTGCGCAGCTCGATCTTCGCCCAGCTGACGGTGCAGGGGCTCGCGCTCGGCGCGGTCTACGGGAGCCTCGCGCTCGCACTCGTCCTCGTCTACCGCGCGACGCACGTCGTCAACTTCGCGCAGGGAGAGCTCGCGATGGCGACGACGTACGTCGCCTACCAGCTCATCCAGTGGGGTCTCTCGTACTGGGAGGCGTTCGCCGCGACCCTCGCCGTCGCCTTCGTGCTCGGCACCGTGCTCGAGGTCGTTCTCATCCGGCCGGTGCAGCACCGCTCCGTGATCGCCGCGGTGATCGTCACCGTCGGCCTCTTCATCCTGATCGACGGCATCGTCGACTGGATCTGGGGAGGAGCCCTGAAGTTCATGCCCCCGCCGTTCGGCACGAAGACCTACGACGTCGGCGGAGTCGCGATCGCCCGCCTCTATCCGGGCATGTTCCTCGTCGTCCTCGCCTCGGTGCTGCTCGTGTGGGCGCTGTTCCGGTTTACCAAGCTCGGGCTCGCCATGCGCGCCGCGGCGCTGCGGCCCGCGGAGTCGGCGCTCGTCGGCGTGCGCGTCGACTGGATGCTCGCGATCGGCTGGGGCCTCGCCGCGGTGCTCGGCGCCGTCGCGGGCCTGATGGCGGAGCCGACGCAGTTCGTGCTCCAGCCCACGCTGATGCAGCCGATCCTCGTTTACGCCTTCGCCGCTGCCGTCCTCGGCGGCCTCGACAGCCCGGCGGGAGCGGTCGTCGGCGGCCTCGCGATCGGAGTGTCCCTCACCCTCGTCGTCCAGTACGTGCATCCGATCACCTCCGACCTGCAGACGCCCGTCGCGTTCGCCGTGCTCGTCGGCGTCCTCCTGCTCAAGCCGTCGGGGCTGTTCGGTCACCGGGAGGTGCGGCGCGTATGAGCCGTCGGCTGCCCGCGCTCGGGTCGCTCGCCGCCGTCGCGGTGCTCCTCTCGGTGCTGCCCTTCACCCTGAGCGACTACAACATCTCGCTCGTCGCGCAGGTCGGGATCTTCTTCATCGCGGTGCTCGGCCTCAACATCCTCACCGGCTACACCGGCCAGATCTCGATCGGCCATGGAGCGTTCATGGCGATCGGCGGCTACACGACGGCCGTCATGTCGCGGGATCACCACACGAACCTCGTCGTGACGATGCTGATGGCCTTCGCCATCTGCTTCGTGGTGGGCCTGGTCGTCGGACTCCCCGCGCTGCGGCTCTCGGGCGTCTACCTCGCGCTCGCGACCTTCGCGCTCGCGGTCTCGGTGCCGCAGCTGCCCCTCAAGTGGTCGAAGTTCCTCGGCGGCAGCGGAGGCGTCGTCTCGGCCCAGACGGTCAGCCACGTCTGGCTCTACGCGGCCGCCTGGACCGCGTCCGCGATCCTGTTCGTGCTCGCGTGGCTGATCCTCCGCGGGCGGATCGGGCGCGCCTTCCGCGCGACGCGGGACAGCGAGATCGCGGCCGTCGCCTCGGGGATCGAGCTGCCGATCTACAAGACGCTCGCCTTCGGGATCTCGGCCGCCTACGCCGGCGTCGCGGGCGCTCTCTTCGTGCTCGGCACGAACGGCTTCGCGCAGCCGAGCGAGTTCGGCGTCTTCCTCTCGCTCCAGCTCCTCGTCGGGGCCGCGGTCGCGGGTCTGGGGTCGCTGTGGGGGATTCTCGCCGGGGCCGCGTTCGTCGGTCTCCTCCCCACCGTCTCGGGCAGCGTGCCGGTGATCGGCTCTGCGCATGGCCGCGACGTCGTCTTCGGCGCTGCGGTCATCGTCGTCATGGTCCTGCTGCCCCAGGGCTTCGCCGGCCTCCTCGGGCGGCTACGGGAACTGGGCCGCGCTTGAACCGGGAGTCAATCTCAATCAAACTGCTCCCGAAATCGTCTCCATGAACACAACCGCGATCGGAGGGGGCGTCCATGCCTGTCAACCGTAGGAAGCTGGGAGCGCTGCTCGGCGCTCTTCTCGCGACAGCCGTCGTGGCGGGCACGGCGGCCGCCTCGCACCGCAGCACACCCGGGGTGTCGAGCAAGAAGATCGTGATCGGGGGCACGTTCCCGCTCTCCGAAGGGCCCGAGACTGGCGGGGCTTCGCTCTACAAGACGATCCCCTTCGCGGAGAAGGCGTACTACGCATACGTCAACGCCCACGGAGGCGTCCATCACCGCAAGATCGACGACATCGTCCTCGACGATCAGTACACGCCGTCCGAGACCGTGCAGCAGACGACGAAGCTCGTCGAGCAGGACCACATCTTCGCCGACGTCGGCAGCCTCGGCACCGCGCCGGGCCTCTCCACGTGGGGCTATCTGAACAAGCACAAGGTGCCGCAGGTGCTGCTCGCGACCGGCGACGCGTACTGGGGGAACTGCGTCCACCACGCGTGCCAGGGCTCGACGAAGCCGTGGACCCTCGGCTGGCAGCCCGACTATCCGGGCGAGGCCAAGCTCTACGCGAAGTACATCCTCAAGCACAAGAGCAACGCGAAGATCGGCGTCCTCTACCAGAACGACGCGTACGGCAAGAACTACCTCGCGGGCCTCAAGACCGGCCTCGGCAGCCACAAGGGCCAGATCGTGGACGCAGAGGCGTACAACGCAGGCGACGCGTCGCCGGTGGTCGGAGCCCACGTCTTCGCGCTGAAGACGCACGGCGCCGACACGTTCGTCATCTTCGCGACGCCGGGAGCCTCGATCGCGGCTCTCGCCACCCTGCCCGCGATCGGCTGGAGCCCGCTCACGCTCCTCAACAACGTCTCGTCGAACCGCATCTTCATGCAGATCGCTGCGCAGAATCACGCCAAGCTGAACGGGGTGATCTCGACTGCGTACGTCGAGAGCCAGACGGCGCAGCCGAATCTGCCGGGGATGAAGCTCGCGAAGAAGATCATCCACAACTACGCGCCGCAGCTCGATCAGCAGTTCGCCGCGGGCGACGGGAACCTCGTCTACGGCCTCGCCGTCGGCTGGACGTTCGTCGACGCGCTGAAGCACTCCGGCAAGAACCCGACGCGCAAGAGCCTGATGCATGCGCTCCGGACCATGGACGAGACGAACAACCCGTTCATCTATCCGGGCATGGTGGTCAAGACGTCGAAGAAGCGCACCTTCCCGATGGAGCAGCTGATCTTCGAGAAGTGGGGCGGCGGCGACGCCGGCGACTGGAAGACGTTCGGCAAGGTCCTGAACAGCGGCCACTGAACGGCCGCCACGAGCGAATGACGCGAGGGGGAGCTCCGGCTCCCCCTCCGCCTTTCAGGCGAGCTGCTCCGGCTCGGTGACGGGGGCACGGCAGGCGAAGCGCTCGCAGACGTAGACCGCCGGGTCGCCGTCGACGAGTGTCTTGCCCGCGAGCAGCGGGACGTCGCCGGCGGGCCCGAAGGCGACGACGGCGTGCGGGTCGAAGCCGCGCAAGGCGGCGCGGGCGACTTCCGTCTCGGGACCGCCGACGATCGCGAGCTCACGCGACGGCGCGAGGTGGAGGTCGAGCGCGCAGAGCGCCCAGCCGAACGCCTGGGGTGCGCGCGGCAGGAGGTCGCGGACGAGGCGGAGCGTCTCCACCGCGGTCCGCTCGAGCTCGTCGTCGCCCCAGATCCGCGCGAGTCGCAGCAGGACGAAGGCGAGCATCGAGCTACCCGACGGGGTCGGGTTGTCGTCGAAGGCCTTCTGCCGCGCCACGAGCTGCTCGCCGTCCGCGGGGGTGAGGAAGAACCCGCCGCGCTCCCGGTCCCCGAAGAGCTCGACCGCGGCGAGCGCGAGCCGCCGCGATTCGTGCAGCCAGCGCAGGTCGCCGGTCGCGACGTGCACCTCGTAGAGACCGTGCGCGACGTTCGCGTAGTCGTCGAGGAACGCGGGATACTTCGCCTGCCCGTCGCGGAGCGTCCGCCACAGCGGATCGGCCGCGAGCAGCTCGCCGAGCTCCACCGCAGCTTGTAACAACTTGTTACTTGCGAGCCTTCGCGCGCCCTCTGCCAGCGCGGCCAGCGCGAGCCCGTTCCACGACGCGATGACCTTGTCGTCGAGCGCCGGCTGCGGCCGCCGCTCCCGAAGCGCGAGCAGGCGTGTCCGCGTCTCCTCGTCCAGCTCGCCGCGCAGGATCGATCGGCCGTGCTCGAACGGCTGGAGCAGCTCCGCCGGGGCTCCCTCCTCCGCCGTCCAGGTGTACGTCAGCCCCTCGACGCCGTTGGTGTCCGCATCTTGAGCCGACGCGAAGCCGCCGCCCGGCAGGCGCAGCTCGCGGAGCATGTATTCGAGCGTCCGCTCCGCCACGGCGCGGTACCGCGCCTCGCCGGTGAGCAGCCAGGCGTGCAGGTAGGCCGGAACGAGGAGCGCGTTGTCGTAGAGCATCTTCTCGAAGTGCGGCACGAGCCATTGCGCGTCGACGGAGTACCGGTGGAAGCCGCCGCCGACGACGTCCCACATCCCGCCGGCCGCCATCCCGTCGAGCGTCAGCCGCACCGGGTCGAGAGCTCCTCGTCGCAGCAGGAACTCGAGCACCGAGGCCGGCGGGAACTTCGGGGCGTGCCCAAAGCCCCCCCAGCGCGGGTCGAGCTGAGCGAGCAGGCCTCGTTCGGCCTCGGCGAGCAGCGCCTCGGTGAGCGGCTCGCGCGACGGCTCGGCCTCGGCAGCGCGGCGCAGCGCACCGACGAGCGCCTCGGCCTGCGCCGCAACGTCCTCGGGCCGCTCCCGGTACGCGTCGGCGACGGCGCGCAGCACCTGCCGGAACGACGGCAGCCCGTGCCGCGGCTCGGGCGGGAAGTACGTTCCCCCGAAGAACGGCTTCCCGTCCGGCGTGACGAAGACGGTCAGCGGCCAGCCGCCCTGGCCGGTGAGCGCGACGACGGCGTCCATGTACACGGCGTCGACGTCGGGCCGCTCCTCACGATCGACCTTGACGTTGACGAAGAGCTCGTTCATGTCCGCGGCGGTCGCCGCATCCTCGAACGACTCGCGCTCCATCACGTGGCACCAGTGGCACGCCGAGTAGCCGATCGAGACGAGCAGCGGCTTGCCCTCGGCGCGGGCCCGGCCGAGCGCCTCCTCGCCCCACGGCAGCCAATCGACCGGGTTCCCGGCGTGCTGGAGGAGGTACGGGCTCGTCTCCTGCGCAAGGCGGTTCATCGCGGTAGCGTAGGTGCGATGTCCCAGCTGCCCGGCGGCACCGTCACGTTCGTCTTCACCGACATCGAAGGCTCGACGCGCCTGCTGCAGGAGCTCGGCGACGAGGCGTACGGCCGGGTGTCGAGCGACCACCGGCGGCTCGTGCGCGAGACGTTCGGGGCGCGCGGCGGCACGGAGATCGACACGCAGGGCGACGCGTTCTTCTTCTCGTTCCCGCGGGCTCGCGACGCGGTGGCGGCGGCGGTCGACGCCCAGCGGGCGCTGCGCGACCACGCGTGGCCGGACGGTCGGGTGCTCGCGGTGCGCATCGGAGTCCACACCGGCGAGCCGCACGTCGGAGAGGAGGGCTACCTCGGCCTCGACGTCGTGCGTGCGGCCCGCATCTCGGCGGCCGGCCACGGCGGCCAGATCCTCATCTCGGAGACCACGCGTGCGCTGCTCGGCAACCAGCTGCCCGACGGGGTCGCCGTCCACGACCTGGGCGAGCAGCACCTCAAGGACGTGCAGCACGAGCACATCTACGAGCTCACGATCGACGGGCGCGGCGTCTCGCCGAGGCCGCTCAAGACGGACGAGCCGAAGTCACGCGAGGAGGACATCGCGAAGAAGTTCGAAGACCGCATCACGGCCTTCGTCCAGGACAAGCTCGAGCGGGCGTTCGAGGAGAGCGGCCCCTGGGGGTCTCAGCGCGAGTAGCCGACCGCGGTGGCGTGGCGCCGGAAGCCGATCGACTCGTAGAGCCCGCACGCGACGTCGGTCTGGCACATCACGACCGCCTGCCGTCCGCCTTCCTCGAACAGGCGCCGGAGCGCGAACGTGCAGACGGCGGCGCCGAGCCCGCGCCGGCGGAACTCGTCCCGCACCCCGACCGGCTCGAGCTCGCCGACCCGGTTCTCGTCGTCGGGCCACATGAGGCAATAGGCGGCGAAGCGGCCGTCGGGCGCCTCGACGACGCAGTCGAGGGACGCCCGGTACGGCCACGAGGCCTGGACGTTCGCGAAGCTCGACTCGGTCACGCGCGACGGCGCCCACACGTCGCGGTGGATCGCCACGCGTTCCGCGAGGTCGCCGGGCTCGACAGTTCGGTAGCGGAACCCGTCGGGCAGCGGCGGCAGCGCAGGGGCCGCGGGCAGGTCGCGCGCGAGGAAATGCAGGAGCGAGCCGTGACGGCTGAGATCCGCTCCTTCGCGCGTGAAGCCGTGCCGCGCGAACGCCGCGAGAATCTCCTCGTCGTCCTCGTAGGCCACGGTGGTGCGCGCCTCGGGCTCGGCGAGGATCTCGTCGAGGAGATCGAGCCGGTCGCGCCGGACGTCGAACTCGAGCAACCCTCGATCGCCCTTCAGCCACGACCACGCGGCAGTGCGGCCGCCGTCCGGCCAGATCCGGATCGTCCACTCGTCCTCCCGGCCCTCGTGCTGGCGCAGCCCCCAGGTGAGGTCGCCGACGTGCCAGGGAGCGCGCACGCCGAGCTCGCGCCGCTGCTCGAGGGCCAGCTCGTGCATCGCTGCGATGATCTCGGGCGTGAGTCGCACGTACGAGGAACTGGAGGTCGGTGCCGTCTACCGGAGCCGGTTCGGCCGCACCGTACTGGAGGCCGACAACGTCTGGTTCACGCTGCTGACGCTGAACACGAACCCCATCCACTTCGACGCCGAGTACGCCGCGACGACCGAGTGGGGCCGGCCGCTCGTGGACTCGACGTTCACGCTCGCGCTCGTGACCGGCCTCTCGGTCGCGGACGTGTCCGAGCGCGGCGTCAACCTCGGCTGGCGCGAAGTCCGCCTCCCAGCGCCCGTCTTCGCGGGGGACACGATCCACGCCGAGACCGAGGTGCTCGAGAAGCGGGAGTCGAGGTCGCGGGCCGGCTTCGGCATCGTCACGGTGCAAACGCGCGGCCTCAACCAGCGCGACGAGGCCGTGATCGAGTTCGAGCGCTCGATCATGCTGCCGCTGTGATCGAGACGGAGCGGCTCATCCTCAGGCTGCCGAGAATCGAGGACGCGCCCGGCCTCCTCGAGGCGTTCGCCGACCCGGAGGCGATGCGCTACATCGGGGACGGGTCGACGACGGATCTCGCCGGCGCCGCGCAAGCCGTCGAACGCTGGCTGGCCCGCTGGGATGCGTGGCAGATCGGCATGTTCGTCGTCGAGCGCACCGTCGACGAACGCGTCCTCGGCCGCGCCGGGTTCCTGCGCTGGGATCCCGAGACCTGGGAGATCGGAGGCTCGGAGACGGAGCTGGGCTGGGGTCTCGCGCGCGAGCATTGGGGGCACGGCTACGC
This sequence comes from Gaiellaceae bacterium, assembly GCA_036273695.1. Lineage (GTDB taxonomy): Bacteria > Actinomycetota > Thermoleophilia > Gaiellales > Gaiellaceae > Palsa-739. The sequence continues at coordinate 11,798 of DASUHE010000038.1, forward strand.
GACCGAGGCGGCGCTCGCGCTGCGGGACTGGGCGCTCGGCGACCTCGGCCTGACGAGGCTCATCTCGCTGATCCAGCACGGGAACGGGCGCTCGGTTCGAGTGGCCGAGAAGCTCGGCGAGCGCCACGAGCGAGACATCGAGGTTCGCGGCCTGCCCACCGGCCTCTACTCGCTCGAGCGGTGACCGAGCTCCGCCCACTCGCCGGCATCTCGGTCGTCGACGTCACGTCCTCTCTCGCCGGCCCCACCGCGACGCAGCTGCTCGCCGCGCTCGGCGCCGACGTCGTCAAGGTCGAGCCGCCGGCGGGCGACCATGCCCGCGCCTGGGGGCCGCCGTTCCTCGAGGACGGAGGCGCGATGTTCCTCGCCGCGAATGCCGGCAAGCGCTCGCTCGCGCTCGACCTGGGAGACGATCGCGGTCGCCAGATCGTGCTCCGGCTCGTCGATCGCGCCGACGTGTTCCTGCAGAGCCTCCGGCCGGGCGCCGCCGAGCGGCACGGCCTCGGCGCCACAGAGCTCCGCGCCCGCAACACGCGCCTCGTGCACTGCTCGATCGGAGCGTTCGGCTCCAAGGGCCCGCTCGGCGACCGGCCGGGCTACGACCCACTGCTGCAGGCCGCGTCCGGGATCATGAGCGTCACCGGCGAGGCGGACGGGCCGCCCGTGCGTGTCGGGCTCTCGCTGATCGACCTCGGCACCGGCGTCTGGGCGGCGCTCGGCGTGCTCGCCGCGATCTACGAGCGAGAACGCACGGGCGTCGGCCGCACGCTCGAGCTGTCGCTCTACGAGACGGCGCTGTCGCTCCTCGCGACGCAGCTCGTCGGCTACCTCGGCGCCGGTGTCGTGCCCGGCCGGGACGGCAGCGCGTTCCCGCAGATCGCGCCGTACCAGGTCTTCGCGACGCTCGACGGCGGGCTGATGATCGTCGCCGGCAACGACAAGCTCTTCGCGGCATTCTGCGCCGTGCTCGACGTGCCGGAGCTGAGCCGGGATCCGCGTTTCCTTGCAAATCCAGACCGCGTCGCGAACCGCGTCGAGCTCGTCGCGCTCCTCGAGGCTCGGACGAGGCGGCGATCGTCCGGCGAGCTGCTCGAGGCGCTCGTCGCGGCGGGCGTGCCGGCCTCCCCCGTGCACGACGTCGCCCAGGCGGCGCGCGACCCCCAGACCGAGGCGCTCGGCATCCTGCAGTCGCTCGGCGGTTTCGTCACGGTCGCGGCGCCGCTCTCGGCCGACGGCGAGCGCGTGCGCCACCGGACGCCGCCGCCCGCGGTCGGCGCCCACACCGGTGAGATCCTCCGCGAGCTCGGCTACACCGACGACGAGATCGCGGGACTCGCGGGCGCCGGGGTCGTCCGGCTCGGCTGACGGAACCACAGCCACCAGATCGCGGTCGCGCCGACCGCGATCGCCGCCCAGCCCCAGTTCGCCGCCGGCACGAGCACGCTCGGCAGCTCGTAACTCGTCCAGCCGCGCTTGACGACTTGCTCGAGCCAGTCGTCGTTGACGAGGTTGCCGACGCCGTAGGCGAGCATGAGCGCGAGGTACGCATCGAGGATGCGCGGCCGCGGCAGCCGCGAGCAGGCGAGCGCGGTCAGCGAGAGCAGCGTCCCCTCCCAGCCGTGGTGCTGGCCGTGATGGACGGCGTGATGGAGCCCGTGCACGTGCGGCTGCGCGGTGAGCCTCCCGGTCTCGAAGAGCCAACCGAGCAGCGGGACGCCGTCGAGGTAGAAGCCCAGCTCGGCCGCGACGAGCGGCGCGCAGAAAAAAAGGAGCACCGCGGCGAGCGCGATCCGGAGCCTGTCGCCGCGAGCGAGCCGTGCGGGCGGTACGCCCATCGCGAGCACGAGCGCGACGGCGAGCGCGAGCCCGAGCGCCGGCACGGCGTTCAGCGGCTTCGCGTCGAGGTCGGCCTGGTCGACGGCGAAGTAGACGACGGCGCAGAGCGCGATCGCGAGCACGCCTGCGAGCCTCCACTTCCCGCGCAGTCGCGGCCACGCGAGACCGACGAGCGCGATCCCGACGAGCGCGAAGGGGAAGTTGAGCGCGACGAGCTCTCTCCCGAAGCCGGCGGCGAGCGTCCCGGTGTGCCGGACGTGGTACAGCTCCCTCGCCCGAAAGCGCGAGTAGGTCGCGACGACGGCGCTGCCGTCGAGCACGATCAGCGCCAGCAGCGTCCAGATCTCCCAGGGAACGCGCCGGTGCACGACGGCCTTTACGGCGGCCAGCTGCCGGCGCGGTAGACGTAACCCTCGAGCGTCCGGCCGAGCACGCCCTCGAGCCACTGCGCGACGCCGACGAGCGCGTCGAGGTCGACTCCTGTGTCCACCCCCTCGCCTTCGAGCAGGTAGGCGAGATCCTCGGTCGCGACGTTGCCGGTCGCGCGCGGCGAGAACGGGCAGCCGCCGAGGCCGCCGACGGACGCGTCGAGCACGCCGGCGCCCGCCTCGAGGGCCGCGAGGCAGTTCGCGTAGCCGGTGTTGCGCGTGTTGTGCCCGTGGAAGCCGACAGCGTGCGCCTGACCGACGAGCGAGCGGACCGCCGACGGCGTTGCGACGCCGATCGTGTCTGCGAGGACGACCTCCGCCCGCTCGGCGAATCGCGCGGCGAGCTCCGCGACGACGCCGGGATCCACGCGCCCCTCGAACGGGCAGCCGAACGAGCACGAGATCGTGACCGTCGCCGGCGTCTCGCCCGCCGCCGCGAGAATCGCCTCGGCGCGCTCGACCGCTTCGGCGAGCGTCGCGTTCCCGTTGCGGAGGTTGAAGGTCTCGGTCGCCGCGAAGGTCACGTTGACTCGGTCGAGGCCCGCCGCCGCGAACCGCTCCCAGCCTCGCTCGTTGAGGACGAGGCCCGACAACTCGACGCCGTCGCGTCTCTGCACGCGCTCGATCACGTCCTCGGCCCCGGCCATCTGCGGCACGCGCTCGGCACGGACGAAGCTCACGGCCTCGATTCGGCGCAACCCGGCGGCCGCGAGCCGGTCGACGAGCTCGGCGCGCGTCCCGGGAGGGAGCACATCCGGCTCGTTCTGGAGCCCGTCCCGCGGCCCGACGTCGCAGAGGAGCACCCGCATCCGACGAGCGTACTTTCTACGGGGGCAGCCGTAGCAGAGCGCACATAGCCTGCGGGAATGCACCCGTCCGCTTCGTTCAGCGCCGCGATCCGCGTCCGGATCGAGAACACGCCGGGCGCGTTCGCCCGGCTGGCCGCCGCCATCGGCGAAGCAGGCGGCCTGTTGGGCGCGATCGACCTCGTCCGGGTCGAAGGTTCGACGAAGATCCGTGACGTCAACGTCCTCGCCGAGGACGAGCAGCACCTGAACGCGATCGTCGCCGCCGTCCGCTCGCCGTGATCGCGACGGGACGAAGCGACTATCCGAACCAGATCAACAACGTCCTCGCGTTCCCGGGCATCTTCCGCGGTGCGCTCGACGTCCGGGCGCAGACGATCGATGCCGGGATGGAGCTCGCCGCGGCCCACGCGATCGCCGGCAAGATCGCCGAGGACGAGCTGTCCGCGGACTACGTCATCCCGAGCGTCTTCAACCGCGCAGTCGCGCCGGCCGTCGCCGCCGCGGTGGCCGACGCCGCGGCGCGCAGCGGCATCACTCGCCGCCTTGCGCCCGCCCAGTCGGCGGCTCCCTAGCGGGTCCCGAGCTCCATCCCGAGCAGCCGCGGCAGCGCGGCGGCCGCGCGCGCGGCCGCCGGCGGACGGCGTCCCTTCTCCTCGGCGGCCTCGCAGGTCATGATCGCCCAGCGGACGAGGCCGCCTCCGACGCGCCGAAACGGCTCCCTCGGCAGGCGCGGCACGTCCCGCACCGCGAGCGGCGAGCGCGTCCACTCGTCGGCCGAGCCGAGCACGAGCGACGCGAGGATCCGGCCGCCGAGCCAGGCGGGGCCGACGCCGTGCCCCGAGTAACCGGCGCCGTAATGGATCCGCGTCCCGGGCTTCGTGCGGAAGAACGGGAGATGGTCGGCCGAAACGTCGATCGGCCCGCCCCATGCGCGCTCGACCCGAACGCCGGCGAGCCCCGGCAGCAGCCGCCGGAGGCCGGCCTCCGCCCGCTCGGCCGTCGGCCGGTCGCGCGAGAAGCGGTCGCCGACGCGCCCGCCGAAGCCGATCGGCCCGCTGCCGCTGCCCATCAGGACGCGCCCGTCGTTCGTCGTGCGGAAGTAGTGGAGGAACATCCGCCCGTCGACGACCGCCTCGTCTCCCGTCCAGCCGATCTCCGCGAGCGCCTCGGACGCCGGCTCGGTCAGGACGACGTAGGAGCCGAAGTTCGTCAGGTTGCGCGAGGCGGGACTCCAGCCCGTGAGCGCGGCGTTCGTCGCGAGCACGACCTCGGGGGCGCGGAGGATCCCTCCCGGCGTGACGAGCCCGTTCGGCGAGCCTGCGCGCACGTCCGTGACGGGCGTGTGCTCGTAGAGCGTGACTCCGGCGTCGAGCACCGCGCGCCGCAGCCCCCGGACGAGCAGGCCGGGATGGACCGTCGCGCATTCCGGATAGAACACACCGCCCCGGAAGACCGGCGACGTGACCCGTTGATCCACCTCCTCCGGCGTCTGGGGGACGGCGTGCTCCGAGCGCCCGACGCGGGCCGCTGCAGCGGTGGCCTTCGCCACGGAGGCGTCCTGGGCCGGCGCCGCGGACACCTCGAGCATCCCGCCCTCGCGCAACCACACGTCCTCCCCACGCGACTCGGCCCACGCCCGGATCCCCGGAATGATCCTCTCTCCCAGCTCCGCGAGCTCGACAGCGCGTTTCTCTCCCAGGAGCGGCAGGACGCCGGCGAAGGAGCCCCAGTACCCGTGGACGAAGCCGCCGTTGCGCCCGCTCGGCCCATGTCCGCAGATCTCGGCCTCGAGGAGCGCGATGCGCAGGTCGGGCGCCTGCTCGCGCAGCGCGAGCGCGGTCCAGAGCCCGGTGTAGCCGCCGCCGACGATCGCCACGTCTGCGGCTGCGTCCGCGCTCAGGGCCGGTGCCGAAGGCGGAGCGCCTTCGCGCGCCAGTGCGTCTTCGAGCCACCACGACGGCAGGCGCGGCTCCACCGGGGGGAGGGTCACGCCTGTTTCGCGCGCTGGTTCTGCAAGAAGACGTTGCCCACCATCGCGGAGACGGCGATGACGAAGAACGCGATTCCGATCACGTTGATCTGCGGCGGTGTCGCCACGCGAGCCGCGCCCCAGACGAAGATCGGGAAGGTCACGCGCGATCCGGCTACGAAGTACGACACGACGAAGTCGTCGATCGAGATGGAGAAGCACAGCAGCAGCGCCGCGAGGATCGCGGGAGCGATCAGCGGCAGGGTCACCTTCTTGAACGTGACCCATTCGTTGGCGCCGAGATCCATCGCGGCCTCTTCGAGATGGCGGTCGAACCCGACGAGCCGGGCCTTTACCGTGACGACGGCGAAGCTGACGCAGAACATCACGTGGGCGATCAGGATCGTCTTGAACCCCAGCGGGAAGCTGAAGTTGAGGAACAGGGTCAGAAGCGACGCCCCGAGCACGATCTCGGGCGTCGAGAGCGGCAGGAAGACGATGAAGTTCGTCGTCCCGCGGCCACGGAACCCGTAGCGCACCAGGGCGAGCGCCATCAGCGTGCCGAGCGCTGTCGCGAGGAGGCTGGCGATCACGGCGATCTCGAGCGAGAGGACGACCGCGCTCTGGATGCCCGGGATCGCGTTCCAATGCGTCCAGTTGGAGAAGGTGAAGCTCTCCCACTTGAAGTTGAAGCGGCCCTTCGGGTGGTTGAAGGAGAACACCGCCACGACGGCGATCGGGAGCATCAGGTACGCGAAGAAGAGGAGCGCCCAGGCGGTCAGGAGCTGACGACGGACGAACGCCAGCGACTTGGCGAGCATCCTCGGCCGTGCGCCCCGGGCCTCGGCTGCGACCGAGGTCATCCGGTGAGCTTCTCCGCCCCGACGGCGCGGGCATAGAGGAGGACGAGGCCGAGGATGACGGCCATCAGGATGAACGACATCGCGGCCGCGGACGGATAGTCGAGACCTCCGTTGAACTTCGAGTTGATCACGTTGCCGATCATGTGGCTCGTGGGCGAGCCGAGCAGCGTCGCGTTGATGAAGTCGCCCGCGGCAGGGATGAAGGTGAGGAGCGTGCCCGCGACCACGCCCGGCAGCGAGAGCGGGAACGTCACGCGCAGGAAGGCGAGCCACTTGTTCGCGTAGAGATCCTCGGCCGCCTCGACGAGCGTCTGGTCGATCTGCTCCAGCGAGACGTACACCGGGAGCGCCATGAACGGCAGGAAGTTGTACGTGATGCCGGCGACGACCGCGGTACCGGTCGCGAGCACACGGCCGCCGTGAGCGACGAGGTGCAAGTCGATCAGAGTCCTGACGACGAGCCCATGGTCGGCGAGGATCGTCTGCCACGCCAGCGTTCGGATCAGATAGGTGACGAAGAACGGCGCGACGATGAACAGCAGCAGCAGGTTCTTCCAGCGCCCGCCGCGGAACGCGATCCAGTAGGCGACCGGATAGCTGACGACGAGCGCGATCACCGTGGCGAGACCCGCATATTCGAACGAGCGCTCGAACTCCCCGGTGTAGCCCTTGAGCGAATCCCAGTAGTTGCTCCACTGCCACGAGAAGTGGAATCCGAAGCCGGTGACGATGCTGCCGGACTCGAGCGACTGGTAGATCAGGAATCCGAGCGGAGCCAGGAAGAAGAGGCCCAGCCAGAACAGGCCCGGCGCGAGGAGCAGATACGGCGTCGCACCCTGATGCCGGTGGAAGAGCCGGAAGAAGCCCATCAGTCGGTTGTCAGGCCGAGATCAGGTTCTGCCAAGTGGTCTGGTACTTCTCGTTGTTGAGTGCGGCCGGGTCGATGGTGTGCGCCATGTCCAGCTCTTTCTTCGTCGGGAAGATCAGCGTGTTCTTCGCGATCGCCGGGTCCTTCTTCAGGAGGGCTTCCTTCGCTCCGAGGACGGGGCACACGTAGTTCACGTAGTCCTCGATCTCGGCCGCGATCTTCGGGTCGTAGACGAAGTTCATGTAGACGCTGGCCGTATAGACGTTGCCGCCCTTCGGGATCAGCATGTTGTCGGTCCAGATGTCGCCACCCGTGTCCGGCTGCTGCCACTTCAGGTGCGGGTTGTCGGCCTGCAACTGGACGATGTCGCCGGACCACGCCATCGTCGCGGTGAGGTCTCCGTTCGCGAGCGCGCCGGCGTAGTCGTTGCCGTAGAACTGGCGGATCTGGCCCGAGTGGACGGCCTTCTGGATCGTGTCGATGGCCTTGTTGAACGTCTTGTCCGTGATCTTGCTCGGGTCGTCGCCGTTGTAGCCCATGACGAGCGCGAGGGTGTCCGAGAACTCGGTGAGGAGACCGACCTTGCCCTTCAGCTTCTTGTTCCCGAGCAGATCGCCCATCGAGGTGATCGGATCGGTGAGCTTCTCGTTCCAGCCGATCCCGGTGAAGCCCGACTGCCAGGGCAGGCTGTAGTCGCGGTTCGGATCCCACGACGGGTGCCTCTGCTGTGGGATCAGATTCTTGATGTTGGGAATCGCGCTCTTGTCCAGCTTCTCGACCCAACCCTTCTGGACGAGCAGGGCCGGATAGCGCGAGTTGTCGGTCATCACGATCAGGTCGCGGCCGGTCGACTGGCCGCGCTGCAGGTTCGGCTCGATCTTCGAGAAGAAGGACTCGTTGTCGTTGATGTCCTCCGTGTAGTCGACCGTGACGCCGTACTTCTTCTGGAACTGGTCGAGCGACGGATGCGTGTTGCCCTTCTTGTCGATGTAGAGCGTCCAGTTCGAGAAGTGCAATGTCTTCGCGAGCTTGTGGGGCACAGTCGACCCGCCGGCGGTGCTCGGACCGCTGCTTCCGCCGCCGCAGGCGGCGAGGAGACCGGGGACGGTGAGAATCGAGCCGCCGGCCGCGGCGCGGCGAAGGAAGGCTCTGCGGGTGATGTGGTCGGTCATTGCGTCTCCTCCTGGGTGTCGACGACGAAGGTGGATTCCGGGCTCCAGCTGAGCGTCAGGCGCTCCCCTGTCGCGACCTGGCCACCGGGCCGGTCGTTCTGGACGTACACGGTCACCGGCCCAGCCGGTGTCTCGAGGATGTACTGCGTCGAGACTCCTATGTATGCGCTCTCGGTGACGGTCCCCGTGAGCGAGTTTCCTTCTCCTGCTCCGATGCGGAGCTTCTCGGGACGGACGCCGATCTGGACGGTCCCCGAGCTTCCGCGCAGGACCTCGCGAGAGCATCGCACTTCGGTCCCGTCGGCCAGCCTGACCCGATCCTCGCCGACGACCGTCCCCTCCAGCAGATTCGAGACGCCGAGGAAGCCGGCCACGAACGCCGTCCGAGGCGATTCGTAGAGCTCGGTCGGCGTGCCGGCCTGCTCGATGTGGCCGCCGTTCATGATCACGATCCGGTCGGCCATGGTCATGGCCTCCTCCTGGTCGTGCGTCACGTGGACGAACGTGATCCCGACCTCGTGCTGGATCCGCTTCAGCTCGAGCTGCATCTCCTTGCGCAGCTTGAGATCGAGCGCTCCGAGCGGCTCGTCGAGGAGGAGGACGCGCGGCCGGTTCACGAGCGCGCGGGCGAGCGCGATGCGCTGCTGCTGCCCGCCGGACAGCTGGCGGGGCTTGCGCTTCTCGAGCCCGGCGAGGCCCACGAGCTCGAGCGCCTCGATCACGCGCCTACGCAGGTCGCCGCCCTTGAGGCCTCGCCGCCGCAGCCCGAAGGCGACGTTCTCGAAGATCGAGAGGTGCGGGAAGAGCGCGTACGACTGGAAGACGGTGTTCACGTCGCGCTTGTACGGCGGCAGCGGCGCGACGTCGACGCCGCCGAGCTCGATCCGCCCTTCGGTCGGCTCCTCGAACCCGCCGATCATCCGCAGGGTCGTCGTCTTGCCGCAGCCCGAGGGGCCGAGCAGGGCGAAGAAGTGGCCGCGGTCGATGTCGAGCGAGATGTCGTCGACGGCGACGACGTCGTCGCCGAACCGCTTCGTCAGCCCGATCAGCCGGATGTCGTACTCGGTCGCGGTTGCGGCCGGTGGGGGCTGCGCCGCCTCGACCGTCACCGCAGCCGCTCCCAGGCCTCCGAGAGAACGTCCCCGAGGATCCCCGTCATCTCGTCGAATTCTGACTGAGTCGCGACGAGCGGGGGAGAGATCTGCACGACGGGGTCGCCGCGGTCGTCGGCCCGGCAGATGAGCCCCTTCTCGAACAGCCTCGGCGAGAGGAATTCACGCAGCAGAGTGTCGCACTCTTCGTCGCTGAACGTCTCCCGAGTCTCCTTGTCCTTCACGAGCTCGAGCGCGTAGAAGTAGCCGGTTCCGCGCAGGTCGCCGACGATCGGGAGCTCGAGCAGCTGCGCGAGCGTCGAGCGGAACGCGTCCTCGTTGGCGAGAACGTGCTCCATGATCCCTTCCCGCTTCATGATCTCGATGTTCTTGAGCGCGATCGCGCTCATCACGGGATGGCCGCCGAACGTGATCCCGTGCGTGTACATCGACGACGCCTCGAGGAACGGCGCCATCACGCGGTCGGTGGCGACGACCGCTCCGATCGCACCGTACGAGGAGGACAGCCCCTTCGCGCACGTGACGATGTCCGGCCGGATGTCGTAGCGCTCGGATGCGAACCAGTGGCCGACGCGGCCGAAGCCCGTGATCACCTCGTCCGCGCACAGCAGGATGTCGTACTTGTCGCAGAGCTCGCGGACGCCGCGCCAGTAGCCCGCAGGCGCGACGAACGAGCCGCCCGCGTTCTGGATCGGCTCCATGTGGACGAGGCAGACCGTCGCGGGATCCATCTCCAGGATCGTCTGCTCGAGCTCCTCGAGCAGGAAGGCGGTGAACTCCTCCTCCGTCTCCTCGGGCGGCCGGTGGTAGCGGTTCGTGTTGCTGACGTGCCGCACCTCGGGTACGAGCGGCTCGAACGGCGCGCGCAGCGCCTCGATGCCGTTGATGGACAGGGCCCCGAAGGTCGTGCCGTGGTACGCGATGTTGCGGGCGATCGCCTTGTACTTCCGCCCCGGAGCCGGACCGCCGACCTGGCGGCCGACCATCTCTCCAGGCTCGACGCCCGGCAGCTGGGTGGCGCCGTCCCGGACGGCGAAGTACTGCCGCGCGAGCTTCCACGCCGACTCGACCGCCTCGGATCCGCCGGAGACGAAGAAGACGCGGCTCAGGTCGCCGGGGGCGAGGGACGCGATCTCGGCAGCGAGCTCGATCGCGCGCGGGTGCGCGTACGTCCAGTTCGTGTAGAAGGGCAGCTCGCGCATCTGCTCGAGCGCCGCCTGGCCGATCTCCTCCCCGAAGCCGTAGCCGAGGTTGACCGAGAAGAGACCGGCGAGCGCGTCGAGGTAGCGCTTCCCGTGGACGTCCTCGAGATAGCACCCGTCACCGCGCACGATGATCGGCGGCTCGGCACCGCTCATGTTCGTGAAGTGGAGCCAGAGGTGATCGCCCGCCAACTGCCGGAGCTCTTCCGCCGACGTCGCGCCTTGAGTGATGCTCATCTCGTGGTGTCCTCCTTGGGCATTCCGCTCCCCCAGTCGTAGAGCTGCTTCCACATCTCCAGGTACACGAATGTCTCGGTCGAGACGACGTCCGGCAGCGCGCGCAGCCGGCTGGTCAGCTCGAGCAGATGCCGCCGGTCGGCGGCGACGAGCTCGACGACGAGGTCGAACTGCCCTGCCGTGGCGATGACGTAGTCCGCCTCGGGCCAGCGCGCGATCGTGTCGGCCGCGCTCTCGGGCGAGCCGGACGTCTTGACGCCGACGAGCGCCTGCTCGTACCCGAGCCCGAGCGGGTTCGTGACGCCGACGACCTGGAGGATCCCCTCCGCGGTCAGTCGCCCGTAGCGCGCACGGACCGTCGCCTCCGAGACGCCCAGGCGCGACGCGATCGAGCGGAACGACTCGCGTCCGTTCGCCTGCAGCGCCTCGATGATGCTCCGGTCGAGCTCGTCCGTCCGGCGGGCCGGTGCGACCGGGCCGCGCTCCGAGCCGCTGGTGGGAATCCGGAGCGGCTGGACGTCGTCGCTGCGCATCGCGCACGATTCCTACCACTCTGCCGCGCATTTCGCCAACTGAACCGCGCAAAAGTGCTGCTTCGCGCGGGGTTGACGAGCGGCTGCCCTACACCTACGCTGCCTTCGTCCGTTTTCCCGGCGAGAGGAGGATCGAACGATGAAGCCTGTGTTTGCCGCCTCCGCGGTCTTCCTGACCTAGCGCCGGACGCTCCTTTGCGGGGACGCGTGCGGCGTCCCATCTCGTGTGAAGGAGCTTTGCGTTGCCTGGATTCGATCTATGGGAGCTCGGCTGGAACGACGAGCTCGCCGAAAACCTGGAGCCCGGCCTCGTGCCGGGCCGCGTCGCGGCAGTCCACCGCGGCGCCTTCGACGTCTGGACGGAGGCCGGCGCGGTCCGCTCCCGCCTGCCCGGACGTCTGATGCACGACGGCCTCGACGTCGCCGCCGGCGACTGGGTCGGCCTCGGGGACGGACTCGTCCGCGCCGTCCTGGCGCGCCGCAGCGCCATCGTTCGCAATGCCGCCTCCAACCAGCACCGGCTGACACACGGACAGACGCTCGCAGCCAACGCCGACGTCGCGTTCGTCGTCTCGTCAATCGGGCCGGATCTCGAGCCGCGGCGCATCGAGCGCTACCTCGTCACGATCTGGGAGAGCGGCGCCTCCCCCGAGATCGTGCTGACGAAAGCCGACCGACTCGAGGATCCGTGGCCGATGGTCGCGGAGGTCGAGGCCGTTGCGCTCGGCGTCCCGGTGCACGTGGTGTCGGCGCTGACCGGCCAGGGCTGCGACGCGCTTCGTGCGCGGATTCCCGCAGCCGCAACCGCCGTCCTGCTCGGCTCGTCCGGCGTCGGCAAGTCGACGCTCGTGAACCGCTGGCTCGACGAGGAGGTCATGGCGACGAAGGAGACGCGCGAGGACGACGACGAGGGCCGTCACACAACGACGCATCGCCAGCTGCTCGTTCTCCCGGGCGGCGGGCTCGTGATCGACACGCCCGGACTGCGAGAGCTGCAGCTCTGGGACGCCGGCTCCGCCGCGCTCGACGCCACGTTCGCGGACGTGGAGGAGCTTGCGGCCGAGTGCCGGTTCGGCGACTGCACGCACATGCACGAACCGGGGTGCGCCGTCCTCGCCGCGGTCGAGACCGGGAAGCTTCCGCGCAAGCGCCTCGACAGCTGGCGGAAGCTGCAGCGCGAGCTTCGCGCGATCGAGATGCGGCACAACGTCCTCCTGCGCAAGGAGGAGACGCGCAAGTGGAAGCTCCGGGCAAAGGAGGCGCAGGCCCGGACGCGGCTGCGCTGATTACTCCTCGCGGTTGATCAACATGCCCGAGCACGTGCCGCCGAGCCTGATGAAGAGCTGGCTCAGGTGAAGCGGGCACTGGCCCGCGATCCAGGGGGCGATG
>DASUHE010000039.1:0-75018 GCA_036273695.1 Gaiellaceae bacterium
GGGTGGTGCCCGTCCGTGGTCAGTTGGACGCGCTGCGTGAGCCGCTGCGCCAGATCGCCGATGAACCAGCGCGCGTCCTCGATCTCGCGTTTACCGACGTAGTAGGAGACCATCAGCTTCGAGTCAGCGTCGAGCGCCGTCCACGTCCAGACGTCGCCGTAGCCCAACTCCCCCACCTTGTCCGGCCGGACGTTCTTCTGCTTGGCGAAGCAGAACGACCAGATCTCGTCACACTGGATCCGCTCGGACTTGAGGCCGCGCACGATGCGGTCGTGGTGCGCGCCGCAGGCGTAGCCCATGTCCACCAGGAGCTTCGTGACGGTGTTCTTGCTCGCGCCGGTCATGCGGCATGTCGCGCGGATCGAGTTGCCCTCCACCAGCGCGCCGACGATCGCTGCGCGCTTCTCAGTGGACAACCTATTCATACTGAATATTATGCTAGAGCGGTTACGCATTGTCAAGCAGGTTTCACTACACTGAAACGGAACAAAGGGGCGCCAGCCGGGATCCCTCCGGCCAGCGCTAGGCAGTGCAGTGGTGACTGTGGGCGGCCGCCAGGATCTCACTCAGGGACCGCCGCCCGCGGTTACCTCCTAAGAATCGGACTCGCCTCCTTCAGCCGAAGAAACTCGAGTGCGCGTCGTCGGTGTCTCGGACGCGCGGAGGTATATGAGGTTGAAGGCCGCCAGCATCGCGTCGGCCCACTCCTTGCGCTTCTCATCGGGGAACACGTCACCAACAGGCGGCAACGTGAGAAGGAGCCCGCGGACAGCAAGATGGTCCGCGCCGGCAGTGATCGTCGGGTCGGGTCTCAGAGGGCTCGGACTCGAAGCATGCTGAACATTGCTGCTCCCGCTACCGCCTCTGCTCCGCGAGGACGAACTGGCCGCGTGGGAACTCGTGCGCGCACGCTGTCCATCGGCGCGGCCGTCAGTGGCCTTTGTCACCTTTGGAGCGGCCTCGACGATGCCTGCTTCCTGACACAGCCCCATAAAGAGCCGCACCATACGCGGCCGCATGCTTACGGGCTGGTAGCCGCGAAACGCGTCCTCGATCTTGGCTATGTCGTCAGTTGCGGGGTCCCGGTAGGTGAAGACGTCGGGGTAGGCCGCCCGTACGACTTCTGCCAGCCGGGCGTGGTACTCGTCCGATCCCGCCTTCCGAAGATCTTGCAGTGCTGCCGTAGGGTTGCCTTCAGCATCGAGAAGATCGATGAGCTTAAGCGCCTGCAAAGTTCGGGGAACAATCGACGGGGCGATGCCGATCTTCTCGACAACGGTGGCATCTATCGGCGTCGGAAGCGGGCGCTCCCGGTATGCCCGGATGACCCCGACTACTGCTGGTGCTGGGGCGTAGGGAGCAATGCCCTCGGACTCGATCATAACGAACCTCCTAGCCGTGAACCCTGGGATGACGCGAACTTGGACACAATGGCGTGAAACACAAGGGAGAGCGTACATGAGCAGGATGATGGTGTCCAAACGCCCGACTGGCGATCCGGACCTTCGGCAGACACCGACCGGCTGGCTGGCGGTGAGCGGAGAGGATGCGCTTATTCGTATTGGCGTCGTCGCCGCGTCGGCCGAGGATGCCCGGCGCGAGTTCGAAAGCGCGGCAATGGCCTGGGCGCGGCTTCGGCTGCTGCCGGACCCGTTCGCAGAGCGTGTCGAGTGAAAGGACTAAGTGCGCTTCGTCCAGCGCGCAGCTGCGGCCTTCCTGGCGGCCTCGCTGCGCTCCTGCGGCGTCATCTTGGCTGCGCGAGCCTTCCCGCCCTTCAGACCACCCCTCCTGCCGAGGGCAACCGCGGCGGGGTCCTTGCCTTCGTCAGGATCGAGCTTGGGGGTTTCCCCCGTCGCCTCGTCCACGAGTTGCTTGGCAAGCTCGTTCGGATCGGTCGGACGCTTGCGCGAGCGGTCAGGCATCGCAACAGCCTACCAGGTACGCTAACGCCGCTTTCTGTTTCGCCACACGGTGATCACGAAGAGCGCTACGGCGAGCGCGAGCGCGAGGTCGCGGATCCAATCGGGAAAGTGGTCTCTCCCCAAGAAAAACCCAAGCACGGAGGGGATGATGGCAGGCCGAATTCAAAGTGACCCAGTACCGCGTGTCTTGACTACGCTCGCGCGATGCGTCCCCGTCCTCCGCTCGCGCTCGAGATCGCCGCTGCACGCGGCGTAGCAGCCCTCTCGAGACGCCTCGGAGCCGGTGGGGGCACGACGATCCCGGGCAGGCTCCTCGCCGACTTCGACAGGGACGCCATCGACCGGCTCGCCGCACGGCTGACGGCCGGAACCGCAGTCGTCTCGGCCACGAACGGCAAGACGACGACGACCGCGATGACGGCCGAGATCCTGCGGCGGCGGTACCGGCTGGCGCACAACGCGGCCGGCGCGAATCTCGTCTCGGGAGTCGCCTCCACCCTGCTCACCGCCGGTGACGCCGATCTCGGGCTGTTCGAGGTGGACGAAGCCGCGCTCCCCGAGCTCGCGCGACGGCTGCGGCCGAGAGCGGTCTGTCTCGGGAACCTCTTCCGCGACCAGCTCGACCGGTACGGGGAGCTCGAGCTCGTCGCCGAACGGTGGCGCGGCGCGGCAGCAGCGCTGCCCGAGGACGCCGTGCTCGTCTACAACGCGGACGACCCGCAGCTCGCCGCCGTGAGCGAGACACGTCCGGCGGGCGTCGCCTTCGGCCTCGACGACCCGCGGGTGGCCCGTCCTTCGCTCCAGCACGCGGCCGACTCGAAGTACTGCGTCCATTGCGGAACGCCGTACGCGTACTCGGCCGCCTACGTCGGGCACCTCGGCGACTACCGCTGCCCGCGTGGCGACCACGCGCGGCCGCCGCTCGAGGTGACCGCGCGGGACGTGTCGTTGCACGGGCTCGAGCGAGTCTCGTTCCTGCTCGACACGCCGGAGGGATCCCGTCGTGTGGAGCTGAAGCTGCCCGGGCTCTACAACGTCTACAACGCGGTCGCGGCCGCGGCTCTCGCGCGTTCGCTCGGCGCGGAGCTCGACGAGATCGCCGCGGGCCTCGAGCGGTTCTCCGCGGCGTTCGGCCGCTTCGAGCGCGTCGCCGTCGGCGACAAACGGATCCTTCTGCTCCTGGTCAAGAACCCGGCGGGAGCCAACGAGGCCGTCCGCACCCTCCTCGAAGGCGGCACGCCGACCGTGCTCGTCGCCGCCCTCAACGACGAGATCGCCGACGGACGCGACGTCTCGTGGATCTGGGACGTCGACTTCGAGCCTCTCATCCCCGGGATTCAGCGCCTCGTAGCGAGCGGCTCGCGCGCGGCCGAGCTCGCGCTGCGTTTCCGCTACGGCGGCCTCGACGAAGAGGGGATCGAGGTCGAGCCCGACCTCGGGGCCGCTCTCGACCGCGGCCTCGCGCTGGTCCCGGACGGCGGCGAGCTCGTCGTCCTCCCCACCTACACGGCGATGCTCGGCCTGCAGCGCCTCCTCGCAGCGCGCGGCCTCGCGAAGCCGTACTGGGAGCGTTCTGGATGACGACGATCCGCGTCGGACACCTCTATCCGGACTACCTCAACATCTACGCCGACCGCGGCAACATCGCCGTCCTCACTCGGCGGGCTGCGTGGCGCGGGCACGAGCTCGAGGTGACGGCGCTGGGGATGCGAGACGCCGTCCGGCCCGGCGCGCACGACCTCTACTACGTCGGCGGCGGACAGGATCGCGAGCAGTTGCTCGTCGCGGACGACCTCCTGACGAAGGGAGATTCCCTGCGCGAGGCGGTCGACCTGGGTGCGGCCGTGCTCGCGGTCTGCGGCGGCTACCAGCTGCTCGGGCGCCGCTACCACGGCTTCCACGGCGAAGACATGCCCGGCATCGGCCTCCTCGGACTCGAGACCGTCGCCGGGGATCGCCGCATGATCGGCGACGTCCTGCTCGAGTGCGAGCTCGAGCCGGGACGGAAGCAGACGGTCGCAGGCTTCGAGAACCACGCCGGACGGACTCGCCTCGACCCCGGCGCCGAGCCGTTCGGGCGCGTGCTCGCGGGCTTCGGTAACGACGGCGAAAGCGGGTTCGAGGGCTGCCGGGCCGGCCGCGTGATCGGCACATATCTCCACGGGCCGCTCCTGCCCCGCAACGGCTGGCTCGCCGACTGGCTGCTCACGCAGGCGCTCGGACACCGGCTGGGCACCGCGGATCCGCCTCCGCTGGAACCGATCCCCGACGACCTCGAGTGCCGCGCGCACGAGGTCTCCGCAGCCCGCGCGCGATCGCGCGGTGGCCGCTTCGACTAGCCGCTCTCCGCTAACCGCTCTCCGCGACCTTGAGCACCTTCTGCACGGCTACCCGCAGCGGCTCCGGGACTTCGCCGTTGCCGCGATAGCGCTGCCACGCCTTCTGCGGCTTGCGGCCCCGGTTGCTCGCCCGCAGCCCGGAGACGCTCTCGAAGTCGGGTGTGAGAACGACGGTCCGCCTGCTTCCTGCGACCTCGCGAATCTGGCGGTTGACGACCCGCTCCGAGTCCACGGGCCGCTCCCCGCGCGGCGCGTCGCGATCGTGGACGACGACGTACGGGACTCCGCACGCGTTGCAGATGCGCGCGAAGAGCGGCATGTTCCCCTTGCCGCCGCATTCGAGCACGAGGATCCCCTCCTTGTCGGCGTCGACCCCGAGCGCCTCGAACACGAGCGGGAACGTCAGCTTCTCCGTTCGTCCCTCGACGAGCACTGCGCAGCGCGCGAGGAAGAGCTCCGCGCGGTCGCTGTCGAACTCCGACAGCGCGCGGAACGTCTCGGCCTCCGCGAGCGGGTCCGGCTGGAAGAGCGAGGTGCCGCCCGTCGGCGTATGGCGGACGAGCGCGAGCTCCTCGAGCTTGTCGACACTGAGGAAGACGGGCGCGTGCGTCGAGTAGAGGATCTGGTTTCCCGCCTGCGCGAGCGCGCGCAGCAGGCCGTAGAGATGGCGCTGCGCATGCGGGCTGAGGTAGAGCTCGGGCTCTTCGATCAGGAGCACGAAGTGGCGCAGATTCGAGGCCAGCAGGCGCTCCATGCCGGCGACGAGGCCGAGCCCGCCGTCCGCGGCCGCCCAGTGACGGTCGACTGCCGGCGGCTGGAAGAGCTCGGCGACCTCCGCCGCCCCCCGGCCGGTGGCCGGCGCGACGAGCGTCCGCGAGCGGAGGTTCGCCGGCAGGAAGAGCACCGGCGGCGCTCCGGCCCGGTTGAGGTTGAGCGTGTCGGGCGGCCGCGCGTCGAGGAAGATCGTCCCTTTCGCGACGTCGGCCTCGAGATGGATCCGGCCGCCGGCGCCGTCCTTGGCGACGTCGTCGATCGTCGGCGGCGGAGCTGCGGCCTCGAGCAGCGTCCAGATCGCCGTGAGGACGGTTGACTTTCCGCTCGACGCCTCCCCGACGAGCGCGCAGACGGCGCCGGGCGCGACCTCGAGCTCGCGCGCCGCGCGATACCCCTGGATCGACACTCGCCTGAGCGGCGGCATCACGGCGCCCAGCTCATTGGACCCAGCTCACGCGGCCCGCTCACGGGGCCCAGAGCGCTCCGAGATAGACGGCGGGGTCGCCGGGCTGCCAGCGGCCGAGGAAGCGCTGGATCGGCGGATGGAGCACGACGTCGTCGAGTTCCTTCGGGTCGAAGAGGCGGTGCCCGCGCACGGCCGCGTCCGTCGAGGTGACCCGCTCGAGCGAACGGCCCGAGAGGTCGGCCGCGAAGATGATGTGCACGACGTGGCGACCGACGAAGGCGCGTTGCGGCGCGATCGAGTCGACGACCGCCACGGGGCCCTCGAAGGTGAGGTCGTCGGCGATCGCGGCCTCCTCCTCGAGCTCGCGACGCAGCGCCTGTACGAGGCTCTCGCCGCTGTTGACGCCTCCTCCGGGTAGGAGCCAGTACTCGCCGCGCCCCGTCTTCTCGTGGCGGCAGAGGAGGATGCGGTCCTGCCAGCGGAGGACGGCGGAGACCCGGATGCGCGGCTCGAGCGGCATCAGTGGGCCGAGCTGCCGAAACCTCTCTCGCCGCGCTCGCTCGGCGGCAGCTCGGTCACCTCCACCGGCCGCGGAGTGGCGACCGGCAGGACGACGAGCTGGGCGATCCGCATCCCGCGCTCGACGACGAACGTCTCCGCCCGGTCGGTGTTGAGGAGCACGACCCTGAGCTCGCCTCGATAGCCGGAGTCCACGAGGCCCGGCGAGTTGACCACCGAGATTCCGTGCTTGGCCGCGAGCCCCGAGCGCGGCTGGATGAACCCGGCATGCCCTGCGGGAATCGCCACGGCGATCCCCGTGCCGACGACGGCCCGTTCCCCCGGCGGCAGCTCGACTCGTTCGCTCGCGGCCAGATCGAGGCCGGCGTCGCCGTCGTAGGCGCGGGCCGGCACGATTGCCTGCTCGACGACGCGGACGAGCGGAAGCTCGCTCACGTGGCCTTCCTGCGGCGCTTGGGCTCGGCCTCCGCGACGAGATAGGGCGCGTAGCGGCGCAGCTCGCGGCGCGGCAGCCGCGCGACGACGAGCACGCCCTCTGCCGTGTCCTCGCGCTCGTCGATCGGCGCACCGAGCGCGTAGAGCTCGTTCAGGCGTCCCCCCTCCTCGTACGGCAGGAGCAGGCGCACGCGCTCGAACCGCTCGCCGAACCGCTCGGCGAGCCGCGCCCGCAGCTCCTCGAGACCCTCGCCCGTGAGGGCGGAGATCTGCAACGCGTCGGGGTATCGGTTGGCGAGCCTCCGGCGGCCGAGGCTGTCGACGGCGTCGATCTTGTTCACGACGAGCTCGACCGGCAGTTCGGTCGCGCCGATCTCCCGCAGGACGGAGTCGACGGCTGCGATCTGCTCGACGAGCTGCTGCTCGGACGCCGAGCCGTCGACGACGTGGAGGACGAGGTCGGCGACGAGGGTCTCCTCGAGCGTCGCGGCGAACCCCTCGACCAGCTGGTGCGGCAACCGGCGGACGAAGCCGACCGTGTCCGTGACGAGGTAGCGACGCCCCTCGTGCTCGAAGCCGCGCGTCGTCGGGTCGAGCGTCTCGAACAGCCGGTCGCGGACGGAAACGCCGGCGTCGGTGAGCGCGTTGAGGAGGGTCGACTTGCCGGCGTTCGTGTACCCGGCGAGCGCGACGGTGGGCGTCTCGGTGCGGCGGCGCTCCTTGCGCCGCACGTCGCGCTGCTTGCTCAGCTTCCGCAGGCGCTCGCGAAGGAGCACCACGCGGCGGCGTGCGAGCCGGCGATCCGTCTCGAGCTGGGACTCGCCGGGGCCGCGCGTGCCGACCCCGCCGCCGAGCCGCTCGAGGTGCTGCCACATGCCCCGCATCCGCGGGAGGTTGTACTCCAGCTGCGCGAGCTCCACCTGCAGCTTTCCCTCGGCGGTCACGGCGTGCTGGGCGAAGATGTCGAGGATCAGCTGCGTCCGGTCGACGACGCGGGCCTGGAGCGCGTTCTCGAGCGTCCGCTGCTGCGGCGGGCTCAGCTCGTCGTCGACGATGAGCACCTCGGCGCCCGCTGCGCCGTACTCCTGCTTGAGCTCCTCGAGCTTGCCCTTGCCGACGTACGTGCGCGCGTCGGGCAGCCGACGATGCTGGACGACCCGGGCCGCCGGCTCCACGCCCGCCGTCCGCGCGAGCTCCTCGAGCTCCGCGAGCTCGTCGGCGCCGTCCGCTCCCGGCGAGAGCACGGCGAGGACGAGCCCGCGCTCGGGCTCCGCCCAGGAGCGATCGGGCTGTCTCACCGGCATCCGGCGGTCATTATGACTCCTGCCATGCCCGCTTCCGATCTCGCGAACCGGACGCTCGAGCTCGTCGACGTCCCCTCCGAGAGCCGCCACGAGCGCGCGGCAATGGAGCTCGTAGGCAGCCTTCTGCCGGGTGACACGCTCTACGACGACGGGGAGGCGATCGTCTGGGGCGACGATGCGGCGCCGGTCGCGCTCGCCGGCCACCTCGACACGGTTCCGGCCCAGAAGAACATCCCCGGCCGTCTGGCCGACGGCGCCGTGCACGGCCTCGGCGCGAGCGACATGAAGGGCGGCGTGGCGGTGATGCTCGAGCTCGCCCGCGCCGCGGTCCCGGCGCGCTACGTGTTCTTCACGCGCGAAGAGGTTCCGCTCGAGGAGAGCCCGCTGCCGGGCGTGTTCGAGAGCGGAGTGCTCGCGGGCACCGAGCTCGCCGTCGTGCTCGAGCCGACGGACGCGATCCTGCACGCGGGCTGCCTCGGAAACCTTCAGGCGCGGGTCGACTTCCACGGCGAGAGCGCGCACTCGGCACGGCCGTGGACCGGCAGCAACGCCATCCACGCGCTCGCCAAGGGCCTGGCGCCGCTGGCGCGGCTCGAGCCGCTCGACGTCGAGCTCGACGGGCTCGTCTTTCGCGAGGTGCTGAGCGCCGTGCGCGTCGAGGGTGGGATCGCGCAGAACGTCGTGCCGGCGCACGCGTCCGCCGAGCTGAACTTCCGCTACGCGCCGGGCCGCTCCCGGGACGAGGCCGAGGCACGCCTGCGCGAGCTCGTTCCCCACGGCGAGCTCCGCGTCCTCCACAACTCCCCGTCGGCCCCGCCGGCGCTGGGGAACCCGCTCGCCCAACGGCTGCGCGAGCTCGTCCCGGAGGTTGCGCCGAAGCAGGCGTGGACTCCCGTGGCGCAGTTCGCCGAACAGGGCATCGACGCGATCAACTACGGCCCCGGGGCGACGGCGTACGCGCACCGGCAGGACGAACGGATCCCGATCGCGAACCTGCAGGCGGTGTACGAGACGCTGGCTAGGTTCCTGTCGTGATCAATCCCGTGCTGGCCGACATGGCCGTGTACCCGTTCACGCGGCTCGAGGAGGAGCGACGGCGGCTCCTCGCGGCCGGCATCGAGGTGATCGACTTCGGCAAGGGCGACCCCAACGAGCCGACCGACCCGATGATCCGCCAGGCGCTCGTCGAGGCCCTGCCGGAACGCGCGCCGTATCCCCTTGCCCAGGGGCTGCCGGAGCTGCGCGAGGCAGCTGCGGGCTGGCTCGAGCGGCGGTTCGCGGTCGCCGTCGACCCCGAGCGCGAGATCGTGCCGACCTACGGCTCGAAGGAGGCGATCTTCTCCCTCGCGCAGGTGCTGCAGACCGGCGGTCGCGTCGTCGCCTTCGGCGAGCCCGCGTACCCCGTGTACGAACGCGGTGCGCTCTTCGCCGGCGCCGCCGTGCAGACGCTGCCGCTCCGGCGCGAGAACGGCTTCCTTCCCGACCTCGAAGAGCTCGGCGACGACGTGGCGCTCGTCTGGGTCAACTACCCGCACAATCCGACCGGCGCTGTGGCGCCGCGCGAGTTCTACAACGAGCTCGCCGAGGCGGCGGAGCGGCACGACTTCGTCGTCGGCTCCGACGAGGCGTACACGGAGCTGTGGTTCGACCAGCCGCCGCCGTCTGCGCTGCAGACGGCCGACCGCTCGCGGCTGGTCGTGTTCCAGACCCTGAGCAAGCGATCGTCGATGACCGGCTACCGCTCCGGGTTCGTGGCGGGCCCGCCCGAGATCGTGGCGGCGTTGAAGGCGTATCGCCCGACGGTGGGGACGGCGCCGCAGGAGTTCGTGCAGCGGGCCTCGGTCGCGGCGTGGGACGACGAGCGCCACGTCGAGGAGACTCGCGCGCGCTACCGCGCGAAACGCGAGGTGCTGATCCCGGCGCTCGAGAGCCGCGGCTGGGAGATCGTGGCGAGCGAGGCGACGATGTACCTGTGGGTGGTGGGGCCGAACCCGGCCGCGCTGCTGGAGCGAGGCGTCATCGTGTCGCCCGGCGAGATGTTCGGGCCGAGCGGGGCCGGCTACGTCCGCTTCGCGCTCGTGCCGACGCTCGAGGAGTGCGAGCGGGCGGCTGAGATCCTGCGGGAGGTGCCTTGATGGACGTCGACGAGACGATCGCCGCGCTCGACCGCGGCGAGCTGCGGGTCGCCGAGAAGGTCGACGGCGACTGGCGCGTCAACGAGGACGCGAAGGCGGCGATCCTCGAGTACTTCCGGGTGCGCAAGGTCGAGCCGATCGAGGTCGGCCCGTTCGAGTATCTCGACAAGATCCCGCTCAAGCACGACCACGCCGAGCGCGGCGTGCGCGTCGTGCCTCCCGCGACCGCGCGGTACGGGTCGTTCCTCTCGCCCGGGGTGATCCTCATGCCGAGCTACGTCAACATCGGCGCCTGGGTCGGGCCGAACACGATGGTCGACACCTGGGCCACGGTCGGCTCGTGCGCGCAGATCGGAGCCGACGTGCACCTTGCCGGCGGCGTCGGCGTCGGCGGCGTGCTCGAGCCCCTGCAGGCGCGGCCGGTGATCGTCGAGGACGGCGCGTTCATCGGCTCGCGCTGCATCCTCACCGAGGGTGTCCTGATCGGCGAGCGGGCCGTGCTCGCACCGAACGTCTCGCTGACCGGCTCGGTACCGGTGATCGACGTGACCGGCCCGAAGCCGGTCGAGCATCGCGGCTACGTCCCGCCGCGGGCCGTCGTCGTGCCGGGGACGCGTCCGAAGGAGTTCCCCGCAGGGACCTTCGAGGTCGCATGTGCGCTCGTCGTCGGCTGGCGCAGCGAAAAGACGGACCTCAAGACGAGCCTGAACGACGTCCTGCGCGAGTTCGAGATCGGCGTCTGACGACGCAGCCGCCGGGCGCCGGCGAGCGCGAAGACGAACAGCGCGAGCTGCAGCCCGACGAGCAGCGTGTCGAGGTCGATCCCCTCGTCGAAGCTGTCGGACGCGAGACGGAGCTGGCCGCGCGCGGCGGACGGACTCGACACGAATGAGCTGGTCGAACCCCTAAGTCCGCACTCGACGCGATCCGCCGACACCCCGGCCGCCTCGCCGCTGCCGACTGCGTCGCCGAGCTCCGCCTTCGACGACGGGCTACGGGTCGAGCGGCTCAGCCGGGCCGGTGAGCCACGCGTTCCCCGCCGCCAGGCGTACCCGCAGGTCGCCGCCCGGGAAGCGCACGACGACCTCGCCGTCCCCGTGCGTCGCCGCCGCGACCGCCACCGCGCTCGTCCCCGACGCGGTCGTCTCCCCCACCCCGCGCTCCCAGACGCGCGCGGTCACCTCGCCGGGCCGATCCACTCGCGCGACCTGAACGTTCGTCCGTTCCGGGAACCGCGGATGCACTTCGAGCCTCGGCCCGAGCTCCTCGAGTCGGCCGGGATCGCCGACCACGACGGCGTGGGGATTGCCGACCACGACCGGAGTCAGCTCGATCCCATCGACGGTCTCGCGTGGCCCGACCTCCACGGGCCCGAGCTCGGACTCGTAGAGGCCGTCCTCGGTCCGGCGCACCGCGATGGTGCGCGAGCCGACGTGAACGCGCGCGCGCGTCGAGCCGCTTCGGCTCATGAGCCAGGCTGCCGCAATGCGCGTGCCGTTCCCGGACATCTCGGCATACGAGCCGTCCGGATTGACGATCCCGACCGAAATGTCGTCTCCGTCGACGGATACGACCTCGACGGCCCCGTCCGTACCGGACAGGTCAAGGGCGGCTGCGGACCCCTCGACGACGAGATAGACGTTCCCGTGCGCGTGCCAGCGTGACGATCTCAGCTGCGGTCTCCTCCGGCGATCGGTCGGCCGCGACGATAACGAGCCCTTCGAGGCGCCGCAGCCACTTGCGCTGATACGACGCGTACCGCCGGGTGCGCGTGACGATTGCGTCCACTGCGTCTGGGCGGGAGAGGGTCGCGACCTCGTGCAGGCCGATGATCTTTGTCGCGGTCGCGGACGGCTCGTGCCGGAGTGCGTTCTGCACCTCCTCTTCGACACGGCGCTCGAACATGCGCTCGGTTCTCTCGGCGATCCTCCGCTCGAGCTCGGCCTTGGGCACGTCGAGACCGACGACCAGCGTCGGATGCCGCCAGGCGCCCCCGAACAACGCCTCCCGGCGCGGCACGAGCGACCGGCCGGCCTCCGCGAGCTCGAGCGCCCGCACGATTCGCCTGCGGTCGTTCGGGTGGATTCGCACCGCGGCCGGCGCGTCGAGCTCGCCGAGGCGGGCGTGCGCGGCGGCGGCGCCTCTGTCGTCGTAGAGCCGTTCCCAACGCTCACGCGCGCCCGGCTCCGGTGCGGGAGGTAGCTCGAGCTCGGCGAGGGCAGCGCGGAAGTACAGGCCGGTGCCGCCCACCACGAGCGGTGTCCTCCCTGCGTGGAGGATCTCGTCCACGGCGGCGTGGGCGAGCGACGCGTACTCCCCCACGGATGCCGTGTGAGAGAGCGGCCAGATCCCGACCAGCCGCTCCGGGTTGGGCGACTGGTTCGTGAGGATCGGCACGCCGTCGTACACCTGCATCGCGTCGGCCGAGACGACCTCGGCCGGAATGAGGTCGGCGACCGCGGCGGCGACGTCCGACTTGCCGCTCGCCGTCGGGCCGAAGACCCCGATGACGAGCACGGCTAGGCCGCGGCGAGCGCGAGCTGCGCGCCGGCAAGAGTCGTCGAGGTCGCGCTCGCGATCGCGACGGAGGCGAGATCTCCGGGAGCACCCTCGCCGCTGAAGTTCACTGTCGTGTTCCGGCGCGTCCGTCCGCGCAGAAGTTCGGGCTCGGTGCGGCTGGGACCTTCGACGAGGACCTCTTCGACGCTCCCCACACGCTCGGCGTTCCGCTCCGCGGCTTTCCGTTGCACGACCTCGACCAACCGCTCGATCCGGTCGCGCTTCACCTCGTCGGACACCTGCTCCGGCATCGCGGCGGCCTCGGTGCCGGCGCGGGGGGAATAGACGAACGTGAAGGCGCCGTCGAATGCGACCTCCTCCACGACCTCCATCGTCTCGCGGAAGTCGTCTTCGGTCTCGCCGGGAAAGCCGACGATGATGTCCGTCGTGAGCGCAAGGTCGGGGATCGAGGCTCGCAGCTCCGCGACGAGCCGCAGGTAGCGCTCGCGCGAGTACGTGCGGCGCATCGCCTTGAGCACGCGGCTCGATCCGGACTGCAGCGGCAAGTGCGCGTGCTCGCAGACCGCCGCGCACTCGGCCATCGCTGCGATCACGTCGCGCCGGAAGTCCTTGGGATGCGGGCTCGTGAAGCGAATCCGCTCGATGCCGGCGACGCCGTCGACCGCGCGGAGCAGCTCAGCGAAGCTCGACCCTACGTCACGGCCGTACGAGTTGACGTTCTGGCCGAGCAGCGTCACCTCGCGAACGCCCTCCGCCGCGAGCCGCTCGATCTCGGCGATCACCTCGCCGGGACGCCGCGATGTCTCCCTTCCGCGCACGGCGGGGACGATGCAGTACGAACAGACCGAGTTACAGCCCATCGAGACCTGCACCCAGGCCTGGAACCGCCGCTCGCGATGCGTCGGCAGCCCGGCTGCGAAGGCTCGCTCCGCGCCCGTCCCGAACGCGCCGCGCTCGACTCCCTCCCCGCCTGCGCCGAGCCAGGCGCCGAGGTGGGAGATCGTGCCGGGGCCGAACGCGACGTCGACGTCGGGATAGAGCGCGAACAACCGCTCCCGCTGTGCCTCGGCGTAGCAGCCGCCGACGGCGACGACCGTGCCGGGTCGCTCGCGCTTCGCCTTCGCCGCGTTTCCCATGTGGGCGGCGAAGCGGGTGTCGGGCTTCTCGCGGATCGTGCAGGTGTTGAGGACGATCACGTCCGCCTCCGCCTGCGACGGCGCCTCGCCGAGTCCGAGCTCCTCGAGGAGGCCCTTGATCCGCTCGGAGTCGTGAGCGTTCATCTGGCACCCGAACGTCGTGACGTGGTACCGCTTCACGGCGCGTAGGGTAGCCCGGGCGCGCTACGCGGCCTGGATCGGCGAGTCGGCAGCCGGCTGCTCGGGGTGGAGAGCCCCGTGGTTCTTGGCCACGTCCACCGCGCGGCTCTCGCGGATCACGGTGACCTTCACCTGGCCGGGGTACTCGAGCCGATCCTCGATCTCCCGCGCGATCCCGTGCGCGAGCAGCGCCGCCTCGTCGTCGTCGACGTCGCCCGGGCTGACGATGACCCTGATCTCGCGGCCCGCCTGGAGGGCATAGACCTTCTCGACGCCGGGCTTGGACGCCGCGAGCTCCTCGAGCGCCTCGAGCCGCTTGATGTACTGCTCGAGGCTCTCGCCGCGCGCGCCGGGACGGCTCGCCGAGACCGCGTCCGCCGCGATCACCAGCACGGCCTCGACCGTCTGGGGCTGGACCTCGTAGTGATGCGCCTCGATGGCGTGGACGACGCCCTGCGACTCGCCGTGGCGGCGCGCGAGCTGGGCCGAGATGAGCGCGTGCGAGCCCTCGACCTCGTGGGTCATCGCCTTGCCGATGTCGTGGAGCATCGCGGCGCGCTTCGCGGTCTGGACGCTCGCCTCGAGCTCGGTCGCCATGATCCCGGCGAGATGCACCACCTCGAGCGTGTGCTTGAGGACGTTCTGCCCGTAGCTCGTCCGGAAGCGCAGCCGGCCGAGGATCTGGACGATCTCTTCCGGGAACGGCCCGCAGTTCGCCTCGAACACCGCCTGCTCGCCGGCCTGCCGCACGACCTCCTCGACCTCGGCCTTCGACTCGTAGTACGTCTCCTCGATCCGGGCCGGGTGGATCCGGCCGTCCTCGAGGAGCTTGGCGACCGTCAGGCGGGCCACCTCGCGGCGAAGCCCGTCGAACGAGGAGAGAACGACCGCGTGGGGCGTGTCGTCGACGATGAAGTCGACGCCGGTCAGGTGCTCGAGCGCCCGGATGTTGCGGCCCTCCCGCCCGATGATCCGCCCCTTCATGTCGTCCGACGGCAGCTCGACGACGGTGACGGTCGTCTCGGCCGTGTGGGTCGCCGCGACCCGCTGCAGCGCGTCGGCCACGAGGTTGCGCGCACGTCGCTTCGACTCCGCGCGCGCCTCGCCCTCGAGCGTCCGGACGCGGCGCGCGAGCTCGTGCCGTGCCTGCTCCTCCCCACGCTCCAGCAGCAGAGCCCTCGCCTCGGCCTGGGTCAGGGCGGCGACGCGCTCTAGCTCGGCGAGCTGCGCGTTCTTCGCCTCCTTCAGCTCGTCCTGGAGCGTGCGGACGTGCTCTTCACGGTCGGCGAGTCCCTGATCCCGGCGGGCGAGCTCTTCGAGCTTCTTCTCGATCTCGAGCTCTTTCGCGAGGACGCGCTCCTCGATCTTCATGACCTGTGCGCGCCGGTCGGTGAGCTCTGCGTCGATCTCGCTCCGCAGCCGCACGGCCTGCTCGCGCGCCTCGACCTGCGCCTCCCGCCGCACCGCGTCTCCCTCGCGCCGCGCGTCGTCGAGCAGTTGGTCGCGGATCCGCCGCGCCTTCGCGACCCCGGTCGTGCCGAAGACCGAGACGGCGAGCAGAGCGAGCGCGACCCCTCCGGCGATCCCGATGGCGATTCCGATCCCGATCAGCACTGCCGGCTCCTCGGTCGGGGACCCAGCCGCTCGACGCGGCACGTCCGATCCGGCGCCGAGCCCAGCCGGCAGCTATCCGAGAAGCCTTTTCCGGCAGGCAGGCCTGCCGGACGATTGCTGCGCTACCGCGCGCGCAACCTCCGAGTCGTCGGGTTGGAGCGGTTGGTCATCGGATGTGGTTTCGGAAAAGCTGCTTTTGCAGGCAAAACGTCGAATCGAATGTGTCGGAATCCTATCGCTTGGCGCGCCTAGTGCGCAAACTCCGTGCCGACATCTTCGATCGTGTCGCGAGAAAAGCCGCGACTCGCGAGGCGGCGCAGCGTCTTCGCGTCGGGAGCTCCTGCGTGGAGGAGTCGCCGGGCGCGGTCGATCTCCGGCTCGAGCGACGAGACCGCCTCGATCGTCGCCTCCGCCGGGATCAAACGCTTCCGCAGGTCTGCCCGGATCGCGGCGTCGCCGTAGCCGCGGCGCGCCAGCTGCTCGGCGCGTGTCTGCGCGAGCCGCGCGTCGTCGACGAGCCCCGCGCGATCGAGGGTTGCGAGCGCCTCCTCGCGCGCGTCGCGCACGTGCCCCGCCCGCGCCAGCCGTTGCTCGAGCTCGCCTCTCGAGCGGCCGCTCGTCGCGAGCGTCCGTGTCGCCCCGGCCAGGGCGCGCGCACGGCGCACCTCCCGCGCAAGCTCCCGCGCCGTGTCGCGATCCAACGGACGTCCGACGGCGAGCCCCGTCCGCACGACGGCGTCAGCGGGCAGGACGCGCCACGGCCGGCCGTCGAGGTCGACTGCGACCCGGCCGCGCTTCCGCTCGCGCAGCCCGGTCACCGTCGGGGTCACGCCTCCGCTTCGGCCGCCGCGAGCGCCTCCGCTGCCACCTCCGCCTTGCCGTTTGCCTCCGCGGATTCCTCCGTGGCGACCGGCAGCAGCCGGGCGGACGCAATCTGATCGGAGCCGAGCTCCGTCTGGATCTGCTGAAGGATTCCCTGCGTCACGTCGGGATGCTCGCGGAGGAAGGCCGTCGCGTTCTGGCGGCCCTGGCCGAGCCGCTCGTCGCCGAAGCTGAAGTACGACCCCGACTTCGTGACCACCTTGCGGTCGAGCCCTGAGTCGAGCACGGTGCCTTCCCAGGAGATACCCGAGCCGTAGATGATGTCGAACTCCGCCTGCTTGAACGGCGGCGCGACCTTGTTCTTGACCACCTTGACGCGCACCCGGTTCCCGAACGCCTCGACGCCTTCCTTGAGCGTCTCGATGCGGCGGATGTCGAGCCGCACGGACGAGTAGAACTTCAGCGCACGACCGCCGGGCGTCGTCTCGGGATTGCCGAACATGACGCCAATCTTCTCGCGCAGCTGGTTCGTGAAGATGCAGATCGTGTCGGTGCGGTTGAGGGTGCCGGCGAGCTTGCGCAGGGCCTGGCTCATGAGGCGTGCCTGGAGGCCGACGTGGCTGTCCCCCATCTCGCCCTCGATCTCCGCCTTCGGCGTCAGGGCCGCGACCGAGTCGATCGCCACGACGTCGAGTGCGCCGGAGCGGATGAGCAGCTCTGTGATCTCGAGCGCCTGCTCGCCGGTGTCGGGCTGCGAGACGAGGAGGTTGTCGATGTCGACGCCGATCCGCTTCGCGTACGCCGGGTCCATCGCGTGCTCGGCGTCGATGAAGGCGCAAATGCCCCCACGTCGTTGCGCTTCGGCGATGACGTGGTAGACGAGGGTCGTCTTGCCGGAAGACTCGGGGCCGAAGATCTCGACGATCCGGCCGCGAGGCAGCCCGCCGATCCCGAGCGCGAGATCGAGTGCGAGCGAGCCCGTGGAAACCGCGCCGACCGAGACCGCGGCGTGGTCGTTCATCTTCATGACCGAGCCCTTGCCGAACTGGCGCTCGATCTGCCCGAGCGCGACGTCGAGTGCTTCCTGCCTGTCCACCCTCTCAGCCTCCTAAAGCGACAGATTCCAAGACTTCGTACCGCGCCCCGCCGGGGTGCAGCCGTGATAGGTAAGCAGCCGCGTCGGACGGAACAAACGTTCGCCGCGGCGGCGGCTCCGGCCGCAGCCGTGGACGCTTGCGCCACCGCGCGACCGTGAGATGCGGCAGCCACGCCCTGGGCTCGCGCCGGTAGACGCCGAGCTGCTCCAGCCGCGCCTGAACGTCGCCGGCGAGGACCGCCGCCGCGCCTCCCTCGTCTTCGAGGACGAGCATGCCGGCGCTCCGTGTCTCGCGGTACCGCACGGGTGTGAAACCGATCTGCCCGGCTCCTGCGGCGGCCTCGCGCAAGACGGAGACGATCGCCTCGAGCTCCGTCGTGGGTCGGTGGCCGAGGAAGACGAGCGTGACGTGCAGGTGCGCGCGCGGAACCAGCCGAACGCCCTCCAGCTGCTCTCTCTGCCAGCGCTCCACCTCGTCGAGGACGTCGGCGGGGACGCGGAGCGCGAGAAAGAGGCGAAGTCGTTCATCGCCGCTCACGCTAGCCCGCGAAATCACGCGGCTTCGTCGCGACTTCCCGTCAAGAGCGCACGCAGGAGGTGGAGCGCCGTCACGGTCGCGCGAACCCGCACCTGCTCGCGCTCTCCGGGAAGGTCGAGCACGCGTGCGATGGCAGCGTCCGGGCCCACGGCGTGCACGTAGACCCGCCCCACGGGCTTGTCCGGTGTCCCGCCGGCCGGGCCTGCGACGCCGGTCACCGCCACCGCGACGTCTGAACGGAGCCGCGCTCGCGCCCCCTCGGCCATCGCCGTCGCGACCTCCGGAGACACCGCACCGTGCTCCGCGAGCAACTCCGCGGGCACGTCGAGCTCGGCGCGCTTCACGTCGTCGGCATACGCCACGACACCGCCGACGAAGCTCGCGCTCGAGCCCGGAATGCCCGTCAGCCGAGCCGCGACCATGCCGCCGGTGCAGGACTCGGCAGTCGCCAGCCGCAGGCCGCGGGCACCTGCGAGCGAGAGGACGAGCTCCTCGACGCTGCGCTCGTCGCGGCCGAAGAGCCACTGCTCGAGCCGCTCCGCGAGCCCGGCCTCGAGCAGGTCGGCCCGTTCGTCGGCGCCGGGCTCGACGACGAGGTCGACGTGGATCTCGAACTCGCGGGCGCAGATCGTCGCCTCGACGCCGTCGCCGTCACCGCCCTCCTCCTCGAGCGCGCGGGCGACCGCGGACTCGCTGACGCCGAACAGGCGCAGCACGCGACGCCCGGGAGGTCGCGTGCGCCCGAGCAGCTCGCGCATCGGCTCGCTCGCGACCGCGTTCGGCCAGAGCCGCCGCAGCTCGCCCGGCGGTCCGGGCAGGACGACGACCACACAACCCGTCGGTGCCTGCAGAACGAGACCCGGCGCCGTTCCGGCAAGGCCGATCGACCGCGCCGCAGCGGGCCGGGTCGCCTGCTTCGTCACCCCGGGCGAGAAGTCCGCGTACGGCCGCCTCAGCCGCTCTGCGACCGCGCGCGAGATCGACTCGATCTCGTGTTCCAGCACCTCGTCGACGACGAGGTCGAGCCCGGCTGCGCGCGCGAGAAGCTCGACCGTGCGATCGTCGTGCGTCGGGCCGAGTCCGCCGGAGACGAGACACGCGTCTGCCTCCAACCCCTCGCGCAGGGCCGCCTCGAGCTCGGCGGGGTTGTCTCCGACGATCGTGATGCGCGCCGGCTCGAGGCCGTGCCGCAGCGCTTCGGCGGCGAGGAAGGGGCCGTTCCGGTCGGTGCGCTCGCCGCGGACGAGCTCGCTGCCGGTGACGACGACGACCGCGCGCGGCCGCGGGCTCACCCGTGCAGGAGTGTCGTCCGCTTCGGTGTGACGCGGACGCGGAGATTGTGCCGGGCCGGCAGGGCCACCGGGCGTCCGTTGAGCGTCACCTGGATCCCGGCAGGCGAGCGAACGAGGAGGTAGAACCGGTCGCCGGCAAGCCTCGTCTCCCCCGTTCCGATCGTCCCCTGGAACTCGACCGTGCCGGACGAGGTGTTGCGGCGCACCTCGACGTACGTCCCGCCGCCGATCCCGTGCAGCACGAGCCCACGAGCCGGCGCGGACGTTCGCTGCTGCTTGTCGTTCGTCCCGGTCCCGGAGCCGGGCGTCGACGAGCCGGGGATCTGCCAGGCCGCGAAGACGAGGGCCGTCACGACGACGATGCCGGCGAGCACAAGGAGTACGGCGCGCCGCTCGAAAGGACGTTCGCGCCTCGGCACCCGCCGCCGCTCCGGCCTGGGCGGCAGCTCGTCGCGCCAGCTCGTGATGAAGCGTGACGCGTACTCGTCGACGTAGACGTCGCTGTCGAGACCGAGATAGTCGGCGTACGTCCGCAGGAAGCCGCGGATGTACGCGTCACCCGGAATCGAGGTGAAGTCCTCCTCCTCCAGCGCCCGGATGTACTTCGCGCGGATCTTCGTCGCGAGCTCGATCTCGGGATAACCGAGCCCCTGCCGCTCGCGAGCCTCGCGCAGACTGTTGCCGATCTCGAACACGCAGGGAGTCTAGAGCTCAGTGCTCGAGGCGCAAGAGCAATTCGTAGAGGCCGACCGCGATCGACGCCGAGAGCGTGAAGCAGATGCCGGCCACGGCGAGGATGCGGCCGAGCCGGATCCAGACGGAGCCGCCCGCGCGCTCGAGCGTGCGCACGATCGCGCCGCGAGCCCCTCGGGCGAAGAGCAGCGACACGGTGGCCGCGACCGCGGCGACCGGGATCGCCCAGACGGCGTCGAGCAGAACCGCCCCGGGGATCTTCCGCGTCAGCTCGATTGCAGCCGGGATGACGCCCGCGGCGACGATGCCGAAGAGAAAGGCGAGAAAGGCCCGGTAGTTCGGCCGGTGGCTCGACCTTCTGGGCTGCATCAGTGTCTGGGTACGGACGGCCACTCAGCTGATCATTGTAGGAGGCCGGAAGACGGCGAACTGATCCGTCACTTCCAGCCGGGTGCTGCGGAAACGGTACATCGTCGCCGGCCTGCCGCCGCCGCTGCCGTAGTGACGGCGCTCGCCGGTCTCCTCGAGCAGCCGGCGCCGGAGCAGGACGCGCTGGAGGTTCGTCGCGCTCACGGGATGGCCGAGCGCCGCGGCATAGAGGTCGCGCAGCTCCGCGAGCGTGAAGCTCGGGGGCGCAAGCGCGAAGCCGAGGTTCGTGTACGACAGCTTCCCGCGCAGGCGCTCCCGCGCGCTGAGCAGGATCGCCTCGTGGTCGTACGCCAGCTCGGGCAGCTCGTCGAGCGGGTGCCAGCGCGTATCGAACGGCACTTTCGGGTCCAGCCCGCTCGGAACGAGGCCGAGGAAGGCGGTCGCCAGCTCGCGCCGTGTCGGGTTGCGGTGCGGGTCGCTCCTCGTCTCGAGCTGCTCGAGGTGCGCGACCTCCCGCACGTCGACTTTCTCCGCGAGGTGCCGGCGCATCGACTCCTCGAGCGTCTCGTCGGCGGCGAGCGCCCCGCCCGGTAGCGCCCAGCAAGCCGCGAACGGCTCGCGCGCCCGCTGCCAGAGCAGCGCCTGCAGCCGGCCCTCGCGCACCTGGAGGACGGCGGTCAGCACCGCATGTGCCGAAGTTTTCGCCTGAGAGTCGTCAACCATGTAGACTCGGCATCGAGGTTATCGCTTGTGAGGCAAAAACGCCACACACCCGACGTGGTCGTCGTCGGGGCCGGGGTCGCCGGCCTCTCGGCGGCCCTCGCAGCGGCCGAGGCGGGCGCGTCGGTCCTCGTCCTCGCGAAGGCTTCGCACACGAGCTCCAACAGCTACGCGGCCCAGGGCGGCGTCGCGGCCGCTGTCGGGTCCGACGACGATCCGATGCTCCACGCTTACGACACGCTGACGGCCGGTCGCGGGCTGTGCCGGCCGAGCGCCGTCCGCTTGCTGACCGAAGAGGCGCCGGCCCGGATCTCGGAGCTGCGACGGCTCGGGGTCGGGTTCGACGACGGGCTCGGCCGCGAGGGCGGCCACTCGCGCGCCCGGGTGGTGCACGCCGGCGGCGCGGACACCGGGCGCGCCATCGCAGACGTGCTCGCCGTCCACGCGCGCCGGCAGCCCCGGATCCGGCTGGTCGAGGGCGAGCGCATCACGACGCTCTCGACGCTCCGGGGTTCGGCCGTGGTGCTCGCCACCGGCGGCTACGCGGCGCTCTGGTCGCGGACGACGAACCCGCGCGGCGCGGTCGGCGACGGTCTGCTGCTCGGTCACGCGGCGGGCGCGGCGCTGGCGGATCTCGAGCTCGTCCAGTTCCACCCGACGGCGCTCCGCGACGACAACGGCCATGACGGCTTCCTCCTCTCGGAAGCGCTGCGCGGCGCCGGCGCGACGCTGCTCGACGACGGCGGGAAGCGGTTCGTCGACGAGCTCGCGCCTCGGGACGTCGTCGCGCGCGCGGTCGCCGCGCGGGCCGGAGCCCGGCTCGACCTGCGCCCCGTCGAGCGCGATCGCTACCCGACCCTGATGGCAACGCTCGCGGAGGCCGGCTACGACCCGGCCGACGAGCCGGTGCCGGTCTCCCCCGCCGCCCACTACGCGATCGGCGGCGTCGTCACCGACCTCGATGCTCGCACCTCAGTGCCCGGCCTCTACGCCGCAGGAGAGTGCGCGTGCACCGGCGTCCACGGCGCCAACCGGCTGGCCTCGAACTCGCTGCTCGAGTGCCTCGTCTTCGGACGCCGCGCCGGGCTGGCCGCGCTCGACGGACCACAGTTCGACGCCGAGGCCGCGTCGCTCGGCCCGGCCGCGGACTCCGGCGTCGAGCTCTGGCGCGACGCCGGGCTGATCCGGAGCGCCGAGGGTCTCGGCCGCCTGCTCGACTCGCCGCATCCCCTCGTCCGCGCGATCGCGGCCTGCGGCCTCGCACGCGAGGAGAGCCGCGGAGTCCACTTCCGCGAGGACTTCCCGGTCGAGAGCGACGCGCTCGCCGGGCACCTCGTCGCTCAGGCAGGCCGCGAGCCGGTGCTGGAGCCATGGAGCTGACCCCGGCGGACATCGAGCGCGTCGTGACCGCCGCACTCGCCGAGGACGTCGGCTCCGGCGACGCGACGACGCTCGCGCTCGTCCCCGAGGCTGCGCGCTGTCGCGCGGAACTCCTGCTCGAGGAGCCGGGCGTCGTGTGCGGCCTCCCCCTCGCTGCCGCCGTCTTCCGGGCGCTCGACGCCGGGGTCGCGATCGAGGCGAGACTCGCGGAAGGCACCGCCGTCTCCGACGTGCCGGCCGTCCTCGCCGTCGTCGAAGGGCCGGCGCGGGCGATCCTCAGCGGCGAGCGCGTCGCGCTCAACCTCCTCGGCCGGCTCTGCGGGATCGCGTCGCTCACGCGGCGCTTCGCCGAGCTGACCGAGGGAACGCGCACGACCGTCCTCGACACGCGCAAGACGACTCCAGGACTGCGGGCGCTCGAGAAGTACGCGGTCCGCTGCGGAGGCGGCGAGAACCACCGTTCGGGCCTCTACGACGGCGTACTCGTGAAGGAGAACCACCTCCGCGTCGCCGGCGGCGTGACGGCGGCGCTCACGGCGCTCCGCGGCCGCGTCGACGGGCTGCCGGTCGAGGTCGAGGCCGAGACGCTCGCGCAGGTGCGAGAGGCACTCGACGGCGGCGCACCCCGGATCCTGCTCGACAACATGAGCCCCGAGGAGGTGCGCGAGGCCGTCGAGCTGGCCGCCGGGCGCGCCGAGCTCGAGGCCTCCGGCGGCATCTCTCTCGCCACGATCCGTGCCTACGCCGAGACCGGCGTCGACTTCGTCTCGGTCGGCGCGCTCACCCATTCCGCCCGCTCGCTTCACGTCTCCCTGGAGGTCCGATGACCGTCGCCACCCTGCACGACGAGGTTCGCGAGCTCGCCGCCGAGAAGGACGCGGTGATCCTCGCCCACAACTACCAGCGACCCGAGGTGCAGGACGTCGCGGACTACGTCGGCGACTCGCTGGGGCTCTCG
Organism: Gaiellaceae bacterium; assembly: GCA_036273695.1. Classification (GTDB taxonomy): domain Bacteria; phylum Actinomycetota; class Thermoleophilia; order Gaiellales; family Gaiellaceae; genus Palsa-739. The sequence continues at coordinate 23,153 of DASUHE010000039.1, forward strand.
CGCCAGGCTGCTGCGACGGACGCGGAGACGATCGTCTTCTGCGGTGTCCACTTCATGGCCGAGACGGCGGCGATCCTCAGCCCCGAGAAGACGGTTCTCCTCCCCGATCTCGGCGCGGGCTGCTCGCTCGCCGCCTCGATCGACGCCGGGCAGCTGCGCGAGTGGAAGGCGCAGCATCCCGGCGCGGTCGTCGTCTCCTACGTGAACACGACCGCCGAGGTGAAGGCGGAGAGCGACTACTGCTGCACGTCGGGCAACGCGAAGTCCGTGATCGAGGCGATTCCGCCGGAGCAGGAGATCCTGTTCCTGCCGGACATGTACCTCGGCCTCTGGCTCGAGAAGGTGACCGGACGCAAGCTGACGATCTGGCTCGGCGAGTGCCACGTCCACGCGGGCATCCGACCGGAGGACATCGAGCGCTGGCAGGACGAGGCACCCGACGCCGAGCTGCTCGTCCATCCCGAGTGCGGCTGCGCGAGCCAGGCGATGGCATTCGGCAACGAGCGGACGCAGATCCTCTCGACGGAGAAGATGATCGACTACGCGAAGCGATCGCCGAAGCGGCGCTTTCTCGTCGCGACCGAGACGGGGATCATCCACCGCCTCGAGCGCGAGGCGCCCGGCAAGCGGTTCGAGCCCGTGCGCGACGACGCGGAGTGCCGCTACATGAAGGTGACGACGCTCGAGAAGGTGCGCGACTCGCTCCGCGACGGGAAGCACCGCATCACGGTCGAGCCCGAGCTCGCCGGGCGCGCACGGCTCGCGATCGAGCGAATGGTCGCGATCACCTAGCGCGCGGCCCCGCCCGAAGCTCGCGGGCGTTCCCCGCTACTGCTTCGAATACGGCTTGCCGTCGGCGGCCGGTGCGACGGTGCGGCCGATCACGCCGGCGACCGCGATCAGCGTCAGCACGTACGGCAGGATCTGGAACAGCGTCCCCGCCGACTGCGAGTACACCTGGAGCTTCAGCGCAAGCGCGCTGGAGAAGCCGAAGAGCAGCGCCGCAGCGGCCGCGCCGGCCGGCCGCCAGTTGCCGAAGATCATCGCGGCGAGCGCGATGAAGCCACGCCCGTTCGTCATGTTGAAGATGAACGTCCCGTTCCCCTGCGGCCCTTCGGAGAGGTAGATACCGCCGACCGCCGCGAGCATTCCCGACAGGATGACGCAGCCGTAGCGGATCATGTAGACGTTGATCCCCACCGTGTCCGCCGCGCGCGGGTGCTCGCCGCACGCGCGGATCCGCAGCCCGATCGGCGTCTTGAAGATGACGATGTAGGCGACGATCACGAGCACGAGGGCCGCCCAGGTGAGGACGCTGAGGTCGCCGATCGACTGTCCGAGGAAGTCGACGAAGCCGTGCGGGTTCGCCGGATTGGCCGGCAGGCCGGGAACGTGGGCATTCGGCAGCAGCGAGACGCCGTTCGGGATCGGGTTGTTGTTGTAGAGCTGGATGAAGAAGTAGCCGGTTATGCCGACGGCGAGAAAGTTGACCGCCGTCCCCCCCACGATCTGGTCGGCTCGCAGATGGATGGCGAAGAAGGCGTAGACGAGCGCCAGTACGCCGCCCACGCCCATCGCGACGAACAGGCCCACCACCCAAGAGCCTCCCTTGTCCGCGCCGTAGACGCCCCAGAACGCGCCCATCAGCATCATCCCCTCGAGGCCGATGTTCACGACGCCGCTCCGCTCGGAGAACATGCCGCCGATCGCTCCGAACACGAGCGGCGTCGAAAAGCCGAGGGTCTGCGCCACGAGCGTCGCGTCGAACGCGGAGTCGAGGTTGGTCGTGCTCGAGCGGGTGGCGAGGATTCCCAGCCCGATCCCGAGGACACCGGCAGCCACGGCGCCCCAGCCGAGCCTGCGGCGTCCGCGGCTGACTGTCCAGATCCCGAGCGCCGCCGCGACGATGCCGATGAGGATCGGCCAGGTGACGGTGCGCGCCTCGATCGGCGGAATGGCCAGGAACGCGGCGAACGCACCGAGGAGGATCCCTAGCGAGCCGGTGGTCGCGGGGTCGCGCAACCGTGTGCTGAGCGGGTTCTCGAGCCGCGTTGTCCACGTGCTCACGTTGCCGCCTCCGCCCTGTCGGGGGCGGCACCCGGCGGGCCGCGCCGCACCTTCTTGCGGGAGTTCCAGACGTAGAGGATGAAGACGTCGGCCCCGACGAAGAGGACGACCAGCCCCTGGATGATGTAGGTGAGGTTGCTCGCCAGCGTCGGGTCGATCACGCTCGAGCTGCCCAGGCCGTGGAAGCTCCCGTACAGGAGCCCGCCGAAGAGCAGCGCGCCGAGCAGGGTGCCCACCGCGGTGTTGCGGCCGAGCAGGGCGACGGCGATGCCGATGAAGCCGACCTGGATGAACGGGATGTCGAGCTGGCCGACCTGGTAGTTCTGCGCGCCGCCGAGCATGTCGAGCGTTCCCGCGAGCCCCGCGAAGGCGCCGGAGATCGCCATCGCGCGGATGAAGTTCTTCTTCACGTTGATCCCGCCGTATGCCGCGGCGTCCGGGTTGAAGCCGACCGCGCGCACCTCGTAGCCGAGCGTCGTCCGGTTGAGCAGGATCCAGAAGACGACCACCGCCGCCAGCGCGATGAACAGCCCGACGTGGAGCCCCTGGAATCCCTGGTTGCCCCAGAAGTCGGGAAGCCGCGCGCCCGGCGACACCTGGTTCGAGACCGGGTTCGTCGGGCTCTGCGAGTTCTGCAGTGCCCCGCCGGCGCCGAAGAGCCAGGACGCGGTCCAGTAGGCGATCCAGTTGAGCATGATCGTCGAGATCACCTCGTGCGCGCCGACGGTCGCCTTGAGCACGCCTGCGATCCCGGCGTAGGCCGCCGCGGCGGCCGTCCCCGCCGAGATGCAGAGGAGGATGTGGAGGAAGGGATTCAGGCCCGCTAGATCGACGCCGAGCCAGTTGGCGACGATCAGGCCGACGAGGTACTGGCCGTTGCCGCCGATGTTGAACATCCCGCAGCGAAACGCGAAGGCGACGGCGAGGCCGGTCAGGATCAGCGGCGTGGTCTGCAGCAGCGTCTGCGACAGGTTGTAGGCCGAGATGTTGAACAGGTTCGTCGTCGGATGGGCGAGCCAGTTGAGGCCCGAGCCTTCGAAGATCTCCTTGAAGACCACGAGCGCCGTGTGGACGCTGTGCTGGGTCGCCGCGACGATGATGAAGCTCATCAGGAACGCGAAGACGACCGTGACGATCGGCACGACGATCCCGCCGGCCCGCTGCTTCAGCGCGATGCGCGCTGCAAGCGTGCCCGTCTCGGCCGCCTGTTCCGGCGCCGGCGATGGCCCGGGATCGGTCACGCCACCGCCTTCTCTCCCCCGCCGAGCATCTCGAGACCGATGGTCTCCTCCGACACCCGGCCCGTATGCTCACCGACGACCTTGCCCTCGAAGACGACGAGGATCCGGTCGGAGAGAGAAAGGATCTCCTCGAGCTCGAGCGAGACGAGCAGGATCGCGCGTCCCTCGTCCCGTTCGGCCACCAGGCGGCGGTGCAGGTACTCGATCGCGCCCACGTCGAGACCGCGCGTCGGCTGGGCTGCGATCAGCACCTTCGGGTCGCGGTCGATCTCGCGCGCGGCCACGAGCTTCTGCTGGTTGCCGCCGGAGAGCCCGCCCGCCCGCGTGAGCGGCCCGCCGCCGCGGACGTCGAACTCCTTGATCAACGTCCTCGCCCGCTGCACCATCCGGCCCGGGAAGAGCCAGCCGGAGCGCGCGGTGGGCGGTTTCGCGTAGTCGTGGAGGGCGATGTTCTCGGCGATCGAGAACTCGAGCACGAGCCCCCGCCGCTGGCGGTCCTCCGGGATGTGGCCGATCCCGGCATCGAGCGCCGCCCGCGCGCTCGCGTGCGAGAGCTCCCGGCCGGCGATCGTCACCGTCCCGCTCTCGATCTTCTGCAGGCCCGTGATCGCGTCGATGAGCTCGGACTGGCCGTTCCCGTCGACGCCCGCGATGCCGACGATCTCGCCTGCCCGGACCTCGAAGGAGACGCCGCGGACCTTCTCGATCCCTCGGTCGTCCCGAACGTGGAGGTCCCGCACGGTGAGCAGCACGTCGCCCGCCCCTGCGGGCTGCTTCTCCACGCGCAGGAGCACGTCGCGCCCCACCATCGCGCGAGCCAGCGAGGCCTCGGTCGCACCCTGCCGGGGCACCGTCTCGATCGTCTTGCCGCGCCGGAGGACCGTGATGCGGTCGGCGATCTCGAGCACCTCGTTCAGCTTGTGGCTGATGAAGATGATCGACATTCCCTCGCGCTGCAGCGTGCGCAGGATCTCGAACAGGTCGGAGGCTTCCTGCGGCGTGAGCACGGCCGTCGGCTCGTCGAGGATGAGGACGTCGGCATTCCGGTACAACGCCTTCATGATCTCGACGCGTTGCTGCTGACCGACGCTGATGTCGCCGACCAGTGCGTCGGGATCGACGGCGAAATTGAACGTCTTGGCCATGTCCGCGACCCTGCGGGCCGCCACCCGCTCGTCGAGGAGCACCCCTTCGCGCACCGGCTCGGTGCCGAGCACGACGTTCTCGGCGACGGTCATGACGGGGATGAGCATGAAGTGCTGGTGCACCATCCCGATGCCGGCGTGAATCGCCTCACGCGCCGACGAGAAGGAGACGGGCTTGCCGTTGAGCCGGATCTCACCCCCGTCCGGGCGGTACAGCCCGTAGAGGATGTTCATGAGGGTCGACTTGCCGGCCCCGTTTTCGCCCAGGAGCGCGTGCACCTCGCCGCGGCGGACCTCGAACGAGACCTCGTCGTTGGCGACGACGCCGGGGAACTCCTTGCGGATGCCCCGCATCTCGAGGACGAGATCGTCGTCGGCCACGTGCGTTACATATCACCCGGGAGACGAAGAGGGCGGGCTCTGGAGCCCGCCCTCTTCGCGCAACCGCTGCCTACCTCAGCACTTACCGCCCTTGCACACAGCCGGGGGCTTGAGCTTGTGGTGGATGATCTGCGACTTGTATTTGTTCATCAGCGTGATCCACGCCTTGTGCTTCTTCGTGATCTGCGACGTGATCTTGCCGACGCCCACACCGTTGTTCTTCAGGTTGAAGAGCAGGTCCTTGCCGCCCTTGAACTTGCCCTTGGACGCGCTCACGATCGTGTCGTAGACGCCCACGTCGGTCTTCTTGAGGGCGCTCGTCAGGATCCGCTTGGCCACGCTGTGCTCGTCCGCGTCGACGCCGATGCCCCACTTGCCGAGCTTCGACGCCTCTTTGAGAGCACCGTCGCCGCAGAGGCCGGCGACCTGGAAGATGACCTGTGCCTTCTGATTGATCTCGTTCTGCGCGATGGTGGCGCACTTCGTCTCGTCCTGGAAGTCCCCGGAGTACTGGACGAGGATCTTCGTGCCCTTCACTGCCTTCTTCGCGCAGTACTCGTAGCCGGCGATGTACGAGTTCACCGGCGGAATGCTGAGGCCGCCGGCGACGCCGATGACCTTGTGACCCATCTTCTGGGCCATCTTCGCGGCGAGCACGCCGACGAGACAGCCGCCTTCCTGGGTCGCGTACGTAATGCCTTCCTCGTTCTTGAACCCGCCGATGTCGCTGACCGAGTCGTCGGTGATCGCGAACTTGATGTTCGGGAACTGCTGTGCGTACTGCTTCACGGTCGAGCCGAGCAGGAAGCCGGCCGCGATGATGATGTTCGCGTTGTCGTGGACCGCCGTGTTGTAGTTCGGCTGGTAGTCGCTCGACGAATGCGAGACGATCGGGAACGCCTTGCCGCCGATCTTCTTCGCCGCCCTGAGCAGTCCGACCTTCTGGTTCTTGTTGAACCCGTTGTCGCTGAAGCCGGCAACGTCGCTCACGAGCGCGGCCCTGTAACCCGCTTTCTGCGCAGCCGGCGCCTTCGCGCTGCCCAGCGTGCCAATGGCAATCGCCGTGGCGAGCGCGGCGACGACCGCCGCAAGTACCCAGCGTCTAGCCCTCACGTGCCCTCCCTAAGTTTCGTCGTAAAGCCGATCTCGTGCGATCCTAGCCCCCTTTTCGACGAACCGGAAGCCGATCCGGTTAGGAAGCTGTTAGTCCGCCGCGGCGTACGTGTGGTACTGGCTCTCGTCGATGAGAACCCGCCGCGGCTTCGAGCCCTCGTAGCCCGAGACGATGCCGCGCCGCTCGAGCATGTCGATCAGCCGCCCGGCTCGCGTGTACCCCACGCGGAGGCGCCGCTGCAACAGCGACACGGATGCCGTCTGCGTCTGGACGACGATCTCGATCGCCTTGTCGAGCAGCGGGTCGTCGTCGGGATCGAACTCGCCGTCGTCCGCGTCGTCGCTCGACTCCGCGAACACCTCCGGCAGCTCGAGGTAGCTCTCGTCGAGCTCCTGCTCGCGCTGGCGGGTCTGCTCGACGACGAGCGCGATCTCCTCCTCCGAGACGTACGCACCCTGCACGCGCTGCAGGCGTGAGGTGCCGAGCGGCTTGAAGAGCATGTCGCCCTGCCCGAGCAGCGACTCCGCGCCGCCCGAGTCGAGGATCACGCGCGAGTCGGTCTGTGACGAGACGGCGAACGCGATGCGCGACGGCACGTTCGCCTTGATCATCCCGGTGATCACGTCGACGGACGGTCGCTGCGTCGCGAGCACGAGATGGATCCCGACCGCGCGGGACTTCTGCGCGAGGCGGATCACGGCGTCCTCGACTGCCTGCGGCGCGACCATCATCAGGTCCGCGAGCTCGTCGATCACGACCAGCACGTACGGGAGCGTCGCCTCGCCGCGCTGGCGGAACGCCCGATTCGCCTCGTTGAGGTTGCGTGCGCGCACCGTGGCGAGGCGCTCGTAGCGGCGCTCCATCTCGGCGAGGCAGTTGGCGAGCACGGCGCTCGCCTCCTTCGGGCTCGAGACGACGGGCGTGAGCAGGTGCGGGACCGCCTCGAAGTGGCTGAGCTCGATCCGCTTCGGGTCGATCAGGATCAGGCGCACGTCGTCGGGCGTCGCGCGCAGGAGGACCGACGTGAGCAGCGCGTTGAGGCAACCCGACTTGCCCGAGCCGGTCGTGCCGGCGATGAGCAGGTGGGGCATGCGCGCGAGGTCGGTCCAGACGGCCGCACCGGAGATGTCCTTCCCCAGCCAGACCGAGACCGGGCTCGCGGTGGCCGGCAGCGGCTCGTAGATGTCGCCGAGCGTGACGAGGTTCGGCGAAAGGTTCGGCAACTCGACGCCGACCGCCTGCTTGCCGGGAATCGGCGCGAGGATCCGGATCTCCGTCGTCGCGAGCGCGTACGAGAGGTCGTCCTTCAGCGCCGCGACCTTCGCGACCTTCGTCCCGGGCGCGAGCTGGAGCTCGTAGCGCGTCACGCGCGGGCCCGAGATCTGGCCGATCACCGTCGCCTCGACCCCGAAATGCGCGAGCGTCTGCACGAGGAGCTCGGCGACGCGCGCCGCCGTCTCGCCCGAGTCGTCGGTCTGCTCCGGCGAGACCCGGAGGACGCCTGCGTCGGGCAGCCGGTACTCCGCGCGCTCCGACGTCACCTCGTCGAACAGCGTCGGCGGATCCTCGAGCAGCGCCGGCGGCTCGGTCTGCAGCGGAGCGGGCTGGGCTCCCGCGTACGGCGGTGGGACGAGATCGCCGACCACGTCCGGGAAGGCCGAGACCGCATCCACCGGCGGCGAGAGCGAAGGCGCCCGCCGCACCGGTTGCGGTTCGGGCCAGTCCGCGGGCTCCGGCCGGGCGCGCCGCGACCGGGCCTTGCGCGCTGCGAGATGCAGCTCGCGGCCCGAGCGGCGGAGCATCGCCCCGAGCGAGGCACCGGAGAGGAGCAGCGAGCCCACGACCATGAGGAAGGCGCCGAGCAGCAGCGAGCCGGTGGCGCCGATCGCGATCCCGACGGCTCCGCCGAGCAGCTGGCCGAGATAGCCGCCCTGATCCTTGCCGAGCGCGAGCATGAGGCCGCAGGCGAGCACGGCGAGCCCGGTGCGGAACGGCCGCACGTCGACGAGCGCGCTGCGCGCCACGACGAGCGCGCCGAGGGCCGAAAGCACCACCGGAACGACGTACTTCGCGTCCCCGACGAGCCGGTCGAGCCCCTCGCCGAGCCAGCCGCCGACGTAGCCGCCGTTCCAGCCGAAGTAGAGAACCGCGCCGAGGAAGACTCCGACCGCGACCGAGCCGAGACCCCAGAGCTCCCGGTGCTGCCCGCGCGCGCGCGCGCCTCGCTTCGTCCGCGTCTTCTTGACGCGGCTCGGGAGCCTCTGGCGCAGCTTCTTCTTCCGCTTCCGCGGCATGGCTTGGTTTTCGCGCACCGCCGGGCCTATCCTCCGTCGATGCGGCCCGACACCCGCTACGCCCGGAACGGCGACGTCAGCATCGCGTACCAGGTCTTCGGCGAGGGCCCCTTCGACCTCGTACTGATCCTGCCGTGGGGAAGCCACGTCGAGCTCGCCTGGGACGTGCCGATGATGCGCGCCTTCTTCGAGCGACTCGCTTCGTTCGCGCGCGTTATCAACTTCGACAAGCGCGGGGTCGGACTCTCCGACAAGTCCGGGGGCTATTCCTCTCCCGAGACCCGCATGGACGACATGCGCGCCGTGCTGGATGCCGTCGGCTCGGAGCGAGCCGCCGTTCTCGGGTGGTCAGAGGGCGTGAAGCTCAGCCTCCTGTTCGCCGCCACATATCCCGATCGTGCGTGGGCGTTGGTCGCCTGCGGGGGCAGCGCGGGACGAAGAACACGCTCCGAGGCGGAGATGCTGCACACGATGGCCGAGGAGCGCATCCTCCGCGAACGCGACCCGATGGGAGCTGCGATCGCCGAGGGACGTGAAGGCTCCCCGAACGCGACCGACGAGGAGCTGCACGCCCTGGCTCGCATGTTCCGCTACGCGCTCAGCCCCGGCGACGAATACGCATACGGACGGATGAGTCTTCAGGTCGACGTGGGGCACGCGTTGTCGGCGATCGCCGTGCCGACTCTGGTGCTCCAGAACTCCGGCGACAACTGGGTCCCCGTGGAACGCGGTCGCGAGCTGGCGGAGCTGGTTCCCGGCTCGACCTATGTCGAGGTTCCGATCCGCGGCCACATCCCGGCGCTCGCCGACATCGAGGCGTTTCTCGCCCCCATCGAGTCGTTCCTGCGCGAGGCTTGGGAGCACGATGCGGTCCACAGCGAGCCGGAGCGTGTGCTCGCGACCGTGCTCTTCACCGACATCGTCGACTCGACCGCGCGCATGGCGGAGCTGGGCGACCGCGCCTGGCGAGAGCTACTCGAGCGGCATCATGCGCTCGTTCGCCGCGAGCTCGCGCGCGCAAGGGGACGCGAGGTGGACACCGCAGGAGACGGCTTCTTCGCGGCCTTCGATGGTCCCGCGCGCGCCGTGCGTTGTGCAAAGTCGATCGTCGAGGGGGTCCGTGACCTCAGCATCGAGGTTCGCTCCGGCCTCCACACCGGGGAATGCGAGCTCGTCGACGGAAAGGTCACCGGAATCGCGGTCCACACCGGTGCCCGGGTCGCGGGGCATGCTCGAGGAGGCGAGGTGCTCGTATCCCAGACCGTCAAGGATCTCGTCGCCGGCTCAGGCCTCGAGTTCGACGACCGCGGGGCGCACGAGCTCAAGGGCGTCCCCGGCGAGTGGCGGCTCTACGCCGCCGTCTGACCGATGCCGCCCGAGACCCGCTACGCCCGGAGCGGCGACGTCAACATCGCCTATCAGGTCGTCGGAGAGGGGCCGCGAGACCTCGTATACGTGCCGGGTTGGGTCTCGAACATCGAGATGATGTGGGAGCAGCCGCCGATGGCGCAGTTCCTCGAGCGGCTCGCCTCGTTCTCGCGTCTGATCCTCTTCGACAAGCGCGGCACGGGGCTCTCGGACCGTGTGTCCAACGACGAGCTCCCGACCCTCGAGCGGCGCATGGACGACGTGCGCGCCGTGCTCGAGACCGTCGGCTCCGAGCGCGCCGCGCTCTTCGGACACTCCGAGGGCGGGAACATGTGCATGCTGTTCGCCGCCACCTATCCCGCGCGCACGACGGCCCTGATCACGCTCGGCTGCTTCGCGAAGCGCCGCGATCCGGACGACGACTATCCCTGGGCACCCGCCACAGACGACCGAGAGGAATCGACACTGGACGTCGAGCGGAACTGGGGCCACTTACGGCCGGAGGACGTCGAGTACTACGCTCCCAGCCGAGTCGGGGACGAGCAGTTCGTGCGCAACCTCGAGCGCTACTTCCGGCGTGGCGCGAGCCCCGGGGCGGCGGCGGCGCTCCTGCGCATGAACTCGTACATCGACGTGCGAGCCGTGCTGCCTACGATCCGGGTGCCCACCCTCGTCCTCCACCGCAGGGGCGATCGCGACGTCGACGTCGCCGAGGGGCGCTACCTCGCGTCGAGGATCCCGGGCGCGAAGTTCGTCGAGCTCGCCGGCGACGATCACGTGATCTCGGCAGGCGACATCGAGCCGGTCGCCGACGAGATCGAGGAGTTCCTGACCGGGACGCGGCCGCTGCCCGAGCCCGATCGGGTGCTGGCCACGGTCATGTTCACCGACATCGTCGCGTCGACCGAGCAGGCAGTCCGGCTGGGAGACCGTCGCTGGCGCCTGCTGCTCGGCGCACACGACGGCGCGGTCAGACACGAGCTCGACCGCTTCCGCGGCCGCGAGGTGGACACGGCCGGAGACGGGTTCCTCGCGACCTTCGACGGGCCGGCCCGAGCGGTGCGGTGCGCCCTCTCAGCCGCCGACGCGGTCCGGGAGCTGGGCGTGGAGATCCGAGCGGGCGTCCACACCGGCGAATGCGAGCTGGACGGCCCGAAGGTGCGCGGGATCGCCGTCCACACCGCTGCGCGCATCACCTCGCTCGCCGGGGCAGGCGAGGTGCTGGTGTCCCGGATGGTCAAGGATCTCGTCTCGGGCTCAGGGCTCGAGTTCGAGGATCGCGGGGCCCACGAGCTGAAGGGCGTACCGGGAGAGTGGCAGCTCTACGCCGCGGTCTGAACCTCGGCGACGACCATGCCGTAGTAGGTCGGCGCCGCGTACGCGAGCACGTCCGCGCGGGCCGTCTCCGCCACGGCGCCCTGCAGGACGACGAGCTGCCAGAGCGAGTCCGCCTTGGCCGGCTCGACGAGCTCCGCGAGCGGCAGGAAATCGAGACGCGCTGACGCGAGGATCTCCTGCAGCCGGGCGTCGTAGACGGCCGCTGCGGGGTCGTAGCCGTAGGGGCCGTCCGGATCGTGCGCGTGGCCGTGGTCGGCGCTCGCGACCAGCGCGACCCGTCCCGGCAGCGCGGCGATCGCCTCGCCGAGGCGGAGGTGCTCCTCGAGCGGCCGGTCGCGGCTGGGCGAGACCACGACGACCTTCGACGCCTTGACGAACCCCAGCGGGATCTCCGCCCCCCAGTCGAGCGGGAACTCGGCGGTCGCGGGATCGTTGCCGCCGTACGAGGCGCCGAGGATCGGCAGCGGCGCAGCCAGCAGCGTCTCGGCCGTCGCTCGATCGGTCTCGTGCTCTCCCACCTTCCCGGCCGTCACGACGGCGTAATGGCCCTCGACGTGCACGGAGTGCGGCGTGACGACCACAGCGACGTCCGGCTCCGTCGCGGCAGCGCGGCGACCGAGCTCCTCCATCGCCGCGCGCAGCTCGGGCGCGAGGTCGACGTCGCCGTGCGGGGCGATGCAGGCGAAGACGAGGCTCACGGCAGCGTGGCCAGCCGCGAGACGAGAAGCTCGAGGAAACGCGCCGGGTCGACGGCGACCCCGACGTCCGCGTTCGGTGCGCGAGCGGTGACGCCGCGCAGGTCGACGACCGTGCGGCCGTCGCAGTGCTCGGATCGCGTCTCGACGTCGACGTTGACGTGACGCGTCTCGAGCAGCGTCGGATCGATCACGTGCGCGACGGCCATCGCATCGTGGATCGGCGAGCCGGCGAATCCGTACGAGCGCTCGTGGAAGGCCTGGAAGAAGTCCGACAACTCGGCGACGAAGCGGCCCGCGTGACCGGTTCGCCGCAAGCGCTCGGCGTGCTCGCGCGTGAACAGCGCCTTGTGCGTCACGTCGAGCCCGACCATCGTGATCGGGATCCCGCTCGCGAAGACGATCGCCGCGGCCTCCGGGTCGACGAAGGCGTTGAACTCGGCGGCCGGCGTGACGTTCCCCTCGGCGATCGAGCCGCCCATCCAGACGATGCGCTCGAGGCGGTCGTGCACGTCGGGGTGCCGCTCGAGCAGCAGGGCGACGTTCGTGAGCGGCGCGGTCGGCACGAGCACGACTCCCGGCTCGATGAGCTCCGCGAGGAAGTCGGCCGCATGTGCCTCCACCGGACGAGCCGAAGGTTTCGGCAGCTCCGGGCCGTCGAGGCCGCTCTCGCCGTGGACGTGCGCGGCTGTGCGGAGCTCGCGGCGCAACGGCGCCGCCGCGCCGGCGGCGACGGGAATGTCGGCGCGGCCCGCGACCTCGAGCGTGACGAGTGCGTTGCGAGTCGTCTTGTCGAGCGTCTGGTTGCCGGCGACGGTCGTGACGCCGACGAGCTCGAGCTCGGGAGATGCGATGGCGAGGAGGATCGCGATGGCGTCGTCGTGCCCCGGGTCGCAGTCGATGACGATCTTCGTGCTCACAGGAGCGCGTCGACCTCCTCCGCAGTCGGGAGCGAGGTCTGGGCGCCGAAGCGCGAGGCCGCGAGCCCGCCGGCGGCGCACGCGCGCCGGAGCGACTCTTCCCGCGACCGCTCCTCCAGCAAGGACACGACGAGGCAGGCGGTGAAGGCGTCGCCGGCCGCGGTTCCGTCGACGGCCTCGACCGCGGGCGGCTCGGCCCGCGCTATCTCGCGTCCGTCCTCGAGGAGGACGGCGCCCTCCGCGCCGAGCGTGAGGCAGACGAGCCCGCGCCGCTCGCCGAGCGCCTCGTGCTCGAGCTGGTTGACGATCGTCAGCTCGGCCGGCGGAGCTCCATCCCGCGCCGGCGCAGCGTTGAGGAAGAACCTCGGCGCGACCTTCGCCGCACGCGCGACCGTCTCGGCCGGGATCTCCTGCTGGCACAGCACCGCGTCAGTCTCCCCCAGACCGATGTCTTCCGGACGCAGCTCCGCGTTCGCGCCTGGGGCGACGACGATGGTGGTCTCCCCCGCCGCGTCCACCGTGATCGACGCGATCCCGGTCGGAGCGTCCCCGACGAGCAACCGCTCCGCGACGCCCGCCTCGCGCAGCACGGCGAGCGCCTCGTCGGCGACCGGGTCGCGCCCGACGCAGCCGACGAACGCAACGTCTGCTCCGAGGCGCGCCGCAGCCACCGCCTGGTTCGCGCCCTTGCCCCCAGGCACGCGCGAGAAGCGAGCGCCGGTCACCGTCTCGCCCGGGCGCGGCAGGCGCTCGGCGCGAACGACGAGGTCGAGGTTGATCGAGCCCACGACGGTGAGCCTTGGCGCGGCCACTCGCCGAGCCTAACCCGATGTGTATCCGGCCGCGTACCGGGGAGACCAGAAGTTCGTGACGGCCGGGGACGAGCAACGCGCCGAGAACGAGGCGGCGTTTCGCGACGCCAACGAGCGGATCCGGGCGGCGGAGCGGGAGCTCGAGCCGCCGCTCGATCGCGTGCCGTACCTCTGCGAGTGCGACGACCCCGCCTGCCGGGAGCCGATCCAGCTCACGGCGGCGGAGTACGAGCGCCTCCGCGAGGACGGCACCACGTTCGCGATCGTGGCCGGGCACTCGAGCCGCGGCGACGTCGTCGAGGAGCACGAGCGGTACCTCGTCGTGCGCAAGGACGGAGCCGGCGGCGAGGTCGCGCGGGCCCTCGACCCGCGGCGGGAGACCGGATGAGCGAGGAACAGGCACGGCGAGTCGGCCCGAACGAGTCGATCTTCCGGCAGGTGAACGAGCAGATCGAGCGCCTCAACAGCGGCTTCGGCTACGAGCTTCCCACGATGGCGGCGATTTGCGAGTGCGCGAGCGGGGACTGCACCGAGCGACTCGAGATCCCTGTCGCCGAGTACGAGAAGGTCCGCGCCGACGCACGCCGGTACCTCGTCGTCCCCGGCCACGCGCTGCCCGAATTCGAGGCGACCGTGGAGCACCGCGACGGCTACGACGTCGTCGAGAAGCGCGAGGGCGTCCCCGCCGAGGTCGCCGAGAGGACCGACCCTCGCACCTGAGACACTGCCGGCGATGGGAGTAGCCCACTGGGACGAGGTCGACGGACGGCGCCGCGCCAAGGGCGAGATGGACGCGACCTGGCAGTTGCTCGGCGACGCCGCCGGCGCGCGGGGCGTCGGCGTCAACAGGGTGCGCGTGGAGCCGGGGAAGCTCCCGACGCCGCCGCACTCGCACGGCGCGTCCGAAGAGCTCTTCTTCGTCCTCGCCGGCTCCGGGCTCGCCTGGCAGGGCGGACGGGTACACGAGGTGCGGGCGCGCGACTGCGTCATCCACCGCCCGCGCAGCGTGGAGCACACCTTCGTCGCCGGTCCCGACGGACTCGACTACCTCGTCTTCGGCACCCGCCACCCCACGGAGCTCGGCTGGCTGCCGCGGTCGGGTGCGATCCGGCTCGGCCGGCCGTGGGTCGAGGGACGCGACGACGACCCGTGGGACGCCGAGGCCGCCGTCGAGCCGCTCGCCGTCGGCGAGCCGGCGCGGCGGCCGCCGAACATCGTCAACGTCGACGAGGTCGAGCACGAGACCTGGGAGGACCGCATGACGGGCGCCCCGCTCGCGACGCGCGAGCGTTCGGATCTCGCCGGCTTGCACTGGGAGCGCATCGAGCCCGGCCGCCGCGGCACCGTTCCGCACTGCCACTCCGCCGAAGAAGAGGTCTTCGTCATCCTCGACGGCGCCGCGACGCTCGAGCTCTGGCCGTCGCCGCGAAGCGAGAACGGCGAGAAGGAAGAGCTTCCGCTGCGCGCGGGCAACGTCGTCGCACGGCCGCCCGGGACGAGGGTCTCGCACTCGTTCCGCGCCGGCCCGGACGGCGTGACCATGCTGACCTACGGCACACGCGACATGAACGACATCTTCTGCTACCCGCGGTCGAACAAGATCTTCTGGCGCGGCGTCGGCGTGATCGGCCGCATCGAGCGGCTCGAGTACTTCGACGGCGAGCCCCTCGAGGACGACTGACCGTGGCCTACGACGAGGAGCTCGCGGGCCGCATTCGGGCGCTGCTCGGCGCTCGTGCCGGCCTGACGGAGCAGAAGATGTTCGGCGGGCTCGCCTTCCTGCTCGGAGGCAACATGGCGATCGCGGCGAGCGGCGGCGGCGGGATCCTCGTCCGCGTCGATCCCGAGAAGTCGAACGCGCTCGTCGCGACGACTGCCGCGGAGCCGATGGAGATGCGCGGCAGGCAGATGGCGGGCTGGCTCCGCGTGGACGCCGTCGACGTCGCGGACGACGCCGCGCTCGGCGAATGGGTGGAGCGCGGCGCCGCCTACGCCGGCTCGCTGCCGCCGAAGTAGGCGCTCAGACCTCGACGATGACCGGCAGCACCATCGGGCGGCGGCGCGTGCGGTCGTAGACCACGCCTCCGAGCGCGTCGTGCAGATGCTCCTGGAGGAGCTTGATCTCGGTCACGTCGTCGCGAAGGAGCTCCCTGAGAACCCGGTCGGCCTCCTCTCGCAGCTCGTCGAGCAGCGGTTCGGCACCCTCGCCGAAGCCGCGCGCGATCAGCTCCGGAGGCGCGGTCAGGCCGCCGCCGTCCTGGGCGGCGAGCGTCGCGACGACGATGAGGACGCCGTCCTCGGCCAGCCTGCGCCGGTCGCGGAGCGCGACGTCGTGCACGTCCCCCACGCCGAGCCCGTCGACGAACGTCACCCCCGCCTCGACCTCGTCGACGATCCTGGCGACGCCGTCCCGCAGCTCGACGACGCTCCCGTTCTCGGCGAGGACAATCCCCTCCTCCGCCACGCCGCCTTCCCGCGCCAGCTGGGCGTGCGCCGCGAGCATGCGGAACTCGCCGTGCACCGGCATCACCGACCTCGGCCGCAGCAGGCCGATGATCGTGCGCAGCTCCTCGGCGCGGCCGTGGCCGGAGACGTGCACGGGCGCGTTGTCCTCGTGCAGGATCTCCGCGCCCATCTTCGCGAGCCGGTTGATCGCGTCGTGGACGCGCAGCTCGTTCCCCGGGATCGGCTTGGCGGAGATGATCACCGTGTCGCCCGCCTCCACGCGCACGGCGGGGTGGTCGTTGTACGCGATGCGCGTCATCGCCGACATCGGCTCGCCCTGGCTGCCCGTGCAGAGGATCAACTGCTCGCGGCGCGGCAGCTCGGCAAGCTCGTGCGGCCGCAGGATCGACTCCTCCGGCACATCCATGTAGCCGAGGTTGCGCGCGATGTTCGCGTTCTTGCGCATCGAGCGGCCGACGAACGCGACCTTGCGCCCGCAATCGACGGCGACGTCGGCGGCCTGCTGCATCCGGTGCACGTTCGAGGCGAACGAGGAGACGAGGATCCGCCCCTCGCGGCGCGGAAAGAGCTGGCGGAACGCCTCGCCCACGACGCGCTCCGACTCGGTGACGCCCGCCCGTTCGGCGTTGGTCGAGTCGCCGAGCAGGAGATCGACGCCGAGCGTGCCGATCTCGGCGAGGCGGCCGACGTCGGTTCGCTGCCCGTCGACCGGCGTGTGGTCGAGCTTGTAGTCGCCCGTGTGGAGGCAGCGGCCGCCGGGCGTCTCGAGCATGACCGCGGCCGCGTCGGGGATGGAGTGCGCCATCCGCACGAGCTCGAGCCGAAACGGGCCGACTTCCACCGGCCCGTCACCCGGCATCAGCTCACGCAGCTCCGCGGAGCGCGAGAGGCCGTGCTCGTCGAGCTTCGACTTGACGAGCGCGAGGGTGAGGCGCGTGGCGATCACGAGCGGGACGCGAACCTCGCGCATCAGATACGGCAGCGCACCGACGTGATCCTCGTGGCCGTGCGTGAGCACCACGGCGCGCACCATCTCCTCCCGGTCGCGCAGGTACGAGAAGTCCGGCAGCACGAGGTCGACGCCGAGATGCTCGTCCCGCGGGAAGGCGAGGCCGGCGTCGACGACGACGATCGACCCGTCGGCTTCGTAGACGGTCATGTTCTTGCCGACCTCTCCGAGGCCGCCGAGTGGGATGATCCTGCACACGCCCATGGGCGCGGAGTGTAGGCCGCTACGCAGACGCGGCGGCGAGGAGCCCCGCCCGCTCGAGGCAGGAGCGGACCTGCGTGAGCTCGTTCTCGTCGGGCTCGACCAGCGGCAGGCGGTGTCCGCCGACCTCGTGGCCCGTGAGGTTGAGCGCCGCCTTGATCGGGATCGGGTTGGTCTGGATCCGCAGGAGGTCGTACGACGGCTGCTGCGCTTCGTGCAGTGCGCGCGCTCCTTCGGCGTCGCCGTCGCGATGGCGCCGGATCATCTCCGCGATCTGCGGCCCCCAGAGATGCGCCGTCACCGAGACGACGCCGACGCCGCCGAGCTCGAGGAAGGCGAGCGTGTTCGGGTCGTCGCCGGAGTAGAGGTCGAGCCGCGTCTCCTCGACGATGAACCGTGCCTGGCCGGTGTCGTCGAGCGCCTGCTTCACGGCGACGACGTTCTCGATCTCGGCGAGCCGGGCGATCGTGGCCGACTCGATGTTCACGACGACGCGCCCCGGGATGTTGTACGCGATCACCGGCAGGTCGGTCGCGCCGGCGACCTCCTCGAAGTGCCGGACGATCGCCCGCTGGGGCGGCTTGTTGTAGTACGGCGTGACGACGAGGATCGCGTCCACGCCGAGTTCCGTCGCCGCTTGCGTCAGGTGCACGGAGTGCTTCGTGTCGTACGTGCCCGCGCCGGCGATCACCGTCGCGCGGTCGCCGACCGTCTCCACGGCGGCGGCGAACAGCGCGTACTTCTCCTCGTCGCTCAGCGTCGGCGACTCGCCGGTCGTCCCGCAGACGACGAGCCCGTCCGAGCCGTTCTCGACGAGGAACCCCGCGAGCTCGCGGAAGCCTTCGACGTCGACGGCTCCGTCCGCCCGGAACGGGGTCACGACTGCGGTCAGCACTTCGCCCAGCACGCTGGAGAAGTCTACGAGAGCAGGCCCTGCAATTCCTGCAAGGCGAAGAACACGCCTTCCGAGAAGGTCGGGTACGGCTGGATCGTGTCGACGATCGTCTCGACCGGAACGGCGGCCCGGATCGCGAGCGTGAACTGGCCGAGCCACTCGGCCGCCTGCGGCCCGACGCACACGGCGCCGACGAGCACACGCTGCCGCGGGTCGGCGAAGACGCGCACGAAGCCGTCGCGCTTCGGCCGCTCGTACGTCGCGAGGCGCGGCAGGGAGCCGAGCTCGATGCGGGCGGTGACGAGATCGTCGCCGTCGGTGCGGCCGACCGTCGCCACCTCCGGATCGGTGAAGATCCCGGCCGGGATCGCGCGGTAGTCGGCCTTTGCCCGCCGGTTGGCCATGTCCGCCGCAGCCACCCGCGCCTGGTACTTGCCGACGTGCGTGAACTGCGCGACGCCGGTCACGTCGCCGATCGCCCAGACGTCCTCGGCCGCGCGCAGCCGCTCGTCGACCTCGACCCCGCGGCCCGAGATCTGGAGGCCGAGCTGGTCGAGCCCGAGCCGCTCGACGTTCGGCCGGCGGCCGGTCGCGATCAGCAGGCGCTCGGTCTCGAGCGTGGAGCCGTCGGACAGGTGGAGCAAGACGCCCGGCTCCACCCGCTCGATCCCGGTTCCGGTGCGGACGTCGATCCCTTCCTCCCGGAAGAGCTCCGCGAGCACCGCGCCGGCGTCGGGATGCACGCGACCGAGCAGCTGCTCGCCGCGCTCGACGAGCGTGACCTGCGACCCCATGCGGGAGAAGAACTGCGCGAGCTCGCAGCCGACCGGGCCGCCGCCCATCACCGCGAGGCTCCCGGGCAGCTTGTGCGTCCGCGTCGCCTCGCGGTTCGTCCAGTACTCGATCGAGTCGAGCCCCTCGATGGGTGGAATCGCGGGCCGCGAGCCGGTGGCGAGCACGAGGCGGTCGTACGGGAGCTCCTGGCCGTCCACCTCGACTACGCCCGGCCGCGCGACGACGCCCTCGCCGCGCACGAGCCGGCAGTTCCAGTCCTGGAGGTAGTGGAGCTGGCCGGAGTCGTCCCAGTCGCTCGTCATCCAGTCGCGCCACGACCAGACGCCGGCCGGATCCGGACGCTGGCCCTGCAGCCCCGGCGCTCGCTCGAGCGAGGCGCCGAGCTCCGTCGTCCGCAGCATCGTCTTCGTCGGCATGCAGGCGAAGTACGAGCACTCGCCGCCGACGAGCCTGCTCTCGACGAGGGTGATCTGAGCCTCGTCGTCGAACCGGCGGAGGGCGCCGACGAAATGCTCGCCGGTCGACCCTCCGCCGAGGACGACGACCTTCACTACTTGCCGAGCGTGGTCAGATCGCTCATCGTCTTCAGGCCGTACTTGGTGGCCGTCGACGTGAGCACCGTGAACGTGTCCGTATCGGCGAACGGAGTCGGGTTGAGCATCGTCAGGCCGCGCCCCTGCTCGAACTTCTTGGCGGCCGAGTAGGTCGCAGCCGCCGACTTCGGGGCCGGGCTCGCCTTGGCGAGGTCGAGAGCCACGACGCCCGTGTACTCGGGATAGAAGTTCATCTTGCCGCTCGTGATCGCCTTGTCGGCGAGCTCCGAGGAGCCGAAGCTGCCCTTGAACTCGACGTTGAAGCCCTTCGCCTGGAGCGCCTGGCCGTAGAGCTGGCCGAGGATGTACTCCTCGCCGAAGTTCTTCGTGCCGAGAACGATCTTCGGCGCCGATCCCGAAGCCTTCTTGCCTCCCGTCAGCAGCTTGTTCGCAGCGAGGAAGCCGTGAGCGATCTCCTGCGGTTGGGCCTTGTTGACGACGTACGCCTTGTTCATCGCCTGCATCGCCGCCAGCGTCAGCTTCGACGACACGGCGTTGGCGGTGCTGGCAAGCAAAGCCCCATCCGCTCCGCTCAGCAGGCTCGCCTTCAGCACCGGTGCGACGTTCTGGAAGCCGAAGATGTGCTTGTTGTCCACCAGGGCCGTGTACTTGTTCTTCTGCAGCTGCTCCGGATCGGTGGAGAACCCGTCTCCGCCGAGCGCCTTGTGCTGGTCGAGCAGCGTGTAGACGCTGATGTTCCCGATCGGGATGAACTTGATGTTCTTGATCCCGTAGATCTGCTTCATCCCGAGGATGCAGGTGATCCGGGTCTGGCATTCCGGATAGCCGGCGTACGACAGCGTGACGCTCTTCGTCCCGCCGGTGCTGCCACCTCCGCCGCTGCCGCCACAGGCGGCAAGTCCGATCAGAAGCGCGACTCCGAACGAGATTGCGAACGCCGCCTTGGCAGCACGGCGTGTGTGCTTGCGAAACACAGATGCCTCCTCTCTGAGTGATCCCTCGGGTCGGGACCCTACGCCCTGGGGGCCATCCTGCGCGAGGCCGCCTGCTGAGCGACCGCGAGCACGAGGGCGGTCGCCAGCGCGATGGCGGCGACGCAGAGCGCCGCCGCCAGAATTCCCGCGTTTCCGTAGGTCACGGGGTTGACGATGATGTCGCCCAGCCCGCCGCCCACACCGGCGACGGCGGCGATCGTCGCGGTGGCGATGACGAAGACGGCGGCGATCCGCACGCCGGCGAGGATGAGCGGGAGTCCGAGCGGTAGCTCGACGCGGAAGAGGATCTGCGCCTCGGTCAGGCCCATCCCGCGCGCGGCCTCGACGACCTCGGGCTCCACCCCGTCCACGGCGAAGTACCCGTTCGCGAGGATCGGCGGGACGCCGAGGATCACGAGCGCCACCGTGACGTTCCAGAAGCCGACGCCCAGCCACGCGATGAAGACGCCGATCAGCGCGATGCTCGGCTGCGTGCGACCGAGGGTCGAGACGCTGAGCGCGAGAAAGAGGCCTCGGTGCTTGTGGCCGAGCCACAACCCGAGCGGGAGGGCGATGACGAGCGCTATCCCGAGTGCCGTGAACGCGAGCTTCGACAACGATCCCGAGGTGCGGAGCAGGAGCGGGCCGTTGTTCCCCATGAAGCGGAAGGCGTCGAGGAAGAGCGAGGCGACCGTCATCGCACGCGGCTCCAGGGCGTGACGGCGCGCTGCACGAGCGCGAGCAGCACGTCTGCGGCGAGCGCGAGCACGATGGTGAGGCCGCCGGCGGCGAGGAGCTCGGTGCGGAAGATGTCCGGCTGGCCGATGGCGTCGAAGATCGGGGCTCCGAGGCCGTAGCGGATGAGCAAGGCGCCGATCGTCGCGATCGAGATCGTCGACACCGTGACGATGCGCAGCCCGGCGAGGATGGCCGGCGCGGCCAGCGGGAGCTCCACGCGCAGGAAGGTCTGCAGGCGGGTCAGACCCATTCCGCGGGCCGCCTCGAGCACGTCGGCCGAAACGCCGTTCAGTCCGGCCACGATGTTGCGGTAGAGGATGAAGAACGTGTACGCGACGAGGGGAATCTCGATGCTCGTGACGCTGAGCCCGGTGATCGGGACGAGCAGCTCGAAGGCCGCGATGCTGGGGATCATGTAGAGGAAGTCGGTGGCCACGCCGATCGGCGCGTCGAAGAGGCGGAAGCGGAAGCCGACCAGCGCGAGCAGGAACGAGATCCCGAAGCCGATTCCGACGGCGATCAGCGTCAGGTAGATGTGCTGGACGAGGGCCGGCTGGAGGGTGTCGCTCCAATGCTTCTGCGCCCAGCTGGTGCAGAACCAGTGGTTGTCCCGCAGGCACACGCTGCCATTGCCGAAGTTCGGGATGACGGGCCCGCCCCCGGCCAGGCGCATACCGCTCATCCGATGAGATCCTTGCGTGTCGCGACGCCGAGCGGAGAGCCGTCCGCTCCGAGGACGAGAAGGGCTTCGCTGCGCTCGGCGATGAGCAGCGCGAGCGCGTCGCGCAGGCTCGAATCCGCCGGCAGGCTCGGCATGCCGTCTCCTCCGCGCCCGGCCGGCGGCAGGTCGAGGTCGGCGAGCGTCCGGAGGGAAAGGGCCTTCAACGCTCGGTCCCGGCCGACGAAGTCTGCGACGAAGTCGTCGACCGGGTGCTCGAGGATCCGCTGCGGTGTGTCGTACTGGGCGAGCCGGCCGCCCTCGCGGAGGATCGCGATGCGGTCGCCGACCTTGATCGCCTCGTCGATGTCGTGGGTCACGAAGACGACGGTCTTGCGCAGCTCCCCCTGCAGGCGCAGGAACTCGTCCTGCAGCCGCGCCCGCACGATCGGGTCGATCGCGCCGAACGGCTCGTCCATCAGCATCAGCGGCGGGTTGGCCGCGAGCGCACGAGCGAGCCCGACGCGCTGGCGCTCGCCGCCCGAAAGCTGCACGGGAAAACGCTTTCCGTACGACGGGTCGAGGCCGACGAGCTCGAGCAGCTCGGCGGAGCGGGCCTTGATCCACGAGCGCCGCCGGCCCAGCAGCCGCGGCACCGTCCCGATGTTCGCCTCGATCGTCATGTGCGGGAAGAGGCCGACCTGCTGGATCACGTAGCCGATCGAGCGGCGCAGCTCGGTCACGTCGTGGTCGCCGATCTGCCTGCCGTCGATGCGGATGTAACCGCTCGTGAGCGGGATGAGCCGGTTGACGAGCTTGAGCGCCGTCGTCTTGCCGCCGCCCGACGGGCCGACGAGGACGCAGATCTCCCCCGCGGGCACCGTGAGCGAGAGATGGTCGACCGCGGCGCCGTCGCGGCCCGGATAGACCTTCGTGGCCTCGTCGAAGACGAGCTCGGCCGCCTCGGTCGGCATGAGTGGATCTTCTACGAGATGAGGGTGTCCAGGCCGACGGTAAGGCCTGGCGGCAGCTCCGGGAGCTTCTCGAGCGCCAGCATCACGCCGTCGGCGAACGACTCGCGGCCGGTCGTGTCGTGCCGAATCGTCAAGAGCTGGCCCTCCCCGCCGAAGATGACCTCCTGGTGCGCGACGAGCCCCGGCAGGCGCACCGAATGGATCGGCGGGTCGCCGCCGATGAGGTCGGCGGTGGCCTTCGCGGTGCCCGACGGCGCGTCCTTCTTCGCCTCGTTGTGCAGTTCGACGATCTCGGCTCGCGGGAAATGGGCTGCGGCCTGGCGCGCGAAGCGCATCAGCAGGACGGCGCCGAGCGAGAAGTTCGGCGCGACGAAGAGCCGCAGCCCCTTCTCCCTCGCGAGCGCGCCGAGCTCTGCGGTGTCCCAGCCCGTCGTGCCGACGACGCAGGAGACGCCCTGCTCGAGCGCGGCGCGCACGTTCGCCGGTGCCGCCTCCGGCGTCGTGAAGTCGATCGCGGCATCACAGCCGCTCACGTCCGGGTCGTCGCCGAGCTCGATCCCGCGAACCTCGTGCCCGGCCGCCTCGAGCCGGCGGACGACCGCGCTTCCGGCCTTTCCGGCCGCGCCGAAGAAGGCGAGCTTCAAGCCGCAGCCCGCTCGACGAGCGTGGTGCTCGCGCGACCGACGGCCGCGCGGAAGCGCGTCTCGTCCGGTCCAACGCCTGCCGCGGCGAGCCGCTCCGGCGGCAGGAGCGCGGCCGCGAGCTCGGCGAGCTCGTCGGCCTCGACCGCCTCGATCTCGGCGATGATCCGTTCGAGGGTGAGGAGCTCGGTGTCGGTGACGAGCGACTTGCCGAGGCGGCTCATGCGGTTCGAGGTGGATTCGAGCGAGAGCACGATCCGTCCCTTGAGGCTCTCCTTCGCACGTTCGAGCTCGCCCTTGCGCAGCCGGCCGGCCGCGATCTCGGCGATCTGCTCGACGCAGATCTCGACGCACGCAGCGAGGTTCTCTTCCCGCGTCCCGACGTAGATGCCGAGGATGCCGGTGTCGGTGTACTGCGCTCCGAAGCTGTAGACGGCATACGCCATGCCGCGCTTCTCGCGGATCTCCTGGAAGAGCCGCGACGACGCCGAGCCGCCGAGGATCGAGTCCAGCAGCGACGAGGCGAACCGGCGGCGGTCCGAGCGCGAGATGCCGATCGCGCCGAGGCACAGGTGGTACTGCTCCGTCTCCTTGCGCTGGAAGCGGAGCCCGGGGCCCGGCAGCTGCGCGAGCGGCCGCCGCACCCTCGTGCCGGCCCGCGCCGGTGCGCCCGCGCGACGCTCGCTGCGCTGCAGGAGAGCGACGAGGCGGTCGTGCTCGAGGTTCCCGGCTGCGGCGACGACGACGTTGCCGGGCGTGTAGGCCGTGCGGTGGTAGCCGGCGAGCGCGCGCCGGCTGACCGTGGAGATCACCTCCGCGGTGCCGATCACCGGGCGTCCCAGCTGATGGTCGCCGAAGACGGCCTCGGAGAACAGGTCGTGCACGAGCTCCTGCGGCGTGTCCTCGTACATCGCGATCTCCTCGAGCACGACCTCGCGTTCCTGGTCGACCTCGGCGAAGGACGGCGCGAAGACCATGTCGGTCATCACCTCGAGCGCCGTCTCGACGTGGTGGTCGGGCACGCGTGCATAGACGACGGTGTTCTCCCGCGAGGTGGCGGCGTTCAGCTCCGCACCCATCGCGTCGAACGTCTCCGCGATCTCCTGTGCGTCGAAGCGGCGCGAGCCCTTGAACAGGAGGTGCTCGATGAAGTGCGAGACGCCGGCGCGGTCGGCGCGCTCGTCGCGCGAGCCGACGTCGATCCAGAAGCCGAGCGCGACCGAGCGCACGCTGCCGACCCGCTCGGAGATGATCCGCTCGCCGGAGTCGAGCTCGCTCAGGGTCACCTTCTGCACGGCCCGATCGTAGGCGAACCGGCGCGCGGAGCGGCTAGCCGCGGGCGACGAAGCGCAGCACGGTGCCGTTCCGCTTCGCGTCGTACAGCGCCTCGTCGGAGAGGCGGAACAGCGTCTGCGCGTCCTTCGCGTCTTCCGGACACGCGGCGCAGCCGAAGCTCGCGCCGAGGTCCGCGAGCCACGGAGATCCGCCGGCCGCGAGCTTCTCGAGCAGCGTCTCGAGCCTGGCCACGACCTGCATCGCATCCTCCTCGGTCGCCTCCGCGAGGAGCACCGCGAACTCGTCGCCGCCGATGCGGAAGGCGTCGTCCGGCTTCCGCAGGGACTCCACGAGAGCGTTCGCGAACGCGACGAGCGCTTCGTCGCCGGCGGCGTGGCCGTACTGGTCGTTCAGCTGCTTGAAGTCGTCGAGGTCCGCGATCACGAGGCCGAAGGAACGGCCGTAGCGAGTTGCCCGCGCGACCTCGCCGTCGAGGCGGTTGACGAAAGCGCGCCGGTTGAGGAGGCGCGTGAGCGGGTCGTGGTCGGCGAGGAAGCGAAGCTCGTCGAGGTTGCGGCCCGAGACGAGGGCCGCCGCCGCGTCGTTGGCGAAGATCCGCAGCGCCTGCAGGCGGTCCGCCGACGGGACGAGGCGATCGGTCGGGTTGTCGACCCAGATGTATCCGAGCAGCGCACCGCGACCGTCGCGCAGGGGCACGATCAGCCAGTGCCGATTCCAGGCCCAGGGGCCGCGGCCGTTGAGCTGGGAGGGATAGACCTCTACCGTGGGAGCGAGGCGCGCTCTCGCCTCCTCGTGCGTGAGCAGATAACACCCCTCGCGCAGGAACTCGTCGTCCAGCAGCGGCTCGATCTCCGCGACGCTCACGATCCCGCGGTTGCTCAATTCCTCCAGCTGCCAGCCGGCCGCCGCCTGCGGGACGACGTTTCCGGTGGCCGGTTCGACGAGCGCCGCGCAGACGTTCTCGAAGTCGAGCGCGTCCCGGATGCCCGTGCACACGCGGCGCAGGATCTCGGCGTGCGACGGCTCGCCGGTGATCCGCGACGAGACGTCGAGCAGCTCCTCGAGCGCGCGCTGGTGCCGCTGCGAGGCAGCCGCTTCTCGTGCCGCCTCGAGCGCGAGCGCCGCATGGTCGGCGAGCGAGACGAGGATGTCGAGCTCCTCGTCGGTCGGCCGTCGGCCGCTCGCCGGCTCGTCGACCGAGAGGATCCCGAGCAGGCTTCCGTGCTGGTCGCGCATCGCGACGAAGAGCGCATCCTCGGGATCCCACGCGTTCGGATCCTCTGCGCGCCTTCCCTCCGGCACGTAGCTCGGGCCCAGCGAATCCCAGTCCACCGAACCGCTCGGCACGACGTAGGCTCCGCGCCGCTCGAAGCGCTCGGTGAGCAGGACGTTCCAGTCGTCGCCGGGCCGCGAGTAGCCGAGCAGCGCTGCGCGGGCCTCTTCGTTGCCGTAGACCGTCGTGACCTCGAAGTCGTCCCACTCCGGCCGGTAGAGGTTGAGCGCGACCGTGCGGTAGCCGAGAGATTCGCCGATGGTTCTGGCGACGGCGTCGAGCAGCGCGGGAAGATCCTCACGCGCCCGCAAGAGACGGGTCACCTCGACGAGGCCCCGCAGCGGTGAGATGGTTGGAAGGCTCACGTGGTCGGGTTCGCCCGTGTCATCGGCACGCGGCGAGCCCGGGACAAGGCCGATTTAGGGTGAATTTGCAGGGCGGGCGGCTTGCGCCGCCCGCCCCGGTCGTGCGCTACTCGTCGTCGCGGCGCGGGCCGCGGCCACCGCGGCCGCCCCGACCGCCGCGGCGGTCGCCGCGCGGGCGCTCCTCCTCCGGAGGCCTCGGCGGAGCGTCCTTCGCCCGCTCGATCAGCTCCTCCGGCTGGACGAGGCCGCCGTTCTCGTGCTTCGCGACGAGCTTGAGGCCGATCCGGCCGCGGGCCTTGTCGACCTCCTGCACGACGACGTCCACGACGTCGCCGCGGCTCATCACGTCCTCGATGTGCGCGACCCGGCCGGGTCCGACGTTCGAGACGTGCAGGAGCCCGTCCGTGCCCTTCTTGAGCTCGACGAAGGCGCCGAACTGGGTCGTCTTGACGACCTTGCCGGTGAACGTGTCGCCCACCTCCGGCTCCTTCGTCAGCGACTCGATCGCCGCCACGGCCTCCCTGGCCTTCGTGCCCTCGGTGGCGTAGATGAGGATCGTGCCGTCCTCCTCGATGTCGATCTGCACCTCGTAGTCGGACTCGAGGCCGCGGATCGTCTCGCCGCCCTTGCCGATGACCATGCCGATCTTCTCCTGATCGATCTTGATCGTCGTGATCCGCGGCGCGTTGTCGGAGAGCTCCGCACGCGACTCCGGGATGACGTCGAGCATCTTGTCGAGGATGAACTCGCGTGCCCGCTTCGCCTGCTCGAGCGCGTCCCGCATGATCTGCTGCGTGACGCCGGTGATCTTGATGTCCATCTGGAGCGCGGTGATCCCGGTGCGGGATCCGGCGACCTTGAAGTCCATGTCGCCCAGGTGGTCCTCCGCGCCCTGGATGTCGGTGAGGATGACGTAGTCGTCGCCCTCCTTCACGAGGCCCATCGCGATGCCGGAGACCGGCGCCTTGATCGGCACGCCCGCGTCCATCAACGACAGGGTCGAGCCGCAGACCGAGCCCATCGACGACGAACCGTTCGACTCGAGCGTCTCCGAGACGATCCGGATCGTGTACGGGAACTCGTCCGGGCTTGGGATGACCGCCTCGAGCGCCCGCTGCGCGAGCGCGCCATGGCCGATGTCGCGCCGCTTCGGGCCGCGCATGAAGCCCGTCTCCCCGACCGAGTAGGGCGGGAAGTTGTAGTGGTGCATGTAGCGGCGCTCTTCCTCGAGCGAGAGGTCGTCGATGCGCTGCCCCTCTTTCGCGGTGCCGAGGGTGAGCGAGGACAGGATCTGCGTCTGGCCGCGCGTGAACAGGCCGGAGCCGTGCGTACGCGGGTTGACGCCGACCTCGATCTCGATCGGCCGGATCTCCTCCGCCCCGCGTCCGTCCGGACGGCGCTTGTCGACGGCGATCTTCTGCCTGACGAGGTCCTTGTAGATCGACTCGCACGCCTTCTTGACGTACGACTTCGTCTGCGAGTCCTTCGCCGCGGGGGCGGTCTCGCCGGCCTCGGGGTCGGTCGAGGCGCTCCCGACCGGGAACGGCAGCTGGACCTCCTCGATGATCCGGTCGAACAGGAGCTGACGCTTCGCGGACTTCAGGGCTTTCGAGTCCTGCTCGGCGTCGGTGAGCGCCTTCAGCTCGTCACCGAACTGCTCGCGCACCGGCCCTTCGACCGCGACGGAGCGCTGCTTCTCGATCAGCGACGCGAGCGCCGACTTGACCTGGATCTGCCGCTGGATGTCGTCGTCGGTCGACTCCATGGTGATGGGCGGTGCGAGCTCGGCGAGGAGCTCGTCCACAGCCGAGCCGGACTCACGGATGCCGACCTGCTGGATCCGCTCCCAGATCGTGTGCCCGTGGTCCCGCTCGATCTCCGCGGCGAGGTCGAGGTCGAGCCACTTCGCCTTGCCGGCCTGCCGGCGCAGATCCTCCTGCGCTTCGCAGAGCTTCACGATCTCGACGTGCGCGATCTCCAGCGCCTCGAGGATCCGCTCCTCGGGAATCTCGTTCGCGCCGGCCTCCACCATCGTCAGGCCTTCCTTCGTGCCGACGACGATCAGGTCGAGCTCGCCGTTGTCCTCGCTCTCGCGCAGGGTCGGGTTGACGACCAGCTGGCCCTCGATCAGCCCGATGCGGACAGCGCCGACCGGGCCGAGGAACGGCAGCGGCGAGAGCATCAGCGCCGCCGACGCGCCGTTGATGCAGAGGATGTCGTGGGCGGTGACCAGGTCCGCGCTGAGGACGGTGCAGATCACCTGCACCTCGTTGCGGAAGCCCTTCGGCCAGAGCGGCCGGATCGGCCGGTCGATCATCCGTGCCGTGAGGATGGCGCGCTCGGTCGGGCGCCCCTCACGCTTGAAGAAGCCGCCGGGGATCTTGCCGGCGGCATACATCCGCTCCTCCACGTCGACCGTGAGCGGGAAGAAGTCGGCACCTTCGCGCGCCTCTGCGCGCCCCTGGGCCGTGGCGAGCACCATTGTGTCGCCCCCGCGGACGACGACGGCGCCGTCCGCCTGCTTCGCGAGATGGCCGGTTTCGAAGCTGATCTCCTGGTTTCCAACCTGGACGGAGACCTGCGCCCGGCGCTCGGTCGCGATACTCATCAATTGTCCTCCACTTTGCTTGTGGAGGGCGGGAGCTCGAGCCAGACCGCTGTTCGGGCTCGCTCGAACTTCCACCCCCCGTGTTGTTCGGAGCTAGCGGCGCAGGCCGAGCTCCTTGATGAGGGCTCGGTAGCCCTCGAGGTCGTGCTTCTGCAGGTAGTTCAGGAAGCGGCGACGCTGGCCGACGAGCTTGAGCAGCCCACGCCGCGAATAGTGGTCGTGCTTGTGGGTCCGCAGATGCTCGGTCAGGTCGTTGATCCGCTGCGTCAGCATCGCGATCTGCACCTGCGGCGAACCGGTGTCGGCCTCGTTGCGGCCGTGCTTCGAGATGATCTCCTGCTTTGCTTCCTTGGTCAGGGCCACGCCCTCTCCTTCCTTCCTGTCGCCTCCCGAGGCTCCGCCCGTGGCGCCAAGGAAACGCTTGGCGGGCCGGGCCTGGGTCGCGGGTAGGGTAGCGGAAACCGGCATGGAAAGCGCGATTCCGCAAGAGCGTCTGGCCGAGATCGTGCGTGGTGCGCAGGCGAGAACCGATGTCTCGGCGGCTGCGGCCGCCTTGCACCTAGACGGGCAGACGACCTTTGCGGGCGCGTACGAGCGACCGTTCCGCATCGCGTCGATCACGAAGTCGTTCACGGCGACCGCACTGTCGCTCGCCGGGCTGCTCGACGACCGTCGGCGGGCGCTCCTCTCGCACACCGCGGGATACCGCCCCGAGCGCGCTGAGCCGTTACCCCCGGAGTGCGCCGGGCTGTGGTCGTATTCGAACGCCGGATACTGGGAGGCTGCGGCCGGGTTCGACGGCGACTACGCCGACGCGGTGCGCGAGCTCGTGCTCGAGCCTCTCGGCCTGCGGCACACCGGGTTCGAGACTCCGGGCGACGCGATTCTCGGGACGCTGCCCGGCGACGTCGTCGCCGACCCGTCGTATCCCGCCGAACGGCGCGCGAGCGGCGGCCTCTGGTCGACGGCCGGCGATCTCGTCGAGTACGGCCTCGCGCACTGTCGCGATTGGCCGGAGCTTCATCGGCCGGTCGGCGAGGCGTTGGGAGCGGAGTACGCGCTCGGCTGGTGGGTCCGCGGCGGTGTCCTCGACCACGAGGGCTCGGTCGGCGGCTATCAGTCGCTCCTGCTGCTCGTCCCCGAGCACTCGCTCGTGCTCGCCGTCCTGACGAATTCGTGGCGGGGGTCGTTGTTGATCCACCACGTCGTCGACGACCTCGGACTGGCGCCCGCGCGGGCTTCCGCCACGCCGCCGCCGGTGTGTGCGGACGGGACCTACCGGCTGAACGAGGTGGAGGCGGTCGTCTCGGCCGGGTCGATTACGGAGATCGAGCGCGAGCCCCTGACGGGCACGCGGCTCGAGCGGCGATACCCGGTCGACCTCGATGCTCCGCTCATGTCGTGGCGCAGCGACTTTCCACGCCCGGACGTGGCGAGAGTCGGCTGGGTCGCTCTTCCCCGCGCCGCTGCTTGACCGGGCTCGCTAGGCCGGCCGAACGGCGGTGCGCACCCGCTCGACGTCGCCGCCGATCGCCGCCACGAGCTCCTCGAGGGAGTCGAAGCGGCGCTGCTCTCGCAGCCGAGACCACATCTCCACCACCAGCCTGTCGCCGTAGAGGTCGCCGTCGAAGTCGAGCAGGTGCGCCTCGACGCGCCGCTCGACACCGTGGAAATGCGGATTCATGCCGATCGAGACGGCCGCGCGACGGTCACGTGTCCAGCCGGCGTACACGCCGTCGGGCGGGACGAGGAGTCCCTCGGGAAGGTCGAGGTTCGCAGTCGGGAAGCCGAGCTCACGGCCACGTCCGTCTCCGCGGACGACGACCCCCTCGACCTCGGGCGGTCTCCCGAGCAACGTGGCCGCCCGCTCGACCTCGCCGGCGTGGACCACCTCGCGCACCCGGCTCGACGAGACCCGCTCGACGAGCGGCACGCGCCGCACGTCGAAACCGAGCCGCTCGAGCAGGTCGAGGTCGCCTGCGCGACTGCGTCCGAAGCGGAACGTCTCGCCCGCGGCAACGCGCTCGGCACCGATCCCGCGCAGCATCCGCTCGGCGAACTCTTCTGCCGGGGATGCGGCCAGCTGCTCGTCGAACGAGAGGACCAGGACGTCTTCCACGCCCGCGTCCGCGAAGAGCTCGAGCCGACGCTCGAGAGTGGCGAGGAGCTCGACGTCGCCGCCCAACACGCTACGAGGGTGCGGATCGAACGTCACTACGGTCGTCCGCAGGCCGGCCTCGTGTGCGGCCTCGATCACCTGCTGATGACCCCGGTGGACGCCGTCGAACGTGCCCAGGGCGACGGAGCGCCGCGCCCGCGGCAAGCCGGACGGATCCCGCGCGACGTTCACGCGCCCTGCCCCAGACGCGCGGCTTGGACGCGCGCCAGCACGTCGGCCTCGGGCAACAGCCGCTCCGCTGTGAAGGCATCCGGCGCGACCGCGTCAACCACCGAGAACGGTCCAATTTCGGTCCGACGCAGCGTCACGCAATGCCCGTCGAGCGCGATCGCCAGCGAGCGGACGTACGTGCCGGAGCTGACGAAAACGTCGAGCGTCACCGTCTCGCCCGTATACGCGATGACGTCGAGCGCGTGAACCGTCGAACGGCGAATCGGCATCTCCACCTCGACGCCGCGCCGCGCAAGCTTGTACGCGCGCTCACCGCCGATCTTCACCGCCGAGGCGGCCGGGATCGGCAGCTCGATCTCACCGCGGAGGCGCTCGAGCCGTGCGCCCAGCTCGTCCTCGGCTGGCGGCGCATGCCGTTCGACGACATCTCCTTCCGGGTCGCCGGTCGAGGTACGGCACCCGAGATCGATCTCGGTGACGTACCGCTTGTCCAGACCAACGAGGCACGATGCGATTTTAGTTGTCCTACCGGACAACAGCAACAGGAGCCCTGTCGCAAACGGATCGAGCGTGCCGGCGTGACCCGTCCTCGCCCCCGTGATGCGTCGGATCTGGGACACGACGGCGAACGACGACGGGCCGCGCGGTTTGTCGACGAGCGCGACACCCGCCGGGTCAAGCGCGCGAGGTGGCACGCTGGGCGAGGAACCCTTCGCGGATCTGCTCGACGATGGTTTTCAGCGGCAGGTCGGTGGAGAATCCGGCAGCCTGGCGATGCCCGCCGCCGCCGAACCGACGTGCGATCGCCGAGACGTCGAGCTCGTCGATGCTCGAGCGCAGCGATCCCTTGTACGACTGCGCCGCCTCGTTCAGTTGCTCGCGGACGAGCACCGCCAGCTCGGCCCCTTCGACGGCCCGGAGGTAGTCGATGATCCCTTCGGAATACGGCTCGGAGGCACCTGCGTCCGCGAAATCCGAGCGTACGAGGTGCGAGACGACGATTCGTCCGCCTTCGAGCACCTCGGCGCGGCCGAGCGCGCTCGCGAGCAGCTTCAGCTTTGCGAACTCGACCGACTCGTAGACCTCTTGGAACACGGCGTGAATATCGGCCCCTGCCTCGACGAGCTCGGCGGCGAGTCGGAGCGCCTTCGGTGTCGTGTTGGCGTACTGAAATCGCCCGGTGTCCGTGACCAGCGCGATATAGAGCGGCTCGGCGAGCTCGGGTGTCAGCTCGACACCGAGCTCGGCGAACACGTCTCGCAGAACCTCGCCGGTTGAGGACGCGTCGGCGACGATCAGGTTGACGGCGCCGAAGCGGGTGTTGTCGTGGTGGTGGTCGACGTCGAGCACAAGCGGCGCGCGCGCGATCGCGGCTTCGTCACCGATTCGGTCCTCCTTGGCGCAGTCGACCGCGAGCAACACGCGATCCGCCGCGTCCACGGGAGGCTCGCGAACAAGCTCGGCGAGCGGCATGAATGCGTACTCCCGCGGCAAGGGAGTCTTCCCGGGCAGGTACATGACTGCGTCCTTGCCGATCTGCCGGAGAGCGAGTGTGGCCGCGAGGAGCGAGCCGAGGGCGTCTCCGTCGGGGTTCTCGTGCGTGACGACCAGGAAGCGGTCGTACCGCCGCAGCGCGTCTGCGATCGCCTTCAGGTCAACGGTCTTGGTCATCGTCGTCCGGCGCGAGCTCGTCGATCAGGCGGGTCATGCGCACGCCGCGCTCGACGGTCGGATCGTACTCGAAGGTCAGTTGCGGGGTGCGCTTCAGCCTGAGTTCGCGTGCCAGCCTCGATTGGAGAACGCCGTGGGCCGCCTCGAGTCCGAGTAGGCTCGCGCGTCTCTTGCGACCAGGGCCGAGCACGCTCACGTAGACGGTCGCATGCCGGAGGTCCGGAGCCGTGTCGACACCGGTCACGGTGATCAGGCCGATGCGCGGATCCTTGAGCTCCGGCAGCGCCTCCGCCAACACCTGCCTGACCGACTCGTTCACCCGGCGCATCCGCTCGCTCATGGCCCTATTCAAGCGCGCGGCTACTCGAACCGCGTCTGATCGGATCGCTCGCCGCCGATTCTCCTTATGCGCGTTGGACCGCACCCCCGCCCGAGGGTGGGGATGCCGTTCCCTCCGCCCTCGCCGAAGACGCTATCGCGGAAACCGTCAGGAGTGCGTGTCGTTCGATCGCGAAAGGCCGGCGTCTGGGGCGGACGCCGACTTCCCGAGTCTGCGATCAGCGAATCACGTCGAGGATGAGGGGGCGCGACGCCGGCTCGTCCCCGATCTCGTACGCGCCGAGAATCGCGGCTTCCGCCGCAGCAGCCGCGCTCTCGTCGCGCGCGTGGATCTCGGCGAGCCGCTCGCCCTTTTCCACGGACGCGCCTCGCTTGGCACGGCACACGACACCCACCGCGTGGTCGACGGGATCCTCCTTGCGCGCGCGGCCCGCACCTAGCGCCATCGCCACGCCGGCGATCTCACGCGCTCGCACCTGGCGCACGACGCCGGTTCTCGGCGCCGGAACCGTGCGCACGACCGGGGCTTCGGGCAAAAGCCCCGGATCCGGATCGCCGCCTTGCGCGTGGATCCACCGCCCGTACATCGCGAGCGCCGAGCCATCCGCAAGGGACGCCGTCACGCGTTCACGCGCGGAGTCTTCGTCGAGCTCCAGGTCCGACAACGCGAGAAGGTGGGTCGCGGCCGTGACGACGAGCTCCCGAAAGTCCGGCGGACCGGCGCCACGAAGCGTCTCGTATGCCTCGAGCACCTCCAGCGCGTTCCCGACCGCGTTCCCGAGCGGTTGCTCCATGTCCGTGAGCAGGCAGACGACGTCGATGCCCGCCTCCGCGCCGAGGCCGCGCATCGCGTCGGCGAGCCTCCGCGCGTCGTCCTGCGTCTGCATGAACGCGCCCTCGCCCACCTTCACGTCGAGGACGAGCCCGCTGGCGCCACCCGCGATCTTCTTCGACATGATGCTCGCGGCGATGAGGGAGACCTCGTCGATCGTCGCCGTCACGTCGCGCAGGGCGTACAGCTTGCGGTCCGCCGGCACGAGGTCGGCGCTCTGGCCGGCCACGGCGAGGCCGATGTCTTGCACCTGGCGAACGAGCTCGTCGGTCGATAGCTCGACACGGAATCCCGGGATGGACTCGAGCTTGTCCAGGGTGCCGCCCGTGTGGCCCAGGCCGCGGCCGCTCATCTTCCCGAAGGGCACGCCGCACGCTGCGACGACAGGTCCCAGGGCGAGCGTCGTCTTGTCCCCCACGCCGCCGGTCGAGTGCTTGTCGACCACGCGACGGCCGAGCCGGTCGGCCAAGTCGACGGTTTCGCCGCTCGCGACCATCGCCTCCGTGAGTGCGAACGTCTCTGCAGGCGACAAGCCCCGAAACCAGACGGCCATGAGCAGCGCCGCCGCCTGGTAGTCGGGGAGCGCGTCGCGCGCATAGGCGGCGACGAACTCGCGAAGCGCGGAGGGCGGAAGCTCCTCACCGTTCCGCTTCCGCTCGATGAGCTCCGCGGCATGCATGCGCGCGAGCCTAGTCCTCCGGGTCGATCAGCACGCGCTCTGCGAGCGCGACCTGCCACTCCTGCCCTCGCAGCCACCGCTCGGCTTCGTCGAGCAGCCGTTCGACCTCGCGATGCTCGCGCGCGACGCACGCGGCGGTGATCCGGGCCCGCTGCCAGGCGTCGTGGTGGTCGACCTCGGCCACCGACGCTCCGACCCGGTTCTGGAGCTGCGCCTTCGCCGAGCGCAGATGGTGGCGTTTCTCTTTCAGCGAATGCGCCTCGGGAAAATGGAGCTCGCAGGTGAGGATCCCGACCCAGCTGCTCGCCACGAGCCGTATTCAAGCCGATTCCAGCGCCCGCTCCACCACTTCTGCGGCCGTGCGAAGGGCCATGACCTCCGCCTCGCTCGCATCCGCGAGCAGTCGCTCGAGCAAATCGAGCCGCCTGGCTTGGCCGCGCTTCAGGATCCGCTCCGCCTTCGCGGTCGCCTCGAGCCGGATCGACCGCGCGTCGTCCACGTCCGGATATCGCCGCACGAGCTTCTCCCGCTCGAGCGCGGACACGAGCCTGCTCATCGTCGCCGGCGTGACCTGCTCGGCCGCCGCCAGCTCCGTCAGCGAGCGCGCACCGCCGAACACGAGCACGGACAGCGCGGATGCGCGCGCCGGCGTTATGCCCATCGCCTCGTCTTCGACGCGCACCCGTCGCAGCAGATGGATCGCCGCGGAGTGGATGCCGTTCGCAGCGTGACGTCTCGCGCTTGACATAGTTGGTTAGCCTAACTAATAATAATCGGGATGTCCACCATCTTCGAGCTCATCGAAGCCGGCGACGCAGCCGGTATCCGCGAGCTCACGACGCGCGACCCTGCGGCAGCCGACGTCCTCGACGACCAGGGCTTGAGCGCTCTCATGCGTGCGGCGTATCGGGGCGAGGACGTCTTCGCAGCCGTCCGGGACGCGCAACCTCCGCTCGGCCCCTTCGACCGGATCGTCGTCGGCGAAAGCACGGACCTCCCCGGCCCCCACGACTGGACGCCGGACGGCTTCACCGCCTTGCACCTCGCGGCGTTCGTCGACAACGCCGGCGCCGCCGAGGCGTTGCTGGCAGCCGGCGCGGACCCGAACGTTCTCGCGACGGCGAGCTTTGCCCGCGTCACGCCGCTCGGGACGTGCGCCTTTTCGGGTGCACTCGGTGTCGCCCGCGTGTTGCTCGAGCACGGCGCCGATCCGCATATCGGCGAGGACGGCACGTACATGGTCGAGGCCGAGGCGATCGCCCGCGGCAATCCGGAGCTCGCCGAGCTGATCGGCGCCGCGGCCCGCGCGGGAGAGCCGACCTGAGCGCCGTCCAGGAGTTCGTCGGCAATGCGCACGGCGACCTCGACGCCGTTCGCGCCGCTCTGGCGAGCGAGGCCACGCTCGCGAACGCGGCCTGGGACTGGGGCGGCGGCGATTGGGAGACGGCGCTCGGCGCGGCGGGGCACATGGGTCGCCGGGACATCGCGGAGCTCCTCCTCGCCCACGGCGCGCGGCTGGACGTCTTCGCGGCCGCGATGCTCGGCGACGTCGACGTGGTGCACGCGATCCTGGCTGCGCATCCCGAGGCCCGAGACGCGAAGGGCCCGCACGGCATCCCGCTCCGCGCGCACGCCGAAGCCGGCGGCGAGCAGGCTCGAGCCGTCCTCGAGCTTCTCGACGCGGAAGGCTAAGAAGCGGCGGAAGGAGCCTCGTCGAGCGACGTCCGCTCGACCTCGCGCGTCTCGAAGATCTCGAGCACGTCCCCTTCCTTCACGTCGTTGAAGCCCTCGAGGAGGATCCCGCATTCGAACCCCTCCGCGACCTCGCGGACGTCGTCCTTGAACCGCTTCAGCTGGGAGATGGTCGTCGTGTAGATCACGGCGCCGTCACGGATCACACGGACGCTCGAGTTGCGACGGACGACACCGTTGGTGACCATGCAGCCCGCGATCGTGCCGAGCCGGGAGACACGGAACAGCGCCCGCACCTCGGCCTCGCCGATCGTCTCCTCGGTGGTGACGGCGGCGAGCTTGCCGACGAGCGCCTGCTCGATCTCCTCGGTGAGCTTGTAGATCACGTCGTACGTGCGGATCTCGACGCCCTCGCGGGCCGCGAGCTCGCGCGCCTCCGCGTTCGGCCGAACGTTGAAGCCCAGGATGAGCGCATCGGAGGCCGAGGCGAGCATGATGTCGTTCTGCGTGATCGCCCCCACTCCCTCGGCGATGACGTTGAGGCGCACCTCCGGGTGCTCGAACTTCGACAGCTCCGACACGACCGCCTCGACCGAGCCGACGACGTCGCCGCGCACGACGAGGTTGAGATCCGAGACCTCGCCCGCCTGCAGCTGCTCGTAGAGCCCCTCGAGCGAGACGCCGCTGGTCGGGCGGACCGAGGCGAGCTGCTCGCGGCGGAGCCTCTCCCCTCTGCGGTTCGCCAGCTCGCGAGCTTCGCGGTCGTTCGCGACGACGCGCGCGAGCTCGCCCGCCGCCGGCGGCTTGTCGAAGCCGAGGATCTCGACCGGCTCACCCGGCACCGCCTGCGCTTGCCGCTCGCCCTTGTAGTCGAAGAGCGCCTTGACGCGACCGTAGGCGTCGCCGGCGACCACGGCGTCCCCGACCTTGAGCGTCCCGCGCTGGACGAGCACGGTCGCGACCGGCCCGCGCCCGACGTCGAGCCGCGACTCGATGATCGGGCCCGACGCCTCCGCGTTCGGGTTCGCCTTGAGCCCTTCGAGCTCGAGGTCGGCGACGAGCAGCACCTTCTCGAGGAGCTCGTCGAGATTCTGCTGCGTCTTCGCGGAGACCTCGGCGAACTGCGTGTCGCCGCCCCAGTCCTCGGGGTTGAGCCCCTCCTGGGCGAGCTCGCCCTTGACGCGATCGACGTTCGCATCGGCGAGGTCGACCTTGTTCACGGCGACGACGATCGGCACCTCGGCGGCCCGCGCATGCGAGATCGATTCCTTCGTCTGCGGCATCACGCCGTCGTCGGCGGCCACCACTAGGACGGCGATGTCCGTGACCTTGGCGCCGCGGGCGCGCATGGCGGTGAACGCTTCGTGGCCGGGAGTGTCGAGGAAGGTGATCTTGCGGCCGTCGACGTCGACCTGGTACGCGCCGATGTGCTGCGTGATGCCGCCGGCCTCGGTGGCGACGACGCGGGCGTTCCGGATCGCGTCGAGCAGCGTCGTCTTGCCGTGGTCGACGTGACCCATGATCGTGACCACCGGCGGCCGCGCCAACAGCGACTCCTCCGGGTCGTCGAACGCCTCCGGCTCCTCCTCCTCGTCGGCGGCGTGCTTGATCGTGATCTCGCGGCCGACCTCCGACGCGATCAGCTCGACCTCTTCGTCGCTCAGCGACTGCGTCGCCGTGCGCATCTGGCCGAGCCCCATGAGGATCTTGATGATGTTCGGCATCGGCACGCCGAGCGCCTGCGAGAGGTCGCGGACGCTGACACCCGACTCGACGGAAACAGGCCCGGTGGGCGGCGGCGCGGGCGGGCGTGGCTCGCGGCGCTGGCTGTCCTGGCGCGCCTGCCGCTGCTCGCGGGAGGGACGGGCTCCGCCCTGGTCGATCACGACCCGGCGCCGGCGGCCACCGGCTCCGCCGCCGCCGCCGCGCGGGCGGAGCGGACGGTTCGGTCTGTTGCCTCCGTTAGCCATGTTCCCCACCAGTGTAAAGACGCCGCAGCTCGGGCCCGACGTGGACGTGCTGCCGCAGGACGCGCGCAAATGCGCCACGCCCGGCCGCACGCTCGAAGCAGGCGAGGTCACGGCACGTATAGGCGCCACGCCCGGGCTCGCGGCGGCCGGTCACGAGCACGCCGTCGCGCACGGCGAATCGCAGCAGCTCGCGCTGCGGCGCCCGCCGGCCGCAGCCGACGCAGCGCCGCAGCGGAATCGCTACGAAGACGACTCCTCGGTCTGCTCGACCGGAAGGCCGGCCGGCACCTCCTCCGGCTCCGCGATTTCGGCCGCCGGCGACACGGGCGGTTCGTCCGCGTCGGCCTCACCGGACTCGGTGACGGGAGACGTCGAGTCCGGCAGCTCCTCGGTCGCTTCGGCGGTGACGCCGGCGGTGTCCGCGAGCTCGTCCTGCGTCTCGGCCTCTTCGGCTTCGGCGGGAGGCCCGGCGACGTAGTCGGTCCCCGTCCCGTCGAGTGCCTGGTGCGCCGGCACGCCGCAGAAGCGCGAGCCGGGCAGGGCCGCGTTCGGGCAGCGCTTGCCGTTGGCGAGGATCGCGGCGCAGCGGCCCGAGTAGTCCTCCGCGCCCTCTTCGCCCGCGCCGCCGAAGGCAGCCTCGGCCTCCGCCTGGGCGAACTCCGTGTCGCTCTGGATGTCGACCTTCCAGCCGGTGAGACGGGCGGCGAGGCGGGCGTTCATGCCCTCCTTGCCGATCGCGAGCGCGAGCTGGTCGTCGGGGACGACCACGGTCGCCTCGCGCGCCTCGTCGTCGAGATAGACCTCGCGCACGCGGGCGGGCGAGAGCGCCTTCGCGACGAACCGCGCCGGCTCGGGGTTCCACGGGATGATGTCGATCTTCTCGCCGCGCAGCTCCGAGACGACCATGCGCACGCGTGAGCCGCGGGGGCCGACGCACGCGCCGACCGGATCGACGCCCTGGGCGTGCGACTCGACCGCGATCTTCGAGCGATACCCGGGCTCCCGGGCGACGCCTCGGATCTCGACAAGGCCGTCCGCGATCTCCGGCACCTCGAGCTCGAACAGCGTCTTGATCAGCTCGGGGTCGCGCCGCGAGAGGATGACCTGCGGGCCCTTCGTTCCCGAGCGCACCTCGGTGATGACCGCCTTGATCCGCGACCCCTGCTCGTAGCGCTCTCCGTCGACCTGCTCGGAGCGCGGGAGCAGCGCCTCGACCTTGCCGAGATCGACGAGGACGTTGTTGCGGTCGCCGGCCTGCTGGACGATGCCGGTCACGACCTCGGTCACCCGGTCGATGTACTCGTCGTACATCATCCGGCGCTCCTCCTCGCGGATCCGCTGCAGGATGACCTGCTTCGCGGTCTGCGCGGCGATGCGGCCGAAGCCTTCCGGCGTCACGTCCTCGCGCGCCACCTGCTCGTCGGGGATGTCGGACCAGTCGATGTCGAGGTCGTCGTCGGAGATGAGCGTGTGCTGGCGCTCGCCCGTCTCCTCCTCGAGCTTCTCGAGCTCCTCGAGCTTGCGCTCGCGGGCTTCGTCGAGCAGACGCTCCTCGATGTCGGACGGCAGCTCGACCGAGAAGACGCGGAAGTCGCCGGTGTGGTCGTCCATCTCGACGGTCGCGTGACGCGAGGCGCCGGGCGTCTTCTTGTAGGCCGCGAGCAGTGCATCCTCGAGCGCTGCGACGAGCGCGCCCTCCTCGATTCCCTTGTCGCGCTCGATCTCGCGGACCGCCTCGATGATCTCCTGGCTCATGTCACGCTCCCCATCTACTAGTCAGAAATTGGGATCAGATTCGCCCGCACGATCTCGTGGTACGGGATCTCGGTCTCGGCGCCGTCGGACGCGGCCACCTTCACGCTCTGCTCGCCGGCGAAGAGGACCTCCCCGCGCAGCTTTCGTCCGGTGGTGCGGAGCCGGACGCGACGCCCCAGCGCCGCCTCGAAATGCTCTTGCCGGCGCAACGGCCGCTCGACCCCGGGCGAGGACACCTCGACGCTGTACTCGCGCAGGTAGTCGCGCAGGAGGTCGGTGACCCGCTCGCACAGGGCATGGTCGACGCCTTCCGGACGGTCGACGTAGACGCAGAAACGCGACGGCGCGAGGAGCTCGACCGCGAGGACGTCCACGCCGGGCAGGTCGTCCTCGACCCGCCGGGCGATCTCTCCCTGCAGCTGGCGTTCCCTCTCGAATGTCGTCATACGTGCGCCTCCGTCACAAAAAATGGGCCCGCAGGCCCATTTCAATACCGCCGAAATGTGGTGCCGCAGTGTAGCAACGGGTTTCGAACAGGCGAGGCTGGCTCACCCGTCGAGCACGATGGTGACCGGCCCGTCGTTCGTGAGCTCGAGCTCCATCTTCGCGCCGAAGACGCCGGTCTCGACCGGCAGGCCGAGACTGCGCAGCTCGGCGCAGAACCGCTCGTAGAGCGGCTCCGCCTCAGCGGGCGGCGCGTCCCCGGCAAAGCTCGGCCGATTGCCTTTCGCGGTGTCCGCGATGAGCGTGAACTGCGAGACGACGAGCACAGCGCCGGCGACGTCCTCGACCGAGCGGTCGAACCGCCCCTCGTCGTCCGGAAAGATCCGCAGTCGGGCGATCTTGCCCGCAAGCCGGATCGCGTCCTCCTCCCCGTCGCCGCCGGCGACGCCGAGGAGGACGCACAGCCCTCGCTCGATCCCGCCTCCGGGCGACACACTGGCCCGCGCGACCCGCTGCACGACCGCCCGCACCTAGTCGAGCTCGCGGATACGCGCCCGGTACTGGGCCGATTCCGGCTGGAGCGAGCTGGCCAGCTTGTAGTGCACGTTCGCCTCGCGTGCCCGTCCCTGCTTCTCGAGGGAGCGACCGAGGGCGTAGTGCGCGTAGTCGTTGACCGGCGAGATCTCGAGCACGGCTCGGAACTCCGCTTCGGCCTCGCTCCAGCGCCGGATCCGGAAGTACGCGATCCCGAGGGCCTCGCGGATCGAGGCCTTGTCCGGCTCGCGCCGCTTCGCCTTCTCGAGGGCCACCGTCGCCTGGGCGGCCATGCCGGCCCGGAGGTGACGGCGGCCGCGCTGGAAGAGGCTGTAGGTCGACTCGCTCACGACGCATCGGCGGGGGCCGCAGGACGCGTGAGCGAGCGGAGCGAGAGAAGCCCGCGCAGCCGCTCTCGCGCGGTGAGGCCGCGGCGCGCGGCCTCGAGCAGGGCCTGCAGCTCCTTCCGGGCGGTGCGGGCGCCGGCCGCAGCCGCCTCCGGCGGCCCGAACCGGGCGGCCGTCGCCGAGGCCACGAACACCTCCGGCCTCACGCCGAACTCGCGATGGAGCAGCTCGCCGAGATCCCCGAACGTCGCGCTGCGC
Source organism: Gaiellaceae bacterium (assembly GCA_036273695.1). Lineage (GTDB taxonomy): Bacteria > Actinomycetota > Thermoleophilia > Gaiellales > Gaiellaceae > Palsa-739. The sequence goes on from DASUHE010000039.1 coordinate 64,846, forward strand.
GGCGCCTCGATCCGCTGGTCGACGAGGAATGCGGTGAGCTCCTGCCGGCATGCGGCGGCGACCCCGCGCGGGTCGCGGCGAACGCTGCGGGTCATGCGGAACGCGATCTTCGTCAGCACGATCGCCGCTACGGCGCCGGCGAGAACCGCGAGCAGAAGCAGCGCCGGCCGGCTGCGATCGCCGCCGCCTCCCCCACCGCCGAGGCTCTCGTCCGGCGTTCCGGCCGAGCCCCGAGCGTGCGGGCCGGAGCCGGCGCCGTTGTTGTCGGTGAGCTTCTTCTCGACCGGCGAGGTGTCGCTGCTTGCTCCACCCTTGGACTGGTGTGGGGTCTGCGCCGGGCCGCCGCCCGGCAGTCCGGCATCCGCCCCGGCCTGGGCGAGGCGCGGTGCCGCGCCCGGCGCGGACGGCGTCGGATCGAACGGAACCCAGCCGTATCCCTTGAACCACACCTCGACCCACGCGTGCGCCTCCCGGTCGGTCACGTTCCAGAGGTGCTGATTCGAGTCGTAGGTCCCGCCGGCGAAGCCGACGGCGACCCGGGCCGGAACGCCGAGGTAGCGGAGCATGAGCGCCATCGCGCCCGCGAAGTACTGGCAGTAGCCGGCGTGCGTCTTGGCGACGAAGCCGACGAGCGGCGGCGACGTGTGGGTCGGATGGTTCGAGTACCGGAAGATGCCGGAGGAGACGAACCAGTACTCGAGGCGCGACACCGCCCCGTACGGCGTCCGGGCGCCGCCGGCGACCTGCTCGGCGAGCCGTGCGAGCGGCAGGTACCTCCTGAGCCCCGGCGAGCGGGCCATGACCGCGAGCATCCGCCCGGCGCGATGCGGAGTCCCGAACGCCGGCCACGTCTGCCCGCCGCCCACGTCCAGCAGACCCTCGTCCACGAGCTCCAAGGGATACTCCGCCGGCGACCGGCGCAGGGCGGCCTTGCTCGGCCGGGCCGTGTAGCTCCAGACCGTGTAGCGAAAGCCGTGGGGAAGGTTCTGGTTCAGGGCGGCGAGCCCCGGGCCGCGCACGAGTTGGACGCCTCCGGGCGCGTCGTAGCGGATCGGGATGCTCCCGCCCACGAGATGCGAGTCGGCGAGGGCGTTCACCGTCACGATCTCGCGGGTCTGGTTGCGCGGGCTCAGAGCGGCGGGAGGCTCCAGCGCGTCGCTCGGGCGAGGCGGCCCGACTCCCCACGCGTCGTTGCCCTTGAAATCGTCGAGCACGGCCGCCCGGAGGTACGACGGCGGCCGATCCGACTGCACCTGCAGAACCGTGATCGGATGGCCCGACCATTTGAGGCCGCCGTACTGCGCGTTCCAGACGAATCCGATGTCGTCGGGCCCGGTCGCGACATGCGCGAGATTCCAGGTCTGCCAGTGCACCAGCCCGTGTCGCGCCGCAGTCGCCGAGCCCACCGCCACGGCCGCGAGCGCCACGACGGCAGCCGCCGGCAGCGCGAGCGCCGGCACGCGACGTGAGCCGAGGCCGGCGAGCACGACGAGCAGCGCGCCGAGAATCGCAGCCCCCATGGCGACTCCGTGCGACGGGCCGAGGAGCGTCGCCGGCCAGCCTGCGCCCAGGAGAAGAGCGAGAGCGGTCGCCACGGGCCTCCGCGCAGCCGCGAGCAGAACGATCCCGAGCGCGAAGACGAAGACGGCCGACAACACGAGCTCGGTCATAGCCGCGTGCACGTGCGGGTCGAACGGCAGATGCGTGCCGTAGAAGTCGTCGAAGCCGGTCCCGAACCGAGCCCCGAGCGTCGAGAACGCGTGGCTGAGGCCGAAGGCCGAGCCCGGGTCGTCGAGCCGCCACGGAACGAGCACCACGCCGACCGCGATCCGGGCCGCCGCGACGGTCGCGGCCGCGACGGCCGCGCAGCGAAGCCAACGGTGCCGAGGGAGGGCCGCGGCGATCGCGAGGCCCAGGAGCGCCAGGACGCGCCAGAAAGGCGAGAGCGGCTGCTCGAGACGCAGCCAGGCAGCGGTGACGACGGCGAGCGCGGGAATGGCGACCGCAACGGTCCGAGCCGCGCTACGCATTGGCAACCTCCGCCACGCCCGCTCCGGCCAGCGCGCTCGCGAGGTCCTCTCCCTGCCGCACGACCGCGATCGGCACGCCGGCGGCCTGCAGGCGAAGCAGGGCCGGCTCCCGCTGCCGCCCGGCTCCGGCGAAGCTCTCGGGCTCGACGTAGACGAGCGCCACGGCCCGCCGGGTCAGCGCGCGCTCGAGCAGGCGGTCGACGAGCGACCGCTCGATACGGGACGTGACGACCACGAGCTCGAGGGAACGCACTGCGGCGCTCTCGGACGACTGGAGCAGAGACGCCGCCGGCCCTCGGGCGTCGGGCTCGGCCGCCGCCAGGAGCTCGAGCGCGCGCTGCCACTCCGGCCCGTCCGACGACACGGCCTGCGTCTCCCGGTCGGCGGTATTGAGCACGAGCACGCACCGCCGCCCGCGCCGGATCTGCGAGAGCAGGATCGAGCCGGCGGCGCGCACCACGACGTCGAAGGAGGAGTCCGGCGGCGTGCCCGCAACGGCGCCGGGATCCCCGTCGACCAGGACTGCGACCTCGTCGCGCGGCGAGTCCTCGAGCTCCTTCACCATCAGCGAGCCCCGGCGTGCGGTCGAGGGCCAGTGGACGCGCCGCAGAGACTCGCCCTGCTGGTAGTCGCGGACGCTGTGCAGGTCGAATCCGACGGGTCGCCGCAGCAGAAGCCGGCGGCCGTGCTCGGGACCGGCGCCGCCGTCGAAGAAGATCCGCTCGAGCTCGACGAGGCGCGGATACACCATGAGCGCCTGCTGCTCGTCGAGCGCAAGCCCCGCTTCGGCGAGGCCGAACGGGTCGGCGATCGAAAGTCGAACCGGGGCGAACCGATGACGCCCCCGCGGGACGTCGCGGAGCTCGTACGAGCCTGCGTACCGGCCGTGACCGCGCGGCCGCAGCTCGACGTCGGCGGCGCGGAGCCGGCCGACCTGCTCGTGCGCGACGACGTTCGGCAGCGGCAACCCGGGTTCGCGCGCGAGCACGAGCTTGACGGTCACGTCGTCCCGTTCGACGAGGCTCCGGCCGGACCAGAGCCTGCTCACCTGCGGCTGCCGCAGGGTGATCCGCACCCACCCGACCGCGAGCGGGACGACGAGGACGAGACCGGCCGCGACCGGGTAGAGCGCGGGCGAGCCGAAGACGATCGCGACGATCCAGCAGAGAACGCCGAGTGCGAGTACCGCTCGACCCCGGGCGGTCATCAGACCGGGACCGGCGTGTGTGCGAGCGCGTCCTCGACGAGCTCGACCGGGCCGAGCGCGGCCGAGCGTGCCTCGGGGGCGAGGATCAGGCGATGGGCCAGCACGGGTGCCGCGACGGCCTTCACGTCGTCGGGCGTGACATAGTCGCGGCCCTCGGACAGCGCCCGCGCCTTCGCCACCCGCAGCAGGGCGATCCCCGCTCGCGGGCTCGCGCCGAGGTACAGCCGGGCGTCGCTGCGCGTCTGGCGGAGCAGGGCGACCACGTAGCGGCCGAGGCTCTCCTCGACGTAGATCCCTCGCGCGCTCTCGACGAGCCGCAGCACGTCTGCCGCGTCGGCCACCGCCGGAAGCGACGCAAGCGGCGGCTCGCTCGTCTGCTCGTCGAGCATCCGCGCCTCCTCCGCGAGCGGCGGGTAGCCGAGCGAGAGCCGCATCGTGAAACGGTCGAGCTGCGCCTCCGGGAGCGGATACGTGCCCTCGTACTCGATCGGGTTCTGCGTCGCCATCACCATGAACGGCGGCTCGAGCGCGTACGTGACGCCGTCTACCGACACCTGCCGTTCCTCCATGCACTCGAGGAGCGCGGCCTGCGTCTTCGGCGACGCCCGGTTCACCTCGTCGACGAGCAGGAGGTTCGCGAACACGGGGCCGGGACGGAACTCGAACTCGTTCTGCCGCTGGTTGAAGACGTTGACGCCGGTGACGTCCGACGGCAGCAGGTCGGGCGTGAACTGCAGCCGCGAGAAGCGACAGTCGAGAGACCGCGCGAGCGCCTTGGCGAGCATCGTCTTGCCGACGCCCGGGAAGTCCTCGATGATCGCGTGCCCCTCGGCGACGAGGCAGAGGACGACCAGCCGCAGGGTCTCGTCCGGCGCATGGACGACGCGCCCGAGGTTCTCGACGATCGTCGAGATCAGCCTGCCGGGAGCCGGTTCGACCGCGCGCTCAGCCATTCCGCAGCAGCGCCTCCACCTCGTCGAGGATCGCGCTTGCGATCTCTTCCTTCGGTGCCTTCGCCACGGTCCGCTCGGTTTCGGCCGTCAGGAGCGTCACCTCGTTCTCGTACGCGTCGAAGCCGACGTCGGTTCGCGAGACGTCGTTGAAGACGAGGAGGTCGGCCCCCTTACGGGCGAGCTTCTTCCGGGCGCGCTCGAGGCCGGCCGCGCCGGTCTCGGCGGCGAAGCCGACGAGGAGCTGGCCGTCGCGGCGGCGCTCGCCCAGGGCCGAGAGCACGTCCGTCGTCGGCTCGAGCTCGAGGGTCCACGCCGCCGTGTCCTTCGGCCGCTTCGCCGCGAGTGCCTCCGCGGGGCGGTAATCGGCGACGGCCGCGGCCATCACGACCAGGTCGGCATCGGCCGCGCGATCGAGCACCTCACGCTCGAGATCGGCGGCGGCCGGTGTTTGGACGAGCTCGACTCCGGCGGGGGACGGCACGGCGAGGTTCGCCGCGAGCAACGTCACCTCGGCTCCGCGGCGGCGTGCCTCGGCCGCGAGCGCGACACCCATCCGACCCGACGAGCGGTTGCCGACGAACCGCACCGCGTCGAGCGGTTCCCGGGTGCCCCCGGCGGATACGAGGACGCGCTTCCCCCGCAACGGCCCCGTCCCCATGAGGAGGTTACGGGCGGCGGCGAAGATCTCGTCCGGCTCGGCCATCCGCCCCACGCCGAGCTCTCCCTCCGCGGTCTCTCCCTCGTCCGGCCCGACGAGCAGGACTCCGCGTCCGCGGAGCGTCTCGGCGTTCGCGCGCGTCGCGGGGTGCGCCCACATCCGTGGGTTCATCGCCGGTGCGACGAGCATGGGTCCGCGATGCGCGAGCGCAGCCTCGGTGAGCGCGTTGTCGGCCAGCCCGGTTGCGAGCTTCGCCAGCGTGTTGGCGGTGCACGGCGCGACGACGAGCAGATCCGCGCGCGTCAGATGGAGATAGAGGTCGTCGCCGGCAGGCTGCCGCGCGAGCGCGCGAAACGTCTCGGCGGTGACGAAGCGTTCAGCCCCCGGCGTGACGAGCGGGACGACGTCGTGCCCATCCTGCACGAGCAACCGGCAGAGCTCGCACGCCTTGTAGGCGGCGATGCCGCCGGTCACGCCGAGAAGGACGCGCGCCATGCCGAAATGATGCCTACCCGCCGCGGCCGTGGTACACGCGCGGAGGCGCCGGGCGGCAGCTAGGCCGTGTAGCCGTACTTGAGCATGCCCTGGGAGGTCTCCTCCAGGGCCATGGTCAGGTAGTTCTTCGACCGGCTCTCGACGAGCGGCGGCAGGTTGTCGCCGAAGGTGCCCTCGCCGAGCTGGTGGTGGTAGTTGTTGATCTGCCGGGCGCGCTTGGCCGCCACGATCACGAGCGCGTAGCGCGAGTCCACGTTTTCGAGCAGGTTGTCGACGCGGGGTTCGATCATCGCCGGGGCATGGTAGCTGCGGGACTCAGGAGACCGCGGACGAGGTCGGTCAGCTTCGCCACGGCCAGCTCCAGGTCGTCGTTCTCGATCACGTAGTCGAATTCCCCGGCCTGCTCGAGCTGTTGCCGCGCGAGCTCGATCCGCTCGCCGATCTCGCCCGCGCTCTCGGTCGCACGCTCGCGTAGGCGCCGCTCGAGCTCGTCGACTCGGGCCGAGATGAAGATCGTGACGGAACCCGGCACCCCGTGCTTGACGCGAAGGGCTCCTTCCGTCTCGAGCTCGAGCAGCGGCACATGGCCGCTGCCGGCGATCCGGTCGAGCTCGGAGCGAAGCGTCCCGTACCGGTGGCCCGAGACGTACTCGACGTGCTCGAGAAACTCGCCGCGCGCGACGCGCGCGAGGAACTCCTCGTCGGTGAGGAACCAGTACTCGCGGCCGTCCTCCTCGCCGCGCCGCCGGGCGCGAGTCGTGGCCGACACCGTCGCCTCGATTCCCTGCACTCGATCGACGAGCTCGCGGATCAGAGTCCCCTTGCCGGCGCCCGACGGGCCCGTCACGACGAGCACCGCGGGCAGCCGGCCGTCCACCACTAGCGGCTGTTGAAGAGCCCGATCAGCTCTGCGCGCTGGCGATCGGAAAGCCCGCCGACGGTCTTCGACTGGCTGATCCGGCAAGTGTTGAGGAACCGCGCGGCCTTCACCCGGCCGAACTTGGGCACCGCCATGAGGATGTCGATGACCTTCGCCGTCGAGACGTATTCGGGCGGGTTACCGAGGATCTGCTCGATCCGGACCTTCCCCTCCTTGAGGTCCTTCTTGAGCTTCGCACGCCTGACGCGGACGTCGTTCGCGCGTTTGAGGGCGTCCATCCGCTGGTCGAGGGAACGAAGCGGAGCGTGCGCCTGCGTCTTGGTCGGACTCACGGCCGGCCGATCTTACCAATGCACCCGCTCGCTTCAAGCGGGGACTTTTCGCTCGGTTTCCGGGCTTTTTGCCAGGCTCCTCGCGTCGTCCGGGCTGACAACGCCGGCCTCCGCGCAGGCGACGGCGAGCTCGGCACGCACGCGCGCGGGGGCGCCGGGGTCGGCGAAGAGGACCGTTCCGAGGGCCACGGCGCGGGCGCCGCAGGCGGCGAACTCGAGGGCGTCCCGGCCCGATTCGACCCCGCCCATGCCGACGATCGGCAGGCCGGTGCCCTCGTAGCAGGTGCTGACGGCGTGGAGTGCGATCGGCTTCAGGGCCGGGCCGGAGAGGCCGCCGCTACCGCGGGCGAGGGCCGGGCGCAGGTCGGCGTCGAGGGCGACCGCGCGCAGCGTGTTGATCAGCGAGAGGCCGTCCGCGCCTGCCGCCGCGACCGCCCGCGCCACCTCCGCGACGTCCGGGTGCGCCGCCGAGAGCTTCGCGTACAGCGGCAGGTCCGTCGACCGGCGGCAGGCGGCGACGATCTCCGCCGCCGAGTCCGCGGCCTCATCAACGTTCGGGCACGAGAGGTTGAGCTCGATCGCCTCGATGTCTGCAAGACCTGAACACGTCTCGGCGTAGTCCTCGGCGCAGAACCCGCCGACGCTGACCCAGAGCGGAACGCCGAGCTCGCGGAGCCGCGGAAGGTGGTCGGCCAGGAAGCGGTCGCGTCCCGGGTTCGCGAGCCCGATCGCGTTGAGCATCCCGTGGGCCGTCTCGGCGATCCGCCGCGGAGCGTTGCCCTCGCGGGGCAGCGGCGTGACCGTCTTCGTCACGAACGCGTCGAGCCGCCGTGCAACCTCGGGCGCCGCGAGCGCATCGAGGCAGCCGCTGGCGTTGAGGATCCTCACGCCTCTGCTCCTTGTAACAACTTGTTACTAGGACGCACTTTGGTCACACGCCCCGCGTCCAGCACCGGTCCCTCGAGGCACAGCCGCTTCAGCGCGCCGTCGATCTCGACGACGCAGCCGTAGCAGGCGCCGTACCCGCACGCCATCGGCGCCTCCCACGCGAGTTGCGCGGTCGGGCACGTCGCTGCGACGGCGTGGAGCATCGGCTCCGGCCCGCACGCCATGACGTCGAAGTTCGGCTCGATCAGCTCCGTGACGAGGACGGGATCGACGACGACCTCTGCGCCGGGCAGGAGCGCCGCGGCCGCCGCGTGCTCGTCGCTGCGGAAGCCCAGGATCGTGGCTGGCGAGCCGCCGAGCTGCTCGGCGAGATAGGGCAGCGGGGCAATCCCGATCCCACCGCCCACGAGCAGCGGCCGCTCGACGTCGAGCCGGTACCCGCGCCCGAGCGGTCCGAGCACGCGAATCGCGTCGCCGACGCCGAGGGCGCAGATCGCTTCCGTCCCCGGCCCGACCGGGTCGACGAGGAACGCCAGCTCGCCCGGCGGCGCGAGACAGAGCGAAAACGGCCGTGGCAGGAGCCGACCCGGGACCTCGAGCATGAAGAACTGGCCCGGCACGCCCGGATCGAGCCGGCCCCGCGCGAGGCGCAGCAACGTGTACGGCCCGACGCGCTCGGAGCCGGTGACCCTATGCGAGCTGGGTGAGACCGAGCTCTGCATCGATCCGTTCCTGGAGGGAGACCGCCTGTTCCGCGCGGGCGGTCGCGATCGCGTGCACCGCGGCCGCAGCGCCGGAGAGGGTCGTGATGCACGGGACGCGCCGCGCGAGCGCCGCCTCGCGGATCGCGTAGCCGTCGGAGCGCGCGTTGCGGCCCTCGGGCGTGTTGATCACGAGATCACAGCGGCCGCGCCGAATGAGGTCGACAACCGTCGGCTCGCCCTCGTTCGCCTCGCTGAGCTTGCGAACGGGCTCGACCGCGATCCCGGCTGCGGCGAGCGTCGCGGCCGTCCCCTCGGTCGCGTACAGCTCGAAGCCCAGCCCGACGAGCGTGGCAGCGATCGGCACGGCCTGCCGGTGGTCCGGCTCGCGGATGGAGATGAAGACGGAGCCAGAGCGCGGCAGCCTCCGGCCCGCCGCGCGCTCCGCCTTGTCGAGGGCGGTCGAGAGGTCGGCGGCGCTCGCCATCACTTCCCCGGTCGACCGCATCTCGGGGCCGAGCACGGGGTCACTGCCGGGGAAGCGTGCGAACGGCAGGACGGCGGCCTTGACGCTCCATTGCCGCGGCGGCCGCTCGGGCGGGAGGCCGAGCTCGGACACCTTCGCCCCGAGCGCGAGACGGCACGCCGACTTGACGAGCTCGACGCCGGTCGCCTTGCTCACGAACGGCACGGTCCGGGACGCCCGGGGGTTCGCCTCGATCACGTAGACCTCGCCGTCGCCCGTCACCGCGAGCTGGACGTTGAGGAGCCCGACCGCGCCGAGCGCCCGCCCGAGAATGCGGACGACGTGCGCGATCTCCTGCGTCTGGGCGAACGAGAGGCTCGGCGCCGGCAGGACGCAGGCCGAGTCGCCCGAGTGGACGCCGGCCTCCTCGACGTGCTGCATGACCGCGGCGACGTATGTGTCGACGCCGTCGCAGAGCGCGTCGACGTCCACCTCGACGGCGTGCTCGACGAAGCGATCCACGAGAATCCGCTCGAACCGAGGCATCTCACGCACGTCGTCGGCCGTGTAGCAGACGCGCATCGCGCGGCCGCCGAGGACGTACGAGGGACGGACGAGCACGGGGTAGCCGATCCGCTCGGCGATCTCGACGGCCTCGTCGGGGGACGCGGCGATCCCCCACTCGGGAGACCGGAGCCCGTGGGCGTGCAGCAGGCCGGCGAAACGCTCGCGGTCCTCGGCGAGATCGACGGCGTCGAACGGCGTGCCGAGGATCCGGTAGCCGGCGTCCTCGATCGCGCGCGCGAGCTTGAGCGGGGTCTGGCCGCCGAACTGGATCACAACGCCGGTGGGCTGCTCGCGCTCGCAGATCGCGAGCACCGACTCGGTGTCGAGGGGCTCGAAGTAGAGCCTGTCGGACGTGTCGTAGTCGGTCGATACGGTCTCGGGGTTGCAGTTGACCATGACCGCCTCGTAGCCGAGCTCGCGGTAGGTCGTGACGGCGTGGACGCAGCAGTAGTCGAACTCGATGCCCTGCCCGATCCGGTTCGGCCCCGAGCCGAGGATCACCACGCGCGGGCGGTTCCCCGCCGGCGGCGCCTCGTCCGCCTCGCCCCAGGTCGAGTAGAAGTAGTTCGAGCCCGCCTCGACCTCGCCCGCGCACGAGTCGACGCGGCGGTACGCGGGACGGACGCCGCAGTCGCGCCGCCGTTGCCGCACCACCGTCTCGGTCGTGCCCGTGGCGGCCGCGAGGTCCGCGTCGGAGAAGCCGGCGCGCTTCAGGCGCAGCAAGTCCGCGGCGCCGAGCGACTCGACCGCGCCGGTCTCCTCGAGCGCCGTGCGGACCTGCTCGAGCTCACGCCGGAAGAAGGGGTGCACGTCGTCCGGGACGTCGGCGAGCGCCTGCCACGGCGTGGCGGCGCCCGCGTCGAGCTCGCGCGAGCGGTGGGCCTTGAGGAACGCCTCGGCGAAGGTGCGACCGATGCCCATCGTCTCCCCCACCGACTTCATCTGCGTGCCGAGCGTGCGGTCGGCGCCCGGGAACTTCTCGAAGGCGAAGCGCGG
>DASUHE010000040.1:0-41240 GCA_036273695.1 Gaiellaceae bacterium
GGGCAGCCGCAGGCGCTCACGATTCCGAGGAACCGGCTCGTGCACGCGGTCGCCTCGCTCGAGGTCCGGGTCAGGAGCCGCGGAGAGCTCTCGGCGAAGACGAACCAGGCGTCGCAGATCGTGGGCTCGTTCGGCGGCTACGCGCAGTCCGTCCGCTACCAGAACTCGCACAACGGGTTCGGCGAGTCCGTGCTGGATCTGCGGGTGCCGGTCCAGAAGGCACAGGCTGCGCTCGCCAAGCTGTCGACGCTCGGCAACGTCGTCTCCCAGCAGGTCTCGACACAGGACCTGCAATCCAAGCTCAACAGCGAGAACAGCGGCATCGGCTCGCTCCAGCGGGCGATCACGGTCTACGAGAGCGCGCTCAACAGCGGGACGCTGTCGGGATCGCAGCGGGTGATCATCCAGATCCGGCTCAACAACGCACGCCGGGCGCTCTCGCAGCTGCGGCATGCGCGCACCGGCACGCTCGCCTCCGGCGCGACGGCCGACATCTCGCTCCTGCTCACGACGCGGAACGTCGCGGTCGTGGCGCACCACCACCACAAGCAAGGCCGCCTCGGCCGGCTGCTCGGCTCGGCGGGCAACTTCCTCGGGCTCGAGGGGATCATCGTCCTCTACGCGCTGATCGTGCTCAGCCCGCTCGTTCTGATCGCCGCGCTCGCCTGGTGGATCGTGCGCGAGCGGCGGCGGCGCGAGGAGCGGCTACTCGCCTCCGCCTGATCTGGTGAAATACGGCCGTGCTCGGCGCAGAGATCTCGACCGGCCACGAGATCGGCCTCATCGTCGTCGCGGCCGTATTCATCGCCTTCGCCCTGGCGTCGTCGTTCCTCGTGCCACGCTACAAGCCGGACTTCCCCGGCCCGGCGGGGCTGAGCGTGTTCGCCATCGCGTCGATCGTCCTCTTCGGCCTGATGGTTCTCGCCGTCAATTTCTTCGGCTAGCGCTTCGGTACCCTGTCCGGACTTCGGAGAAGTGGCCGAGTGGCTGAAGGCGGCGCCCTGCTAAGGCGTTATGGGGCTGAATGGCTCCATCGAGGGTTCGAATCCCTCCTTCTCCGCTAGCGCAGCGCCCGCCGCGGTTCTGCGCACACCCGCGGAGGGGTGGCAGAGCGGTCGAATGCGGCGGTCTCGAAAACCGTTATCCGTCGTTAGGCGGATCGAGGGTTCAAATCCCTCCCCCTCCGCCTCTACGCCTCGAGTCCGCACGGTTGAGCGAGATTCCGGCGGGCATGCCTCCGCCTTCTGATCCGGCCGGATCCGCTCGGATCCGCCTCATGGGGCAGCGGATTGTCGCACGACTGTCGCACGCGCTGAGGTGAACCAGCTTGCGAGATTGGTCGTCGACCTGGGTCAGAGGTTCTTGCTGGAGGCGCGCTCGAGGTAGGCGTCGACAAGCGTGACCGCCTCCTCCTCGTTGCCGGGCATGAGATGCCCGTAGCGGTCGAGCGTGATCTGGATCGAGCTGTGGCCGAGATAGGTGGAGAGGGCCTTGGCGTTTACGCCAGCGGCGATAAGGATTGACGCGAAGGTATGTCGGCACTCGTGCAGGCCGATTGGGGAGAGCTTGGCTTTCTTCCACGCTCGGTTGGCCCGGTTGACCAGTGCGTTGCGGTTGAACGGACGTCCGCGGTCGCCGAAGAAGAACTCCGCAGCGCTGCGCCGCCGCAGCTTGCGCGCTGCGAGGTGAGGGCGGAGGGCGGCGACGATCGGGACGGAACGCGTGCCGGCGCGGCTCTTCGGTTCGATCACTCCCACACGCGGGTCCCAGGAGCGCTCGACTCGGATGAGGCCAACCTCGAGGTCGACGTCGCCGTCTCGGAGCGCCAGCAGCTCGCCGAGTCGGAGTCCGGCGTAGAACGCGGTCGCCCATACGGCGCGGTCCTCTTCGCGTACGGCGGCGATCAGCGCAGCCGCCTCTTTCGGCGACGCGATGCGATCCCGCCGGCCACGCACGGATGGCAGCTCGACACCGCTGACGGGGTTGACGGCAACCTCGCCGCGTGCAAGGGCGCGACGGTAGACGGCGCGGAGGGGGATGAGCGTGTTGCGGATGGTGCTCGCGTCGCGTCGGTTCCCGAGCAGCTGGTCGACGAGGTCCTGGACGTCGAGGCGGGTAATCTCGGTCAGCTTCGCGCCGCCGAGTTCGGGCAGTACCCGCAGGCGCATCGATGTCTCGTATCCGCGGAGGACGCTCGGCTTGTACGGGTCACCCGAGCGGTTGCGGATGGTCTCGTCGCGAGCACCCGCGAGCCATGTCTCCCAGACGCCTCGAAGTGTCGTGGCCGACGGCGCGCGCATGGTGCCGCGACGAAGGCCGACAAGCGTCTCCGCTCGCCACCTCTTCGCCTCGTCGAAACTCCGGAAGGTCTTGCGGATGCGCTTGTGCTCGCGAGCGCTCCACACGTGGGCCTGGTACGAGGGGCTGCATCTGCAACGCGCATCCCGATCGCGGGTGACTGGACAGTGGCGCCGGTGCCGCACATCAATTCCGGGCGTCGACTTCGCCATCAGGCTCCCCGCGCGACCGTGCTGCGGGCGGCGGCGCGATCGAGCCAGCGCTCGAGCTCGCTCAACGCGATGAGGATGCGCCGGCCGCGGCGGACGATTCGGAGTTCCGCCATGACGTGCTCGTCGAGGTAGTCGCGGCTCACGCCAAGGACGCCGGCGGCCTCGTCAGGGCTCAGGGCTAGGCGCGGCCCGAGTGTCGTCTTGGTGGCCTGCCGCGCACGTGGCTGCTCGGGGCGTCTGATCGGCGTGACCTCGAGCCGCAACTGCTGCGCGTCGGACTGGCGCGGCATGAGCGAACTGTAGCAGATAAGACAGTACTGTGCCTAAACACAGCGGTCGTGTACGATCAGCGTGTGACTAGCGGGACGCTGATCCGCCAGGCCCGGACCCGGGCGGGGCTCTCGCAGGTGCAGCTCGCCGAGCGAAGCGGCAAAGATCGCGCCCAGATTGCTCGCTGGGAGCGCGACGCCGTTACGCCGAGCCTCGAGACCTTGCGCGAGCTTCTGCATGCCTGTGGCTTCGACCTCGACCTGTCGCTGATTCCGTATCGCGGTCAGGACCCGCAGCTCGAGGCGCGGTTAGAGAAGGCATTGGAGCGGACGCCGCAGGAGCGGCTACAGACGATGCTGAGGGGCCGCCGGCGCTGATGGCCGGCGAATTCGACCCGTACGCGTTGCTACAGGAGCTCGAGCGGCAGCGGGTCACGTACGTCGTGATTGGCGGCCTTGGCCGGGTGCTCCATGGATCGGGCGAGATCACGGACGGGCTGGACATCGTGCCGTCGACGCGGAAGGAGAACCTGCGCCGCCTAGGGGTGGCCCTTGAGGAGCTGAACGCTCGTCGGCCTGACGGAAAAACTCCGATCCTCGACCGAGACCTAGAAGGTCGCGGCGTCCTCGAGCTAGAGACCGACGCGGGGGAGCTCAAGATCGTCCCGGAGCCGGCGGGCACCCAAGGCTATGACGATCTGAGGCGGCGGGCTGAGCGGCCGCACCTGGGACAGGGCTTGCGGTCAGCGGTCGCCTCCATCGACGACCACGCCCGGATGCTTGCCGCTCTCGATCGCGATCAGGACCACGAGCCGCTCATTGTGCTGCAGCGGCTCATCGAGCTAGAGCAAGGCCTCCGGCGTGGCTTCGGCCTCGAACTCTGATGTCAGCGTTCTAGGCGCTAGCTCCGTACACGAATAGCAGGAGTGACACAGATGCACCCAGGTGCAGAAACGTCCTATTATTCGTGTACGCTCGTACGCGATGTCCCGCCGCCGCCAGCAACGGCGCGCCGACAAGGCCCACCGCCACCAGGCTCTCGATCAGCAGAGGACTCCGCCCGCACCCTCGCCAGGAGTCGCCGGAAGTCCGCCTGTCGTTGTGCGCGAGGCCAGCCACGTAGACCGGCTCGCCTACACTCGCAGCCAGGCCGCCCAGGCACTCGGCATCAGTCGCTCGACGCTTCGTCGCCTACTGCCGTACATCGAGACGATTGAGATGCCCTGGGGCGCGAGATTGATCCCCGCCGATGAACTCGAGCGAATCGCTACCGAGCGACGGCGAACGGCACGACCACGACTCGAGCCGGCGTCGCGGGGGCGTAAGGCGGGAGTCTCACCAGAGACCGTGAAACGCATCCACGACGAGCGCTCCGCAGGCAAGAGCCTCCGCGAAATCGCGCTGAACCTAAACGTCGCGCGCATTCCGACGGCCCACGGCGGTGAGAGGTGGTGGCCCTCGACCGTCCGGGCTGTTCTCCGGCGAGCAGTATGAGCCGGCGGTCGTCTTGTCTTCCGTCGACAGAGGGAGTAAACTCTCGGCGACTCGGGGCCGTGCCTTCTGCGGCGAGTACGACCTCTCCGACAGAGAAGGCAGGTACATCATGGTGAGACGCCTACGGTTGATCCGTTGGCTGCCCTTGCTGCCCGCTTTGCTCGCGGTGACAATGTTGGCTGGTCTGACCGCGGGTTCAGCGCTGGCCAACGCGCAGGGTGGACATACGGTCGGTTCGTCCGCTTGTCCCAGCGGCAACTGTCGCATGACACGGGCCACGCTAACGCGCAGCACGACCAGCTGGGATGTTCCTTCGTCGACGTTCGGTTATGAGTGGATCGCGACGTATAACAAAACATCAGCTTGCCCGTTTTTCGGTGGTTGCATCATTCAGGAGGGATACGCCAAATACACGACCAGCGGCGCGCCTGGCGGCTGTTCTCCCCCGAACAACGACACGAGCGGCGTTAAGGTTCTGTACTTCGCTATCTATAGCGACGGCACGCTCAAATGCGACCTCGGACAATACATCGGGGCGGGCGAGAGCCACATCATGAAAGTGGCTCGGTGCAACAACAGCAACAGCGACTGGTGCAACTACCTAGATGGGACGCAGGAGCATCTATATGTGAGCCCCGGTGTGGGAGCGACTGCACCGAACGCCGCCATCCTTGGGGAATTTGGCTGTGATGGATGCATGGGATCGACTACCTATATCGGTTCCAATTGGGGTACCTCGGCAAGTGAGTGGCCATGGCAGGTCGGCGATAACAACACCGCGAATAACGTGACGCAGTCAGAGACATCGTTGGTCAACACATCGTCCTGTGGATCGGGCTCGAACTCGCAGTGGGTGATCAATAACGTAACGGTGTCGGCTTCCTGGACGATCAATTGGAAGAACGGGGGCACAAGTTGCTGAGTCCAAGAACCCTAATTCATGGTCGAAGTCGCGCTCTGATCACGATTGGAGCTGCCACAGCCGTGTGCTCGGCGCTCCTCCTAACGTTCGCAAGTGCGGGCGGCGGAGCCGCAACGTCGGGCCCGAGTCCATTGGACACTGCGCTCCTCGGATCGGTCGTCCAAGGGATGACCACCGACTTGTCCTCGGTGACGCTTGGAGATCCTCCATCGGACTTCGCAAGCGCTGTCGGTTCGAAGTGGCTGGACGCTACCCACAAATCAGGCAACACGCCGGCGCAAAATGCCGAAGACGCCTGGTACACGTACTTGATAGCTGGCGCCTACGGTGCTCAGTGCGGGGCTGCGGGGGCTGATTGCCTCTCGGGATACACGTTCGTCGGCTCCAACGGTCCACAGGAGGATGACGGCTCCGGTCGACTCGTGATCCAATCGGTGCCCTTAACCTCCGCCAGCCCGCAAGATCTATCGACCACGATCCGAAACCGGTTGGCCGCGGAAGGCATAAGCGCGACCTCGATCTCGTTCGAGCAGCCCTATGGGTTGGCTGCGGTCGTCGAGATTCAGTCAAACAATCCGCAGAGCACTGTCGATACGCTGCACGCGGCGGAGGTGTTTGCTGGACTCGGTCTTGACGGGTACTTGGTACGGGTCGTCGACTCGACCGGAAACGTGGTCTATCTGGAAGACACCGCCTATCGTGCTCAGGCCGGACAGGGATGGGCTGCGCCCGGTCTGGCAGTCCCGAACCTGCCCTAGGCATATCGGAGGGCTGAGAGTCAGTGACGCTTGGAGGCGGCGCGATCGGTCGCGGCGCCTCCTCGTCTCTGGGGCAGCGGCGGCTCGCCGCAGGATGACCACCGGATCCAACATGGCATCTGCTCGAGGAGGTCGCTGATCGATGGATCTCGTCCAGGCGAGAACCAGGGTGCTTGCGAGCCGTCGCGTCTAGATTAAATGAGTCAGGATCACCAGAACTCGATCACCGTGATCGGACATACGAAGGAGATGGAGCCCTCAGACTCTGACCTGTGGGCGCGTTCGCGTGCCGGTGATGCTGATGCCTTTGGGGTGCTATTCGAGCGCCATGCCAAGCTGATCTACAACTACTGCTTCCGCCGGACTGGCGACCGGGCAACCGCCGAGGATCTTCTCTCGGTCGTATTTCTTGAGGCATGGCGGCACCGAGACAGGGAGCTACCTCCCGGCAAGGTGCTTCCCTGGCTGTATGGCATCGCGACAAACGTGATCCGCAACCAGCGACGGTCCGAGCGGCGCTTTCTGGCGGCGGTCAGTCGGCTGACTGCAGTCGACGCGGAGTCGGACCTTGCCGACCGTGCTGCCGAGCGCCTCGACTATGAGCAGCAAGCCGAAGAAGCTCTGCGCCGGCTGAGGACTCTGCCCAAGCGAGAGCAGGATGTCCTCGTCCTCTGTATTGCGATGGAGCTGAGCTACGAGGATGCTGCGTTCGCTCTCAACGTCCCGATAGGCACAGTGCGCTCGCGACTGTCGAGCGCTCGCGCGCGACTCCGTGAACTCAACCTCGACTTCGGACATGAGAAGGGTGAGAGCACGAACGTCAAGGAGGCACGCTAGCCATGACCAACAAGATTTCCTTCCCGCCGCTGCTCGACCTCCCGCCGGGGCAGCTTCAGGCGCGGAAGGAGCAGCTATTCCGCGAAATGACGCGCGAGCCAGAGAAGCCGCTGTACCGGTTGCCTATCTTCACTAGCCCAGGGTTCCGTATCGCCGCTCTAGCTGGCGCAGCTGCTGGGCTGGCTGCAGCTGGCATCGGGCTTACTATCGCGTTCAGTGGCGGTGCGCCCATCGGAACCCATCGGCCCGGTGGCAATGCGCCTCTCGGAATCACGTTAAGTCCTGACGCGCCCTCGATCGGGTCTTCAGTGGACGTCACGGTGGCCTCTTGGACGCCCGATGCGTCTCTCCGGCTGCAGGTGTTACGAGATGCAAACGCACCTGGGACTGAGCCGTCTGTCGATTCCGCACAGGTTGTGTTCGTCGAAGAAGTGCCGATGACGAACGCGACAATCGACAGCGCACCGGGCGGCGGGGGAAAGCCTGGCGCCACCTGGTCGGGCACGCTCTCGACGAGCGACTGGAGTGGCGCCTGTCAGGCGAACGCCGTCTACAGCATCACGGCAACGGTTCTGAACAACTCGACGGGTGCACGCACCGCGCTCGACGAATCTAGGTGGTTCTCCTGTACGCCGCACTAGCCGGGTTGGTAATGGAGCTCAGCTAGCTCCAATGACCAAGCACGGCAAGAGGAAAGGAGGCCGTGATGGCCCAGACCTACAAGCCTGGAGACACCGTCCCTCGCGACGGTACGGTCGAGTGCACCCAATACGGTGGGACGCGTGACAAAGTGAAGGCCGGAACAACGTTCGCTCCTTGTGACCACTGGGGCGATCACCACGGGAAGCAATGCACTTGGCAATACGTGGACTAGCTCAGCACCGTCGCGTTCGAGTGAGTTCGCAGGCCGATGGGCGTTCTGCTCGACCAAGCTAACGGAATCCAGCGGATACGATCGGACATCGGCCGCTTCCGGCGGAGCCTTCGAGGAGCGGCGAGGCCGAGTGTCGCAAGTGTTGTCGCGCGGGGATCCGGCGTCGCCTCGTCAAGCCAAACGAGCAGGCGCTCGAAAACCGTTATCCGTCGTTAGGCGGATCGAGGGTTCAAATCCCTCCCCCTCCGCTCCCCGAACCAAAAGCGATGCGGGCAGTTCGGGTCCCGAAGCCTGGCGCCCGCGCTGCGCGCTTTTCGCCGCGGCGTAATCCGGCTCAAAGATGAGGCGAACGCCTCATGGTGCGGCCGCGTTGGCAGACCTACGCTCGAGCCAATCGAGCGAGGAGGTTCAGATGTCCAAGGTCTCGAAGGCAACGGCGAAGAAGGAGGAGTTCGGCCCGGTCACCGACTGCAACGCGGAGGTCGACGGATACCGGATCGGATTCGCGACGTTCCACGACGACATCGACGGGACGCCCCTGATGAAGGGTCTCCCCGACGACATGTGCCAGTGCCCGCACTGGGGCTACGTGCTGCGCGGCAAGGTCGTGTTCAGGTACGCCGACCACGACGAGGAGTACGAGGAAGGCGACGCGTTCTACACGCCTCCCGGCCATATCCCGGTCAAGCACGAGCCCGGGAGCGAGGTCCTGATGTTCAGCCCGGCCGACGAGCTTGCGAAGACGGAGGCCGTCATGGCGCGCAACATGGGCGCGCTGCAGTCGGTCTAGGCGGCGACGCGCGTGGGGAACTCCTCCTCCGGGAGGAGCCCCTCGCGCATCGCGAAGAACGCGGCGGCCGCGCGCGACTGGGCGTCGATCTTGGCGTAGATGTGCTCGGCGTGGTTGCCCACGGTCTTCGGCGTGATCGACAGCCGCTGGGCGATCTCCTTGTTCGAGAGCCCGCGCGCGAGGAGTCGCAGCACCTCGACCTCGCGCGGAGTGAGCCCTGCAGGCCCTTCGCGCCGACGGGGTACGCGGTGGCCGGCAGCGGCGAGCACGGCATCGACGGCGTCCGCGTTGAACGGCCCCTCGCGCAGTTCTCGGCCCGCGGCTTCCGGTGCGAGTGCCTCACGATGCGGGCGGGGCTCACGCATCGCCTGGTAGGCGTTCGCGCTGTCGAGGAGGCGTCCAAGCTGAGCGGGCAGTGCGCTGCGCGCGAGTGGGGCGAGCGCTTCCGACTGGCTGAGCATGCGTTCGGTGATGTATCCCTGAAGGCGAAGCCGTTCCCATTCGCCGGCGCCGAGCGGTTCGCGCTTGTCGAGGATCGCGTTCGAGACGCCGAGCCGGCCGAAGTCGTGGACGAGGCCGGCTCGCCGCAAGAGCCGCATGTCGTCCGCCGGCAAGCCGGCACCCGCTGCCGCCTCGGCCGCGAGGTCGGCAACAGCGCGCGCGTGTCCCAGGAAGTACGGCGATTTCAGGTCGACGAACGTCGCGATGGCGGCGAGCGCGGCCTCGAACTGATCCTCGTCGAGAACCACCGCCAGACCCGGCTCCGACTCGATCACGTCGCTCCAGCTCGAGGTCTCGGTGGGCGCGGGCAGCACGGCCGGCTCGCCGACGAGGACGTCCGCGACCTCAGGATCGAACTGCTTGCCGCGCCTACGGCGCGCCAGCTTCACGGCTGCGTCGGCCCCGCCCAGGCGGTTCGCAACCTCCACGAACTCGGCGAACTGCGAGATCCGTGCCGGCAGCGGCACCGCTTCGCCCTTCAGGTCACCGGGCCAGCCGCGACCGTCCCAGCGTTCGTACGACGAGGCGAGTGACGACAACACCGTTTCGGGCAGGCCGAGCTGCTCGCCGAGCATGCGCGCGATGTGACTGTGCGACTCGACCATCCCGTCCACCTCGCGGTGGCCCGACAGCATGAACTCGAGCCCGAGCCGGAAGCGGTGGAGGGGAGGATGGCCTCGGCCGAGGTACGAAAGCCCGCTCGCCATCATTCGGAGGCTGCGCGGCTCGTGGTCGTACTTGATCGCCTTCGCGGCAATGTCGTCGCCGAACCACTTCGCCTGCTCGTAGGCGTCGGAATGGCAGCCGACGTTGATCAGCAGCGACGTGTAGTAAACGTCTGCGCGCTGCTTCTCGTCGAGGTCGAGCCGCTCGGCGAGGCGCAGCGAGATCAGGCACTGCCGCAGGACGTGCTCCATCGGTTGGCCGAAGCCGAGGTCGATGCCCAGCGACAGAGCTGCCACGAGCTCGGCGAGCCGCGCTTCTCCCATGGGCGAACGATACGCATCGTCCGCGACGTGCGTGGCTTCGGACAGCTCCGCCCCGGCCGTCGTAAGCAAGCGCCTTCGCCTTCGACTCGTTTCCGTCGTTAGGCGGGATCGAGGGTTCAGATCCCTCCCCCTCCGCTTCGTTCGGGCGGAGGCGGCGCTTCCACTGAGCGCCGCCTCGGCAGGCGTACGTCAGGAGACCTTGTGGGCGCTCCAGCTGCCGCCGCCCTCGCCGCTCGTCCAGGTTCCCGACATCGTCGTTCCGTGCAGCGATCCCTTGTATCTGGCGCCGACGGTGACGGCTCCGAACTTGATCTTTCCGCGTCGCACGCTGCCGTCGAGCGCGTACGTGCCGCTGGGGTTCGAGAGCCTTATGGTGCCGTGCAGGAGCGACCCCGTCTGCTTCCAGTGGATCGTGAAGTGTCCGGAGACGGCGCCGCTGTAGTGGCCCTTCCACTTGCCGGCGATCTTCGACGTGGTCGCGGAGTGGGCGCTCGCCGCGGCGAGGGCCG
The DNA here is from genome assembly GCA_036273695.1 of Gaiellaceae bacterium. GTDB lineage: Bacteria > Actinomycetota > Thermoleophilia > Gaiellales > Gaiellaceae > Palsa-739. Next base: position 10,454 of record DASUHE010000040.1, read on the forward strand.
TGCCGCAGCAGGCGAGGGAGAGCAGGACGGCGATCCAGAGAGCAGGAAGCCGTCCCGTGGCCCTGCGGTGTAGAGGCTGAACGTCCATCGTCGAGCTCCTTCCTTTCGTGGGGTCAGTTGACCGCGTCGACCGCGGTTGCGACGAGTGAGTTGAAATCGACCTCGGAAACGACCGTCCCCGTCAGCGTCGTGCAGTCGACGGTGATGGTCCCGCTGGTCGAGAGCGACACCGTGGCGACGAGGGTGTAGGGCACTGCGTCCTCGTAATCCAGCCCGTTCGCTTCAGCCACGGACGCCGTGACGGCGTTGTCGTTCGGATCGTCGAGGACGCACTTCACGTCGTTGTCGGACCCCGCCGTGTTGAAGGATCCGGTCTTGACGACGCTTCCGGTTGCCCAGACGACATAGTCGCCCGCGGGGAGCGTGAGCTGTGTGATCGTGTGCGAGTTCGGGGAGAGGAGGGTCAGTCCGTCGAGGTTGGAGTCCGAATAGGCGTGGCTCGACCCGGACGGCCCCTGGGCTCCCTGAGGCCCTTGTGGTCCCTGGGTGCCCTGCGGCCCTTGCGGCCCCTGCGGTCCGGTCTGGCTCCAGCTGAGCCCGCTCTCGGAGCTCGTGCATGCCTGCGCCTTGCCGGTGTCGATGACCCGCAGCGTGCCCTGGTTCGGGGAGGTCTTCTTGTAACAGCCGTGGATGACCCCACTCCCGTCGGGGATCGTGGCGTAGGCGATCCCGCCTGCGACCAGGGCTCCGGCGATCGCCAGTGCGACAACCGCGGGCCTGACGAGCTTTCCGTTCATCGCCGTGTCCTTTCCTTCGCAATCGAGACGGTGGTTGCGAGCAGGCGCTCGTACGGCACGCGCGCTTGCTCCGCGATTCGGCGGATCGCAGCCGCGGCTCCCTCGAAGTGGCAGAGGACGACCTCGTCCTCGCAAATCAGCACCGATCCGAGGTAGCGGACGTCGTCGGTGAGCGAGGCGGCGATCCGTTGCTCGAGAAGGTGCACGTCTTCCTCGCGCACGTCCGGCCAGTAGCACTCGGCGACGAAGCTCGCGGCACGTTCCGCCATGGCGTCAACATGGCTTGCCGGGCCGGGCGGAGAAAGACCTGAAGACCCTACGAAATCGGCTGCGCGTCCCCGCGGTCGAGGGCGCGGGCGAGCTGGGCGCGGGAGGAGATCCCGAGCTTGCGGTACGCGCGCTTGAGGTTCGACTCGACCGTCTTGACGCTCACGAACACCTGCTCGGCGATCGCCTGGTTGCTCAGACCGTCGGCGGCGAGCCGGGCGATCCGGAGCTCGGTCGCGCTCAGCTCCTCCGGAGCGCGCCGGACGGCGACGCGGCCGAGCTCGTCGTCGACTCGGGCGACCCACGCGTCGGCGCCCTGGCCGGCGAAGAGGTCGCGCGCCTCCTCCAGCGAGAGCCGCGCCTGGCGCTTCCGCTTCAGCCGCCGCTGCAGCCGGCCGAGGGCGAGCAGCGTCCGTGCGCGCTCGAACGGCATCGGACACCGGTCGTGCTCGACGAGTGCTTGCTCGAGCGCCTCCGCGGCCGCGTCGAGGTCGCCCCGCGCCGCGAGTACCAGCCCCCGGCAGCGCGCCGAGACCGCGAGGCCCCACGGGATGCGCGAGCGGGCCGCGCGCTCCTCGAAGCGCGTGAGCAGTCCCGCCGCCCGGTCGAGGTCGCCGACGGCCAGCGCCGCTTCGATCGCATCGCCGTCGACCCGCCAGATCGCCGGCTCGCGGAAGGAGACGCGTTCGAAGACGTCGAGTGCCTCGGTCAGATCCCGGTCGGCGGAGACCGTCTCACCGGCCGCGAGCTCGGCCAGCCCCAGGCAACGGCTCCAGAGCGCCGCCACCATCGGCTCTCCCGGCGCTGCCCTCGCGGCTGCTTCGCGGACCGCTTTGAGCCGGCCGGAATACGCGTCGACATAGGCGCGCCACAGGACTCCCGCCTCCGGGTCGCCCCCGTGCTGGCCGAAGGCGTCGAGCATCCGTTCCGCCAGCTCCGCCGCTCCGGCCAGGTCGCCGGCCCAGGTCGCGGCGATCACGCGGTTGAGCAGGATGTTGGCGAGCGACGACTCGTCGCCCTCCTCGTGCGCCTGTTGCTCTGCCCGCTCGAGGTACGCGCGCGCGCCGTCGAGGTCGTCGATGTAGCGAAGCCATTGGCCGAGCTTGAAGACGACCCGCGTGTCGACCGTCGCCGGCGGGCTCGCCTCCTCGAGCGCGAGCGCCTGCATCGCGGTCTTCTCGTCGAACCCGTCGCCGAGGAAGAGATCGGCGCGCACGCGCGCGCTCAACGCCGCCGCGACGAGCCCGGGATCGGGCTCCGGGACGGCCTCGAGCAGCGTCAGCGCCTGCCGCGCGGAGTCCGCGGCTTTCGGCAGGTCGACCGTGCCCGCGAAGAGGGCGACGGCAGCGTGGCAGCGAGCCTTGAGAACGGGATCGCGAGCGTCCGCCAGTGCCTCCTCGGCGAGCGTCGTCGCCGCGGACTCGCCGCTCCACCAGTAGTCGATGTCGACGAGCATCAGCAGCGCACGCGCACGCAGGTCGCCCGGCTCGAGCTTCGTGCGCAGCTCCTCGAGCACCGTGCGTGCCGCCGGAAAGTCGCTTGCGAGGTGAAGTTGCTCCGCGCGCTCGAGCTGGAGCTCCAGCCGCGCCGGAGCGTCGGCCGGAAGCAGCCGCAGCGCGAGCCCCGTCAGCTCGGCGGCGGAGTCGGGAGAGCCGCGCATCCGCGCGTGGCGGGCGGCCGCCTGAAGCTCGTGCACGACCTCCGCGTCCGGCCCGGAGGCCGCGAGCGCGAGATGCCTTGCTCGCTCCTCGGGGTCGCGCTCGAGGTCGGCGACCGCTCGGTGCGCCTCTCGGAGCCGGGCCGCCGGAGCGGCCGAGTACACCGCCGACGCGAAGAGTGGGTGGACGAACTCGATTCGCCCGCCCGGCTCGACGCGCACCAGACCCGCCTCCTCCGCAGGCGCGAGCTCGACGGGATCGACCGCGTCGGCGTCCGGCCGCGCGAGCACGGCGGCTCGCAGCAGTGCGTCGGACGTCGCCGCCGGAAGCGCCCGGACGCGCGCCCGGACGAGCGTGTCGAGGTCCTGCGGCACGGGGACGCGGCTCGCGACGTCCCGCTCGCCGCGCCGATCGAGCTCGCGCACGATCTCGAGTGCGTAGAGCGGGTTGCCGCCCGCCGCCTGCGCGATCCGCACGAGCGTCGGCCGGGGGAACGTGCGCCCGAGCTCCTGCGCGAGGACGCGGTGGAGCGCCGCCACCGAGAGCGGTCCCAGCGCGAGACGCTCGACCTGCAGGTCGCGCTCGAGCGCCGGCACCAGGGTTCGGGCGAGCTCGGCCGCGCGCACCGAGACGAGGCTTCGCACGGGCTCCTCGCCGAGCCGGCGAAGTGCGAACTCGACCGCCGCCGCCGACGAGGTATCGAGCCACTGGAGGTCGTCGATTGCGCACACGACCTCCGACTCCGCCGCGAGCGCGCGCAGGAGGGTCAGGAACCCCGCGCCGACGACGCGACGCTCGGGTGCCCGTGCCGAGGTGGCGCGCAGGAGCGCGGCGTCGAGCCCGATCCGCTGCGGCTCGGGCAGCTCTGCGAACAGCTCGTCCGGCACGTCGACGAGCAGGTCCGCGAGCCCTGCAAACGCGAGCCGGGCCTCCGACTCGGTCGGGCGGGCGACCAGCACGCGCGCGCCACGCGCGCGAACGTGCTCGACGGCCGGCCGCGTAGCCGTTCCAGTGCGGCGTCGTGAAATAGACGCCTCGCGAATCGGAGAGGAGCAATTCCTTCACGTCGAGGTCGGCGACGCGGAAGACGAGCACGTCGCCGAGCCGCTCGCCGCTCTCCGGATCGAGCGCGTCGGGCCGCCGGCTGCGGTGGAAGCAGAACATCTTCCCGTGCACCTTGTACACGGGGCGCCCGTCCTCGATCTCCTTCGTCGCCTCGGGCATGGCGAGCGCGAGTTCGTCGAGATCCTGCATCGTCGCCAAGGCTGCGACACTAGACCGCGCGGCGGGGCCCGGAGCGGTCGAACGGGCGGTCTCGATCGCGGGGAAACCCATGGTTCCCCCACGTGCCCCCTCCTTTCCGCTCCTGCGACACTGTTGCGCGCGGCGGGGTGCCGGAGCGGTCGAACGGGGCGGTCTTGAAAACCGTTGAGCCTCACGGCTCCGTGAGTTCGAATCTCACCCCCGCCGCTTCCGCGCATTCGCTCTGTAGCGTTCGCTGCCATGACGACGGGAGACGACCTCCGCGGGCTGATGCGGCTCTGGCCGCACGGCGTCTCGATCCTCAGCCTCGACGTCGAGGGCGACCGGATGGGCGTCACCGTCTCGTCGCTCGTCTCGCTCTCCCTGGAACCTCCGCTGATCGGCGTCTCGATCGGCAAGGAAGCGTCCTGCTACGAGCTCCTGCGCAGCGCCAAGCGCTTCGCGGTCAGCCTGCTCGGCGCGGAGCAGGAAGAGCTCGCGCGCCGCTTCGCCGCCGGGTACCCGCCCATCGTGCACTGGCAGGGCGTCCCGACCCGCGAGGGGCACGCTGCGCCGCTGATCGAGGGCGCGCTCGGCTGGATCGAGGCGGAAACCCGTGAAGAGGCGGACGCCGGCGACCACACGTTCTTCATCGCCGACGTCCTCTCGATCGAGCACGGTCCGTCGCACCACGCGCTCGTGTACCGCGAGAGCACGTACCACAGCGTGTGATCGAGGCGGTCGTCTTCGACCTCGACGGCGTGCTGCTCGCCTCGGAGGAGGTCTGGGACTCGGTGCGCGAGCGCTACGTCCGCGAGCGCGGCGGCCGCTACGACGAGCAGGTGCAGCGGGCGATGATGGGGATGAGCGCCCCCGAGTGGTCGCGCTACCTGCACGAGGAGGCCGGCGTCCCGGCCGATCCCGACGCGATCAACCGCGACGTCGTCGAGCGGATGCTCGACGCCTACCGCCGCGACCTGCCGCTGCTGCCGGGCGCCGAGGAGGCCGTGCGTCGGCTGGCGGCGGCGTACCCGCTCGCGCTCGCGTCCTCCTCGAACCGCGAGGTGTTCGAGACGGTGCTCGACCTCGCCGGGCTCGGCGCGTGCTTCCGGGCGACCGTCTCGTCGGAGGAGGTCGCGCGCGGCAAGCCTGCGCCGGACGTCTACCTCGAAGCGGCGCGCCGCCTCGGCGTCGCGCCCGAGCGGTGCGCGGCCGTCGAAGACTCGCACTCCGGCATCCGCTCGGCCGAGTCGGCCGGGATGCGCGTGGTCGCGATCCCGAACGCGAGCTACCCGCCCGACGACGAGGCGCTCGCGCTCGCCGATGTGACGCTCGAATCGCTAGAGCAGCTGACGCCCGAGAGCATCGAAGGCGCATAGCCCCGGCGCCAGCGAGGCGTCGAAGTCCTCGCGGAACATCGTCCAGACCGTCGCGTCACGCAGCGGCCCTCCGCGGCGTCCCGGCAGCCTTCGCCGCAACGTCGCCTCCTCGAGGAAGCCGAGCTTGCGGGGGATTCCGGAGCTCGCCTCGTTGTGCGGCTCGATCCGGATCTCGATCCGATCCGCCTCGCACACCTCGAACCCGACCCGCGTCAGCGCGGCCGACGCCTCGGTCGCGATTCCCTGCCGCGTGGCGCTCGCCCGGATCCAGTAGCCGATCTCGAGCCCGCCCGGGCCGATGCGGGCGTGCAGCCCCGTGCCGCCGAGGACCTCACCCTCGGAGCGGTCGAAGATGCCCATGACGAACGACTCGCCCGTGTCGTAGAGGGCGCGGAACGCCCGCAGGAGCTCCGCCTTCTGCTCGACCGGCTGGGGCTCGTCGTGCGCCCAGTCCATGAACGGACGAAGGTGGTCGAGGCTCGAGTCGAGCGCCTCCTTGAGCAGCGGCGCGTCGGTCGGCTCCCAGCAGCGGATCACCAGGCGCTCCGTCTCGATGCGGTACGGAGCGGGCGGACCTTCCCACCCCATCGCTAGACCCTGCCGACTAGCACGCAGCCGTTGTGCCCGCCGAGCCCCATCGCGTTCGACAGCGCCACCTCGACCTGCGCCTGCCGCGCCTCGTTCGGCACGTAGTCGAGGTCGCAGGCCGGGTCGGGATGCTCGTAGTTCATGGTGGGCGGCAGGATGCCGTCGCGGACGGCGAGGACGCACATCATCGCCTCGACCGCGCCCGCGGCTCCGAAGCAGTGGCCGGTGACGGACTTCGTCGAGGAGACCGCAAGCTGATACGCGTGGTCGCCGAAGACCTCTTTGATCGCCCGCGTCTCGGCCGCGTCGCCGAGCGGCGTCGATGTGCCGTGTGCGTTGACGTAGCCAACCTGTGCGGGCTCGACGTTCGCGCGCTCGAGCGCCTGCCGCATCATTGCGACGACGCCGACCGACTCGGGGTCCGGCTGCGCGAGGTGGTGTCCGTCGTTCGACATCCCGTAGCCGAGGATCTCGGCGTACACGGTCGCGCCGCGGCGCTCGGCGGCCTCGAGCTCCTCGAGCACGAGGACGCAGGCGCCCTCGCCCATCACGAAGCCGGCACGCGTAGCGTCGAACGGGCGTGACGCCCGCGGCGGGTGGTCCTCCTCCGCCGCAAGACCCCGCATCGCGCAGAAGCCCGCGAGGATCAACGGCGTGATGCACGCCTCGGCGCCACCGGCGAGCACCGCGTCGGCGCCGCCGCGCTTGATCAGCTCGGCCGCCTCCCCCACCGCCGTCGAGCCGGTCGCGCAGGCCGAGACCGGCGCGTAGTTCGGCCCGCGGAAGCCCAGCGCGATCGAGAGCTGGCCGCTCGCCGTGTCGACGAGCACGTTCGGGATGAAGGTCGGCGCGACGCGGCCCGGCCCGCGGTCGCGCAACACGTCCACCTGCTCGACGATCCCCATGATCCCGCCGATCGCCGTGCCGAAGAGGATGCCGACGCGGTCCGGCGAGTAGGCGCCGTCGAGCCGCGCGTCGGCGACTGCCTCGCGCGCGGCGCCGAGCGAGAGGAGGACGTTGCGGTCGAGCCGTCGCGCGTCCTTCGGCGGCGCGACCTGGGTCGGGTCGAAGTCCTTCACCTCCGCCGCGACCCGCACCGGGAACTCGCTCGGGTCGAACGAGCGGATGAAGTCGATGCCGCTCTCGCCCGCGACGGCGGCGCGCCAGGTCGACGGCGCGTCGGAGCCGATCGGCGTCACCGCGCCGAGCCCAGTCACGACCACGCGCCTCATCCCGCCCACCTCATTCAGCGAGGTTAGACGCGTGCTGCCCCCCGTGGTTGCGCGCTAGGCGGTCTCGGCCACGACCGCGTCGACGAGCACGGCGTACACCCTCGTCGGTTCGGTCTTGCCCTTCATCACGAGCTCGCCCTGCGGCTCGACGGCGATCCCGTCCGCGATGCCCTGCCGCGTGTTCTCGTCGATCAGGATCGGCCGGCCCAGCTCCTTCGTGTGGGCCTCGAGCCGCGCGGCGACGTTGACGGTGTCGCCGACGCACGTGTAGGTCGCGCGGTTCTGCGTCCCGGTGTAGCCGGCGACGACGCGACCAGAGGCGACGCCGACGCCGATCTGGATCTGCACCTTGTCGCGCGCCGCCTGCTCCTCGTTGAAGAGGCGGATGAGCTCGATCATCTGGCGCGCGGCGAGCACCGCGGCCTGCCGGTGATCGTCGCGCGGCACCGGCGCCCCGAAGATCGCCATCAACCCGTCGCCGACCATCTGGTTCACGATCCCGCCCTCGCCGTTGATCGCGTCCATCATGAGGAGGTAGTAGTCGTTGAGCAGCTCGATCGTCTCGGCCGGCTCGCGCGACTCCGAGATCGTCGTGAACGCGCGGATGTCGCAGAACATCGCCGACGCGTCGACGTACTGGCCGCCGAGCGAGAAGCCCGACGTGAGCAGGTCGTCGGCGACCTCCTTCGTCGCGAACTTGCTCACGAGCTCGCGCTGCTGGTCGCGGAGCCGTTTCTTCTCGAGGCTCGCATTGATCCGGGCGTTCAGCAGCACCGAGTTGACCGGCTTCGTGAGGTAGTCCTCGGCGCCCATCTCGAGGCACCGGACGACGCTGTCCAGCTCGTCGAGCGCCGACGTCACGATCACGGGGATGTCGCGCAGATGCGGGTCGTCCTTGAGCTCCGCCAGCACCTCGTAGCCGTCGAGCTCGGGCATGAGGACGTCGAGGAGCATCAGGTCGAAGCCCTCCTGCAGGCGCAGCAGGTCGAGCGCCTCCCGGCCGTGCTCGGCGAAGACGATCGTGTGTCCCTCCTGCTCGAGCCCGCGCGCGAGCAGGAGCCGGTTGACCCGGTTGTCGTCGGCGATCAGCAGCCTCCCCGCAGTCGGGACGTGCGCGCTCACGCGGGCGACTCGGAGCGAAGCGCGGAGAGTGCTTCCTCGAGCGGCCCGTACTGCTGCTCGATCCGGGCGACGAGCTCCGCGGCTCCGTCGAGTTCGCCGGCCTTGGCCGAATGCTCGAGCGTGCGGCACAGCTCTGCGAACCCTTCGGCCCCGAGCGTCGCGCCGTTCGACTTCAGCGTGTGCGCCGCCCGGCGTAGCTCCTCCGTGTTCGTCTCCTGCAACGAGCGGCGCAGCGTCGCGATCAGCTCGGGTGCGTCCCCGAGGAACGCGTCGATCACCTCGCCGAGGAAGTCGTCGCCGCCGAGGTCGCGGAGATTCGCGAGCGCGCCGTCGTCGAGGTTGACGTACTCGACCGGCTCGTCGGCGTCGCCGTCGCCGTTCGCGAGCGGCCTCACGCGCTTGAGCGCAGCGACGAGCTCCTCGGCGCGAATCGGCTTGGCGACGTAGTCGTTCATGCCGGCCGCGAAGCAGGCCTCGCGATCCTCGGGCAGCGCGTTCGCCGTCATCGCGATGATCCGCGGCCGCGTCTCCTCGGGCCAGCGCTCGCAGATCCTGCGCGTGGCGTCGAGCCCGTCGAGCTCGGGCATCTGGACGTCCATGAGGACGACGTCGTACGGCCGCCGCTCGAGCGCCTCGATCGCCTCGAGCCCGTTGTTCGCGACGTCGGCGCCGTAGCCGAGCCGCTCGAGCAGGCGCAGCGCAACCTTCTGGTTCATCGCGTTGTCCTCGGCAAGGAGGATGCGCAGCGCCGACCGTGCGCGCTTTCCGTCCGTCACGGGCTCGACCTCCTCGGCCCCGAAGCCGCCCTTGGTCAGCAGCTGCAGGAGCGTGTTGTAGAGCTGGGATGCCTTCAACGGCTTCGCGAGCTGCGCCGAGAAGACGCCGTCCGACCGCAGCTGCGGCAGGCGTCCCAGCGACGTCAGCAGCAGCAGCGGCAGCTCGGCCTCGCTGCGGTGCAGGCGGATCTCGCCCGCGAGAGCGAGCCCGTCCATCTCCGGCATCATCATGTCGAGGACGGCGACGTCGAACGCCTCCCCCTGCTCGACCAGCTCGAGCGCGGCGGCCGGCAGCTCGACCGCAACGGGCTCCATCCCCCACGACCGCGCGTGCCGCGTCACGATCTCGCGGTTCGTCGCGTTGTCGTCGACGACGAGGATGCGCTTGCCTGCCAGGTGTGGGAGGCCCTCCTCGAGGGGGATCTTCGCCGGCACCTCCGCCGCCGTCACCGGGAGCGCGATGCGGAAGGTCGAGCCGCTCCCCTCCTCGCTCTCGACCGTGATCGTGCCGCCCATCAGCTCGACGAGCCGCTTCGAGATGGCGAGGCCGAGGCCGGTGCCGCCGAAGCGGCGCGTCGTCGACGCATCCACCTGGCTGAACGAGGTGAAGAGCAGGTTCATCCGGTCGGGCGGGATGCCGATCCCGGTGTCGCGAACGGCGATCTCGATCCGATGGGACCCCGCGGCTGCCTCGTCGGCGTCGACGAGCACCACCACCTCTCCGCCTTCGGTGAACTTGACGGCGTTCGAGAGGAGGTTCAGCAGCACCTGCCGCAGCCGCGCCTCGTCCCCGACGATCCCGGACGGGGCGTTCTCGTCGATCAGGCAGCCGAGCTCGAGTTCCTTCTCCCACGCCCGCGGCGCGACGATGTCGAGCGCTCCTTCGACGCAGTCGCGCAGGCTGAACGGCTCATGCTCGAGGTCGAGCTTGCCCGCTTCGATCTTCGAATAGTCGAGGATGTCGTCGATCACGTGCAGCAGCGCGTCGCCGCTCGCGTGCACGACCTCCGCGAACTCGCGCTGCTCGCCGGTCAGGTCGGTGCCGAGCAGGAGGTCGGTCATGCCGATCACGGCATTCATCGGCGTCCTGATCTCGTGGCTCATCGTGGCGAGGAAGGCGCTCTTCGCCTGGGTCGCCGCCTCGGCCTCCTCGCGGGCGCGCTGGAGCTCGGTGATGTCGTGGTAGATGGCGTAGAAGCCGACGTTGTGCCCGTCGAAGCGCAGCGGCACGAGCTCCATCTCGACGTCCAGGAGCCGCCCGTCCTTGGCAGCGCGACGCGTGATTCGGCGGGTTCGGCCCTGCCCGAGCGCCTCGAGCGTGACGTCGCGGCTCTCGCTCCTGAAATCGTCCGGGACGACGAGCTCGTCGATGGTGCCGCCGATCGCCTCGTCGGCGGTGTAGCCGAAGAGTGCCGCGGCGGCGGGGTTCCAGCCGGTCACACGCTCGTCGGCGTCCATGACGACGACGGCGGCCGGGCTGACCTCGACGAGCATCTCGAAGTACTGCTTCTGGCGGTCGATCTCGGAGAAGAGGCGCGCGTTCTGGATGGCGACGCCGACGTTGGCCGCGATCGTCGCGAGCAGGCGCGAGTCGGCCTCACCGAAACGTCCCTCCTCGTCGATGCTCTGCACGCTGATGGCGCCGATCGCCTTGGTGCCGACGAGGATCGGCACCCCGAGGTAGGAGAGGGACGGCGTGCCGAGGCTCGCCTGCTCGTCGTGCTGCTCCCGCCGGTTCAGGAGGAGTGGCTCGCGCGACTGCAGGATCCGGGTCGTGACCCCTTCGCCGTACTTCAGCGGCGCCTCGGCCCGGCGCTCGCCGCTCTCGTAGTAGTACGCGAACTCGATCTGCCCGGTGGCCTCGTGGTGGAGCGCCACGTAGGCGATGTCGGCGTCGAACGTCGCGCGCACCTGCTCGCCGACGAGCTCGATCAGCCCGTCGAGGTCGAGCTGGGAAGCCAGCGCGTGGCCGACGCTGTTCACGGTCGCGAGCTCGCCGACGCGCTGGCGCGTCTCCTGCACGAGGCGGGCGTTCTCGAGGGCGACGGTGAGGCTTCCCGCGAGCGTCGTCAGGAGCCGCTGGTCGTCTCCGTCGAACGCATGCTCGCGATCGATGTTCTGGAGCGAGATCACCCCGGCCGCCTTGCCGCCCGCGACGAGCGGGACGAACAAGACCGACTTGGGCCGTTCGCCGGCCACGATCTTGCTGCCGAAGCGCTCGGACTCTGCGTCGAGGTCCTCGACGAGCAGCAGCGGCTCGCGCGTCTCGAGCACGTGCTTCGCGAACCCGGCCAGGGGTCGCGGCTCCGCCTGCAGCCGCTCGCCGCGCTCGATCAGGTAGGGGTAATGAATGAGGCTCCCCGTCTCGTCGACCGTGGCGATCGAGACGACCTGCGCGTCGAACACGTCGCGGATCCTGTCGCCGACCGCGTCGTAGATCGCCTGTGCGTCGAGCTCGCCGGCGATCGCCTCCTGCACGCTGTTGATCACGGCGAGCTCGGCGTTCCGCTGCCGCGTCTCGTGCACCAGCCGCGCGTTCTCGAGCGCGACACTCAGGCTGCCCGCCAGCGTCTCGAGCAGCTGCCGGTCGGACTCGCTGAACGCATGCGTGCGATCGGCGTTCTGGAGCGAGACCAAGCCCGTGGCCTCGCCGCTCGTGACCAGCGGGACGAAGAGACTCGACTTCGGCCAATCCCCTGCCAAGAGCTTGCTCTCGAACCGCTCGCTCTGCGCCGCGACGTCGGTGAGCAGTAAGGACTCGCGGGTCTCGAGCACGTGCCTCGAGACGCCGCCGGGCGGACTGGGCTCGGCTGTCACCCGCTCGCCGCGCTCGTTGATGTAGGGGAACTCCATGAAGCCCGTCGCCTTGTCGACGATCGAGATGAAGACGGACTGTGCGTCGAAGACCCCCTGGATCCTGTCCCCGACCGCGTCGTAGATCGCCTGCGACTCGAGCTCGCCGGCGATCGCGTCCTGGACGCCGTTGATCAGCGCCAGCTCCGCGTTCCGCTGCCGCGTCTCGTGCACCAGCCGCGCGTTCTCGAGCGCCACGCTCAAGCTGCCCGCCAGCGTCTCCAACAGCTGCTGGTCCGACTCGCTGAACGCATGCTCGCGATCGACGTTCTGCAGCGAGATCAAGCCGGTCGCCTCGCCCGCCGTCACCAACGGCACGAAGAGGAGCGACTTCGACATCTCGCCGGCGAGGATCGTGCTCCCGTAGCGCTCGGCGGCAGCAACAGCGTTCTCGGCGATCAGAATCGACTCGCGGTTCGCCAGCACGTGCTTCCCGAAGCCGCCCGGCGGCTCGGGATCCGCCTGCATCCGCGCTCCGCGTTCGATGATGTACGGGTAGTGCAGAAGGCCGGTCGCCTCGTCGAAGGTCGCGATCTGCACGGCCTGTGCATCGAAGACGTCCCGGATGTTGTCGCCGACCGCGTCGTAGATGGCCTGGGATTCGAGCTCGCCGGCGATGGCCTCCTGCACACCGTTGATCAGGGCCAGCTCGGCGTTCCGCTGTCGCGTCTCGTGTACGAGCCGCGCGTTCTCGAGCGCGACGCTCAGGCTGCCCGCCAGCGTCTCCAAGAGCTGCTGGTCGGACTCGCTGAAGGCGCGCTCGCGATCGATGTTCTCGAGCCCGACGATGCCCGTCGCCTTGCCGCCTGTGACGAGCGGAACGAAGAGGAGCGACTTCGTGTCCTCGCTGCCGGCAATGATCAGACTGCCGTAACGCTCGGCCTCGGCCTCCATGTTCTCGACGATCCGCAGCGACTCCTTGGTCGTCAGGACATGGTTCGAGAAGCCGGCGGCGCCGAGCGCCATCGGTTCGCCTTCCAGCCGCGTGCCGCGCTCGATGACATACGGGAAGTGGACGAGCCCCGTCGCCTCGTCGAACGTACGGATCGAGACGACCTGCGCGTCGAAGATCTCGCGGATCCGGTCGCCGACGGCGTCGTAGATCGCCTGCGGGTCGAGCTCGCCGGCGATCGCGTCCTGCACGCTGTTGATCAGCGCCAGCTCCGCGTTCCGCTGCCGCGTCTCGTGCACCAGTCGCGCGTTCTCGAGCGCCACGCTCAGGCTGCCCGCCAGCGTCTCCAACAGCTGCTGGTCGGACTCGCCGAAGGCGTGCTCGCGGTCGACGTTCTGCAGCGAGATCAAGCCGGTCGCTCTGCCGCCCGTCACGAGCGGGACGAAGAGCACCGACTTCGGCTCGTCCCCGGCCACGAGGTCGCTTCCGTAGCGCTTCGCCGCCGCGCGAACGTTCTCGACGATCAGCAGCGATTCGCGGCTCTGCAGCACGTGTTCCCCGAAGCCGGCCGCCTCCGCGGGTTCCACGACCAGCCGCTCGCCCCGTTCGATCAGGTACGGGTAATGGACGAGGCCGGACGCGTCGTCCAGCGTCGCTATCCCGACGGCTTGCGCGTCGAAGATGTCTCGAACCTTGTCGCCGACCGCGTCGTAGATCGCCTGCGGCTCGAGCTCGCCCGCGATCGCCTCCTGCACCCCGTTGATCAGTGCCAGCTCGGCGTTCCGCTGCCGCGTCTCGTGCACCAGCCGCGCGTTCTCGAGCGCCACGCTCAAGCTGCTGGCGAGTGTGGTCAGCAGACGAACGTCGTCGTCGCCGAACGCGTTCGTCCGGTCGAGGTTCTGCAACGAGATGCGACCGCGAATGTCGCTTCCCGACCCCAGCGGGACGGCCAAGACCGAGAGCGCGGGCTCTCCCTGCGCGACCGGGAAGGTCTCGCCGCGTTCGCGAGCCGCCCCCGGAACGTCCCTGATCAGAACCGCGGCCTTGGTCTCGAGCATCTCGCGTGTGGTCGGAGAGAGCTCGATCTGAGTCGGTTCGTCTGGGAAGCGGACGCCTCGCTCTATCGTGTACGGGTACCGGGTCAGCCCGGCCGCGAAGTCGAAGATGCCGATGTCGACGACCTGTGCGTCGAAGATCTCCTGGATCTTGTCGCCGACCACGTCGTAGATCGCCTGCATCTCGAGCTCGCCCGCGAGCGCCGCTTGCACGCTGTTGATCAGCGCCAGCTCGGCGTTGCGCTGTCGCGTCTCGTGCACGAGCCGTGCGTTCTCGAGCGCCACACTCAGGCTCCCGGCGAGCGTCGTCAGCAGGCGCTGGTCCGCTTCGTCGTACGCGTGCTCGCGGTCGAAGTTCTCGAGCGAGATCGCGCCGACTCCCCGATCCCCCGCCACGAGCGGGACGAACAGCATCGACTTCGGCCTCTCCCCCGCGACCAGGAAGCTGCCGTACCGCTCACTCTCGGCGGCGAGGTCTTCGTTGAGCATCAGCGGCGTGCGCGTCTCGAGCACGTGCTTCGTGAAGCCGCCACCGAGGCGCGTCGGCTCCGGCCACAGCCGCTCGCCGCGTTCGAGCAGGTACGGGAAGCTCACGAGGCCACTCGCCTCGTCGAACATGGCGATGGACACGCCCTGGGTGTCGAAGATCTCCGCGATCTTGTCGCCGACCACGTCGTAGATCGCCTGCAGGTCGAGCTCGCCGGCGAGCGCCTCCTGCACGCTGTTGATCAGCGCGAGCTCGGCGTTCCGCTGCCGCGTCTCGTGCACGAGCCGCGCGTTCTCGAGCGCCACGCTCAGACTGCTCGCAAGCGTCGTCAGCAGGCGAACGTCGTTCTCCGAAAACGCGTGCTCGCGTTCGAAGTTGTCAAGCGCGATCACACCGGCGGCTCGACTGCCCGTGAGAAGCGGGACGAACAGGGTGGACTTGTGCATTTCGCCGGCCACGAACGTGCTTCCGAACCGCTCGGCGGCAGCGAGGAGGTCCTCGTTGATCAGCAGCGGCTCGCCCGTCTCGAGCACGTGCTTCGAGAATCCGCTCAGCGAAAGCGGCTCCGAATGGAACCGCTCCGCGTGCTGGATCAGGTACGGGTAGTGCATGAGCCCGCTCGCTTCGTCGAGCATCGCGATGGCGACGCCCTGGGCGTCGAAGATCTCCTGGATCTTGTCGCCCACGATGTCGTAGATCGCCTGCAGCTCGAGCTCCCCCGCGAGCGCCGACTGGACGCTGTTGATCAATGCGAGCTCGGCGTTCCGCTGCCGCGTCTCCTCGATCGCGCGAGCGCGCGCGAGCGCGGAGCCGACGTGCTGCCCGACGAACGCGAGCACCTCCTTGTCGTCGTCGGTGTAGTGGACGTTCTTCGTGTACGACTGCACGGCGAGCACGCCGATCGTCGATTCGTCCGACTTGAGTGGCACGCCCAGCCACTCCTCGCTCTGTGGACCGACGAGGTCGAGCTCGCCCTGCGCGACGAGCTCCTCGAATCGCTTGGCGTCGATGAGCTGCGGCTCGGCCGTTCTCAGCACGAACGCGGTCGTGCCACGAGAGCTCCGCTCTCCGACCGCATACCACTTGTTCGGGTCCGGTAGCTCGCCCGGGGGCGTGTCCTCGACGTAGTACGGCCAGTTGATCCGCTGCCGTTTTTCGTCCCAGAGCGCGATGTAGAAGTTCTCGGCGGGCATGAGCTCGCCCACGATCCCGTGAATCGCGGCATAGAACTCCGGCATGTCCTGCGCCGCGCTCGCGAGCTCCGCGATGCGGTAGAGGGCGTCTTGCACCACGGCGGCGCGCGCCCCCTCTGCTTCGACGCCGCCCACGACCTCGAGTATCGCGCGCGGTGGACGCCTCGTCTAGGTTGCGCGGCGAGATGGCTGACGCGACACCCGGTCCGAACGTCCCCTTCCCGCCGATGGAGGCCGAGCTCGTATCGGAGCTCCCCGGGGGCGGCGGCTGGCGGTACGAGCCGAAGTGGGACGGTTTCCGCGGGGTGCTCGAGAACGACGGCGGGGAGCTCGCGCTCTGGTCGCGGAAGGGCCGGCCGCTCCTCCGCTACTTCCCCGAGCTACGAGCCGTGGGCGAGCTCATGCCGCCGCACTCGGCGCTCGACGGCGAGATCGTGATCGCCCGCGAGGGCGGGCTCGACTTCGACGCGATGCAGATGCGCCTCCACCCTGCCGAGAGCCGCGTCCGCAAGCTCTCGGCTGAGATTCCCGCGACCTTCGTCGCGTTCGACCTCCTGCTCTGGAAGGGGAAGAAGCTCCACGAGCAGCCGATCGAGCAGCGACGCGCCGAGCTCGAGAAGGTCGGGGAGGGCTTCGAGCTGTCGCCGGTCTCCGACGACGTCGGGCAGGGGCGGGAATGGCTGCAGACGCTGCAGGCTGCGGGCTTCGACGGCGTCATCGCGAAGCGGCTGGGCCTCCCGTATCTGCCCGGCTCGCGCGACGGCGTCGTCAAGGTCAAGCCGCACAAGACCGCGGACTGCGTCGTGGCCGGGATCCGCTGGAAGAAGGGCGGGCGCGAGACGATCGCGACACTCCTGCTCGGCCTCTACGCCGACGACGGGCATCTCGACTACGTCGGCTCGGCCGCGGTTGGCGTGAGGAACCAGGCCGAGGTCGCGGCCAGGGTGCTCCCGCTCCTCGACGAGAAGACCGAGCGCCGCTTCAGCGAGCCGAACCGCTGGGGCTCGGGCGAGCTCGAGGAGACGGCACTCGAGCCCAAGCTGGTCGTCGAGGTGCGGTTCGACAAGCTCGAGAAGCGCCGCTTCCGTCACGGCACACGACTGCTTCGCTTTCGCGAGGACAAGGACGCCAAGGACTGCACCTGGCGCGAGGTTCGCCCGCCGCGCAGCCCCGGCGACCTCGCGGTGGAGGACCTGCTGAGGTGAGGGTCGACGGGGTGACGCCGGTGATCAACGTCTCCGACCTGCGCGCAAGCCTGGACTGGTTCGAGGCGCTCGGGTGGCGAACCGGGTTCGTCCGGGGCGAGCCGGAGCCGGGCTTCGCGAGCGTCGTCTGCGGCGATCCCGAGGGGCGCGGCGAGATCTTCCTCTGCCTGAACGGCCAGGGCTCGCGCGGGACGCGACGGCCCGAGCGCCCGTTCGACGAACGGACTGACGGCGTGTGGATGTGCTGGCTGCTCCCCGGCCGGGAGGAGCTGGACGCTGCGTACGCGAGGGCGCGGGAGCTCGGCTACGAGATCTCGCTCGAGCCCATCGACGTGCCCTGGAACATGCGCGAGTTCCACCTCCGCCACCCGGACGGGCACACCTTCAGAGTGAGCTGCGAGACCTCGGGCTAGCCGGGGAACTCGCCGCGGTGGACGGCCTCGATGTTGTTGCCGTCGGGGTCGAGCAGGAAGGCCGCGTAGTAGAGGCCGGCGGCCTCGGAGCTGTAGTGCTCCCGCACCCCGGGCGCGCCGTTGTCGTCGTAACCCGCCGTGAGTCCGGCCTCGTGGAACGCGTCGACCTCGTCGCGCGTCCGGGCGACGAAGCCGATGTGGGTCGGTGCGTTCGGCTCGCCGGGGCCGACGACCACGAGGTTCGCGTACTGCCCACCGCGCTCGTTCTCCCAGAGCGGCGGAATCTCGAGCGCGCCCAGCACGGTGCGGTAGAACGCCTTGCTCGCCTCGGGGTCGCTGACCGTGAGCTTGACGTGGTCGAACACGACGCGGTTCCAGTCCCAGTCCGCCACGGCGCGAACCCTAGTGCTTGCCCGCGCGGCCGAGAGCCTTCTGCGCGAGCTTCACGATCGGCTCGACGTCGATCTCCACTCCGGCCGCCCGCGCGAACACGAGCCCGTTGAGGATCGTGTTCGCGAACGCCTCGCGATCGGTCAACGGGCGCAGCGGCTCGGCGCGCCACTTCCGCCGCAGCTCGGCGTCCGTGCGCAAGCGGCGGTGGAGCTCGAAGTAGACGGCCAGCCAGGCGGGATCGGCGCTCGCGATGTGACGGGCGAGCCCCTCGAAGCCCTGCTTCCGCCAGAGCTCGTGAAAGCGCTCGTGATCCTCCTCCGCGAGCGCGATGAAGAGGTCGAGCTTCGAGCGGTAGTAGTTGAAGATCGCCCCGTGCGAGAGACCGATCTCGCGCTCGAGGCGCGGCACGGTCGCGCCGTCGTACCCCCAGCGCGCGAAGCAGCGGCGCGCGCCCTCGAGGATCTGGGCCCGACGTGCCTGGACGTGCTCCGGCGTGACCTTCGGCATGGTCACACTTTACAAAGAGGGATGTCCATCTTATTATCGTGGGGTGCTCGCCAACCGCCAGCTCACCGCCCTCCTCGCCGCCAGGTTCGTCTCGCTGACGGGCACGAACATGACGACGGTCGCGCTCCCCTGGTTCGTGCTCGCGACGACGGGCTCGACCGTGCGGATGGGACTCGTGCTCGCGGTGCAGCTCCTCCCCGCCGCCGTCCTGGGCACCTTTTCGGGAAGTGCGGTCGCGGCGATCGGCTCCCGGCGGACGCTGATCCTGAGCGACGCCCTCAGGGCGCCCCTCCTCGGCTCGGTGCCGGTGCTCCACTGGCTCGGCGTCCTCTCCTTCCCCGTCCTGCTCGGGCTCGTCGCCGTGCTCGGCCTCTTCGCTGTGCCGTACGCCGCTGCAGCGAGTTCGATGCTCCCCGAGATCGTCGGCGAGGACGAGGCGCTCGTGGCCCAGGCGGTGTCGGCACTGCAGGTCGCGATCCAGACGACCGGCGTCGTCGGGCCGGTGCTGGCCGGCGTGCTCATCCCGTTCATCGGTGCGCCGAGCCTCCTCCTCTTCGACGGAGCGAGCTACCTCGTCTGCGCGGCGATCGTCCTGGCGTTCGTGGTCGCCGGCGGCCTCCGCCCGAGCGGCGAGCGAGCGAGCGGGCTCTTCGTCGGCGTGCGCGCGCTGTTCTCCAACCCCTTCCTGACGGCGATCGTCTGCGCTGCGTTTCTCGCCCACGTGGGTCTAGTGGCGCTGTTCGGGACGCTTCCGGCCCTCGCGTTCCGCATGTTCGACGACGCTCGCGCGGCCGGCGCGCTCTTCTCGGCCGACGCCGTCGGCTCGATCGTCGGCGGCCTCGCGACGATGTGGCTGACGAAGCGGGTCGCGCCGGTGCGCCTGTCGGTGATCGGGTTCGCGGTGATGGCCGCACCGATCTGGCTCCTCGCCCTCGCGACGCCGTTTCCCCTCGCGCTCGCCGTGTTGTTCGTCTTCGGCCTCGGCGGCCCGCTGGCCGTCGCCCCGATCTCGGCGGCGTTGACGATGCGCGTCGACGCGGCGGTGCGACCGCACGTCGTCGCCGCCTTCCTCGCGCTCAGCTCGCTCGGCAGCCCGCTGGGAGCAGCCGGCGCGGGCTATGCCATCGCGCACTTCGGGTTCCACTCGACGTACGCGGTGATCGCAGCCCTGCTCTCGGCGGCCACGCTCTCGCTCGGGCTCACGACCTCGTCGCGCGAGGAGACGGAGCCCGCGCCGGCTCAGCCCGCTTCCGGAAGTCAGTTGGCTCTGTAGACGATCTCGCCGTCCACCACCGTGAGCACCACGGGCAGGTCGGGCAGCTCGTCGGCGCCGCAGTCGACCGGATCGTCTGCGAAGACGGTGAGATCGGCGGCGAAGCCGGCTCGAATGCGGCCGAGCCGCGCCTCCTCGCCGATCGTCGCGGCCGCGCCCGTCGTGTAGCCGGCGAGCGCCGCGTGCGCGGCGATCGCCTCGTCGTCGTACGGCGGCCGATCCTGTTCTCCAGGGGGACGGCGGAGCCGCGCAGCCGAGAGGCCGAGCCGGGGATCGAAGCGCGCGACCGGCCAGTCGGAGCCGAGCGCGACGAGCGCTCCGGACTCGTGCAGCGAGCGGATCGGAAAGGCCCGTCCCGGCGCGGAGCGGTCGGGGCCGAGCCGCCGCGACCAGTTGTCGGACCGGTCGGGCTCGCACCACAGCATGTGCTGCGCCTGCATCGACGCCACGACTCCTTCGGCGGCGAAGCGCGGCAGGTCGTGCGGCTGCAGCGTCTCGATGTGCTCGATCCGGTGCCTGCCTCGGACGGGCGCCGCGTCGGCCTCCCGGTAGGCGTCGAGCGCCTCGCGCACGCCGCGGTCGCCGGTCGCGTGGGTCGAGCATTGGAAGCCGGCCCGCGCGAACGTCGCGACCGCCCGGCGGTAGTGCGCGGTGTCCGGCCAGAAGGGGAGCGTCCCCTCGCCTTCCGTGTCGGGCTCGTAGAGCCAGCCGGTTCCCGCGTCGATCACCCCGTCGATGAAGAACTTCGCGACGCCGGCGCGCCAGCGGCGTCCTCCTGCCTCCCGGTGCGGGAGCAGCGCCGCCCAGTCGTCCGCATCGGAGTGGGGAACGATCGTGAACGGGACGACGAAGCGCTGGACGAGGTCGCCGTTCGCCTCGAGCTCCCGCAGAAGGTCGTGCGTGGCAAGGGTCCCGTCCATCGCGTGACCGCCGGTCAAGCCCGCGGCGGCGTGCTCGCGCAACGCCGCGGCATGCAGGGCGTACCGGTCCGCCTCGGTCGGCACCGGGATCGCCCGCTCGACGGTCGCGACGGCCGCCCACTCGCGCAGCTCACCCGTCGGCGCTCCCGCGGCGCAGACGATCTCCGCGTTCTCGGAGAAGCTCCTCGCGCCGCTCACACCGGCGAGCTCGAGCGCGCGCGGAGTCGCGACCGCCGTGTGCAGATCCATGAACGTGAGAAGCGCCGGCGACCCGTCCACGGCCTCCTCGAACAGGTCGCCGCGGATGCCGGAGTCGCGGAACACGCCGTACTCGAGGCCGTAGCCGAGCACCCACTGGCCGGGTGCGCAGCGCCTCCTCTCGGCCGCGACCGCCTCGCGAACGTCGTCGAGCGAGGAGAGGTCGCGGAGGTCGGCGCCTCGGGTGTCGAGCGCTCCCTGCAGTGGATGGATGTGGCTGTCGGTCAGCCCGGGGACGACGGCGGCGCCGTGCAGGTCGATCGTCTCCGTGCGCGGCCCGGAGAGCTCGCGAATCTCGCCGTCGCCGCCCACCGCGACGATCTCGCCGCCGGCGATCCCCACCGCGGACGCCCACGGCCGCTGCGGATCGAGCGTCCGCACGCGTCCGCCCACGAGCGCAAGGTCGAGCTCGCTCATGCCCCGCCCTTGCGTGCGCGGGACGGCTGGACCCGCTTCGGCTCGCCCGGCATCTTCGGGAAGTTGGGCGGATACGGCGCCTCGCCGGCTCCCTCGGCCTCCTCGCGCTCCACCCATTCGAAGAGCTTGCGCAGGTCGCAGACGGTGTCGTCGATGCCCGCCTGCACGTCGCCGAGCCGGGCGAAGCGGGCCGGCATCGTCGCCAGCGTGAAGTCCTCGGTCTCGAGCTCCTCCAGCTCGTCCCACCGGAACGGCGCCGAGACCGTCGCGTCGGGACGGGCGCGGACGGAATACGCGGACGCGATCGTCCGGTCGCGCGCGTTCTGGTTGTAGTCGATGAAGACGCGCTCGCCGCGCTCTTCCTTCCACCAGGCCGTCGTGACGACCTCCGGCGCGCGGCGCTCGACCTCGCGCGCGAACGCGAGCGCGCAGCGGCGCACCTCGCGGAAGCCCCAGTTGGGCTCGATCCGGCAGGCGACGTGGATCCCGCGGTTGCCCGACGTCTTCGGCCAGCCCACGAAGCCGAGCTCGTCGAGCGTCTCGTTGACGACCGCAGCGACCCGCTTCGCCTCGGCGAAGTCGGTGCCGGGCTGGGGGTCGACGTCGATGCGGAGCTCATCGGGGTGCTCGACGTCGCGCCGCCGCGACGGCCAGGGATGGAAGTCGATGGTCGCGAGATTGGCGGCCCAGGCGACCTGCGCGAGCTCGGTCACGCAGAGCTCGTCGGCGGTGCGTCCGGACGGGAACGTGACGGTCGCGGTCTCGATCCAGTCGGGGCGGTGCTTCGGCACGCGCTTCTGGTAGATCGCCTCGCCCTCGGCGCCGTCCGGGTGCCGCTTCAGCTGCGTCGGCCGTTCGTAGAGCACGCGCACGATCCCCGCTCCGACGGAGAGGTAGTACTGCACGAGATCGAGCTTCGTCTCGCCCCGCGTGCCGAAGAACACCTTGTCCGGATTCGTCACTTTGACGGTGCGCGAGCCGACCTCGAGCTCCACGAAGGGCGATTCCGCCATGCCCGGAGTATGGTGGACGCCGTGCTGGAGGATCCACGCCCCACCAGGCTCGCGCTTGAGCCGCTCGACGATTTCGTCGTCGTCGAATACGCCGAGGAGGAGGCCGAGACGCGCGCCGGGTTGATCCTCCCGGCCAGCCTCGAGGCCCACTGCCGCAGCGGCATCGTGATCGCGATCGGGCCCGACGCCGAGGGCATCTCACCGGGCGACAAGGTGCTCTTCCCGAAGGACACCGGCTACGACGTCCGCCTCGCCGGCACCGCGCAAAGGGTGCTGAAGCGGGAGGCCCTCATCGCCCGCATCCTCGACTGAACGCGCGCGGCCCGGACGAGCCGGGCCGCTTGCAGCCTTGAGCGGAGAGGGAGGGATTTGAACCCTCGAGGCACCTTTCGGCACCCACGCGATTTCCAGTCGCGCTCCTTCGACCGCTCGGACACCTCTCCGAGACGGCCCAGCGTATCGCCGTCGGACGCCTAGCCGCAGACGGGCAGCTCGTCGATCATGTCGCCGCCGTCGTGGTCCGGGATCGCTCGGATGCCGTGCTCCGTCAGCTCGACCTTGGCGTAGCAGCCGGAGGGGCTGAGCGTGTACAGGCGATGCCCGCTCTCGATGGCTGCCCGCGCCTGTTCGACCGTCCAGACGTCGTCGTACATGACCGCGTTGCCGTTTTCGGCGTAGCCGACGCCCTGGAGTTCACCCTCGTCGCCGCGGACCACGCAGATGATTCGGTAGTCGGCGATGGCTGGACCTCAGCTGTCTGCCGCAGACGCCACGTCGCCCTGAGTTTATCTCGCTCGGTCCGTACGGCAACAATAGATAGCACCGTCCGATGCGTTCGTTAGAACACATGTCACCCGGCCGGGCTGTTCTCGCAATCGGATCGAAAGGACAGTCCCGTGAATTCGAGGTACATCCTGCTCGCCGTCGCGCTTGCAGCCGTCCTGTTCGCGCTCGTCCTGGCGGACGGACCCTGGCCCGGCGCCTGATCTCGGCAACTGCGGCTGGTGGTGGCGGCGCTCGGTCGCCGTCACCGGCCGCGGGGGTCGTTTTTCCCTCGATCTGTCTGTAGTCTTGCCTCGGCATGCCGCGCCGGCCATCCACACATGTCGACGACCCAGTCGCCGTCGGCGGACGGCTCCGAGAGGCGCGTCACGCCGCCGGCCTGACGCAGCGCGATCTCTCCTTCGACGGTTGCACCGCCGCGTACGTCTCGCGGATCGAGGCCGGAGCGCGCGTCCCGTCCCTGCAGATCCTGCACGAGTTTGCGAAAAGGCTCGGAGTAACCCCGGAGTATCTCGCCACCGGCCGTCCGAGCCCCGCGGACCTCAGCTCGGATCTTCTCGAAGCCGAAGTCGCACTTCGCCTCGGCGACGAACAACGAGCGGAGGAGCTCTACGAGGCGGCTCGCGACGACGCAGACTCGGCGGCGGCTCTCGCGCGAGCGCGGCTCGGGCTCGGGCGGCTGGCCCTGCGACGCGGCGACGTTCCAGGGGGAGTCACGCTGCTCGAGCAGGCGCTCGAGTCCGGCGAGCTCGCGCCCGGAGACGCATCCGCCGCCGCAAACGCCCTCGGCCGCAGCTATGTCGCGCTGCGTCGGTTCGACGACGCGTTCGCGCTGTTCGGGCGCTTCCTCGAAGTCGCCCGGTCGCGGGACGACCACTTCGACCAGATCCGCTTCGCGATGCTGCTCGCGAACACGTACG
This sequence comes from Gaiellaceae bacterium, assembly GCA_036273695.1. Classification (GTDB taxonomy): domain Bacteria; phylum Actinomycetota; class Thermoleophilia; order Gaiellales; family Gaiellaceae; genus Palsa-739. The sequence goes on from DASUHE010000040.1 coordinate 34,097, forward strand.
TCGACCACGGCGACTTTGCCCGCGCGCACTCGACCCTCGGGGAGGTTCTCGACCTCGCGCGCCACACGGGAGATCCGCTGCTGCGCGCAAGCGTCTACTGGTCGCAGTCGCGCGCCCTCCTCTCCGAGGGCGACCCTGACCGCGCAGCCGAGTACGCGCAGCTCGCGCTCGCCACCCTCAAGGCGAGCGAGCAGACACTCGAGGCCGCTCGCGCACTGCTTCTGCTCGCGTTCATCGAGAACGATCGCGGCAACCCGGAGGCCGCGCTCGAGCTCGTCGACGAAGGCCAGCCGATCATCGCCGCCGCCGGCGAGGCGACCGATGCGGCGATGTTCACGGTCGAGCGCGCCCGCGCCCTGTCCGCCCTCGGCGCAGGAGAGGAGGCGGTGGCGCTGCTCCTCGGCATCGTGCCTCGCCTCAACGCGGCCGCACCCAAGGACGCCGCTCGCGCGTACGCCGCCGCCGCGGACATCTTCCGCAAGCAAGGAGACATCGCCCGGGCGCTGGAGCTGTACGAGCTGGCGGTCGAGTGCTCTCCCGTCCCCAGCAGGCACGTCGCAGCCGCGCTGACGGCCATGGCGGAGATCTACGAGGAGCGAGGCGACGCGCAGAAGGCGCTCGAGCTCCTCAAGCAGGCTCTCGCCGCCCGCACCGGCACCACGGACTGACGTCTAGCGCCGAAACCGGTAGACACGGACGTCGTGCTGCCCGAGCCAGTCTCGGAAGCGTCCGTTCGCGGCCCGCACCGTCCTGAACGTCTGCCGGTCCGGCAGGACCGGCGGCGGCAGCGGCTCCTGCTCGTACTCGAGCAGGACTTCGCCGCCGGTGAAGGGCCGACCGTTCTTCTTCGCCGGTAGGCCGGTGAAGTCGACCTCGCTCGTGCCGCCGCTGCGCCGAACGGCGATCACGTAGAGGTGGGTCGCGTCCTGGCGGGTCACGAGCTCGACGCCGGCTGTGCGGGTCTTGACGGCGCGCGGCGCGTCCGGGGCGATCAGGGTGGGCGCGACGCTGTCGGACGTGAGCTCGCCCAGGAGCGGCTCGAGCACCTGGTTCCAGAACGTCCAGTTCCAGCCGAGCTGCGCGTCGGCGGGCCGCGCGACCTGCGTGAGGTGGCCGCCGAAGAACGAGAGCCCTCGAGCTCCGTGCACGATCGCCTGGTAGGCCATGAACCGTTCCAGCGCCAGCGTCGGAAAGCGCGGGACGTTGTTCGGGTGCTCCTGCGAGGGGACGATGCCGCTCCACGCGATCTGGAGCGTCATCCACACCGGCTTGCCGCCGGCGGCCTTCACCATCTTGTCCGTGATCGTCCCGACGACGCCGATATCGCGGTTGCCGCGCCCGGCGTGCTTTCCGGGCGGGTACGAGACCGGGTAGATGTCGGCGCCGGTGATGTCGAACGCCGGCCGGTACGGAGTCAGTTGCGCGACCGTGCCTACGGGAGCCTGGGTGATCACGACCGGATGCGTCCGGTCGACCGTCCTCAGCGTGCGATACGCACGCTCGAGCCTCGCCGCCGGGATGCGGGCCGAGCGGTTCGGGTTCGCGGGCTCGTCGACGCCCTTCCAGGCGCCGAGCGCCGGGTGATCCTTCAGCTCGCCGACGAGCGTCGTCAGAAGCTGCTCGGTCGCGGCGGGCGCCCTCTCCGGCAGGTCGGGCACGTTGCCGAGCTGCAGCCAGCAGTGGAGGCCGTCGGCGGCCGCCGCATCGAGCACCTCCCGCTCGGCGGCTACCTGCCGGTCGAGAGATTCGAGGCTCCAGTCGGACCGCCCGGCGCGGATGAAGTTCGCGCCGCCCGCGGCGACCGCGGCGAAGGCCTCACCGCCGGTCGGGGTCTTTCCACCGAGCGGCGGGGGGTTCGAGAGCACGAGCGGAAAGACCTTCCGGCCTTCGATCACGAGCGCGCCGGTCGCACGATCGACGGAGACGGCAGCCATGGTTCTCAGCCATTCCCGTGCTTCGGCTCCTCAAGCGGCGCGGCCCGCGCGGTGAGCGCCTCGAGGAGGGTCCCGATCTCGTAGCCGAGCTGGGCTGTGTGGCGCATCGCGTGGTCGCGGTCGACGACGTAGCTGTTGCGCCGGCCGACGCGGGTCGCTTTGACGTATCCGCCCTGGACGAGCTCGGCGAGGATCCGCTGCGTGGCCCGTTCGGTGATGCCGACGCGCGCGGCGACGTCACGCAGCCGGATCTCCGGATCCTCGGCGAGGCAGAGCAAGACCTGAGCGTGGTTGGTGAGGAACGTCCAGTTCTTGGGTTCAGAGCTCGACATGCGCTATCTGTTTCGTGTATTAGTTATCGCGTTTTATGGGTCGCGAGATTGTAGCCGAATCGGAGTGCGAAATGGATCCGGATCGACTGTTCGGACACGTGAACGACTCGATCCGCCGGCTGGCGACCGAGGGGCCGCTCACCGAGACGTGGGAGTTCATCTGCGAGTGCTCGGACGTCAGGTGCCACGAGATGGTGAGCCTCACGCTGCTCGAGTTCGACGAGCACCGGGCGGCCTCGCCTCCCGCCCCGGTCCTCGCCGAGCACGGCAAGGCGCTGAACTCGTGACTATGAGCTAGGCGCAAACGCGCATACCCTCTGCTCGTGTCGAGCCTGGTGGGGCGCGAAGCAGAGCTTGGGGCGGTCGAGGCCTTCCTGCGCTCCGAGCGAGCCCGCGTGGTCGCGATCGTCGGCGAGCCCGGAATCGGCAAGACGACGCTGTGGCAAGCCTGCTCGTGCGTATCCCCAGGCTCGCCGAGCTCGACCGGGACGAGCTGCGCGATCTCGTCGAGGAGGCGTGGCTGACGCGGGCGCAGAAGCGGCTCGCGAAGGCGTGGCTCGCTAGGGAGTGACCCGCTCGGGCGCGCCGTACTCGCGCAGCACGTCCGGCACGTCGCCCTGGAAGTTCTCGAGGATCGCCAGCACGGTCCGGTCGGTCGTCGCCGTGCCGTTCAGGGTGTGCACCGGCTCGAGGTCGCTGCCGGCGCGGCGGCGAATCCCGAGCCGCCGAGCCTGGAAGTCGGTGGTGTTCGACGCCGAGGTCAGCTCGCGGTATCGCTCCTGGAACGGGAACCAGCCCTCGATGTCGTACTTCCGTGCGGCGGGCGCGCCGAGGTCGCCGGCCGCGATGTCGACGACGCGGTAGGGGAGCTCGAGCGCCTGGAGGATCTCCTCCTCGATCGCCAGCAGCCGGTCGTGTTCCTCGGCGGAGGCCGTGGGCTCGACGAAGGCGAAGAGCTCGACCTTGTTGAACTGGTGGACGCGGAACATGCCGCGCGTGTCCTTGCCCGCCGCACCCGCCTCGCGCCTGAAGTTCGTCGAATACGCCGCGTACCTGAGCGGCAGCTCGTCGAGGATCTCGCCCATGTGGAGGCCGGCGAGCGCCACCTCGGAGGTGCCGGTGAGATAGAGCTCGTCCGCCTCGAGCGCGTAGATGTTCGAGCGCTCGGTGGGGAAGAAGCCTGTGCCGTACATCGCCTCCTCGCGGACGAGCACGGGAGGCAGCAGCGGCCCGTGTCCGTGCTTGAGGGCGGTGTAGAGCGCAAAGCGGTACAGCGCGAGCGCGAGCAGGGCGGTGTCGCCGATCAGGTAGCCGAAGCGGGAGCCCGAGAGCCGGGCGGCACGCTCCATGTCGAAGCGGCCGATCTCCGTGTGCTCCTTCGGCTCGGTGAGCTGCGGAGGCGTGCCGACCCGCCGGAGCTCCACGGCGTCCTCGTCGGTGAAGCCGTCGGGCGCAGCGTCCTCCGGCGGATTCGGCACCTGCGCGAGCGTTTCGTTCCGCGCAGCCTCCGCTTCCGCGAGCTCGCGCTCGACCTGCTGGAGCTCCTCCTTGACGGAGCGAAGCTCCTCGAGCTGCGCGGGCGTCGGCTTGCCCTTCACCTTGGTGCGCGACCGCAGCTCGTCGGCGCGAGGCAGGAGCTCACGCCAGCGCTCGTCGGCGGCGAGCCACATGTCGAACGCCTCGGCGGCGCCTTTGCGCACGAGCCGACGCCGGTACTCGTCCGGCTCGGCGCGGGCTGCGCGGGCGTCGATCACGCGACGGAGTCTAGGTAGCTCTCGAGCAGGGCGGCCACGCCCTCCTCGTCCACCGAGGGGACGACGAGGTCGGCGCGGGCGAGGACGTCGTCGTGCGCGTTCGCGACGGCGACGCCGAACCCGGCCCAGTCGAGCAGCTCGCGGTCGTTCTCGCCGTCGCCGCACGCCACCGTCTCGCTCGGCCCGAAGCCGAGCCGGCGCGCGACGAACTCGAGCCCGCTGCCCTTGCTCACGTCCGGGTGCGCGAACTCGAGGAAGTGCGGCAGCGACTTCGAGATGAAGAGGAGCCCTTCGAAGCGCGGCTTGAGCTCTCGCTCGAGCTCGTCGAGCGCCGCCGGCTCGCCGACGGCGACGAGCTTCGTCGGATCCCGGTCGAGCCACGCGCGAAGGTCACCGACGTCGTGGATCTCGAGGTGCTGGAACTCCGCGTAGCGTCGTGCCTCCGGCGTCACCTCGGCGACGTAGAGCTGGTCGTCGACGTAGCAGTTCAGGTGGAAGCCGGCCGCGAGCACGGCGTCCATTGCCTCGCGGGCCTCCGCGAGGGGGATCGGGACGTGGAGGAGGAAGTCGCCCGTGGCCGGATCGGCGACGACGGCTCCCTGGTAGCAGACGACGAGATCGTCGAGCTCCGCCTGCTCGAGGTACGGCCGCACCGCTCTGAACATGCGCCCGGTGACGACGACGACGTGTGTGCCGGCCGCCTGCGTTCGGGCGAGCGCGTCCCGCGTGCGAGCGTGCAGCGCGCCGTCCTGGCCGATCAGCGTCCGGTCGAGATCGAGCGCGAAAGCGGCCACCCGCCGCGGGAACCCGTGCGGAAGGGCGAGCGCTACGGCGTGCCGCCGGTCGACTTCACGACATAGGCGGACACGTCCGCGATCTGCTGCTTGCTCAGCTGCGACCCGAACGGAGGCATCCCGCCGCCGCCGTTCGTCACCTGGGAGGTGACGGAGCGGTAGTCGGGCTTGAGGTCGTCGAGGTTCGGCCCGACCGTGCCGGTCGAATGCGCCGCGGCGAGCGTGTGGCAGCCGCCGCAGCTGGCGCTCGCGAAGATCGACTTCCCCTTCGCCGGGTCGCCGGTGAGGCGGAACGCCGGGACGATGGGCAGGACCGGAGCCTTGGGGAGCGTGCCGATGACCGTGTTCGGGGTCGGTGATGCGACACCCTGGGAGTTGCAGCCTGTGAGCATCAGGGCGCCGGCGAGGAGAGCGGCGACGATGATTGCTGGACGGCGCACCGGGACCGGACTCTAATGAAGCGCTAAGACCACCGGCGCGGGAACCGGCGCAGGGTGCGCGCTCAGTACCATTCCGACCATGGAACGCAGATCGTTCGGTCGTGATCGCGGGCTCTCGCTCCGGATGCTGTTCACGAGCGGGCTGCTCGGCCTGCTCTACGTCGTCTTCGCGGTCGTCCTCTTCAGCGTCCTCAAGGTCGGGCTCGCGCCGATGCTCCTGATCGTCGTCGGGCTCGCGTTCTTCCAGTACTACACCTCGGACAAGCTCGCGCTCGCCGCGTCCGGCGCCAAGGTCGTCTCGGCCGAGGAGGCGCCCGAGCTGCACGCGATGGTCGAACGGCTCTGCGCGATGGCGAACCTGCCGAAGCCGCGCATCGCCGTCGTCGACAGCGACGTCCCGAACGCCTTCGCGACGGGCCGCAACCCGAAGCATGCGGCGGTGGCGGTGACGACCGGGCTCTGGCGGCGCCTCGACCCGCCGGAGATCGAGGGCGTGCTGGCGCACGAGCTCTCGCACATCGCGAACCGCGACGTGCTCGTGATGACGATCGCGAGCTTCTTCGCCATGCTCGCCGCGATGCTGACCCGCTTCGGGCTCTACGCCGGGATGTTCGGCGGCTTCGGCGGCGGCAACCGGAACAGCAACAACAACAACCAGGTTCCGGTCTGGCTGATCGTCTTCCTCGTCTCGATCGTCGTGTACGCGATCAGCTTCATCCTGATCCGCACGATCTCGCGCTACCGCGAGTACGCGGCCGACCGCGGCTCGGCGATCATCACCGGCGCGCCGGAGAACCTCATGAGCGCGCTCCAGAAGATCTCGAGCGGCATCACGCAGATCCCGCAGCAGGACCTGCGCGAGGTGCAGGGGATGAACGCCTTCTTCATCATCCCGACCAACTGGAAGTCGAACATGAGCGAGTGGATGATGGATCACCCGCCGCTCGAGAAGCGCCTCGCCGCTCTCGCCGAGATCGCGCGCGAGATGGGCAAGCCCGTCAGCTAGCTCACGAAGCGGACGCGTCGCTCGCTGAGGCCCCGGGCCCCGCCGTGCGCATCATTCAGACCGGTCGCGGCTCCAGCACCTGCGGGCCAGCAGCCAACCGGCCGTCGCGCCGAGGGTGTTACAGAGGACATCGGCGGTCGCGGTAGTCCGGCCGGGAACGGCGAGTTGTGACAGCTCGATTCCGAGCGAGAGCAAGAAGCCGGTCAGGACGGTGTAGCGAAAGGGCCACCCGAGGAACCACAGGATGGCCGAAGGCAGTGCGAAGAGAGCAACGTTGCCGAGGACATTGAGGGGATTGAGTTCTTGCATCGCCCACGGTGCAAGCGCGACACGGTTCGGCCCGGAGGCGGGCCTGAGGGTCACACCGAGGACGAGGAGCAGCGAAGCCGCGAGTGCCAGGCGCAGTAGGAGCCTGCCCACTCGCCGCGTTCTATACGAGTCGGGGCGGCCGCGGTCGGGAGAGGCGCCTGTGGCCCGGGCCGAACATGTCGCGCCTACGGGCTGAGCGCCTCAAATACAAATCGCCCCACGTGGCGGCGGCTGGTGACCGTCAGGCGCCAGCATCCGGAGCTCGGTACGACGACAATCGAGGGGTAAGAGCGGCTCCCGCTCGCTCGGAACTTCTGAGCGAACTGGCCGGGAGCATCAAGGCGCCTTCCACGCACGGTAATGCGCCCTGAGCCGTGGCGGACATGCCAGAGAATCTTGGTCGCGTACCCACCCGGCGGCCCGCCGCCCGTCGTGATCAGCGCGCGATCAGTTTGTGTCTTCCAAGGCCCGTCAGATCCGTAGTAGAAGAGATACCCCGTCACCGGGCCGACGTGAATCCATGGAATCGTGGGTGGTGCGCCAGTGGGAGGCGGCCCGTAGTGGACTGGCGCTGA
>DASUHE010000041.1:0-58875 GCA_036273695.1 Gaiellaceae bacterium
TGGCACACGCTCCCGAACACGGGCCGCATCAACGCGTCGAACCCGTGCTCGGAGTACATGTCGATCGACGACTCCGCGTGCAACCTGGCGTCGCTCAACCTGATGAAGTTCCGTGGCGAGGACGGCGAGCTCGACCTCGACGCGTTCCAGCACGCGGTCGACGTCGTCTTCCTGGCGCAGGAGATCGTCGTCGGCTACTCGTCCTACCCGACGCCCGAGATCGAGGCGAACGCGAAGGCGTACCGCGAGCTCGGCCTCGGCTACGCGAACCTCGGCGCGCTGCTGATGGCGCGCGGACTGCCGTACGACTCCGACGAGGGGCGCGCCTATGCGGCAGCGATCACAGGGCTCATGACGGGCCGCGCATATCGCAAGTCGGCCGAGATCGCAGCGCGGATGGGGCCGTTCGACGGCTACCAGGTGAACCGCGCGCCGATGGTCGGCGTGATCGCGAAGCACCGGGCCGCCGTCGGCAACATCGAGCACGCCGACTCCGTGCCCGCCGACCTGCTCGGCCACTGCCGCAAAGCGTGGGACGACGCGCTCGACCTCGGCGAGATCCACGGCTTCCGCAACGCGCAGGCGACCGTGCTCGCTCCGACCGGGACGATCAGCTTCATGATGGATTGCGACACGACCGGCGTGGAGCCCGACTTCTCCCTCGTCAAGTCGAAGAAGCTCGTCGGTGGCGGTGAGATCACGATCGTCAACAAGACGGTGCCGATGGCGCTCGAGCGGCTCGGCTACGCGCCGCGCGAGGTCGAGGAGACCGTGGCCTTCGTCGACGAGCGGAACAGCATGGTCGGTGCGCCGTACGTGAAGACCGAGCACTACCCGATCTTCGACTGCGCGGTCGGCGAGCGGGCGATCCACTACTCCGGCCACGTGAAGATGATGGGCGCCGTCCAGCCGTTCATCTCGGGCGCGATCTCGAAGACGGTGAACATGCCGGAGGAGGCCACGGTCGAAGACGTGATGGACCTCTATGTCGACGCGTGGAAGCTCGGCGTGAAGGCGATCGCCATCTACCGCGACAACTGCAAGGTCGCGCAGCCCCTCTCGAGCTCCGGCAAGGACGGCCAGACGGCCGTCGCGACGCCGCCGATCCAGGTGCACGAGCGAAAGCGCCTGCCGCTCGACCGGACCGAAGTCGGCCGCAAATTCCAGGTCGGCGACCACGAGGGCTACATCCACGTCGGCCTCTACGACGACGGCAGCCCGGGCGACATCTTCGTCGACATCGCGAAGGACGGGACGACGATGGCCGGCCTGATGAACTCGCTCTGCCTCGCCGTCTCGATGGGCCTGCAGTACGGCGTGCCGCCCGAGGTCTACGTGTCGAAGCTCAGCCACATGCGGTTCGAGCCGAGCGGCCTGACGAACGACGCCGACATCCGGACGGCGAAGTCGATCGTCGACTACATCTTCCGCTGGTTCGGCAAGCGCTTCCTCACCGCCGAGCAGCAGGAGGAGGCCGGCATCCTCTCGCCCGAGGTGAAGGCCCGGATGGCGGAGCGGTATGCGAACGGCGAGGCAGCCGCGACCACCGAGCCCGCCGAGGCCCCGCCGCCCGGGCAGACCGCCCTCTTCAACTCGTGGGAGGACGCCGTCGAGTGCGCCCGCTGCGGCGGCCGTATGGTCCGCACCGGCAGCTGCTACACGTGTCGCGACTGCGGCACGAACACCGGCTGCTCCTAGTAGTCGGGGGGCAATTCCCGAACCCGAAAGGGGGCCTGCTCGACGGGCCCCCTTTCGACTTGAGAGGTCCTTCGCGCCCAGGAGCAGAGGCCGCGTCGGGCCAGTTCAGCCGGGCGGCTCAGCCGGACAGGCGGGCGGCGATCCGCACCTGTGCGAGCGCGGCGCCGGCGAGCTGCTTCGCCTTCGTCAGGTTCCCGGTCGCGCCCGCGTCGGCCGCCTGGGTGATCGCCGCGCACGCGGAGTGCAGGTGGGCCAGGGCGTGCTTCTGCACCACCGTCGACGCGCGCCGGCCGATCTTCGTGTCGACGACTCCCATGCAGTCGTTCAGGATCGGGCCGCCGGAGGCGATCGCCCTTTTTAGATTCCCGCTCCGGAACGCGTGCACGCTCGTCTGGAGCCGCGCCTCGAAGCCGCGGACGCTCGCTCGGAAGTTCCCGGCTCCCCGCGCGTGGTGCGCGCCGGCGACGCCGCCGGTCGTGGCGCTCGCGCTGCCGCCGCCACCGCCGCCGCAGCCGGCGAGCGCAATGACAGCCGCCAGGAGTGCGCCGACGCCGAGGATTGCTCTGACCATGCCTGAATCTCCCTCCGTCGTTGGCGTGTCCGGGGTCAATCCGACAACGACCGAGGCCGCGAATCCGTTGCGATGGAGCCGGAACGCTGCCAGGATGCGGCCATGTCCACGTGCCGTGCGTGTGGCCAGGACAACCCCGAGATTGCGCGCTTCTGCCTCGCGTGCGGGGCTGTCCTCGACGTGGAAACGCCCCTCCGCGAGGAGCGGCGGATCGTCAGCGTCGTCTTCGTCGACCTCGTCGGCTTCACGTCGCGCTCCGAGCGGCTCGATCCGGAGGACGTGCGCGCGATCCTCACCCCTTACCATGGAACGGTACGCGACGAGCTGGAGTCGTTCGGCGGCGTCGTGGAGAAGTTCGTCGGCGACGCGGTCATGGCCGTCTTCGGCGCGCCGACCGCCCACGGCGACGATCCGGAGCGCGCCGTCCGCGCGGCTCTGGCCGTCCGCGACGCGGTCGGGGCGCTCAACGTCGAGCAGCCCGAGCTCGAGCTGCGCATCCGCGGCGCCGTCAACACGGGCGAGGCGGTCGTGACGCTGACGGCGCGGCCGGCGCTCGGCGAGGCGATGGTCGCCGGCGACGTGGTCAACACCGCGTCACGCCTGCAGCAGCACGCGCCGGTCGGCGAGATCGTCGTCGGCGAGGAGACGTACCGCGCGACGCGTGCCGCAATCGACTACGAGCCCGTCGACGCGGTGACGGCGAAGGGAAAGACGGAGCCGATCGCCGTCTGGCGTGCGGTTGCGCCGGCGGTCGCATCCGGCGAGCGCAACCTGTCGAGCACGCCGTTCGTCGGACGCAGCCGCGAGACCGGTCTGCTCGAGGCGACCTGGGACCGGGTGGAGCTCGAGCGCCGCCCGCATCTCATCACCGTCCTGGGGCCGCCGGGCGTCGGCAAGTCGCGTCTCGCGGCGGAGTTCACGGACACGATCTCGGCACGGAACGGCCGCGTCGTCCGAGGCCGCTGCCTGCCGTACCGGGAGCGCAGCGCCTACGGCCCGTTCGCGATGCAGGTGAAAGGCCTCGCCGGCATCTACGACAGCGACGACGTCGAGGTCGCCGTCGGGAAGCTGCGCGCCTCGGTCGCGCGGCTCGTCGGGCCGGAACAGGCCGAGGCCGTCGCCGGCAACCTCGCGATCCTGCTCGGCCTCGAGACCGAGGCGACGACGCCCGACCGCGACACCCTGTTCCAGTCCGTGCATGTGTTCATCGCGGCCGTGGCGCGCGACCACGCGACGGCGTTCGTCTTCGAGGACATTCACTGGGCCGACTCCGCGCTCCTCGACCTGATCGAGCTCATGGCCGCCCGCCTCCACGACCTCCCGGTCCTGCTCCTGACGCTCGCCCGGCCGGAGCTCCTCGACGCCCGCCCCGCGTGGGGCGGCGGGCTGCTCGCCTACAGCGCGCTGCCGCTCGAGCCCCTGGCCAGCACCGAGGCGACCGAGCTCGTGCTCCACCTCCTCGGTGCCCATGCCAAAGCAGCGCAGGTGGCGGAGACCGCCGAGGGAAACCCGCTCTTCATCGAGCAGCTCGCGGCCGTGCTGAGCGAGCGCGGCCCCGAGGAAGCCGCCACGCTGCCGACCACGATCCGCGGGCTCGTGGCCGCCCGCCTGGACGCGCTACCCGCCGAGGAGCGTGACGTCATCCTCGACGCCTCGATCGTCGGCCGGATCTTCTGGCGCGGCGCCCTCGAGCGCATCGCGCGCGATCCCGACTGCCTCGCCGAGGCGCTCGGCGCCCTCGAGCGCCGCGACCTCATCCGTCGCGACGCCGTCTCCCGTATCGAGCAAGACGAGCAGTGGTCGTTCAAGCACGTCCTCATCCGTGACGTGGCGTACGACCTCCAGCCGCGAGCCCGCCGACGAGAAGGCCACCGCCACATCGCCGAGTTCATCGAGGAGTCGACCCCGGAGGTCGGGGAGGCCGCCGCCGCGCTCGCCCGCCACTGGCGCGAGGCCGGCGAGCTCGAGCATGCGGTGCAGCACTTCGTGGCCGCGGCGGAGGAGGCCGAGCGTGGCTGGGCGAAGCAATACGCGGCGACGCTGTACAAGGAGGCCCTCGACATGACTCCCCCCGACGACCTCGAGAGCGTTCGCTTCCTGCGCAAGCGGCTCGCCGTCGCGCAGTCGGCGTCCTTCCACGTGGACGACGTACAGCTGCTCGGGCTCGGCGGCGAGGGCTAGACGGGCGGGAAATCCGCCGGCGTCACGTCGCCGGCGATCTCGTGCAGCACGTCGAGCGTGTGCCTCCCGAGCCGGCTCGAGTGCTCACGCACGAGCTGCTCGTTCGGCGCCTCGTAGACGCAGTACGTGTGCACGAGCCCCTCGTCGTCGACGACCACGTGGCTGTGCTCCCACGTGATCTCCGGGAACTCCTGCTCGGTGAGCTCGCGCGAACGGCGGCCGACCGGAGGCATCTGGTCCTCGCCGACCTCGAAACTGCGAACGATGAGATAGCGCGGCATTACCCGAATCTAACCATGTTCTCGGCGCAAAAGGGCGCGGAGTTTGGATCGGAATACGTCCATATCGGAATGCGTCCAATCTGCATGTGTCTGGTGCGCCCACGGCTTGTACAACTCCCTGTGGTACGGGCTCGAAAGGGACTCGCTGTGCCCGATCACGTTCCGCACCCTGATGTGGAACCTGTCGACGAGCCAGGCATTGAGCTCGAGAGAAGCGCGGATCTGCGCGTGGTCGTGGAGGATCTCGGCGTCGGACGTCCCGACGTGTTCGATGCCGATCGCGACGTAGTTGAGCCCGACCGTGTGGCGACACATGATGTCGAGGCGCACGAGCTGGTAGATCCGGCCGTTCCGGTCGATGATGAAGTGGGCGCAGTCGCCGGGCAGCTCGTGGAGCTCGGGATCGGGCTCGTTCGCCGCGAAGGCGTTCCATGCGGACGAGAAGCTGTTGCTCGCCGTGTAGTGCTCGACGATCACCTTCGGATGGAGACGCCAGGAGTGGATGCCGTAGTGCTTCTCGGCATATGCGGCCATCTCGGCCTTCCTCTTCGGCCCGAACGGGATCGGCTTCCAGACGACATGCGGCCGGGGCGCCACGGCGAGCGAGATCGCGAGGGCGAGCGTGGCGAGCACGACTCAGCAGGCTAGCCGGTAGATGCGCTCGCCGACCGGCTCGGCGCGAAACCGCTCGAGGAGCTCCTTCGCATACGGGCGTCCGGGTTCGGCCAGCACCACCTCTGCGCCCAGCTCGGGCAGCAGCTGTGCGAGTTGCTCGGCGTTCCGGGCCTCGTAGAGCAGGTCGGCGCCCAGCACGAGATCCCACGGCGCGGCCCGCAGCATCGGCTCGGGCTGGCTCCAACGGAGACGCGCGGCGCGCAGAAAGACACCGTTGCGCTCGGCATTTCGCTGCAGCAGGTCGATCGCGTCTTCGGCCCAGTCCGTCGCGAGCACCTCGGCGCCGCCGACCGCGGCTGCGAGCGACGGGAGCCCGAGCCCGCAGCCGAGCTCGAGTACGCGCAGCCCACGCAGCTCCAGTCCCGCGACGTGCCGCGCGAGCGCGAGGCCGCTCGGCCAGAGCTCGGCCCAGTACGGCAGAAACTCCTCGTCGTCGAAGGCTGCCTCGTCGATCAGCTCCTCGGCGCTCGGCGGCCGGAGGATGTCGAGGCGCACACCGGCCGCGAGCTCGACCTCCTCCGCGACGAGATTCAGAGCGCGGCGAAGAGGTCGATCGGGACGCCGTCGGGATCGCGGAGCTGGGCGTAGCGGTGACCCCAGAACGCGTTCCACGGCTCCTTCTCGCCTGCGAAGCCCGCGTCGACGATCCGACCGTAGAGCTCGTCCACCTCGGCCGGGCTGTCGCAGGCGAAGGCGAGCGAGAGCTGGTTCCCGGTCGCCCGCTTCCAGTCCGGATCGAAGCTGTGGATGACATGCTCGGCGTCGACCATGAGGCGCAGGCCGTTCGGCATCGCCGCCTCGACGTGGTCGTCGCCCTCGCCGAACTCGATCCCGAGCAGCCGGTAGAAGGCGCGCGTGCGACCGAGGTCGGAGGAGACGATCCCGACTGCGTCGAGCTGCGGCACAACCCGGACGCTAGCCGTTACGGTCGCAGGCATGCGCAAGAGACAGCTCGGCTCGAGCGACCTGCTGGTCTCCGAGATCTCCCTCGGCTCATGGCTCACGTACGGCGGCGGCGTCGAGCGCGAACGGGCGGAGGCGTGCGTCGCAACGGCGTTCGAGGTCGGGATCGACTTCATCGACACGGCGAACGTCTACGCAGCCGGGCGCGCGGAGGAGTTCCTGGGCGAGGTGCTCGCGGACCGCCCGCGCGACTCGTACGTCCTCGCCACGAAGCTCTATTGGACGGCGCCGGACGGCGGCAGCGGCCTCTCGCGCGAGCAGATCTTCACGCAGATCGACGCCTCGCTCCGGCGGCTCCGCACCGACTACGTCGACCTGTACCAGTGCCACCGCTACGACTGGGACGTCCCGCTCGAGGAGACGATGGAGGCCCTGAGCGAGGTCGTCCGGCAGGGCAAGGCGCGCTACCTCGGCTTCAGCGAATGGCCCGAGGACAAGATCCGCGAGGCGCAGGCGATGAGTGGGGTCGAGCACTTCGTCTCGAGCCAGCCGCAGTACTCGATGGTCTGGCGCGGCCCCGAGCGCGACGTCATTCCCGCTTCGCGCGAGCTCGGCATCTCCCAGATCGTCTGGTCGCCGCTCGGACAGGGTGTCCTCACGGGCAAGTACAAGCCCGGCGAGCCGCCCCCCGCGGGGACGCGAGCGACATCGGACACCATGGGCGGCTTCATGGAGCGCGCTCGCAACCCCATCCTCCTCGAGCGCGTGCAGCGGCTGCGCCCGGTCGCCGACGAGCTCGGCCTGTCGATGGCCCAGCTCGCGCTCGCCTGGGTCCTGCGGGAGGACAACGTCGCCTCGGCCATCATCGGTGCCTCGCGTCCCGAGCAGGTCGAGGACAACGCGGCCGCCTCGGGTGTCGAGCTCGACGCCGCGACGCTCGCGCGGATCGACGAGATCCTCGGCGACAGCGTCGCGTGGGAGCCGCCGGACTCCACGCGCTAGCCCGGGCGCGCTAGCCCGGGCGCGCTAGCCGGGCTCGCTAGTCGCCGTTGCGCGACGCGAGAACCGAGTCCGCGAGGCCGTACTCGACGGCCTCCTCGGGCCCGAGAAAGCGATCGCGGTCGATGTCGCGCACGACCTGCTCGACGTCCTTGCCGGAGTGCCGGGCGATCACCTCCGCGTAGCGCCGCGTGAGGGAAAGGATCTCGCGCGCGGCGATCTGGATGTCGGCCGGCGTGCCGCGGAAGCCCCCGGACCCCTGGTGGATCATCACCTTCGAGTTCGGGAGGACGAAGCGCTTGCCGGCCGCCCCGCCCGCGAGCAGCAGCGCGCCCATCGACATGGCCATCCCGATGCAGTACGTCTGCACGTCCGGCTTCACGAACTGCATCGCGTCGTACATGGCCATTCCGGCGTAGACGTCGCCGCCGGGCGAGTTGATGTACATGCGGATATCGGTGTCGGGATCCTCGGCCTCGAGGAAGAGGAGCTGCGCGACGACGAGGTTGGCCGCCGACGCCTCGACCTCGGTGCCGAGGAAGACGATGCGCTCCCGCAGGAGGCGCGAGAAGACGTCGAACGAGCGCTCGAAGCGGCCGTCCGACTCCACCACCATGGGGACGAGGTGGTTCGATACGCTACTCATCGGTTGCACATTAATACGCAACTAGGAGGTTGCGCAAATGCCAAGCGAGCGGATACCGGCCGAGCGGATAGAAGTCGAGCGGGAGATCGTCGTGCCCGAAGAGGCGGACGAGGTCTGGGAGTCGCTGACGGATCCGGAGCGGCTCGAAGAGTGGTTCGCGACCGAGGTCGAGCTCGATGCCCGGCCCGGCGGCGCGGGCGTCTTTCGCTGGAGCGACGGCGACGAGCGGCACGCGGTCGTCCGCGAGCTCGAGGAGCCCGAGCGGCTCGTCCTCGACTGGGACGACGGCGGCAGCGTCGCGATCGAGCTGGAGTCGTCCGAGACCGGCACGATCGTGCGCGTCGTGGAGAGCTCGCCTGACTTCGCCCCCGCGTTCGAGTTGCGCGCCCTGGCGTGGACGGCGCTCGCGGCGGCGTAGACCGCGTCTTCGCCGCGCTCGGCGACGCCGGGCGACGCTCGCTCGTCGAGGCGGTTGCGACGCGCGGCACGGCGACTGCGACCGAGCTCGCCGCCGAGCTGCCGGTCACCCGGCAGGCGGTGGCAAAACAACTCACGGCCCTGGCCGACGCCGGTTTGCTCCGGTCGACGCGGACCGGCCGCGAGACGCGCTACGAGGTGACGCCGTCCGCGCTCGAGGGCGCCGTCGAGTGGATGGTCGGAGTCGGCGCCGCGTGGGACGAGCGGCTGGCGGCTCTGCGCCGCAGTCTCGCGCGTCAGGGAAAGAGCCGCTCGATCCGCCAGCCGCCCGACGGCTCGCGCTCGTAGCGGAAGCGGTCGTGGAGACGGCTGTCGCGGTGCTGCCAGAACTCCCAGGCCGCCGGCGCGAGCAGGAAGCCGCCCCAGGTCGGCGGCCGCAGCACAGGGCCGCCGACGTCGGCCGCGGCGAGCCGTTCGTCCAGCTGCTTCCGCGAGGCGAGCGGCTCGCTCTGCCTCGAAGCGTGCGCTCCGAGCTGCGCGCCGCGCGGCCGCGTCGCGAAGTACGCGTCCGACTCCGCGTCCGAGACGCGCTCGACCGTCCCCTCCACCCGCACCTGGCGGCCGAGCGGCGACCAGTGGAAGAGCAACGCCGCCTGCGGGTTCGCCTCGAGCTCCCGACCCTTCCGGGACGTGTAGTGCGAGTAGAACACGAGCCCGCGCTCGTCGTGCGCCTTGAGCAGGACCATCCGCACCGACGGTGCGGCGCCCGCGCTCGCCGTGGCGAGGGCCATCGCCTCCGGCATCGCCACGGCCGCACCCGCCTGGGCGAACCACGACCGGAACTGATCGAGCGGATCCGAGGCGAGGTCGGCGCGCCGGAGCTCGGCCTCCCCCTCCACGCTCAGAGCTTGGCCCGCAGCTCGGCCGGACGGAGGATCTTGCCGCCGAGATCGGCGTCGGTGGGCACGAGCTCGCGGACGACCTGCAGCACGACCTCCGCATCGTCGCTGAGCGGGCTGAGGATCTTGTTCCCCTTGAGGAGCGCCTTTCCGCGCGGACCGGAGTGGACGGCGAGGTCGCGCTCCGCATAGCCCCGCTCCTGCAGGAGGGCGTTCGCCTCGTCGATCGGTTCGGCCATCGCGCGTGTTCTAACGGAACAGGTCGGTGTCGGGTGGGATGACGAGATCGGCGGCCCGCTCGTCGCCGCGTACGTCGACGCCGCGAACGACGGCGACCGGGACGCGATCGAGCTTGCCGAAGACGAGCTGCGCCGCGCCCGCGATCTCGTCGGCGACGGCGATCCGGGTCGCGTGCAGCTCGTAGCCCGCGGGGTCGCGCTCGCCCATCAGATCCCGGACGACGATCACGCCGGCGGCCCCGATCGCGACGTCCGTCGTCGCCGCGCGCCACGGCCGGCCGAAGGAGTCGGTCACGATCACGCCGACGTCGGCGCCGGTCCGCTCGCGCAACTCCGCTCGCAGGCGAGCCGCCGAGGCGTCGGAGTCGACGGGCAGGAGCACGACCGTCTCCGGCTCCGGCGCGTTCGACGCGTCGACGCCGGCAGAGCCGCAGACGAACCCCTCCCGCGTGCGCGCGATCAGCAGCGGCGGCCGGACGCGAACGAGCTCGACCGCCTCGTCGAGGATGACCTGGATCCGACGCGGATCGGCCTCACCGCCGGCGATCTCGATCGCCTGCTCCGACGGCACGACGTCGGCGAGCGCGACGACACGGCCCTCGACCTTCGAGACGGCCTTCTGGGCGATCACGACGACGTCTCCGTCCTCGAGGTCGGCTCGCTCGGTGATGAAGGCAGCGAGGTCGTCGCCCTCGCGCAGCTCCGGCAGTCCCTCGACGGGTGTCACGGTGAAGCCGGGCCGCACGTCCTTGACCAGGAGCAGCGCCGGATTCCCCTCGTCCCACAGTCCGTGCAGCTCCTCGAGGGCGACGAAGCCCAGAGCCTCGTAGAACGCGCGGGTCGCGGCATAGCCGTCGTCGGGGCGCGACGGGCCGAGCGTCTTGACCTGGAGGTAGCGGACGCCGCGGCTGCGGCACCACGACTCGGCCGCCTCGACCAGCGCCCGCCCGATGCCCCGGCGCTGACTCGCCCGGCGGACGCCCATCACGGAGATCTCGGCCGCCGCGGGCGTGTGCTGCCTGACGCAGAGGAAGCCGTCTTCCGACTCCACGCCGAAGGTCGGCAGCGTCGCCGCGTCGTCGACGTACGTGCGCGTGGCCTCCTCGATGCCGAACCACTCGGGCAGGTCGCGGAGCACCGCCTCGGCGATCCGGGACCGCGCCGCCGGGTCTTCGATCTCGACGACGTGCGTCACGGGAGACCCGTGATGCGGATGCCGGCGTGTCCCTTGTAGCGCTTGTTGAGGTTGACGATCACGCCCGTCAGCCCCTCGAGCGCGCGGGCGCTCGCCAGCGGCCCGGCGTCGAGCGCCCGTCCCGCGACCACCTTCGCGGCGAGCTCGAGCGCGAGCGCTTTCGCGTCCGGGTCGTCGCCGCAGACGAATGCGTCCTCGTCGGGTCGGCCGTGGGCGAGCTTTCCGGCGGCCAGCGAATGGAGGCCTGCGAGGACGGGTCCCTGCAGGAGGTCTCGGGCGCGCTCCGCAAGCGACTCGGACTCCGTCGAACGAAGGTCGCTCGCAACGCTGAGCACGGGCGTCGAGCCGATCGCGCCGGCCAGCGACTCGGCGGTCGCCAGTGTCGCGCCTGCCTGCGTCGCGAGGACGACGAGCTCGGCATCGCGCACAGCGTCGGCGTTCGTTGCTCCTGCGGCTGCTCCGACCTCGTTCGCCTTCTCCTGCGCGCGCCCCGCATCGCGTGAGCCAATCACGACCTCGTCTCCCGCCTCGACGAGGCGGGCCGCGAGCGCGAGCCCGAAGTCGCCGGTGCCTCCGACGATCGCGACCTTCATGCAGGCACCGCCCCGAGCGCGGCCTCGGCCAGCCGCCGGCGCGCGTCGGCGTCGCTCATGAGCGTCCGCGTCACGATCGGCCGGACGCCTCCGAGCCGGTCGAGGTCGTCAGCGTCGGCCTCGTCCACGACGAGCGCGTCGATGAGGCCGGGGTAGCAGCTCGCCACGTGCCGCGGCGACGACCCTCCGGCGAGACGCCGCAGCATCCGGTCGGCGGGGCCCTTCACCGCCCGGCCGCCGATGAGCGGACTGACCGCGACGCACGGCACCCGTCGCCCGGCGAGCGCCTGTCGGAGCTCACGGACGGCGACGATCGGCCCGATCGAGACGTACGGATTGCTCGGCGCCAGGAGGATCAGGTCGGCGCCCGCGAGCGCCTCGAGCACGCCCGGCGCCGGCTGGGCGGCGTCCTCCCCCTCGAACCGCACGGCGTCGACCTCGTCCCGGTGCCCGCGGGCGACGAACCATTCCTGGAACGGGAACGACCCCGCCGGCGTGTCGAGCCACGTGCGGAGCCGGTCGTCGGTGGCCGGCAGCAGCCGCGCCGAGACACCGAGGGCCTCCGCCAGGCGCGCGGTCACGCTCGAGAGCGGCTCGCCGGCCTCGAGTGCCTGCGTCCGCACGAGGTGAAGCCCGAGATCGCGGTCGCCGAGCGCGAACCAGTCCTCGGCGCCGAGCTTCCCGACCGTCTCGAGCGCATGCCACGTCTCGTCGCTCCGTCCCCAGCCGCGCCGCTCGTCGGCGAGTCCGGCGAGCGCGTAGAGGATCGAATCGAGGTCCGGAGAGACGTGCAGCCCGAGCACGTCGACGTCGTCGCCGACGTTGCCGACCACGGTCGTCGCCGCCGCGCCCACGACGTCCACGACGCCGCGGACGAAGCGCGCGCCGCCGACTCCGCCCGAGAGGACGGTGACGTTCAGACGGCGCTCCGCTCGAGCTCGGAGAGGCACGCCTGCGTGCGAGGGCCGGCACGCAGCTGCAGCCGCGTGAGGTCGTCCATCGTGTCCACGTCGTCTGCGAGGTTCGGGACCGCGACCGAGACGGCCTCGAGGCCGAGCGACGCGGCGTGCTCGCGGAAGCGGTCGGAGCTGCTCGGGCCGTAGAGCGGCGCAAAGGCCTCGGGCGAGGGAAGGCTCAGCGCGTTCGTCGTCCCGTCGAGCGCCTCGACGAGCGCAAGGCAGCCGGCCGGCGTCGCGGCGAGCAGCGAGCGAAGGTCATGGGGCACGACGCACGGGACGTCCGCGTTGACGACGAGGATGCCGCCCGGCTCGACGCCATCCAGACCGGCCTGCACCGCCGCGCCCTGGCCGCCGCCCGGGTCGGCCACCGCCTCCGCTCCTGCGTCCCGAGCCGCCGTGGCGGCTTCTTCGTCCGGCGTCACGACGCGGGTGCGTCCGACGCGGACGCAGGCGGCAAGCACGTCGCAGAACATCGCGAGCGCGAGCGCTCGCCGGATCCGCGCCGAGGAATGGAGGCGCGTCTTCCCCTCGGCGCCCGCGAACGGGATCACGACCGTGACCATGGGGGAGACACTAGCCCCGTGGACAACGCCGAGATCGCCCGCACGCTCGACGCCTACGCGGCGCTGCTCGACCTCGCCGGCGCCGCGCACTGGAGCGTGCGCGCGTATCGGCGCGCCGCCGACCTCGTCCGGGAGACGCCCGCGCCGGTGGAGCAGCTCGTCCGCTCCGGGCGCGCCCGCGAGCTGCGCGGCATCGGGCCGGGCATCGAGCGGCGCCTGCGCGAGCTCGTCGAGACCGGCCGGCTCGCGGAGCTCGAGGAGCTCGAGCGCGAGGTCGAACCTGAGCTGGTCGCGCTCGGCCGCTACCTCGGCCTCGGCCCGCAGCGGCTCGTGGCGCTCGGACGCTCCCTCGGAATCCGGTCGGCGGGCGAGTTGCGGGCCGCGGCCGAGGCCGGCCGCCTGCGCGAGGCGCCGGGAGTCGGCCCCGCGACCGAGGCCAAGGTCCTCGAGGCCCTCACGCGCGAGCCCCGGCCCGCGCGGCGCGGCCTGACGCGCAACCGTGCCCTCTCGCTCGCGGACGCGCTGGCAGCGCCGCTCCGAGCGGTCGTGGCGGGAGAGTTGCGCCGCGGCTGCGAGCTCGTCCACCGGGTGGTGCTCGTCTCGCACGACCCCGACTCCCTCGAGGCGTTCGCCGACGTACCCGAGGTCGTGGCGCTGCTCGAGCGCGACGGGCGCCATGCGATCGGCGTCACCGTCGAGGGCATCCCGGTCGAGCTCGTCGCCGCGCCGGCCGAACGCTTCGGAAGCGAGCTGCTGCGGGCGACGGGGTCGGAGGCGTACGTCGCGGGGCTCGGACCGCTGCCCGTGGCCGGGACCGAGGAGGCGGTCTACGAGAGGCTCGGCGTGCCCTGGCTCCCGCCCGAGCTGCGCGAATCGCCGTTCCGCGACGCGCCGCCGGCACTCGTCGAGGAGACGGAGATCCGCGGCGACCTCCACTGCCACACGACCTGGTCGGACGGCAAGGCGTCGGTGCTCGAGATGGCTGCGGCCGCCCGCGACCGCGGCTACGAGTATCTCGCCATCTGCGACCACACGCCGAACGTACGCGTCGTGCCGGGCCTCGACGCCGACGCGCTGCGGCGGCAGGCGGAGGAGATCGAGTCCGCGAACGAACAGCTCGCGCCGTTCCGCGTCCTGCGGGGCACCGAGTGCGACATCCGCGCCGACGGCCACCTCGACCTGCCCGACGACGTGCTCGCGGAGCTCGACTGGGTGCAGCTGTCGCTCCACGCCGGCCAGCGGCTCCCGGCGGCCGAGCTCACGGCACGGGTGACCGAGGCGATGCGGCATCCAGCGGTGCGCTGCCTGAGCCATCCGCGCGGCCGGATCCTCAACCACCGGCCGCCGAACGCGCTCGACCTCGAGCGTACCATCGAGGTCGCGCTCGAGACGGGCGTCGCGCTCGAGACGAACGGCCTCCCCGACAGGCTCGACCTGCGCGACGAGGAGGTGCGCCTCGCAATCGAGGCAGGCGTGCCCGTCGTCTGCTCGACCGACGCGCACTCGGTGCAGGGGCTCGGCAACATGCGGCTCGCGGTCACCACGGCCCGACGCGGCTGGGCGACCGCCGCCGACGTCCTGAACACGCGCCCGCTCGCGGAGATACTCCGCGGATGACCGTCGCCGCGACGCAACCGTTCCCCGGCCCCGCCTGGGAGGAGCTCCGGGACGTGACCCTGCTCGAGACGTGGCCGCCCGCGGAGCCGGCCCCCGGCGTCCAGGTCCTGCTCGAGGCCGTCGTCCCTGTCGGGCCCGGCGAGCTCGAGCTCCTGCCCGATCTCCGGCTCGTCGCGAACTACGGCGTCGGCTACGACAACGTCGACGTCCCCGCCTGCCGGGAGCGCGGCATCGCGGTGACGAACACACCGGGGGTGCTCGACGCGGCAGTCGCCGAGCTCACGCTCGCGTTGATGCTCGCCTGCCGGCGGGAGCTCGTCCTGCTGGACCGTTTCGTCCGCGACGGACGCTGGCGCGTGGGCTGGTCACGGCCGGAACGGCTCGGGCACGACCTCGCCGGCTCGACGCTCGGGCTCGTCGGGCTCGGACGGATCGGCCGGCAGGTGGCGTCGCGGGCAGAGGCATTCGGGATGCGGGTCGTCCACCATCGCCGCAGCGGCGGGCTGCCGTTGGAGGAGCTGCTCGGCGGCGCCGACGTCGTCTCCCTCCACGTCCCGCTGACACACGAGACGCACGGTCTTCTCTCGCGGGAGCGGCTCGCGCTCCTACCGGACGGCGCGACGTTGATCAACACGGCACGGGGGGCGATCGTCGACGAGGAGGCACTCGTCGACGAGCTCGTCTCGGGCCGAATCTCGGCCGGGCTCGACGTCTTCGCCGACGAGCCTCGGGTTCCACCTCGGCTGCTCGACCTGCCGAACGTCGTCCTCACGCCGCACGTCGCGAGCGCGACGGTCGAGACGCGGGCGGCGATGACGCGCGTCCTCGTCGACAACGTCCTCGCGTTCCTCGAGGGACGACCGCTGCCGAACGAGGTCGTCGCCTAGCCCGCGCCGGGCCTGCCGGCCCCGACCCAGTCGCGCACCTCGAACCAGTGGCTCGAGCGGAGGGCCTCGGCGACGCTCGGCTCGGTGTGCGCCGCCCAGAAGACGTGCCGCTCGAGGTCGCAGCAGATGGCGACGTCCGACAGCGCGATCTCGGGGACGTTCATGAGTGCGTCCGCCGGCAGCCTCGCCTCGGCGACCGTGTAGTGCTTGAACTGGAGCTCCGGAGCGATCTCCATCAGCTCCGGCCAGTCGGGGCAGGTACGGGAGCTCACGCGGGTGACGGTACCGACAACGCCCGTTCGACAATCCCGGCGAGCGTCTTCACGAAGGCCGGATCCGCGTTCGGAAGCTCGATCCGCTCGAGCCCGAGCCCCAGCTCGGCGGCCTTCTCCTGCGCCTCGACGTCCAGATCCCAGCGGATCTCGAGATGATCCGAGACGAAGCCGACCGGGCAGACGAGCACGCGCTCGACGCCCTGGCGGTGCAGGGACTCGAGATGGTCGAGGATGTCGGGCCCGAGCCACGGCTCGCCGGTCGGCGACTCGCTCTGGAAGGAGAAGCTCCACGACGAGAGCCCCGCCGCCTCGGCGACGAGACGGGAGGTCTCGAGCAGCTGGTCGCGGTACGGGTCGCCCGCGGCGAGGATGCGCGTCGGCAGCGAGTGCGCCGTGAATACGACGTGCGCGGCGCTGCCGCGAACCCGATCGGCGAGCAGCTCGACGAAGCCGGGCTCGTCGTGCCAGCTCTCGACGAAGCGCAGCTCGGCGCGGCGGGCGAGCGCACGCTCGAGCTGCTCGCGGTAGCCCGCGATCGAGAGCGCGGAGTAGTGCGGGGCGAGGACGAGCCCGACGACCTGCTCGGCTCCGGTGGCGACCGCCGACTCTGCAGCGTCCGCGATTCGCGGCGTCCAGTGCTTCATCCCCGTGAAGATCGGCAGCCCGAGCTCGGCCTCCAGCGCCGCGCGTGTCTCCTCGGTGATCGCGTTGAGCGGCGAGGACTTCTCGATCCCCAGCCGCCGGTAGCGCTCGACGAGGTCGGCGAGATGTTCCGGCGCGATGGGCCGGCCGCCGCGAATGTCGGCGTAATACGCAGGGACGTCCGCAAGCCGCTCCGGCGACCCGTACGCCATCAGCACGACCGCGCTCTTCATGCCGCGTGACCGTATCCGCGGACGAGCTCGACGAGCCGGGTCAGGACGTCCGGATCCGTCTGCGGCAGCACGCCGTGTCCGAGGTTGAAGACGTGTCCGGGTCGGCCGCCCGCGCGGCGCAGGACGTCGAACGCCGCGTACTCCACGCGCTCCCAGGGCCCGAGCAGCACAGCCGGCTCGAGGTTCCCCTGCACCGCGCGCTCGTCGCCGACGACCGCCCAGGCGTCGTCGAGCGGAACGCGCCAGTCGACGCCGACAGCGGTGCCGCCGGCGGCCGCCATCTCGGCGAGGAGCTGCGGCGTCGTGCCGGTCCCGAAGTGGATCGTCGGCACGCCGGCCGCCTCGAGCACGCGCGCCGAATAGGGCGCGACGAACTCCCGGTAGTCGCCCACCGAGAGAGCGCCGACCCAGGAGTCGAAAAGCTGGATCGCGTCGGCGCCCGCGGCCGCCGTCGCCGCGACGTAGGGCGCGAACTGCCCCGTCAGCCGCTCCATCAGCGCGTGCCACGTGTCCGGCTCGCGGTACATGAGCGACTTCGTGCGGACGAAGTCGCGGCTCGGCCGGCCCTCGACGAGATAGCCGGCGACGGTGAACGGCCCGCCGCAGAAGCCGACGAGCGCCCGGTCGGGCTCGAGCTCGGCGCGCACGAGCCGCACGGCCTCGAGGATCGGCGCGGCCCACTCCTCGGGCGCGGCGACCTGCAGACGCCCGACGGCGGCCGCCGAGTCGATCGGCTCCTCCACCACCGGCCCGACGCCCTCGACGAGCTCGACCTCGACGCCCATGCCGAGGACGGGCGACATGATGTCGGCGAAGAGGACGGCCGCGTCGACGCCGTGCCGCCGCACCGGCTGCAGCGTCACCTCGGCGCAGAGTTCGGGAGTGCCGGCGATCTCGAAGAAACCGTGCTTCTCGCGCAGCGCGCGGTACTCGGGGAGCGACCGTCCCGCCTGGCGCATGAACCAGACCGGAGTCCGGTGGGTCGGCTCGCGCCGCAGAGCCCGCACGAGAAGAGGGTCGGCGGTCAGACGCGAACGGGCTCGCGTCCCTGCTCGCGCAGGAGCCGGGAGAGCCCCTCCTCGAGCGTGATCTCGGGCTCCCAGCCGAGCAGCTGCCGGGCCCTTGTGATGTCGGGCTTGCGCTGCATCGGGTCGTCGATCCTGAGCGCTTCGAAGACGATCTCGCTCGACGAGCCGGTGATGCGCTGCACGATCTCGGCAAGCTCGAGCAGCGTGCGCTCGTCGGGGTTGCCGATGTTGACCGGGAGGTGCTCGCCGCTCTCGGCGAGGAGGACGATGCCGCGGATCAGGTCGTCGACGAAGCAGAAGCTCCGCGTCTGCGACCCGTCGCCGAACACCGTGATCGGCTCCTCCGCAAGCGCCTGACGGATGAAGGTCGAGACCGCGCGACCGTCGTTCGGCCGCATCCGCGGGCCGTACGTGTTGAAGATCCGGACGATCGCCGTGTCGACCCCCTGCTGCCCGTGGTACGCCATCGCGAGCGCCTCGGCGTACCGCTTCGCCTCGTCGTACACCCCGCGCGGGCCGATCGGGTTCACATGGCCCCAGTACGTCTCGGGCTGCGGGTGGATCTGCGGGTCGCCATAGACCTCGCTCGTCGACGCGAGCAGGAAACGCGCGCGCTTGAACTTCGAGAGCCCGAGGGCGTTGTGCGTCCCGTACGAGCCGACCTTGAGCGAGGCGAGCGGCATCCGCAGGTAGTCGTCCGGGCTCGCGAGCGCGGCGAAGTGGTAGACGAAGTCGATCGGCTCCTCGACGTGGATCGGCTCCGTGACGTCGTGGTCGACGAAGCTGAACGTCTCGGCGTCGCGGATGTGCTCGATGTTCGCGAGCGAGCCGCTGACGAGGTTGTCGACGCAGATGACGCGCTGCCCGCGCTCGATGAGGTAGTCGCAGAGATGCGAGCCGAGGAAGCCGGCTCCTCCGGTCACGAGAGCGGTAGGCACGGCGCGATGGTACCCGGCTACTTCAGATCCTTGTTCGATTCCATGTCGAACCACATCGCGAAGAGCGTGAACTGGAGGCCCGAGATGACGAGGAGAGCGACGAGGACGACGGTCGCGATCGGGATCGAATAGCCGGCGATCCGGTAGCCGACGACGACGAGACCGAGCAGCACGCCGGCGACGGTGGCGATGAAACCCATCACGTAGAAGAAGACGAGCGGATGGAAGTCCCGCTTGACGTATTTCTCCCAGAGCCGCCAGAAGAAGCCGCGCACGAGCAGCCACGCGATCCGCGGCACGACGTGGCGGTAGCGCATGTTCGAGCGCTCGCCGACGCCGTAGATCGGCCGCGACGGGAAGTCGCGCACGCGGGCGTTCCAGACGTTGAGGTGCACGAGCATGTCGTTGGGGAAGCCGTAGTTCGTGTAGATGCGGTCGAGGTCGAGCCGCTCGAGCATCTCGCGCGAGACGACGGTGTAGCCCGACTGCGAGTCGGCGACGTGCCAGTAGCCGGACGCGATCTTCGTCAGCATCGAGAGAACCGCGTTGCCGAAGAAGCGCGTCTTCGGGATCAGGGCCCACGCCTGGCCGCTCGCGAGGCGATTCGCCTTCGAGTAGTCGAGCTCGCCGCGCGCGACGGGTGCGATCAGCTTCGGCAGGTCCTCGGGGTCCATCTGGTTGTCGCCGTTCATGACCACGACGACGTCGAGCCCGTCGGCCATCGCGTGTCGATAGCCGGTGAGCGTCGCCGCTCCGACGCCGCTGCGGCGCTCGTGCGAGAGCACCTCGACGCGAGGGTCGCCACTCTCGACGGCGCGCTCGGAGGTCCGGTCGGTCGAGCCGTCGTCGACGACGATGATCCGATCGACGAGCTCCGGGATGCCGGCGAGGGTCGCGCCGATCAGCGCTTCCTCGTCGTAGGCCGGCACGACGACCCCGACCCGCTTCCCCTCGAACATGCGCGGAGGCTAACTACTCGCCGTTGCGCGGCGTGAGCCGCGGCACGACCGTGTCCCACAGCAGCGCTGCGAGCGCGCCGAGGATGAGCCCGATGAGGGCGGCGATGACCACCGTGTTGCGCCGGCTGCGGGCCGTGACCTTGTGCGAGGCCGCCGGGGTGTAGATCGACGGCGATTCGACGTTCTGCGCCAGGAGGAGGAGCTGCGAGTTCGTGGTCTTGTCGAGCTGGTCGCTGCGCAGGTTCGACTGGAGCAGCAGCTTGTTCGTGTCCGAGATGTTCGGGTTCGCAATCGCGGATTCGATCGACTTGATGTCCGCGTTGTCGAAGGCGATGTGCTCCTGGAGGATCTTGATCGACTCCGCCGGATAGCTCCCGACCCGCTTCACCACCTGAGCGGCGAGCTTGTTCGCAGCGCAGGCCGCGACCTTCCCCTTCTTCGACTGCACGCTGATCTTGACGAACGGGTTGACCGCCGCCGCGCCGCTCTTCGTCGCCGCTCCGGTCGCGATCGCCGCGGTCGAGATCCCCTTCGCGAACTTCGAGACGCTCGTATTGCACTCGTTCGCAACGGTGTTCTGCACGGCCTGCGACTGCACGGCGGTCGCCACAGCCGACGGGTTCGTCGCCGGGGTGATGACCGCTCCGTTGCCCGACGGAGTGGTCGGCTGGCCGAGGTAGACAGTGGCCGTGGCGGAGTAGACCTGGTTCCCGCCGAGCGAGATGAGGTAGCCGATGATCGCGCCGGCGACGAGCCCCGCAGCGAGCAGCCACCAGCGGATCGCCAGCAGGCGGACGTAGCGCGCGAAGTCGACTTCCTGCTCGGCCTCCGGATCGAAGCCGCGCGAGGGGGGAGCCGGTGTAGTCACGAGGGGCGACGATAGCCGACGTACATGAGGGCACTCTGAGGAAGCGTCGTCAGTGCGAGCGCCGCGGCTCGACCGCGTAGACGCGCGAGAAGCCGTTGAACAGCAGGCGCATGCCGTTCCCGGAGACCGGCACGTACTGGCCGTGCGGGAAGGTCACGAGCCTGCGGCCGGTGTGGACGTTCACGCCGATGATGCGGTGCGAGAAGCTGCCGACGTAGGCGACGCCGTCGACGATCACGGCGGCTCCCGAGATCGGGCCGCCCGTATCGAGGCGCCAGAGGATCCGGCCGGTGGCCGCCGAGCTTCCGTAGAACTCGCCGGTGTACGAGCCCCAGCAGACGACCCCGTCGGCCACGGCCGGCGACGAGTAGACGTAGTAGCCCGCCGTGTCGCGCCAGAGAAAGTGACCGCGCGTCGTGAACGCCGACAGCGAGTTTCCGGTCGAGGAGGGAACGAAGACGCGACCGTGCGCGACCGCAGGCGTGCCGTAGATCTTCCCGTTCACCGTGCCCACCCAGCGGGTGCTGCCGGTTCCCGGTGACAGCGCCCACAGGTGGCCGTCGTAGTCGCCGATGAAGAGCCGCCCGTGGGAGATCGCCGCGCTCGAGGTGATCTTCGCGCCGAGCGAGCGGCTCCACCGTACGTGGTGGCTGCGCAGGTCGAGCGCGTACACGCGGCCGGCGGCGTCGCCGAAGTAGTCGACGTCGCCGACGACGATCGGCGAGGACTCGATCGCTGATCCCGCGTTCCAGCTCCACTTCAGATGCCCGTTCGTGCGGTCGAGGACGTAGACCCAGCCGCTCATCGTGTGGTAGACGACGTCGTCCGCCGTGACGGCAGGCGACGAAGCCATCCGCGGGTTCCCCGGCGTCCTGTGCACCCACGCGAACTTGCCAGAGCGCATCGAGATCGCGTGGACGGTCGCGCCAGCGTTCCCGATGTACGCGAAGCCGTCGTCCACCGCCGCCGGGAACTCGATCAGGCGGTCGAGGCCGCGGCTCCAGACGACGTGGAACGGCGGGCGCAGGTGGATCTTCTCCGGCGCCTGCGTCCGAGCCGCCGTCGCACCGTAGAGCGGCCATTGGAGGCCCGGCTGGTAGATGCGGACGGTCCGATAGCGGTTGGGCCCGAAGTCGAGGCGAACGCGGGCGGCGCTGTAGCCGGGCGCCGAGACCGACACGGCGAGGCGGCGCCGCGGAGCCCAGATCTGGCTCACGCCGTGGCGATTCGTGTGGGCGCTCTTGCCCCGGATCCGCACGCGCGCGTCCCGCACGCGGGTGCGCCGGTCGCCGTCGAGGACGGTGACGATGAGCTTCGCCGGACGGTTGTGGCCCCGGCGCTCGTGCTTCGGCTTGTGCGCGGGCTTCGGCTTCGGCTGCTTCGCTGGCGGCGCCGCGGCGCGCTGGTGCCCCGAGCTACCGCACCCGGCGACAAGTGCGGCGAGGGCAATCAGGACGACGATGCGAGCGGTCACGAGTGCTCCCCGATCGCGAGCTCGCGGTAGCCCGTGAGCCAGAGCGGAGCACCGTCGATGTCGCGGAGGATGACGTTGTCGTCCGGGAAGTGGGGCACGGCCCCGCCGATCTCGTCCAGCCGCCCGAGCGTCGCCAGCACCTGCGCCTCGGCCATGTTCGCGCCGCCGGCGGCGAGAGCCGACGTCGCGGCGACGTGCCTGACGTTGATCTCGGTCACCTTGAGCGCGCCGGTGCGATCCTCGCGCAGGTCGACGGTGAGCAGGCCGTGCGCGGGCTCGCCCGCGAGCCCGCCGACGAAGCGCACCGCCTGCTCGGCCAGGGCCCGCGCGCGTTCGTCGTTGATCAGCCGGCCGCGGTTGATGTTGCCCGTGACGCCGGAGACGGCGAGGTGTCCCATGAAGTACTCGAGCCGCTCGTAGCACCCGGCCTTGAGCAGCTCGTCCTCGTAGAAGAGCAGTGTGCAGGCGATGTTCCGTCCGGGCAGGTGCTCCGCCACCATGAAGCTCGCGATCCCGGGGTTGAGGTACGCCCACGCGTAGCCCTCCTCCGGCTCGGTCACCTGGAGCGAGCCGATCCCGCTCGACGACGCCTCGGAGTGGTCGCGGAGCCAGACCGGTCCGCCGTCGAGATCGAGCCCGCGGCGCTCGAGCAGCTCGTCGCGGCTCACGATGCGATAGCGAGGCACGAGCCCCGTCTCGCGCAGCGCGTCGTAGAGCTTGCCCTTGCTGATCGCGATCTCGACGAGTCCGGAGGGCGGCAGCAGCGTCGGCACCGGGAACTCGCGGCCGCTCCAGAAGCGCACCTCCGCCTCGGGAGCGACGAGCGCGACCTCGATCGCCTCCCGCTCGCAGATGTCCGCGAGGAGCTCGGCGTACCCGGGATCACCCGGCTGCGACACGCGGTAGACGCGGTCGTAGAGCCCTTCGTAGAAGCCGTACCAGTTGCCCCCGCGATCGGCTCCGACGAGCGTCGCGTCGGCGAAGGCTCGGCTCGCGCGGAGCGAACGCGCCATTGCTCTCGGCGTGACGCCGCACGCGCCCGTGACGAGGATCTTCAGCGGCGGCACAGGCTCCGAGGATAGCCCCCGTTCCTTACGACTCCGACCTCCAACCTCCCGTTTCTCCCTTGTACGTGCCGCTGAAAAGGGCGAACGGCGTGCGGGCGAGGATCTTCAGGTCGACGAGCGGCGAGCGGTGCTCGACGTACCAGACGTCGAGCTCGATCCGGTCGGCCCAGGGCAGCGACGCGCGGCCGTTCACCTGCGCCCAGCCGGTGATGCCCGGCCTCACGTCGAGCCGGTGGCGCTGCCGCTCGTCGTACTGCTCCACCTGATAGCGGAGCGTCGGCCGGGGCCCGATCACGCTCATCTCGCCGCGCACGACGTTCCAGAGTTGCGGAAGCTCGTCGAGCGAGAGCCGCCGGAGGAGCCGGCCCGCGCGCGTGATGCGCGAGTCGCCGCGATCGACGGAGAGGCCCGCGCCCATCGTCTCGGCGCCGACGACCATCGTCCGCAGCTTGAGCAGCTCGAAGTCGACGCCGTCCCTGCCCACGCGCGTCTGGCGGTAGAGGACGGGCCCGCGATCCTCGAGCTTGATCGCGAGCGCCGCGAGGGCGAGCACCGGCGACGCGACGAGCAGCGCGACCCCGGCGATCGCAAGATCGGCGGCACGGTTCACGCGAGCTCCCCTTCCCGCTGCGGCGCCCAGGTCGCCGGCACGCCGCGGCGGAGGTAGTTCCACAGCGAGACGACGGTCGCCCATGTGATCAGGACGTAATAGCGCGCGATCCCGACGCCCACGAGCGCCGCCGCAAGCACCCCGAGCTGAAGGCCGAGGGCGACCGCGTACACCCAGCTGCGGCCGAACAGGGCGATCGAGCTCCCGAGCAGGATCAGATGGAGCAGCCCGCTCGCGTAGCGGAGGTGACGGTGCGAGACGAGCGCGAGAACGTAGCCGGGGCCCTGGCCGCGCAGCATGCGCCCGCGCAGCACGATCAGCCACGCGTGCTCGAACATCCGCACCTTGCGCCGGTACTCGCTCTCGTTCGTCGGCGTGGGCCGCTCGTAGGCGAGCGCCTCGGGCTCGTAGACCGCACGCCGGCCGCGCTGCACCATGAGATACGGCAGCGAGAGGTCGTGCCCGAAGCGCGGATCGACCTCTGCGTAGTCCGACCGGCGGAGCGCGTAGATCGAGCCGTTGCCGGCCGTGACCGAGCCGAGTCGCGACTCTCCGGCGCGCGTGACGAGCTCGTAGCGCCAGTAGACGCCTTCCTTGTTCGAGCCGCCGGGCGTCTCGAGCCGCAGGCGGCCGCAGACGTACGCGACCTGCGGGTCGGCGATGTTGCGGACGAGCTTGCGCAGGGCGTCGGGAGCCCAGGTCGCGTTCGCGTCGGAGAAGGCGACGACGTCCGCCTCGGTCGCCCGCACCGCGGCGTCCTGCGCCGCGACCTTGCCGCCGCGCGGATTCCGGATCACGCGGGCGCCGGCGGCCTCGGCGAGCTCCTCGGTCCTGTCGGTCGACGCGTCCGACGTGACGACGAGCTCGAGCAGCTCGGGGGGATAGTCGAGTCCGCGCAGGTTCTCGAGCCGCCGCTCGATCGAGCCCTCCTCGTTGTAGGCGGTCACGATCACCGCAACGGACGGAACGTACGCGTCGTCGAGCGCGATCCGCCGGGTGCGCACCCGCGCAGCGACAGCCACCGCGACCGGATAGAGCGCATGCGTCCACGCGAGCGCGGCGAGCGAGCCCCAGAAGAGGACGAGAGCCGCGATCACGCCGGCAAAGCTAGCGGCGAGCTCGGCCTAGTTGCTGCCCCACGGACCAATGTGAGGGTGGTGCGGCACCGTGAGCGAGAACGCGAGCGACGTTCCCGACCCGGCGGCTTTCGCCCGCAGCCAGTCCTTCTTCGTCGCCTTCAGCTTCAGCGCGGCCTCGAAGATGCCGTTCGAGTTGGCGGCGATGGTCCCGACCGTCCGCCAGCGGCCCTTCTTGCCGTGCCGAAGCTGAACCGTGACGCGCTCTTCGTCGCTCGTCGCGTCCCGGCCCCAGACGCTCACCGCGGTGCGGTGCAGATACGCGACGAACGGGAAGCGGAACGCCGTCAGCACCGGTTTCGGCCGGACATCGTCGAGCGAGCCGGAATGGAAGTAGAGACCGCTCTTGTACGGACTCGATCCCGCCTGATCCTCGAGCCCGAACCAGGTCAGGAGCGAGACGCCGGAATGCCACGACTGGTAGAGCGATTCCGCCGTCCAGCGGGCGGCGAGCGCAAGGGGAGCGGCGGATCTCCGTGGCGGGCTGCTGTCCCAGCTGAACTCCGTGACCCAGAACTGCACGGGATTCGCGGAAACGACGTGGTCGAGCCGCACGCCGGCCCGCAACACCGAACGCATCTTCGGCAGGTCGCCGAGCTCTACGTTGTCAGGCAGGCGGGCGTGGGCGAATGGGCCGCCGTAGGTGTACGGATGGTGCGACCAGACGTCGAAATCCACCCTCTGCTGACACGTCGAGGACGGATGCGCGCCCTTCGATACGCAAAGCAGCGAGCGCATGAACGCGAGCGGCGCGACCGAGTACCACGAGCGCTTCTTGGTCTTACGGTGGCTGAACGGATCGAGCCCTCCGATCACGACGAGGTTGCTCGGATCGACCGCGTGGACCGAAGCGGCGACCGCGTTGACCATGGCCCGGTAGACGGAAGCGGCGGCCGGCCAGAGGTTGAGGCTGAGGTTCGGCTCGTTCCAGACCTCGAAGACACGGACGAGCGGCAGGCCGTTCTCGCCGTCGTAATGGCCGGCCAGAGCCTGCGCGAACGCTCCCAGGGCAGCAGGCTCCGGCGAGCCCGCGTTGACGCCGTCGGGGTGATTCGCGTACGCCCACACCGGAGTCCCGACGATGTCGAGGATCGGCGAGAGACCGGCAGCTTCCGCCGCCGCCACGGTCGCGTCGAGGGCGCGCCAGGAGTAGCCGGGCGAGGCCGGGTCCGACGCGTCGAAGCCGGCGGGAGGATCGGCCGGCGCGACCAAGCTCCAGACGACCGTCAACCGGACGTACTGCGCACCCGCGCTGCGTGTCAGGGCGAACGCCGGCGCATCGGGCCGGTTGAGATCGAACGGATCGACCAGAGCCGTCCGCAGCGGCCGCGTCGACGGGGTCGTGTATGTGCCGTGGCCGGTGCGGGCGGCAGAGCTCGTAGAGGCTGCGACCGCAACGACCGTGACAGTCGCGACCGCCAAGAGCGCGTACCGAGACGAGGGGCGCACTGTGGGGCCGCTCAGTTGCCCCAGGGACCGATGTGCGACGCGCGCGGGACGGTGAGGGAGAAAGCGAGCGATTTGCCTGAGCCCGGAGCGACGGCGCGGAGCCAGTCCGTCTTCGCAGCCCTGAGTTTCAGGGCCGCTTTGAAGATGCCGCCGCCGTTCGCCGTGACGATCCCCACGGTCCGCCATTTCCCGCTCTTACCGTGCCGTAGCTGGACCGTGACACGCGCCTTCGTGCTCGTAGCGTCACGTCCCCAGACGCTGATCGTCGACCGGTGGAGATACGCGACGAAGGGGAAGCGGAAAGCGGTGAGCACCGGCTTCGGCCGTGCGCTCGAGAGTGAGTTCGAGTGGAAGTACAGGCCGCTCTGGTACGGGCTGGGGCTCGGGCGATCCTGAAGATCGAACCACGTCAGGAGTGAGACGCCCGAGCGCCAGGCCTGGTAGAGCGACTCCGCAGTCCAGCGAGAGGCGAGTCCGAGCGAGGCGGCGTGCCGCCGAGGCGGATTCGTGTCCCAGCCGAACTCCGTGACCCAGAACTGCACCGAGTGGCTCGAGGCGACGTGATGCAGCCGCACCCCCGCCTGCAGCAGCGCCCGCATCCTCGGGAGGTCGCCGAGCTCCACGTCGTCCGGATGCTTCGCGTGGCCGAACGCGCCGCCGAACGTGTACGGATGATGCGACCACACGTCGAAATGAATGCGATTGCCGCAGGTCGAGTGCGGATGCGTGCCTTTCGAGAGACACAGCAGCGAGCGCATGAACGCGAGCGGCGCAACCGAGTGCCATTTCTGCTTCTTGCTCTTCGGATGGCCGAACGGGTCGAGGTCGCCGGCGACGACGAGGTTCGCCGAGTCGACCGCGTGCACGGCAGCGGCGACGGCGTTCACCATGGCCCGATAGTTGCCGGCGCTGACCGGGTTCAGATCGATGCTCAGATTCGGCTCGTTCCAGACCTCGAAGACGTTGACGGCCGGAACGCCGGCGGCGGTTCCGTCGTAGTGCGTGGCGAGGGCGGTCGCGAAATCGCCGAGCGCGGAGATCTTGGGCGTCCCTGCATTGACTCCCTGCGGCTTGTTGGCATACGCCCACTTCGGCGGGCTCCCGAGGTCGAGGATCGGCGTCAATCCGGCAGCTTCGGCGTTGCTCACGAGCGTGTCCAGACCCGACCACGAATAGCCCGGCGACGTCGGGTCCGAAGGCACGAAATCGGCGGGGCGGTCAGCCGGCGCGACACTGCGCCACGGGGCGGTGAACCGGACGTACCGTGCGCCCGCCTTGCGGGTCATCGCGAACGCCTCGGGCTCGTTGAGACGGAACGGATCGAAGACGGCCGTGCGCAGCGGACGCGACGCAGGCGTCTGATACGTCCTGTGGTTGCCGCCGGCGGCTAGGCCTGCCGACGCTGCGGCTGCAGCGAGGCAGAGAGCTGCGACGACGAACGAGAGATACCGAGAAGAGACCCGCACCCAGCGACACGCTACAAGCGATCTTTTTGCGCCGAGCCCGTCTTTGCCGAAGATTTACGACTTGTTCGCCGGGCGAGGCGCCTAGTTCCCCCAGGGCCCGATGTTCGGGTCCTTGGGGCGGGTGAGGGAAAACGCGAGTGAGTTGCCGGAGCCGGGAGCGACCGCGCGCAGCCAGTCCTTCTTCGTCGCCTTGAGCTTCAGCGTCGCCAGGAAGATGCCGTTCGCATTGGAGGAGACCCGCGCCACCGTCCGCCAGCCTCCGCTCCGGCCGTGCCGGCGCTGGATCGTGACGAGCTCCCCGTCGCTCGTCGCGTCGCGTCCCCAGATGCTGACTTTCTTCTTCTGCAGGTACGCGACGAACGGGAAGCGGAACGCGGTCAAACCGGGCTTCGCCTGCGCGTCCGCCAGGGACGCAGAGTGGAAGTAGAGACCACTCTGGTACGGGCTCGGGCTCGGGTAGTCCTCGAGCAGGAACCACGTCACGAGTGACACGCCCGAGAGCCACATCTGGTGTAGCGACTCCGCCGTCCAGCGCGCCGCAAGGCTGAGCGAGGCGGCATGCGGCCGTGGCGGATTCGTGTCCCAACCGAACTCGGTCACCCAGAACTGCACCGGGGCGGCCGAGACGACCTGGTGCAGCCGCACACCCGCCTGCAGCAACGCCCGCATCCTCGGCAGGTCACCGAGCTCGATGTTGTCGGGCAGCTTCGCGTGCCCGAACGGACCGCCGAACGTGTACGGGTGATGCGACCAGACGTCGAAGCGCACAGGGTGGTGGCAGGTCGCGTGCGGGTGCGCCCCTTTCGACAGACACAACAGCGAGCGCATGAACGCGAGGGGCGCGACCGAATACCACGCCTGCTTCTTGGTCTTCGGATGCCCGAACGGGTCGAGCGAGCCGGCGACGACGAGGTTCGTCGCATCGACCGCATGGACCGAGTCTGCGACGGCGTTGACCATCTCCCGGTACGTGGTTGCGCTGGCCGGGTTCAGGTCGAGGCTGTTGTTCGCCTCGTTCCACACCTGGAAGACGTGCTCGGCCGGCAGGCCCAGCGTCAGGCCGTCGTAGCGCGACGCGAGGGCCGCAGCGAAGTCGCCGAGGTCGGCGATGTCCGGCGACCCTGCGTTCACCCCGGACGCGGGCTTCTCGTAGGCCCACTCGGGCGTCCCGACAATGTCGAGAATCGGCGTCAGGCCCGCCGCGGCCGCGTCCTCGATCGTCAGGTCGATCCCGGCCCAGTTGTACTCGGACGACATGGGGTCGGTTGCGACGAAGCCCGAGGTGGGCACGGCCGGCGCGATCGAGCGCCACGGCACCGCGAGCCGCACGTACCCGGCTCCCGCCGCCTGCGCCATCGTGAACGCCGTCGCCTGCTCGGGGCCTTCGAAGATCCGGTCGAAGAAGGCCGTGCGCAGCGGAATCGTCGCTCGCGTCGAGATGACGTGCTGCTGTGCCGCCTTCGCAGCCGACGAGGTCGCGGCCGCAACGACCGCGATCGCGCACGCCGACCCGATCACGAGCAAGCGTGCAAACGTCCTGAAGGAAGACCCTACGACCCGCACCTCCGGCGATCGTAGCCGGGGATCCGGCCGGTGGGCCTAGAACGCGCCCCGCCGCCCGAACACGGCGGGCAGCGTCATCAGCACGATCCGGATGTCGCGGGCGAGCGAGAGATTCTCGACGTATTCGCGCTCGACGGCGAGCCGCTCCTCGAAGGTCAGCTCGCCGCGACCATAGACCTGCATCGGACCGGTGATGCCCGGCTTGACGTGCAGCCGGAACTGGTGCTCCGGCGCGTAACGCGCGACGAGATCCAGCTGCTCGGGCCGCGGCCCCACGATCGACATCTCGCCCTTGAGGACGTTGATCAGCTGCGGCAGCTCGTCGAGACTCGTGCGTCGCAGCACCTTCCCGACGCGGGTTACCCGGGGGTCGGCTCGGAGCTTGAACATCGGATCGGCCAGCTCGTCGAAGCGGACGAGGTCTGGGAGCTTGGCCTCCGCCTCACGGACCATCGTCCGGAACTTGAGCATCTGGAACGGGCGCGCGTGCTCGCCGCCGCGGGTCTGGCGGAAGAAGATCGGAAAGCCGGAATCGAGCACCGTCGCGAGGCCCGAGAGGAAGAACAGCGGCAGCGCGAGGACGAATCCGATCAGCGCCAGGACGATGTCCAGGACGCGCTTGAGCGCGACGGTCGTCCGCGAGATGTCCCAGGTGTTGTAGTCGAGCAGAGGCAACTCGGCGATGTGCGTGAGATGCGTGGCGGTTCCGAACATGCCGCGGGTCGGAGGGACGACGGTGAGCTTCACGCCTCGCAGACGGCAGAACGGCAGGAGATTCTCGAGCAGGTTGTCGCTCAGCTCGCTGCAGGCGATCACGATGCGGTCGACGTTCTCGCCGATCTCGTCGAGGCGCTCGTGCAACCTCGAGCAGCTCTCGATCCGGCCCGCGATCTCCGCGTGGATGTCGGGGAAGAGCTCGAGCTTGCGGACGACTGCCTGGGCGAGGGGCCCGTCGCCGACGATGAGCACGCGTTGCGGGGCCGTGACACGCCGCCAGAGCGCTCGCATGCCGGCGCGGAAGCTGAAACCGAGCCCCAGTGCCGTGCCCCAGACGAGCAGACGGTCGTCGGCCGTCAGATCGAGGGCCGGGAACGGCGCGAGCAGCAACGTCAGGAGCGCCGTGCTGCTCAACGTCCACACGACGAGCCACGGGAGCTCGTCCACCGTCAGGTGACGCAGAGTGCGATGGTCGCGGTCGTAGAGACCGGCGAGCTTCGCCGTCACGATCCAGATCGGCGCAAAGAGCACGAGCAGGAACGCCGCCGCCGGGCCGCTTCCCCAGAGCCCGACGATGACGGCCGCCGCGGCGATCGAAAGGATGTCGCCGACGGCGAGCATTCGCCGCAGGAGCGGCTCAGGCCCATAGGGCGCGAACGCACGGCCGACACCGATCTCGTCCGGCGAGCGACCGGTACGTGCTGCGGCAACCACGTCTAGTTCATTCACACCGGCGGCCTCCAGGGCGACCAAGCAGGACACGCCTGAACTGGCAGGACAAGGTAGCTTCGGCTCCCGACGGCCGCCACTCAAGGACCTCCCGCGAACGCCGTCGAGTAGGGGTAGAGCCTTCGCGCCTCGTGGAGGTCCCGGACGGCGGGCCCGGCTTTGCCCAGCTCCCCCTCGATCCGCGCCGCAACGAACCAATTTCTGTAGTCGCGCGGCGCGCGTTTGATCGCCTCGTCCACCCAGTGCGCGGCCGACCCGAAGTGTCCCTCTGCCTCCGAGATGAGACCGAGCTGGAGATACGGGCTCGCCGCCCAGGGCTCGATCGCCTTGGCCGCCAAGGCCTCGGACCGGGCCCGCCCCGCGTCGTTGGCGTCGAATGCGGCATGGCTGCTGCTCAAGTGGCTTCCCGCGGAGAGCACGACGTACTGCGGGATGATCGCCGCCACGGCGACCAGGGCGAGCGCAGGTCGCAGCGCACCGAAACGACCTGACGCAGCTGCGCGCGTCGAGGGAAGAGCCCCGAGGGCGAAACCGAGCATCCCGACACCGACGAGGGCAATACCCGCCAGCTGCCAGACCCAGTCGTAGGCAGCGGCGACGAAGAAGGCGATTGCGCACGCCGCGGCCGCCGCGACGTCACCGCTCTGGAGCAGCCGGGCCGATCGAATCGCGCCGCCGAGGGCGACCAGGACCGCGCCTCCGATGAGGAGAAGGCCGACGATCCCGAGTTCCCCGAGCGCCTCCAGATAGAGCGAGTGCGCGAACTCCGAGTACACCCTGAGCGAGCCGTGCTGCAGCCACCACGCCTTCCAAGACCCTGCACCGCCGCCGTTGAGCGGATGGGCCCGGAACTCGGAGACCGCCGCGCTCCAGAACTGCCAGCGCCCGCTCCCCGAGCTGTTCAGCAGATGATTCGTCGTCTGGTTGCCGATGGGGGGATTGCGCTTGAAGTTGTCGAACTTCGCGACCGGATGCGCCAGGACGATCGCCGCGATGACGACCAGGACGAGGGCGGCCGCGGTCACCTGCCCCGCGATTCGCGGAGGCGACGGCACGCGCTTCCCGATCTCCGCCAGCCCGGCCCAGCCGAGCGCCGTGGCCACACAGGCGGCCCCGATCCACAACGCTGCGTGGTGCCCCTGGTGTACGCCGAGTGCGGTGTCGACATCGCCGTCGACGAGAGCGTGCTTCGGTACGAGCACGGCGACAGCGACGGCGCCGGCGGCTCCCGCCAGGCCGATCGCCGTCAGGGTAGGCCACCGTCGCGGGGTCAGCGCAAGGAACGCGACGATGCCCACCGCGCCCGCGGCAAAGGCGCCACGCGACGAGGTGAGGTACATGACGGCGGCGAGGACCGGCAACGGCAGGGCCGCCAGCGCGGTCACCACCCGAGAGCGCCGCGAGGTCATGATCGAAAGGAGCAGTGGGTAGGCGAGTGCGACCTCGATCCCCAGCCCGTTCCAGTAGCCGAGCGGAAAGCTGAGCCGATTCTTCAGAGCCGGCAGTTCCTTGAACCCGGCCTGCAATCCGAACGTGCTCGGGAAGCAGCGACTGATCAGGGCGACGCCGGCAACGGCGCAGAGGGCTGTCGCCACTCCGCCGACCAAGACTGGAGCCGGCACGAGCCGCGCCAGCACGATCGCGATCGCGAGCACGGCGACGTAGAGCGCGACCTGGTCGAACTGGGCGAACGCGCGCTCGGCGTCGGAGGCCCAGTTGATCGAGATCAGGATCCAGACCGCGAAAGCCGCGAAGAGCCCCAAGGCGACCACCGCCACGCGCGCGATGCCCGACCGCGCGGAGGCGATTCCGAACGCCGCCCCCACGCCCAGCAGCCACCAGGCTGCCATCCCCGCATACGCCCGCGTCGTCGGGGCGAAGCCACC
Source organism: Gaiellaceae bacterium (assembly GCA_036273695.1). Classification (GTDB taxonomy): domain Bacteria; phylum Actinomycetota; class Thermoleophilia; order Gaiellales; family Gaiellaceae; genus Palsa-739. The sequence continues at coordinate 32,364 of DASUHE010000041.1, forward strand.
GTTCACGCACGAAAGCGCGAAGACGGCGGCCGCAACCCCGGTTCCTACGGCGACATCGCGCAGAACCAGACTTTGCCTTCCGTTTACGCTAGCCGGCAGCAAGGCCCGCTACCATATCGACCGTGTTCGGGGGGCTGAACCGGCTTCTCATGGCCACCGCCGTGGCCGGCGTGGCCCTCACAACAGTGCTCGCAGCGCCGACGGTCGCGCTCGCCTGCAACAACAGCACCTCCGCGGAGAACGTCTACAAAGAGTGCTTGCCGAGCGGCGGCGGCGGCGGAACGTCCTCGGGCAAAACACATCAGGGTGGTGGGCCGGGTTCGACCTCCATCCCCAACACCGGGCAGACGAAAAAAGCTGTGAAGCACGCGGGCAAATACAGCAGGCAACTGGCACTCGTCGAGAGCACCCGGCCGAAGGATCTCCTTCGCTCGAACCCCTCGTCGAGCTTCGCGACCGAGCCGAGCGCGGTCGGCTCGGCGTTCGATCTCGGCTCCGGTCCCGGGGCCTTCCTGATCGCGCTCGCGGGGGCCGCTCTTCTCCTCGTCGGGGGCAGCGGGCTGCGCGTCTGGCGCCACCGCCGCCCGTAGACCTCCACGCCGGGGAAGCTCGCTACCGTGGAGCGCCATGCTGGACGTCGTGATCGTCTCGTACCGGTGCGGCCCACTGCTGCGCAGGTGTCTGCAGTCCGTGCGTGAGCACGCACCTGCCCGGGGAGTGCGGGTCACGGTCGTCGACAACGCCTCGGGCGACGGAACCGCCGACGTCGTCAGGCGCGAGTTCCCCGAGGTCAAGCTGATCGCGCTCGATGAGAACGTCGGCTTCAGCGCCGCCAACAACCTCGTGCTGCGGGACTCGGGCGCGGAGTACGTGCTCGTCCTGAACCCGGACACCAAGCTCTCGGCAGGGACGCTGGAGACGCTGCTCCGCCTGATGGACGCCGATTCGCGAATCGGGATCGCGGGCTGCAGGCTCGTGCAGGAGGACGGGACCTTCGACCATGCGGCCCGGCGCTCGTTTCCGACGCCCGCCTCGGCGCTCGGTCACTTCCTCCGGCTCGGCCGCTCGGACCGCGCACCGGCCCCTCTCGCTGCGTACCGGGCTCCCGAGGTCAGCGAGGGGCCGGTCGACGCCGTCAACGGCGCCTTCATGCTCATGCGACGCGCGATGCTCGACGAGATCGGGCTGTTCGACGAGGGCTACTGGATGTACATGGAAGACCTCGACCTCTGCTACCGCGCCGCGCAGGCCGGCTGGACGACCTGGTACGAACCGTCGGTCGAGGCAGTCCACATCAAGGCGGGAACGAGCGGGCACCACCGGCGCCTGCGCCTCAACTACGCATTCCACTACGGGATGTACCGGTACTACCGCGCCCACCTGGCCCCCGAACGCGGGCCGCTCTTCAACGCGTTCGTGTACCTCGGCATCGCGCTCAAGTTCCTCGCCTCCGCGACGGCCTCCGCCCTCGCCCGCGCCCGACAGCGGGTCCACCTGGCCGGCACCGCCTAGTTCGGCGAACGTTCGATGCCGGCCGTCAGCGTCATCATTCCGGCGTACGAGGCCGAGGCGTTCCTCCGGCGCGCGATCCGGTCGGTCGAGGCGCAGACCTTCCGGGATTTCGAGATCGTCGTCGTCGACGACGGTTCGACCGACGGCACGGCCGAGGCGGCGCGCGGCTTCGACAGCGTGCGATACGTCCGCGGAGCCCATCTCGGTGAGGCCGGAGCCCGGAACCGTGGACTGGAGGAGGCGACGGGCGACCTCGTCGCCTTCGTCGACGCCGACGACGAATGGCTGCCCGAGAAGCTCGCCCGTCAAGTGGCGTTCATGGAGAAGCTGGACTCGGCCTTCAGCTACACCGACTGCTACGTGGTTCAGGGCGGAAGCCGGGTGCGTTACAGCACGCTCGCGCGACCCCGCGACGGCAAGATCCTGACGCCCCTGATCGACGACTGGCTCGACCAGGCATTCCTCATCCCCACCGAGGTGATGGCCTCGCGGACACTGCTCCAGAGCGTCGATGGGTTCGAGACGCGACTCCCAGCCCCTGGCCACGTGGACTACGGGCTGTGGCTGAAGCTCGCAATTCGCGGCACGCGATTCGACTACCTCGACGAGCCGCTCGCGCTCTGGTACCGGGGTCATGAGAGCGTCTCGTCGAACGCCGTCGAGATGGTCGAGCGATACCAGGTCGCGCTTCGCCATTTCTCGTCGACGTACGACTTCCCGGCGGATGCGCAGGAGCGGATACGCGGTGCGCTCGCGCGGAGCGACACGACCCTGGCCGTGGAGCTGTTCAAAGCGCACCGGTTTCGCGAGGCGGCGTCACAGCTGCGTCGGAGCAGGCTCCGTGACTTCGCGCGCAAGGGCCGGCTCTTCGTCACGCGGCGAACCGGCCGGCTGAGACCCGCGGACGGCGCAGACGACCGTTCGTGAACGTCCTCTTCCTCACCAGCTGGTACCCGACTGCGGATTTCACGTACGGAGGAGTCTTCGTGCGGGAGCACGCCAAGGCCGTTCGCGACGCCGGCCATCGGGTCGTCGTCGTGCACCTCGCGGGTCCGACCTCGCAGCTCGGCCGAGATCTCTGGGCGATGGAGGAAGAGCTCGACCCAACGCTGACGGAGGGAATCGAGACCCATCACGTCTCGCACCGGGGAGTCCCCGTCCGCGGCGGCTCGTATCCGCTCTACCTGTGGAGCGCCTTGGCCGCCTACCGTCGTTTGCGCGCCTCAGGCTTCCGACCTGACGTCATCCACGCCCACGTGTACGGAGCCGGCGTGCCCGCCGCGATAATCGCGCGTCGGGCTCGAGTCCCGCTCGTCATCACCGAGCAGTTCACCGGCTTTCCACGGCGGACGCTGAGCCGCGCCGAGGCTCGGAAGGCACGCTATGCCTACCGCCGCGCGGCAAGGGCTCTACCGGTCTCTCGACATCTGCAGGAGGCGATCCGGAGTTACGGCATCAGCGGGTCATTCGAGGTCGTTCCGAACGTCGTGGACACGTTGCTCTTCTTCGCTCCCGGCCCCGAGCGAACGAGCTCGGCCGAGCATCGGCTGCTTTTCGTCGGCAATCTCGAGCCGTCGCAACACAAAGGCTTCCCGACGCTACTGAGCGCACTCGCCGACTTGCGCGCCCGCCGGAGCGACTGGCGGCTCGACGTGATCGGTGACGGGCCTGAAAAGACAAACTACGAGAAGTCCTCTGCCGAGCTAGGCCTGCGAGAGCTTGTGACCTTTCACGGGTCCAGGCCGAAGAGCGCGATCGCCGAGGCGATGCGGGAAGCCGATCTCTTCGTCCTCCCGAGCCGCTTCGACAACCTCCCGTGCGTCGTGGTGGAGGCGCTCGGGTCCGGGCTTCCCGTCGTGTCGACGACGGTGGGCGGTATCCCCGAGCTCGTGGACGAGACGAGCGGCAGACTCGTACCTCCCAACGATGCCGCCGCGCTGGCCGACGCCCTCGACGACGTGCTTGCGACGCTCGAAATCTTCGACCGAGCCGCGATCAGTGCCGCTGCCCGGGACCGTTACAGCCTCGGAGTCGTCGGAGAGCAGCTGGGGCGGATCTATGAGTCGGTGCTCGCCGAGTCGCCCGATGCCGCCCGCGACGCGCGCCGCCGGTAGACGGTGGCCCGCTAGGCAGAGCCGAAATGCGCGCCGATCAGCCCGACCGACTCGGTTTCCGCGAGGACACTCACCGTCATCCCGGCGGCCTCGAGACGATCGACGATCACCTCAGGCGAACCTGCGAATCGATGAAACTCGAGAATGATCCTCTGCGAACGCCGCAGGGTGTCGTCGTCTGCGCCGAGTAGAGCCTCGAACTCGGTGCCCTCGCAATCCAGCTTCAGCAGGTCGCACCCGGAACCGACCACGTCCGCGAGCGTGACCGCCGGCACCTCGACGAAATCGCGCAGGGGCTCCCCCGACTCGATCTCCTTCCCCAGCACCGTGTGCCTCGTCGAGATGAGCTCGCTCAGATAGAGCCGCACGGTGGGTACCGCTTGACCTACGAGCGCCGCCTGCTTGGGCGAGATCCGCCGGCCTTCGACATTCGCGACCAACGATTCGAACGTTCTCGGCTCGGGCTCGAATGCCGTGACGTCTGCCCCGAGCCTTTCCGCCCAGAGCGAAAAGACGCCGATGTTCGCGCCGACGTCGGCCACCCGCCACCCCCGCGCGGGGATGAGGCCCGGCCAGCGATATTCGCCGACCGCTATCTGTAGGGCCACCGTCCACGCGGTGTCGGCATCGGGTGTTGACAAGGCGACACCTGCAAAACGAGGGCTGACGTCGAATCCGAGCTTGTGCGCGAGGTGTGACCCGAAGCTGAGACCCTCCCGGGTTCTTCTGAGCGTCCGAACGAGTTTCGATGAGGGCTCGGTCATGAGGTGAGGCCCGCCAGGCGCTTGACGAGCCGCATGTATCGCGCGCCGTCCTCGGGCGAGGGGACGAGGAGCGTACGCAGCGGGACTCGCGTGATTTTGCCGTAAAAGGCAATCGTCCCGGCGAACAGCACCGAATAGGAGGCTGTGCTTGCCCACGCCGCGCCGTCGATTCCGTAGCGGGGAATCAAGAACACGTTCAACGCGATGTTGCACGCGACGCTGACGGCTGCAACCACAGAATTGGCGAGAGGCCGGCCGCGGGCCGCGATGTCGTTGCCCACGACGCGGGCGGCCGAGAAGAGGACGATCCCCGGTACCAGGATGCGCACTACGCCGGCCGAGGCAGCGAAGCGAGTGGCGTAGAGAAGGTCGACGAGAGGGCTAGCCAGAAAGAAGAGAATCACCGCGAGAATTGCCGTCAGCCAGAGCGTGCTACGGACGACGAGAGGCGTCAGCGATCGACGCGCGGACTCGTCCGTTTCGGCCGCAATGGTCGGAAAGAGCGCAGTGCTGACCGCTTGGGACGGCATCCAGAGACCCTCGGCGATCACCACGCCGGCACCGTAGAGACCGACCGCCGCGGCACCCTTGAATGCGTCGACGAGAAATACGTCGAGCCTGTATCCGAGGAACGCGAGGACGTTCGCTGGGTGCGTGCGCACGCCGTACGAGACGAGCGCGCGGACATACGGCAGCTCGAGACGCCAGGCAAGTCCGGTCGAGCGGCGAGCTCGAGCCAGAACAGCCACGAACAAGACGAACCCCGCAATGACCGTCGCGAGAATTGCGGCGCGCACGCCGCCCCCGAAGAAGATCGCAACCCCGATGAGCGGGAGCGGCAACACCGCCTGCCCCAGCGTGATGAGGTTGTACTGCTTGAAGTTGCGAAACCCCTGGTAGACGGACTGGATATTCGCCACGGCCAGGACGAACGGGACCGCGAGCAGCGCCAGCCCCAGTTCTGCCTCGGGAACTCCCCTGAACGTGACACCGCCGGCGAAGACGACGCACGCGCCCCCCGCCAGGAGCACCAGCCCCACCAGCAAACCGAGCAAGGTCGCGTTGCCGAAGGCCAGCGGTCGCGGCCACGTTCCACGTGCCGCGTGATACGCGGCCGCAGCGCCGAGGCCCAGACTCCCGAGGGCCACGACGATCGTCACGCACAACGTGGCCAGGCTGTACTCGCCGCGGCCCCCGGGGCCGAACGCCCTGGCGGTCAGCACGGTGGTCCCGAGAAGCGCGACCGCCGCGAGGCCATTCGTGAGAAGCACGCCTGACGACAACCTCGCCAGGGCGCGATGGCCCTGACCCTCGTTCCGTAAGGACTCGGTCATCTGCTCGAGGTCGGCCCCGGGTCGCGCGCCCGCGACCTAAGCCGCGCGCCACCGATTCGAGCCCCCGAGCACCCGCCAAGAGTACCGTCCACCCATGCGGTACCCGTCGCGCGGGGCGGCGATGGCGCGTCCACGGTCGGCTATTCTGCGCGGCTTGTCCGGGGTCAGAGTCACCCCAGAAGGCGGGCGGCCCGACCGGCGAGCCCCCATCCCGCCGATCCGTCATATCCTCATGGCGGCCTACCTCTACCCACCCTGCAATGCCGTGCCTGCGCATAGACCTGCGGGGCTCCGGAATGCGTTCGAGGCCGCCGGCATCCGCACCACGGTGCTGACGAGCAAGATCTCCGGCTCCTACGAGGACGACGAAGCGCGGCGGATCATCAGAGCTGACGATCTCCGGACTCGGTTTCGGACGCAGTACCAGACTCTTGTCGGCTACCGCGACGGTCCACTCGAAGCTCGCAGCCGGCCGCGGTGGTGGGCGAACTACATCGCTCCGGATCCGACCGCGGTTTCCTGGTTTCCACAAGCCCTGTTCCAGCTCCTCAAGCTGATCCGCACCGACCGGCCGGACGTCATCGTCACGACATCCGGGCCCGAGTCCACCCATTTGCTCGGACTCGTGGCTCGCGCCTTCGGGATCCGCTGGGTCGCCGACTACCGCGACGGCTGGCTCAGAGACGTGCGCCATCCCGCGCCACTCCGCATCGTCGACCGCGTGCTGGAGCGACAGATCGCGCGACGCTCCACGATCGTGACGGCTGTGAACGACGCGCTGGCCGCTGAGGTCGCGCAACGTCACGGTGTACCGACGTTCACGATTTCCAACGGGTTCGACCGGACAGTCATCGCCGACGCCTCGGACGAGAGCCCCACCCTGGACCCTGACCGCTTCTCGCTCGTCTACACCGGTTTGCTCGCGATCGACGTGGGCGAGCAGCCGGTGGTCAATCGCGGCAGGGACGCGCAGGCGTTTCTCGACGCACTCGCCCGCCTCGCCAAGGACCGGGAGTTCGCATCTCGCGTCGAGCTCGTTGTCGCCGGACCGATCAGCGAGAGCGAGCGTACGGTGTTGACGCAGGGTGATCTCGGCAAGGTCGTACGCGTGCTCGGGTTGCTGCCGCGCGCTCGCGCACTCGGCCTGCAGCAGGCCGCCGACGGCCTCCTGCTCATCCCGGGCGGCGCCGGTGCGACGACTGCGAAGGTCTTCGAGTACCTCGCGGCCCGAAAGCCGATCTTCGCCGTGACCGAACGCGAATCCGTAGCTGCTGCGTTGCTTGGTGCGGCCGGCGAGCATACAGTCGCCGATCCGGGCGACTCGGAATCGCTTCCCGCCGCGCTCGAGACCTATGTCGAACGCTGGTCGGCCGCCGGCACGGTGTACGAGCCGAGCTCCGAGTTCGATCTCGACTCGTACGAGTACGCCAACCTTGGGCGAAAGCTCCTACAGCTGGTCAGCGCCGCCGACGGCGGGCTCTGAGAGCTCGCCGTCGTCGGGTCGCGCCTGCTCGAGCCAGGCGACCATCGCGAGAATCGAGATGAGGCCGAAGGCTGCGAACAGGTAAGGATTCGTCGCACCTGCCGCGAGGATGCCGACGACGACGCCCGCGACAACGCCCGCGGTGCCGACTCCTCGCCTGTCCCGCAGCGCATCACGAACCAGCCTGAGCGGAAAGGACAGGTAGAGCAGCAGACCGATGAGCCCCGCCTTGAGCAGGATGTCGAGGTACGAGAGCTCGTACGAGTAGCCGGTGGAGAAGTCGCCTGCGACCTTCCCGAAGCCATAGCCATAGATCGGCCGGTGCTTGATGTAGCCCCAGAGCGCTTTGGCTTCGGCGACCTTGTACGCGTTGGATGCGGCTCCGGCGGCATCGTTGCCACTGCCCGACGAGCCGAGAGCCATCCCCTGCGTGGCCGACGACTCCGGAATGGAGCTGGTCTGCACGTTTCGTCCGGCGGCCCGCATGCCCGGCGCCGCCCGACCTCGGGCGGTGAGACGGACGGAGTCCCAGAACACCCGTCCCTCGGGCGCATACAGCCGAATCTGCACGTCCTTCGCCTTCGCGTGCGTTGGAAACGTGAACGAAAGCCGCTTCCACCCGTTTGTCGCGCTCGTCAACGGGACGGTGTAGGTGACTCCGTCCTGCGCGTCCCAGACGAGGACGCCCCTGCCGCCGAGTGCGGGCTGCTGCAGCCCTCGCGCATCCACCCACACGGTCAACGCATAGTCCCTCTTCGGCCTCACCGCGAGGTTCTGGAACGCATAGGAGTCTTCGTCCGACTTCGAGTTGGAGAGCTGCAGGCTGTGGGTGCCGGCGCGCGCCACCGCTGCCGTGCGCAGCATGCGCACAGAGCGGGAGCCGCCGACGGCCCAGCCGCGCAGGGAGGCTTCGAAGCTCGGATTCGTGATGCGGCCGCGAAAGGCGGGCTGGCCGGTGGCGGTGATCGATGCGGCCCGATGGAACACGTAGCCGTAGAGGGAGAAGCCCCAGAGGGGGGTGATCGCCAGGGCGAGAGCACCCGCGGCGAGCGGAGCCGCCAAGGCGAGTCCCAGCTGCCTCACCCCGCGGACTTCGAGGGCCAGGAGGATGACCACGCTGAGGAGCGCGCTCAGCCAGAGCCCGCGCGTGTAGGTGGCGATGAGATCGACACTGAGGATCGCACCCAGGAGCCAAAGCCTCGGATCTCGCGGCCGGGCGAGCAGCCGCTGCGCGACCAGCACGAAGCCGACCTGCACGAAGAGGCTGCCGGCGGTGAACAGCCGGTAGTCGCCGTTCGGCATGTAGCCGATCACGCCGCCCATCGAGAGGCGCACGCTCAGCCATTCCCGCACGCTGTCGAGGCTCACGGCGCCGGAGGTGGTAACGAGGATCAGCACGAGATACCCCACCGCGTTCGCAGCGCAGGCGGCGAAGAACAGCCTCCGGAACCAGCCGCCGTCGCCCGCCCTCAGCAGCGTCACGATCACGAGGACGAACGCGAGGAAGAGGAAGCCGTTGCCGTCGGAGACCGCGTTGTGGCGACCGTTGCCGTCGAGGATGCCGAGAGGTATCCAGATCGCGGGTATGACGATCGCCAGCGCGATCGCGTGGGCGCCGTAGCGGCCGAGCAGGAGGCTCCGCCCCCGCCGCCGGTCGGCGATCGTCAGCCACACGGCGCGCAACGTCACGACGGCATCCATCAAGATGCGGCCGGTCACGCCGCCGCCGTAGTCGATCCAGCGTCCGCCTGCACCGCCGAGGACGAGCTCGAAGATCGCCACCCCCACGGCGGCGCGGAAGTCGAGGAGCGTCAAGACCACGAACGCGACGGCGAAGAGCGCGCGGAGCGCGTCCGGCGCCATCCCCGAGTCCTTGCCCGCGGCTTTCAGCACCGTGAGGGCCACGATGCAAACGAGCGTCAGCGCCAGCACTGCGTAGCGCGTGGCCGACCGTGAGATGCTCTCTCGCCGCTCCCCGTACGCGTTGGGCTCGACCGCGTAGCCGGTTGAGGTGCTCCCCACGCGCTCCTGTATAGCGCGGATCCCGGTCATTCGCCGACCCGCGTGGGGAGTTTGAAGCGCCGTGTCAGCCTCCGCCGAAAGCCGCCGAGCGGCGAAAGGGTCGCGGGCCCGGCCGGGAGGCGGGGAAACGGCTCGGCTCGCGCTCGCAGGCCGGCTCGCAATCCGGAGACGAACGCCTTCGTGCCCGAGAGGTCGCGATCGAGGACGACCTTCCCCGCCGCCATCACAGCCTCCCCGCCAGTGGCCCAGAGGAACAGGTGCGGACGCGTGTGAAGGCGGTACTTCCCGACGATGTACCCGCGCCCCCACGCAGTGAGCCGGTTCTTCGCCGGTGACCCTTCTCCGAGCGTCCCCGAATGCGCGTGAACGGCGACCGCGGTCGGCGCCAGCCGGCATTTCCAGCCGCGCGCCGAGCAGCGAACGGCGAGATCGACGTCCTCCAGGTAGGCGAAGAACGCCGGATCGAACCCGCCCACTTCGAGAAATGCCGAGCGATCGAACGCTGCGGCACCCCCGCAGGGGGCGAGCGGGTCGAACACGCCGTTCTCGAGCACTTCCACTGGTTCGCCGTAGAGGTGGTTGAAGCCGTGAAGCGTCCGGTCGACGACGATCCCCGCCGTATCGATCCTCCCCTCGTCGCCCAGCCGCACCAGGACCGGTGCCGCCATCACCACCCCCTGCCCTGGATCGAGCGCAGCGACGAGCCGCTCGAGGAAGGTGGGGGTGCACACGATGTCGTTGTTGAGCAGGACCACGGTCTTCGCGCTCGCCGCCTCGACTCCGGCGTTCGCGGCCTTGCCGAAGCCACGGTTCTCCGCGAAGGAGATCACTCGGACCTGAGGCCAGCGCTCGCGGAGGAAGTCGCCGGTCCCGTCCGTCGACGCGTTGTCCACGACGATCGCTTCGTGCGGGAGAGTCTGTGCGGCGAGAGACGGGAGAAAGCTCTCGAGATGGTGCAGCCCCTGGTACGTCGGCACGACCACGGAGACCTCCGGTGCGGCGGGCGCTGCCACCCACCGCAAGGTACTGGACCAGCGCGTTCGCGGCCTTACGATCCGAGCCGCTCGAGACAGTCGCGCAGTCCCTCGCGCCAGTGCGGTAGGCGTGGGGCATCCGGTCGCCCGCTCCGGAGCACCGAATACCCGGGCCGCGGCGCCGGCCGCCCGAGCTCGGCCGTGGCGATCCGCCGCACGCGACAGTCCAGGTCGGCCTCCTCGAAGATCGCCTCGGCGAACTCGGCCCACGTGCAGTCGCCGCCCGCCGCGAGATGCCAGAGCCCCCGCGGCAGCTCGATCAGCTCGCGCAATCCGGCCGCGAGGTGTCCCACGTACGTCGGCGAGCCATGCTGGTCGTCGACGACGGCGACCTCGTCTCGCTCGGCGCCGAGCCGGAGCATCGTGCGGACGAAGTTCGTGCTCGTCCAGCCGAAGAGCCAGGAGGTTCGCACGATCCAGGCGTCGTCCCCCGCCACGGCCTCGGCCTCGAGCTTCGTGCGCCCGTACACGGACAGCGGATTCGGCGCGTCCGACTCGACGTACGGCTCGCCCTTGCCACCGTCGAAGACGTAGTCGGACGAGAGCACGACCAGAGGCACCCCGAGCTCCGCCGCGTGCTGCGTCCCCCCGACGTTGACCGCCGCGGCGGACTGAGGATCCGCCTCGGCCCCGTCGACATCCGTCCACGCCGCGGCGTGGAGCAGCAGGTCCGCCTCGGGGAGCCCGACCGGAGGCGGAAGGGTCACGTCCCACTCCGCGCGTGTCAGCGCGACGACCCCGACGTCGGCGAACTCTTCGCACAAGGCCGTCCCGAGCTGGCCGGCCGCGCCCGTGACGAGGACGCCCCGGCTCAGCTCCACGCGGTCTCGCGCACGAGAGCCCGCTCCCTGAGCGGCTGCCACCAGGCGCGGTTGGCGACGTACCACTCCACCGTGCCCCGGAGTCCGTTCTCGAAGTCGATTGCCGGCTGCCAGCCGAGCTCGTCACGGAGCTTGGACGAGTCGAGCAGATACCGGCGATCGTGGCCGGGACGGTCGGGGACGATCGCCTTCAGCGACTCCGGCTTGCCGGTCAGCTCGAGCACGAGGTCGGCGATCTCCTCGATCGAGCGCTCGACGCCCGAGCCGACGTTGTACGTCTCGCCCTCCCGGCCGGCGTCGAGGACGAGGTCGATGGCCGTGCAGTGGTCGTCGACGTGCAGCCACTCGCGCCGATTCTGCGTGGACGCGTACAGCGGCAGCTCGCGGTCGTCGAGGGCGTTCGTGAGGAAGAGCGGAATCACCTTCTCGGGGAACTGGCGCGGCCCGTAGTTGTTCGAGCAGTTCGTGATCGTCACCGGCAGGCCGAACGTCTCGGAGTACGCGCGGACCGCAAGGTCTGCTCCGGCCTTCGAAGCGTTGTACGGCGTCCGCGGACGGTACGGCGACTCCTCGGTGAACGCCTCGTCGGAGTCGAGCGCCAGGTCGCCGTACACCTCGCACGTCGAGATGTGGTGGAAGCGCACGACACCGCGGCGGCGCGCGGCCTCGAGCAGCGTCTGCGTGCCGAGCACGTTGGTTCGGAAGAAGCGGCCGGGATCGAGGACCGCGAGGCTGTTGTGCGACTCAGCGGCGAAGTTGACGACGACTTCGATCTCCTCCTCCGCGAGTACGCGCTCGACGAGCTCCAGATCCGCGATGTCGCCCTCGACCAGGCGCACCTCGAGCCCCTCGAGGTTGCGCCGGTCGCCGGCGTACGTGAGCAGGTCGAGCGCGACGACATGGTCGTCGGGATGCTGCTCGCGCCGTCTGCGCACGTAGTTCGAGCCGATGAAGCCCGCCGCGCCGGTGACGAGGAGCCTCACGCTGCATCCCTCGCCGAGAGAATCGGAGCGTCGGTGCTCCAGAGCCCCTTGACGCGCGGATCGTTCCACGGAATCCCCTGCTCGTCGGGATCGGCGGCGTCGTACTCCTCGGTGACGAGGTAGGTGAACAGCGCGTCCGTCAGGGCCTCGTAGCCGTGCGCGTGAATGCCGGGGACATAGATCGCAACCGGGTTTTCGTCGCCGATGTCCTCGACAAACGTCTGACCGCTCGTCCGCTCGAGCACGACGACGCGCACCATGCCCGCCAGGCAGACGAAGATGTCGTCCTGTCCGCGCTCGTGATAGTGGAGGCCGCGGATCACGCCGCGGCGGGAATGGGACACATTCATCTGCCGGATCGGCTTCTGCAGCGCACTTGCGCGCGTGACCTCGGCGAACCAGCCGCGCTCGTCGGCGTGACGTTCGAGCGGAAAGCGGCGTAGCCCTTCGATCATCCTCTGCGCCTCCCGCGGACGAAGTCGTTGACGGCGTAGTACGCCTCGATCGACTCGCCGGCGTCGCCCCAGAAGCCGTCCAGTACGTCTGCCTCCAGCTCCCCGCGCTCCACGTACCAGTTGTTGAGATCCGTGATCTCGAGCTCGCCCCGCCCGGAGGGCTCGAGAGTCGGGAGGATGTCCCAGACCTGTGCGTCGTAGAAGTACGCGCCGGTGACGGCATAGCGGCTCGCGGGCTCGGCCGGCTTCTCGACGATCCGGGTGATCCGTTCGCCGTCGAATTCGGCCACGCCGAGATGTCGAAGGTGTTCAGGGTCGCCGACCTCGGACAGGACCACCCGAGCGCCTCGCTCCTGTGCCGCGAACCGCTCCACCACCGCGCCGAGCGGGCGCTCGAACACATTGTCGGCGAGAAGGACGCAGCAGCGGTCACGACCGACGAATCGCTCGGCCAGTCCGAGCGCTTCCGCGATCCCTCCGGGCCGATCCTGATACGCGTAGAACAGACGCTCGATTCCATACTCGTGGCCGTTTCCGAGCAGGCGAAAGAACTCCCCGGCGTGCGTGCCCCCCGTCACGAGCATGAGCTCGGTAAAGCCGGCCTCGACGAGAGCCTCGACCGAATACGTCACCATCGGCCGGTCGTAGAGCGGCAGCAGGTGCTTGTTCGTGATGCGCGTCAGGGGAGCGAGCCGGCTGCCCGACCCGCCGGCGAGGATGACTCCCTTCATGCCGAGGCGATGCTAGCGCCGTCTGGCTCGAGGACGTCTCGATAGACGTCCAGCGTCCGCTCGATCACGGCGTCCCAGCCGAAGCGGTCCTGCGCGCGCGCGTGCGCCGTGCGGCCGAGCCGTTCGCGCAGCTCGCGGTCCGCGAGCAGCCGCTCGACCGCCGCGCGCAACGCCGGCGCGTCGCGCGGCGGCACAAGGAGGCCCGTCTCGCCGTCGTCGACGAGCTCGAGCAGCGCGCCGCCGGCCGCCGCGACGACCGGCCTGCCGAAGGCGAGCGCCTCGGCCGCGGCGACGCCGAACCCCTCCCGCTCACACGGGGCCACGAAGACCGAGGCCCGCTCGAGCAGCCGTTCCACCTCGGCGTGCGGCACGGCGCCGAGCGCATTCGGGACGCGATCGCGCAGCGGCCCGTCGCCCGCCACGACGAGGTTCAGGTCGCCGACGGCCTCGACGAGCGTGTCGACGTTCTTCTCCGGTGAGAGCCGGCCGACGTACAGCACCTCCGGCGGCTCGACCGGCGGCCCGACCGTGGCGGGGACGCGCACGCCGTTCGGGATCACGCTCGCCGACACGCCGGCCGCGCGGACCGGAGCGGCGACCGTCTCCGAGACGCCGATCACGGCGGCCGCGGGGCGCAACAGCCAGCGCACGAGACCCGGGCGGCGGCGCGCGAGCTCGACGTCCGAGAAACGGCCCGCCGAGCCCGAGCCGTGCAGCGTGACGACGAACGGCCGTCCTGCGAAGCGCGCGACCGCCGCGGTGAGCAACCAGTGCACGTGGACGAGATCGGCGCCACGCGCGGCCCGCCGCACCGCCCGCCACATCGAGAGCAGCAGCAACGGTGCGAGCCAGGGGCGCCGGCGGACGTTCGCCGCCACGCCCCGGCCGTACGCGAGCCCGAAGTCCCGGAAGCCTGCGCCCGGCGCGAGCACCTCCACCTCGACCCCGCGCTCGCGCAACCGCTCGACCGCGTCGGCGATGAAGCGCCCTGCGAACTCGCTCTCGGTCCGCGGCCACGACGTCGTGAGGACGACGACCCGCACGCGGCGTCAGGCCGGCTGCGCGCGCGCGCGGCCGCCGAAGACGACCGGCAGCGCGAGCGCGAAGGCCAGGAAGGCGTAGAAGTAATAGAACTGCATCGTGAGGTAGAAGAAGTTGGCCGCGATCGTCCCGATCAGGGCCGCGGTCATCCCGTAGGCGAGCGGCCGCACATGCGGTCCTTGCGGGTCGCGGAGCCGGTCGAGCAGCCGTCCGAGCCGCCGTGCCGCGAGGAGCCGCACGAAGACGTAGCGGAGGAAGACGATCCAGAGGGCGAGGCCGAGCAGGCCCGACTCCACGATCACCGCGACCCAGTACGAGTGCGCGCCGAAGTTGGCCTGGCCCGTCACGAACTCGTAGTAGACGGAGAAGTTGTTGTTGCCGAGCCCGAGCAGGGGGTGCATGTGCAGGATCTGCCCGATGAAGTTGTAGACGGCGAAGTGCGCGTTCGCCGAGCTGCCCTGCGTCGAGACCCGTTCCCGCAGCAGCACCGAGAAGAAGTGCCTGTGCGTGTAGAGCACCCCGAGCACGATCACCGCGAGAGCTCCGATCGGCGCGAGGAACTGACGGGTGCGGAAGAAGCGGCGGTACGGGACGACGAGGACGAGGGCGCCGACGATCAGGCCGACTCCGCCGCTGCGGGAGAGCGTCGCGATGTCCACGAGCAGGAGGAACGCGAGCACGACCGCGAGCGGCAGCTTCAGCCGATGCCGCCGCGGCAGCCGCAGGTAGACCGGCGTCAGCATCAGCAGCGGGACGACGAGCATGACGCCGAAGTGATTCGGGTCGCCGGTGAGGGCGTTGACGCGGTAGATGTTCTGCCCGCCGATCGCCCCGAAGATGTTGATCTTGCTCGCGCCGCCGGTGAGCGGGACGAGCACGAGGCTGTCGAGGTTGTGCCCGGCGAGCGCGGCGCCCAGCTCGAGGATCCCGTAGACGGCGTTCGCGATGAAGCCTGCCGCGAACCACCCGAGCGCCCGCCAGAAGAACCGCTCGCCGCGCTGCACCAGATAGCCGACGGCGGTGACCATGAAGGCCCAGTGGATGACGAACTTGACCATCCCCTTCACGAACTGGTCGAGCCCTTGCTTCGTCTCGATGTTCCAGTAGCCGGCGAGGTAGACCAGCGCGAAGGCCGCGAAGAAGCCGAGCACGATCGCGCTCGTCCGCGGCAGCGGACGCCGCTCGGTCACGACGTATGCGATCAGGAACAGGATCGTCACGATGTCGTTGATCCCGACCGCTCCGGTAGAGCCCCAGTGCACCTTCTCGAACGTGGCCACGAACAGCGACCCGAAGAACAGCCCCGTCACGACGCGCTCCTGCGTGCGCGGGACCGCGGCCCCGCGCGGCGCGGCGGTGAGAGCCGCCGCGGTCACGCGACCTCCCTCAGCACGTCGGCGAGCTCCTCGACGCGCCGTCCGCGCGAGAGCCGTGCGCGCCACTCCTCCGAGAGCGGAGTGCCGTCGAGGCTGCCCGCCCGCCAGCGCCGGTGTAGGTCGACCAGGGCTGCTCGCAGCGCGTCCACGTCGTCGGATGGAACCACGACGCCGGCGCCGGTGTCGTGGAGAAGCCGCGCCGCAGCGCCGTCGGGCGGGACGGCGGCGAGGATCGGCCGCTCCGCGGCCAGGTACTCGAAGATCTTGCCCGTGAGAACGCCGCGGCCGCGACCGCCCGACTCGGGGATCAGGAGGAGCAGGGCCTCGGAGTCGCGCTGCAGCTCCAGCGACCGGCGGCGCGTGACGTTGCCGAGCAGCTCGAAGCGGTCGCCGAGGCCCAGCGACTCGGCGTACTCGCGATCCGCGGCGCGGAAGTCGCCGGCGAAGCGCACGACGACGTCGTCGAGTCCCGACTCGGCGACTGCGCGGAGGAAGGGCTTCGGGTCGCGTTTGCCGTGGAAGTGGCCGGCATGCGTGATCCGCAGGCGGTCGCCGGCGCGGTGCTCGAGGCCGGCGAAGTCGTCGAAGTCGCAGCCGTTCTCGATCGTCACGACCTTCGCCTTCGGCCCGAGCGCGCGCATCTCCTCCGCGATCGCGTCCGAGGCCGCGACGATCGCGTCCGCCTGCGACGCGACGAGCCGCCCGACGCCGCCGACGGCCTTCTCCTTGAGCCGGGCGAGCTGCGACTCGTAGCCGCGGCGGTGGGGATGCGAGGTGAGCGGGTCACGGAGGTCGGCGACCCAGGCGGCGGGCGTCGCCCGCTTGACTGCGGCCCCGAGGAGGTGGAGCGAAGGCGGCGGCGACGTCGTGAGCACGACGTCGATCCCCTCGCGCCGGACGAGCCGGATCGCGACCGGCAGCGCGAACGTGCTCCAGGGGACGTTCTCGTCGGGGACGAGCAGCTTGCGTCCGAGCAGCGCCGCCTGGGTGCCCAGGCGCGCGACGCCCTGCTTCACGGCGAGCTGCTCCGACGGGCGGCCGGCCTGCGGGCCGACGTAGCGCACGCGGTGAATCCACGCCTGGGTCGGGAGCTCGAGCTCCTCTCCCGCCGGAGCCGAGCCGCCCACGTCGGGCGTGAGCACGTGCGTCTCGATCCCGAGCGCCGGCAGATGCGTCGCGAACTTCAGCGGCCGCTGCACGCCTCCCCCGCTGCTCGGCGGAAAGTGGCGCGTCACGAGCAGGACCTTCACGCTTCCATCACCGGCGGAACGGTATGCGCGCGCACGCAAAGCCGGTAGCGGAACGTCTGCAGGTGCCGCCCGAGCACCTGCTCGACGGGTCGCAGCAGGCTGAAGAAGCTGGGCCGCCAGTCCGCGCGGTCGACCACGAAGCCGCAATCTCTCAGGGCCTCCACGAGCTCGTCGGCCGTCCGCAGGCCGATGTGCGTGGGGTTCTGGGCGAGGATCAGGTCGTGGGCCTTGAGCCGCTCGATCAGGTGCAGCGGGTTCGGCGTGTAGATCGCGAGGGTTCCACCGGGGATCAGCACCCGTTGCAGCTCGCCGAGCATCGCCCGGAACGTCGCATCGTCGAGGTGCTCGACGAGATCTCCCGCGACCGCCTTGTCGAAGGACGCCTCGCGGAACGGCAGGTCGGCGACGTCCGCCTGCCTGAACTGCAATCCGGGAAAGAGCGACTGCGCCTTGGCGATCGCCCGCGCTTCCGAGTCGACGCCGACGACCGTCGCGCCGAACCCCGAGAGGTAGTGCGTCAGCGCGCCGGCGGCACACCCCAGGTCGACGATCCGGTCGCCCGCCGTCGGCTCCACGAGGTCGTGCAGCGCCTCGAGGCGAAGTCGAGTCCAAGGCGTCCGCTCGAGGTACTCGGTGGCCATCGTGTCCATGAAGGCGTCGTCGTACTCGGACGGCGACTTCCGCAGGGCGAGTCGGCGCACGGCGGCACTACCCGGGCGGAACCCGGAAGGCGACGAACTTGCCGTCCTCGTACGCCGGCCGCAGGCCGCCGTGCTCCATCGCCTGCACGGGCCCGGAGCGCGTGAGGACGAGCCACTGCGCGTTCCAGGCCTGCGGCTCCTCGAGCGAGGGATGCGTGAAGAACCTGAGCACGGCCCGTCTGCGCTTCATCAGCTCGTTCGGGTGCGTGTTCGCTGCGTGGGTCGGCGGCACCGCCACCGCGTACACCGGGGCGAAGGCGATGGCGCGGTAGCTCGTCGCGAGGTCCGAGAAGACGATCGAGCGAGCCGGCACATCCCGTTGCAGGAACCGGATCAGCCCCGGCGTCAGCGCGTCGCGGTCTCGCTTTGTCTGCGGCGTCCAGTGCGAGAACCCGTGCACGGCCACCGGCAGCACGAAGAGGAAGACCGCCAGGCCGGTAATGACCCCGCGCGTGCGTCTGGGCGCGACCGGCCGGTTCGCGCCGCGCCGCCAGGCGAGGAGCGCGCCCAGCACGAGGGCGGCAATGGCTCCGTACAGCGCCGCCCAGACGACCCAGGCCGGCTCGGTCTTCGGGGCGCGGAGGCCGAAGTCGCCGGTGTACGCGACCTGGAGCCAGATCCCACAGGCGAGGGCGCCGGCGATCGCAATCGTCCGCGAGAAGCGGCTCACGATCGCGGCCCCGCCGGCGAGCGCGACGGCGAACGGGATGAACCCGGACGCCCGCCGCGACTGCGAGAGCGAGACGGCGTTCGAGAAGTGCGGGAAGACGAGCGGCCAGAGCTCGATCCCGAGCACCGCGACGGTTCCTCCGAGGACGAGCGCGCTCCAGCGCCGCCGCCGCGCGAAGAACGCGAGCGGCACGAGGAGGAGCGCGATCACCGCGACGGCTCCGTTCCGGTCGATCCGAGCCGGGGCGAGGCTGTAGCGGGCGAGCGAGTGCACGACGAGGTCGGCGCGGTAGTGGTGGAGGTTTTGCCGCAGCTGCGCGGGATTCGGTGAGATGGGGATCGTCTCGTCGACGACCGGCCTGAGCCAGAGAAAAGCGAGCGTCATCGGCAGGCCGAAGACGACGAAGCCGAGGACGCCGGTCTTCAGGTCGGTCCCTCGCGCGAGCAGCGCGCGCGCCACGACGAACGCTCCCAGCGGAATCGCGAGGAAGAGGGCGTACGTCGGGTGGACGAGCGCGATCGAGCCCGACGTCGCGGCGAGCATGACCCCGACCGGCCAGGTCGGCTTGCGGACGAAGTAGAAGAAGAGCGCGATCGCCGCGGGAACGAGAAGCTGCGTGGCGACGCTCGCGGGCTCCCAGAGGAAGCGGTAGACGCCGCCGTGCCCCTGCGCGAAGACCTTGTACGCGAGCTGCCCGAGCACGACGGCGACGGCCAGGCCGGTCGAGCGGAAGATCGCCCAGCCCATCTCGAAGAGGAGGACGACGGCGATCGGCACGAGGATGCTCGCCTCGTGCGCGGCGACGCTCGTCGGATCGACGCCCGCGAGCCTGGCCACGAGCGCGAGCCACGCATGCCAGAGCGGGAACGCGTAGCCGGGATGCAGGCCGCCGTGCGCGAACTCCCCCACGTCGTGGAGCGACAGCGAGCCGAGCGTGTCGAGCTTCCGGATGCGGCCGAGGTGGAAGAAGACGTCGCCGGTGAACGCGCCCTGCACGAACCAGATGCCGGCGCCGAGCCCGATCCCGCCGAGGACGAGCACGCCGCGCATGAAGCGCGCTCCGCCGGGCATCCGCACGCCGTCCGGCTCACCGCCGGCGAGCGACCAGGCGAACGCGAGCGCGCCGGCTCCGAGCTCGAAGGCGAGCGTCACGTCGAGCGAGGCTCCGAGCGCGACGGTCAGCGCGAGCCCTGCTCCGACGAGCGTCACGGAGGCTGCGAACGCCGCCGCCGCGCTTCGCAGGCCGAGACAGCGCGCGACGAGCGTCCCCGGGAAGAGCACGACGAGCGTCGCCGCCGCGAGCCGCACCCAGAGCCCGACGCCGGTCTCGGGCAGGAGCCTCGAAATTCCGAGCAATGCGCCGATGGCGGCCGGCGTCGCCAGCCGCCCCAGGGCCTCCGCCGGTGCGAACGTCGGCCTTCGCACCTCGACCACGGGATGCGCGAGCCAGTTCATCGTGCAGGCCCCGGGACGGCGCGGGTGCGCACTCCTTCCCACGCGAGGATCGCCGCCCCGGGCAGCGCGAGCGCGATCGTGGCGACGAAGAACAGGAGGCCGGCGGAGAAAGCGCGGTCCGCCGAGACGCCGAGAGCCCCGAGGAAGCTCACGAAGAACGATTCCCGGACCGCGAGCCCGTTGATCGTGAACGGCACGAGCATGACGAGGAAGAGCAGCGGCCCCATCACGTAATAGGCCCGCGGCGAGAGGTCGACGCCGACGGCTTTGCCCGCGCACCAGATCGCGAGCACGCGTGCGGCCTGCACCGCGACGGTGAGCGCGAACGCCCAGCCGAGCAGCCGCAGCCTCGTGCGGTACGCGTGCAGGCCGAGGTAGACGTCTCGCAGGATCGCCTCGACGCGCAGCCGGTGCAGCAGGGGCCTCAGCCGGTGCAGGACGGGATGGAGGCGGGTCGAGAAGAGGACGAACGCGCCGACGGCGCTCAGCACGACGAAGGCGAGCTCGACCCAGAGGTAGCCGCCGACCGAGTAGCGGCCGACGGCCAGGACGAAGCCCGCCGCCGCGAGCAGCAGCGTCGCGGCGCCGCCCAGCGCCCGCTCGAGCAGCACCGTCCCCGCGACCGGGCCGCGGAAGCCCGGATGGCGCCGCGCCGTCTCGTAGATTCGCGAGGCGTCGCCGCCGAGCGAGGTCGGCAGGACCTGAGCGGCCGCATAGGAGACGAACGTCGTCCGCACGAGCCAGCCGAGCCGCTCGTGCACGCCGCCCGAGGCGAGCAGCTTGAGCCAGCGCCAGGCGACCGGCCACACCGAGAGGACCCAGATCGCGCACGCCGCGAGCCACCAGCCGAGACTCGCGTGGGCGAGCACGTGTCCCGTGCGGCCGAGATCGACCCGCCAGAGGATGTAGGCGGTTGCGAGGCCGGTGACGAGGAGCGTCCCGCCGGTGCGCAAGATGCGGGAACGGCTCACGCTGTGACCATCACCTCCACCCGACCGCGAGTGTAGTGGCCGCTCCAGAAGTAGCATCGGCGCAGGATGAGCACGATTCTCGTCACCGCCTGCGGAGCACCCGGGGCGGCCCGGCTGCTGCGGGCACTGCGCGAGAACGGCGAGCGGGAGGTGCGCCTCGTCGGCGTGGACATGTCCGAGCGGGCCATCGGCCGCCACCTCTGCGACACGTTCCATCTCGTCCCGGCCGGCGCGGATCCGACCTTTCCCGACGCGCTTCTGGCGCTCGTCGAGACGGAAGGCGTCGACGTCGTGCTGCCCGAGTCGTCGCACGACTTGCACCACCTCGCCCCACGCCGAGGCGAGTTCCCGGTGCCGGTGATGATCTGCAACCCCGAGGCGGAGCGACGCTCGAACGACAAGGGCGAGACGTTCGAGGCGATGCAGCGGATCGGCGTCGGCGCTCCCGACTTTCGCCGGGTGACGGGCGCCGCGGGCGTCGAGGCGGCTGCACGCGAGCTCGGCTATCCGGACCGGCCCGTCTGCTTCAAGCCCGTCTTCTCCTCGGGCTCGCGCGGGTTCCGCGTGCTCGACCCGAGCGTCGACCGCACGCATCAGCTCCTGAACGAGCGTCCGGGAGCCCTCGCGATGCGGCTCGAGGAAGCGGTCGAGCTGCTGCCCGAGGACGGGCTCGACCTGCTCGTGATGGAGTTCCTGACGGAGCCCGAGCGCACGGTCGACGGGATCGCCGACGGCAGCCGCATCGTCCTGCAGGCGACCCGGACGCGCGAGTCCGTGCGCTGCGGCCTCGGCATGTACTTCGTGACGCTCGACGCGCCGGAGCTCGTCGAGGCGTCCGAGCGCGTCGTCGCCGAGTTCGGTCTCGAATGGTTCTTCAGCATCCAGTTCATGGGCGAGAAGGTGATCGAGATCAACCCGCGCATCTCGACGATGATGATCCAGGAGGACTTCAACCTTCCCTGGCTCGCGGTCAAGCGGGCGCTCGGCGAGGCCTCGGACGACGAGCTTCGCACGCTGCAGAGCCGGGTAAGGCCCGGCCACACGGTGCTTCGTTTCTTCGACCAGGTGGAATTCGATCCATGATGGACGACTGGCGTTCCCTCCACGACACGCTCGCGGCAGCATGCGACGAGCCCGACCAAGAGACCGCGGAACGGGCGGTGCGCGCTGCCGAGCTCGTGGCCTCGACGGCCGGCGAGCCGCCCGACGACCTCTCCGACGAGGAGCGCGAATGGGCGGAGCGGCACGGCATCCCGCCGACCGAGCTCGTCGAGCTCGCGTGCCGCTCGATGAAGTGCGTCGCGGCGCTCTCCGACGACTGGCACGCCCGCCTCAACGACCTGCGCTACCGCCTCGGCGACGTCGCCGCTGCCTGAGGCGCTTCGCGTCTCGTGTGAGAATCTCGCCGGGAACCCGGTAGCGGGTTCCGGACATGAAGGGTCGATGGAGCTATCGGACACCGAGCTCTGGACACGTTCGCGCGCCGGTGACCGCGACGCGTTCGGGGCTCTGTTCGAGCGTCACGCGAAAGCGATAGGCAACTACTGCTTCCGCCGAGTCGGGAGCTGGACGACTGCCGAGGACATGCTCTCGGTCGTGTTCCTGGAGGCGTGGCGTCGTCGTGACAAAGAGTTGCCGCCGGACAAGGTGCTCCCTTGGCTGTATGGGATCGCCACCAACGTCGTCCGCAACCAGCGACGATCTGAGCGGCGCCACGCGGCAGCCCTGAGCCGAACGCCGAGGTTCGAGCCGGAACCGGACTTCGCCCGGATGGTGGCCGAGCGGCTCGACGATGAACGGCAAGCGCGGACAGCCCTCGCTCTTCTCGCGAAGCTGCCCAAGCGTGAGCGGGACGTGTACCTCCTCTGCGCGGTCGAGGAACTGGCGTACGAAGACGCCGCTCTCGCGCTCGGCCTCCCGATTGGGACCGTGCGCTCACGCCTCTCGCGCGCTCGCACCCGCCTGCGGGAACTCGATCAGGGCTGCGGACACGAACCGGCAAAGAGCACCGACTTCCAGGAGGCACGCCAGCCGTGACCGAGATCTCATTTCCAGCGCCCCGCGATCTTCCCGCGGGACACCTTGCGGCTCGGAAGCAGCACCTGCTCAGTGAGATCGCTCGCGAACAAGGAAGGCCGCGCGCCTGGGTGCCGACGATCCTCTGGCCGCGGCGAATGCGGTCGTCGAGGCCTGTCCTCGCGGCCGCCCTCGTTCTGCTCGCGCTCGTGATCGCGGCCGTCGCCGTCGCCGCGCCGTCCCTGTTCGGCTTCTCCAATCACGGGACGCGGGCTCACGCAAACTCCGCCGTCAAGGGGTATCTCGAGGGACAACCCTTCAAGAAGCTCGGGCTCGCGACCGCCGTAGCTGCGCAGCCCAGCACCTTCAGGCGGTTGGCCTTCCGCCAGGGAATCGGGGTCTATTCAGCACGCAAGAAGACGGACCACAGTCTGTGCTTCTACATGGGCCTGCGCCCACGAACGCTGAATTGGAAAGGCCACCCGAACGAGCTTCAACTCATACGTGCTGGATGCAGCCGTGACGGTGGACAGTTCGCGCTGCCTGCAGGCTCGAATTTCGGCTACGGCCGGAAGGCGGGGGCGAGAGCCCAGGCATGGCTGCGCGCCCATCCCTTCCCGTCGCAAACCCGACCGATCATGGATCTGTCCCTCGTCAGCGGGGTCCGTGTGAAGCAGCTCGGTTGCAGCTGGTGTAGCCGCGTGGTCTTGTACGACTTCGGGCTCCTCGCGGGCGTCGCCGCAAACGGCGTTCGATCAGTGCAAGTGCTCTCGCTCAACACGTGCCGGCCGGTTGTCACCGTGCCCGTGATCAACAACGTCTACATCGATGCGCACCCACCGCGGGTTCCGTCGGCTTTCCTTGTCGCCCGGAATGCCGGCGGCAAGATCATCTGGCACGGCTGGCAGCTCGAGAACCGATACACACACGTTCCGCTCAAGCGGAAGGCGGGGCCGCCGCACTGCGGATTCCGAAAGTGGGAGTCGGCACGATGAGGTCAGCGAGCGATGCTCGCAGGCCTTTCGACGGTTTCGTTCTCTTCGACGTATCCGTCGTGCTGCTCTTCGTCACCCTCGCCGCAATCTGCGGCACCGCCAGCCCTCATCTCGATCACCCCACCGCCATCGTTCTCGGCCGGCGCCTCGGCCCGGTGCGCTACGGGGAGCCGCACCGGGAGATCAGCGAGACTCTGGGAAGTGGTCTCCCTGTGCAACTCGGTGACAGGGTCTTCATCTCCTATCCCATGTCTCACATCTACGTGGAGTATCCACCGATCTGGGTGCGTGACGGGTTCGAGCAACCCAGCCGCCGGGTCCATGTGGCCAACCCGACCGCCGCGGCGATAGTCATGACACGCTCGGCGCAATACAAGACCCACTCCGGTCTCGGCGTCGGGTCATCGCTTCGGCAGCTCCAGCAGCGGGTCTTGGTGTCCTGTTTCATCGACATCGGGATGTCGACCCCGACGCATTGTCAATACGAGAGCCCGACCGCCACCACCGTGTTCAGCATCAACCCGAAGACGAAGCGCGTCTCGCAGGTCGCGATCGTCCCCGCAAACGCGTAATCCGCAGCCGCCCTCGAGCGGCGCCGTTCGCGCCCTCCGAATCGGTTTCAGAACCGCCGGAACTGCTCGCCGGACGAGATCAGCGAAGCGCCCTGAGAGCCTCGACGTCCGCCGGGCTCGGCTGCCACGCTCCCGCGGCGACGTTCGCCCTCACCTGCTCGGGCTTCGTCGCACCCGCGATCACGCACGACACCGCCGGCATCGCGAGCAGGCCGCCGACTGCGACTTCGAGCAGCGAGGCGCCACGCTCCTCGGCATAGCGCTGGAGCGCCTCGGCGCGATCCCAGCGCGCGTCCGGGATCTCGCGCCCGGCCAGGCGCCCTTCGGTCGCTGCCACGCCGCGGGTGTACTTGCCGGTGAGCAGGCCGCTCGCGAGCGGGAAGTACGGCAGGAAGCCGATGCCGAGCCTCTCGCAGAGCGGGAGCACCTCGTCCTCGGGCTCGCGCTCGACGAGCGAATAGTGGTTCTGGACCGAGACGAAGCGATGGAAGCCAGCACCGCGCGAGACCTCCTCGGCGGCCTCGATCTGCGAGGCGGAGAAGTTCGAGGAGCCGAGCCAGCGCACCTTGCCGTCGTGGACGAGGTCGTTGAGCGCGCCGAGCGTCTCCTCGATCGGCGTCAGCGGATCGGGCTCGTGCATCTGGTAGACGTCGATCACATCGGTGCGCAGCCGGCGAAGCGAGCTCTCGACCGCCGACCGGACGTAGTCGGGGTTGCCGCGCCGCTCCTCGGGCCGCTCGTCCATCGCCTTCCCGAACTTCGTCGCGATGAGGACCCGGTCGCGGCGCCCTTCGAGCGCGCGGCCGATGAATTCCTCGCTCGTCCCCTGCCCGTAGATGTCGGCCGTGTCGAAGAGGGTCACGCCCTCGTCGAGCGCCGCAGCGATGACGGCGAGGGACTGCTCGTAGTCGATCCGGCCGCCGAAGTTGTTCGTGCCGAGACCGACGACCGAGAGCTCCGGGCCGCCCTCGCCGAGGGAACGCGTGCGCATCGCAGCGAAGCTATCCGACCGGATGAGGGCTAAGCGCCGCCACATACGATGCGGCGCGATGGAGGGCCACCAGCTCGTCTTTCTCGCCGGCCTGCACCGGAGCGGCACGACGCTCCTCGCGCGCCTCCTCGCCGCGCACCCGGAGGTCAGCGGCTTCTCGGGAACGGGCGTCCCGGCCGACGAGGGGCAGCATCTCCAGAGGGTCTATCCGGCCGCGAAGGAGTACGGCGGGCCGGGGCGCTTCGGCTTCGCGCCCGAGTCCCACCTGACCGAGACCTCGCCGCTCGTCACGGCGGAGAGCGCGCGCACGATCTTCGACGAGTGGTCGCGGCACTGGGACCTCTCGCGGCCGGTGCTGCTGGAGAAATCGCCGCCGAACCTGCTCAAGACCCGCTTCTTGCAGGCGCTCTTCCCGGGCGCGGCGTTCGTCGTCATCGTCCGCCACCCGATTCCCGTCTCGATCCCGACCGCGAGGTGGCGCGGGACGCGGCGCTACGACCGCATGTTCGAGCACTGGCTCCGCTGCCATGCGCTGTTCGCAGCCGACCGCGAGCAGCTCGATCGCGTCCACGTGCTCACGTACGAGCAGCTCGTCCGGGACCCGGCGGGCTCGCTGGACGGCATCTTCGAGTTCCTCGAGCTCGACCCGATCGCGCCGAGCGAGCCGGTGCAGAAGGGGGCTAACGAGAAGTACTTCGACCAGTGGCAGGAGCTGAAGCGCGACCCGCGGATGCGCGCGTATCTCGATCTCGTCTCGCTCTGGTACGAGCGCCGCGTGCGGCGCCACGGTTACAGCCTGCTCTCTCCTAGATGACGTCGACGATCGGGAAGCGGGTGTCGCCGTCGAGACAGGCCGCGGCGAAGAACGCGGTGCCGAGGTCGCCCGTGAAGAGCGAATCGCGGCGGCGTCCGTTCGCAACGGCCATGCGCTCGGCCTGGCCGAGCGCGTGGACGGCGAAGCGGCGGGCGCGCTCGAGCCAGAGCTCGTCGCCCGTGCGCGCGAATGCCTTGAGGAGCGCGAACCCGTTGCCCGAGGTGCCGTGGCAGAGGCCGTGGCCCTTCTCGTCGCGATGCGCGCCCGCCTGCCAGATCAGCTCGGCGCCCGCGAGCACGAGCTCCTCGTCGAGGTAGTCCCACGCGCCCATGAGGATGCCGGGAGCGCCGGTGCACCACTGGAGGGCGATGCGACCGTCCCGCGGCCGCACGAGCGTCCGGCCCGTC
>DASUHE010000042.1:0-7751 GCA_036273695.1 Gaiellaceae bacterium
GACTTCGAGCTCCTGCTGGGCCGACATGAGCGAGAGGACGAGCGTGCGGAAGGCCTTGACCGCTTTCGCGGGCGCTGTGCCGACGCCGGCGGCTTCTGTGCGGTCCATCGCCTCCCAGAGCGACATCTCGGCGTCGTCGGCGAACGACATCAGCTTCGCGAGCGTCGAGTCGCCGATCCCGCGGCGCGGCCGGTTCGCGATGCGCAGCAGCGAGACGGCGTCGTCGGGGTTGTCGATCACCTGCAGGTAGGCGACGAGATCCTTGATCTCCGCGCGTTCGTAGAAGCGCGGGCCGCCGATCACCTGGTAGGCGACGCCCTGCCGGACGAGCACGTCCTCGAGCACGCGGCTCTGCGCGTTCGTCCGGTAGAAGACGGCGACCTCGTTGCCGTTGTAGCCCTGCTCGACGAGCATCGCGATCTCCGCCGCCACGTACCGCGCCTCGGCGTGCTCGTCCTCCACCTCGACGACGCGTACCGGGTCGCCCTCGCCGAGATCGGACCACAGGTTCTTCGGCTTGCGGTCGCGGTTGTGCTCGATGACGGCGTTGGCGGAGCCAAGAATCGTGTTGGTCGAGCGGTAGTTCTGCTCGAGGGCGATCGTCTGCGTTTCGCCGAAGTCCCGCTCGAACTCGAGGATGTTCCGGATGTCGGCTCCTCGGAACGCATAGATCGACTGGTCCGGGTCGCCGACTGCACAGACGTTGCGGTGCTTTTCGGCCAGGAGCTGGAGCAGCCGGTACTGGGCGTGGTTCGTGTCCTGGTACTCGTCGACGAGGACGTAGCGGAACGCCTTCTGCCAGCGCTCGCGCGCCTCGGGGAAGCGTTCGAGCACCTGCACCGTCAGCATCAGCAGGTCGTCGAAGTCGACCGCGTTCGAGGCGAACAGCCGGCGCTGGTAGAGGTCGTAGACCTCGGCGACCGTCTGGTCGTAGAAGCTCGCGACGCGCTCGGCGTACTCCACCGGGCCGACGAGCGTGTTCTTCGCGTTCGAGATCTGGGAGTGGATGCCGCGCGGCGTGAAGCGCTTCGGGTCGCGCTCGAGCTCCTCCAGACAGCGCTTGACGAGCCGGATCTGGTCGGCCGAGTCGTAGATCGTGAACGTCGAGCGGTAGCCGAGCCGTTGCGCTTCTCGGCGCAGGATGCGTCCGCAGGCGGCGTGGAACGTCATCACCCAGGCGGCTCTCGCCGGCGGACCGACGAGCTGCTCGACGCGCTCGCGCATCTCGGCGGCGGCCTTGTTCGTGAACGTGATCGCGAGTATCTCCGGCGGCTTGACGCCGACCGCACCGAGCAGATGCGCGATCCGCCGCGTGAGGACGCGGGTCTTGCCGGAGCCGGCGCCGGCGACGACGAGCACCGGGCCCTCGGTGTGGAGGACGGCCTCGCGCTGCGCCGGATTCAGGTCGGCGAGGTAGGTCTCCGGCGTCGTCGCGGCCACTCGTCGATCGTAGCCGCGGTGTCTGTCAGTCCTCGACTTCCTGCTTCGCGATGCGGATCTCGACCTTGCCCGAGCGGACGCGCGTCTCGTAGCGCGGCTGCGGGTAGACCGCCGGGCCGCCGCGAACCTCTCCGCTGCAGAGGTCGAAGCGGGAGCCGTGCCAGGGACAGACGACGGTGTCGCCGTCGCGCTCTCCCTCGTCGAGCGGCCCCCCGAGGTGAGAGCAGGTAGCCGCGATCGCGCAGACCTCGTTGCTCTCCGCCGAGCGCGAGACGACGACCGATTCTCCTTCGAGCTCGACTCCGACGAGCTTGCCGCCGTTGAGATCGCTCTCGTCGCAGACCGGTGCGTAGCGGTCGCGCGGGCTCTCGAACGCGGTGCGGTTGACCCGGACGCCGAGGCCGAACGAGAGATGCCCGCCGAGGTGGGCGGAGAAGAGGGCGCCGGCGTACGCAGCGCCCGACAGAACCTTGCCGATTCGGCGCATGCCGCCGCGCCTCGCGGCGAGCGACAGGACGTTGAGCGTGAGCCCGG
The DNA here is from genome assembly GCA_036273695.1 of Gaiellaceae bacterium. Taxonomy (GTDB): domain Bacteria; phylum Actinomycetota; class Thermoleophilia; order Gaiellales; family Gaiellaceae; genus Palsa-739. The sequence goes on from DASUHE010000042.1 coordinate 1,975, forward strand.
CGGCGTTGACGATGGCGTGCACCGTCCCGATCCGGCGGGCGTCGTCCTTGAGATGACTCCAGTCGTTGAGACCGGTGAGCGCGGCCGGAACCGCGCCGAGAACCCCGACCGCTAGCGCTCCGTCCGCTGCCTGCGAGCCGGCGAGGTCGAGCACGAACGCGGCCGACCAGGCGCCGATCGGGATGTCCGTCAGCGCCGGATGAAGCGGGTTCCCGAACTAGACCCCGTCGAGCACGTCCCGCACCGGCTTGGGCACGGCCCGCACGGCGTCCTGCACCGGCTCGGAGACGTCGTCCAACGGCTCCGCGAGCTCGGCGAGCTGTTTCGTGAGACGGAGGCTCGTCATGCCCGCAGTCGTCCCCGGCGCGTTCCGGTCGGAAACGCTTACGCTCGAGACGTGCGGCTGGCGCTCATGATCGAGGGGCAGGAGAACGTCACGTGGAGCGACTGGTGCGCGCTCGCCGGCGCCTGCGAGGAGCACGGCGTCGAGACGCTCCTTCGCTCCGACCACTACATCTCGCAGGGCGACGAGCTCGGCAGCGTCGCGCACGACGCCTGGACGACGATCGCGGCGCTCGCCGCGCGAACCTCGACCCTGCGTTTCGGCACACTCGTCTCCCCCGTGACGTACCGGGCGCCCGCGCTCCTCGCCAACGCGGCGGCGACAGCCGACCACGTCTCGGGCGGGCGCGTCGAGCTCGGCCTCGGCGCAGGCTGGATGGAGCGCGAGCACCGCGCGTACGGCTTCCCGTTCCCCGAGATGAAGACACGGCTGGAGATGCTCGCGGAACAGGTCGAGATCGTCCATCGGCTCTGGACCGAGGAGCGGGTCGACTTCCGCGGCCGCCACTACACGCTCGAGCAGGCGCCCGGACAGCCGAGGCCAGTGCAGCAACCACAGCCGCCGCTGCTCGTCGGCGGCGGCGGCTCGCGCGGCAGCGTCGAGCCCGCGCTTCGCTTCGCCGACGAGTACAACACGCCGTTCGTCTCGCCCGAGGACGCTGCGGCGATCCGCGAGAAGACGCGCCCGCTGCGCTTCTCGGTGATGACCGGCTGCCTGATCGGCGAGACGCGCGACGACGCGCTCGAGCGAGCGCACACGCTGTTCGACCGCCGGCCGCGCGAGACGACGTTCGAGGAGTGGCTTCCGAGAGTCGAAGCGGTCGGCGTCGTCGGCTCGGTCGACGAGGCGGTCGAGCGCCTCCGCGCCTACGGGCGCGCCGGCTGCGACCGCGTGATGCTCCAGCACCTCCTCCACACCGATCTCGAGCCCGTCCGGCTGATCGGCCGCGAGCTGGCTCCAGCGGTCGCCTAGCTCGTCCGAGCCGTTCGCGACGATCCGGCCGTGGAGTCGGGCACCGGACGCCTGGAGGCCTTCAGCGACGGCGTATTCGCGATCGCCGCGACGCTGCTCGTGCTCGAGTTCACCATCCACCACCCGCGCCAGGACCTCGGCCACAAGCTCCTCCATCTCTGGCCGTCGTACCTCGCCTACGTGACGAGCTTCGTGACCATCGGGATCATCTGGATGAACCACCATCACACGGTCTCGCTGCTCGGGCGAACCGACCGGACGATGATGTTCATCAACAACCTGCTCCTGCTGACGGTCGCCTTCCTGCCGTTCCCGACGCGACTCGTCGCCGAGGATCTCCGCCATCCCGGAGAAGGGGCTGCCTCCCTCGCCTACGCCGCGATGTTCGTCCTGATGGCGGCGCTCCACGAGGTCTGGTGGCAATACGCGCGCCGCAACCGGCGACTCGTCGCGGAGTCGACGCCCGACTCGGCGCTGCGGGCGGTCGACCGCGCCTACCTGCCCGGCGTGGCCATGTACGGGGCGGTGTTCGTGCTCGCGTTCTTCAGCCCGCTCGCGTCCGTCGTCCTGACCTTCGCGATCGCCGCGTTCTATCTACCGTCCGCCGCGCTCTTCGATCGCTGACTCGAGCCAGGCGGACGCGGAGGCGAGCGCTGCGGGATCGTTCGACTTGACGACGACCTCGACGGTGAAGCCGCCGTCGCCGAAGCTCGGATAAGAGCCGACGAGAACGTCCGGCCAGCGCCTACCCGTCTCCTCGAGCGCCGAGGAGATGACGCTCTCGTACGTCCTGAAGACGCGGCGCCAGGACTCGATCGGGCCGCCGCGCCGGAACTCCTCCTCGATCGCCGCGAACATCGCCTCCATCTCGCTCGGGAGGCCGGGGAAGACGTAGACGTTCTCGAGCGCGAAGCCGGGTGCGCCGCCGTGCGGATTCTCGAGCGGCCGGCTGCCGCGCGGCAGCAGCGCCCAGCGCGCGGCGAAGTCGGGGCTGCGCGTGAAGCGGGCGCGCAGCGCGGCCGCGACCTCCGGCACCTCTTCTTGCGGCACACCGAACGCGGCCGCCATCGCCTCGCGCGTCAGATCGTCGGGCGTGCCACCGAGGCCGCCCGTGACGAGGAGGAAATCGACGCGTGGCCCCTCGCCACGGACGAACTCCGCGATGATGTCGATCTCGTCGGGCAGCGCCGCGATCAGCCGTACCGCGACACCGAGCGGCGCGAGCCGGCGGGCGAGCCAGGACGCGTTCGTGTTCGGCACGTCGCCCGAGACGAGCTCGTTCCCGATCGTGAGAATCGCCGCCGTCGCGGTCACAGCTCGATGGTACGGCTGGGCGCGAAAGCCTTCAGGAAGCGTCGGTCGTGGGTGACGAGGATCACGGTCCCGTCGTAGGCGGCAAGCGCGCGCTCGAGCTCCTCGATCGCCTCGACGTCGAGATGATTCGTCGGCTCGTCGAGCACGAGGCAGTTGACGCCGCGCGCAGTCAGCAGCGCCAGGCCCGCGCGGGTGCGCTCGCCCGGGGAGAGCGACGCGGTCGCGCGAAGGACGTCGTCGGCGCCGAGCCCGAACTTCGCAAGCAGCGTGCGAGCGGTCGCCTCCTCGAAGTCGCGGAAGACCTCGAGCAGCGTCTGCGGCCCGGTCAGTGCCGCTCGGTCCTGCTCGAGCTCGCCGAGGACGACGCCGGGGCCGAGCCAGCGCGTGCCCGCGGCGAGCGGCCGGCGGCCGAGCAGCGCCTCGAGCAGCGTCGTCTTGCCGCTGCCGTTCGGGCCGGCGAACGCGACGCGGTCTCCCCAGCCGACCACGAGATCGAGCGGCCCGAGCCGGAACGAGCCTCGCCCCACGACCGCGCCCTCGAGTCGCACGACGGCCTCGCCGCTGCGGGTCGCCGCAGCGAGCGAGAGCCGCAGCTCCCAGGGCTCGTACGGCTTCTCGACGGCTTCGAGCCGGCGGAGCTTCGCGCCGTACGTCCGCTTCACGTCCTTCGACTTCTTCTTCTTGCGGCCCTGGCCGTACCCGCGCCGCTCCCACTCGGCCATGCGGCGCTGCTGTTCCTCGATGCGCCTGCGCTCGCCGACCGACGATTCCCAGCGGCGGTAGTGCCGCTCGCGCCGCCGCTCGCGCTCGGCCTCGAAGTCGCTCCAGCCGCCGGTGTACTCGGTCGTCGCGCCCGTCCATTCGTCGAGCTCGACGATGCGCGTGACCGAGCGGTCGAGGAACGCGCGATCGTGGGAGACGACGACCAGCGAGCCCGGATGCGCCGCGAGCGAGCGCTCGAGCCACGCGAGGCCGGCGAAGTCGAGGTCGTTCGTCGGTTCGTCGAGGAGGAGCACGTCGTAACCGCCGCGGAGCACCGCCGCGAGCGCCTCGCGCGTCTCCTGGCCGCCGGACCGCTCGTGGCCGCCTCGCTCCTCCGCGAGGTAACCGACCGTGAGCGACGGCGGCGTGCGGCGGATCCGTCCGGCGTCCGGCTCCTCGAGCCCCGCGAGCAGGCGGAGCAACGTCGACTTGCCGGCGCCGTTCGGGCCGACGAGCCCGATCCGCGCGCGCGGCGGCACGGTGAAGGTGACGTCCGCGAGGACGATCTCGGCTCCGTACGACTTCGTGATCCCGGCGGCAACGAGCGAGCCGGCAAGGCGAGACATGCGCAACGACCTCCAACGACGAACGCAAGTAACAACTTGTTACTTGCGAAGACACGATCGGATGAGACAGGTCAGTTGCGCATGAGAAGGCGCTGAGCGCCGGCGGCGACTCTAGCGGTCCGGAGGCGCGATGCCGAGCGGCGGCACGCCCACGGCAGCGCGACCTCGAGCTGCGGGAGCTGGAAGCCGCGGACGAGCGGCGCTCCCTCGTGCAACGAGGCGAAGCTGACGCTACCGCCTGACCGGCAGGACGAACACGCCCGCGCCGTCCTCGACGATGCGGACGTTGGCGCCGTAGTGCGCAGCCACGTTCGGCGCCGAGAGCACCTCCGTGGCCGTCCCCTCCGCGACGACCGCGCCCTCGTCGAGCAGGACGAGCCGCTCGGCGTACTGGCCGGCGAGGGTGAGGTCGTGCATCGTCGTCACGACGGTCAGCCCGTCGCGCCGCAGCGCGTCGACAAGCTCCAGCACGAGCTGCTGGCGGCCGAGGTCGAGCGCCGTCGTCGGCTCGTCGAGCAGCAGCACCGGCGCCTCCTGGGCGAGCGCGCGCGCAAGCACGGCGCGTTGCAGCTCACCGCCGCTGAGCGACCCGAGCGGCCGCTCGGCGAAGCGCTCGAGCTCGAGGCGGCGTAGCGCCCGCGTCGCCGCCTCGCGATCCCTCCGGCCTTCGCCGCCGAGGTACGGGATGTGCGGCGTGCGGCCGAGCAGGACGTACTCCGCGACGGTGAGTGCCGACGGCGTCTCCGGCTTCTGCGGGACGAACGCGACGAGCCGCGCGACGGCCCGCCGCCCGAGCCTGCGCGCGTCCCGGCCGTCCACGAGCACCTCCCCCTCGTACGCGGCGAGACCCGCCAGCGCGCGCAGCGCCGACGTCTTGCCCGCGCCGTTCGGCCCGATGAGCGCCGTCCAGCCGCCGCCCTCGGCGCGCAGCGAGAGCCCGCGGACGGCCGCGACCGGCCCGAACCGCACCCAGAGGTCGCGCGTCTCGATCAACGGAGCGTCCTCGAGCTGCGCAGCACGATTGCGAAGAAGGGGGCACCGAGAAACGCCGTGACCACGCCGATCGGCAGCTCGGCCGGCGACAGGACGGTCCGTGCGACGACGTCCGTGAGGACGAGGAAGCCGGCGCCCGCGAGCAGCGAGAGCGGGACGACCGCGCGATAGCTCGTCGAGACGAGCAGCCGGATCGTGTGCGGCACGATGATCCCGACGAACGCGATCAGCCCGCTCACGGAGACGGCCGCTGCCGTCCCGAGCGTCGCCGCGACGACGATCGCCAGCCGTGCGCGTCCGACGTCGACCCCTAGGCTCGACGCCTCGTCGTCGCCGAGGCTAAGCACGTCGAGGACGCGCCTGTGCAAGACGAGCACGACCGAGCTCACGGCGACGTACGGCACGCAGATCGCGACGTCGTGCCAGGTCGCCGTCGAGAACCCGCCAAGCAGCCATGCGTAGACGTTCTGCAGCTGCTGCGTGTGCTGCTGCTGCACGAAGGTCTGCACCGCCGCGGTGAAAGTGGCCATCGTCACGCCGGCGAGCACCAGCGCGCCCGTCATGTGCGCCGCCCCGACCGAGCGGCCGAGCGCGTACGTGACGACGACAGCGGCGATCGCGCCGGCGAAGGCGGCGAGAGGCACGGTCCAGTTGCTCCCCGCCGTCGCGGCCGACGCGTAGATGATCGCGAGCGTCGCTCCGAGCCCCGCACCGCCCGCGACACCGAGCAGGTACGGGTCGCAGAGCGGGTTTCGGAAGACGCCCTGGTACGAGGCACCCGCGACCGCGAGCATCCCGCCGACGAGCGCGGCCAGTGCGACCCGCGG
>DASUHE010000043.1:0-17477 GCA_036273695.1 Gaiellaceae bacterium
CGGTGCCGAGGATGGCGAGGACGCGCGCGTCAGGGCGCGCCAGAAGGCGGGTGGCGAGCGCGGCCGCTGCGGCCGTCCGCATCGCCGTGATGTACGTCCCGTCCATGAGCGCCATGGGCGTGCCCGTGCCTGGGTCGAAGAGGGCGATCGTCGCCTGGTGCGTCGGGCGGTCGCGATTCTCGGGGAAGAGCGTCACGAGCTTGCACCCCAGGCCGGCCGAAGGCGCGTAGCCGAGCATCGCGCCGAGGATGCCGTCAGCGGCAAAGGCGCCAACCCGCGGCACGAGAGACGCCTGCCCGGCGGAGAGCTCCGCGTGCGCGGCCGCGAGCGCGTCGAGCAGCGCGTCGAGGTCGAGCAGCTCCTCCACTTCGCTGCGGCTCAGGATGAGCATCTCAGGCAGGACGGTACTCCGCGCCATCGCCCCTTCGCGCCGGCTCCCGCACCAGCACGTCGAACTCGCCGGCCCGGCCGACGAGGCGAAAGCCGTGCGCCTCGGCCACGCGGCGCGAGCGCTCGTTCCAGCGGAGGATCGACATCCGCAGCCGCGCGGACGGATCGCCTGCGGCAGCGTGAGCGACGACGGCGCCGACGAACTCGCGGCCGAGCCCTCGCCCGACCAGGTCGGGCCGCATCCCGTAGCCGACGTCGACCGTCCCGGCATCCTCCTCGACGCCCGGGACCCGCGCCTCGAGCCCGGTGCAGCCGAAGCCGACGAGCTCGCCGTCCTCGTCGTCGACCGCGAAGAAGCCGCGATCCCGTCCGAGCGGCCCCTCGGCGTCGTACGTCGCGTACGGCTCGGGGTAGCGCCAGCCGAGGGGCCGCTCGGCCTCCTCGAGGGTCAGCTCCCGCGCGCGCACGGCGCCGTCAGCCGAGCAGCGTCAGCGTCCAGTCGGGGCGGTGCTGCGCGTCGAGCGAGAAGAGGAGGATGCGCTGCCACTGGCCGAGGCAGAGCTCGCCGTCGGTGAACGGCACCTGCTCCGAGCGGGGCCCGAGGAGGAACGCGAGCAGCTGTTCGCGAGACTCCAGGTTCCCGGGCACGACCCGCTCGAGCAGCGACTCGAGGTCTTCGAAGAAGCCGGTCTCCCGCTCCTGCACCCGGACGAGCGAGAGCGTGCTCGTGGCGTGGAGGTAGGCAATACCCGAGCTCACGTCGGACTCGGCGACCTCGCGGGAGACGTCGTTCGTGATGTCCATCACCGACAGCGACGGGAGGGCCGCGGCGATCGAGTAGGGGACTTCGACGCTCGTCATGCCTGTGCGACCTCCTTGGGCAGCCTGAAGTGGACGTCCTCCTTCGCGACCTCGATTTCCTCCGGCAGCGCGTAGCCGGCCTCGGCGAGGCGGGCCGCCGTCGCCCGCACGAGCTCCTCGGGCGTCGAGGCGCCGGCGGTGAGGCCGATCGTCTCGTGGCCGTCGAGGAGTCCCGGGCCGAGCTCGCTCTCGCCGTCGACGAGCGTCGCCTCTGCGCCCGCCGCCTGTGCGACCTCGACGAGCCGCTGCGCGTTCGAGCTCGTCTCCGAGCCGATCACGAGCACGAGCGTCGCGCCCTGCGCGACCATCGCCTTGACGGCGTCCTGGCGGTTCTGCGTCGCGTAACAGATGTCGTCGGCGTGCGGCCTGCGCAGCTGGCCGAGGTGATCTTCGAGCGCGTCCACGATCGGAGCGACGTCGTCCAGCGAGAGCGTCGTCTGCGTGATCACGGCGACCGGCTTGTCGGTGCCGAGCTCGCGCGCCTGCTCCGGCGACTCGATCACGATCGTCGAGTCCGGCCGCTCGCCGAGCGTCCCGATCACCTCGACGTGGTTTTTGTGGCCGACGAGGGCGACGAGGTGACCGCTGTCGGCGTACCGCCGCGCCTCGGCGTGCACCTTGTTCACGAGCGGGCACGTCGCGTCGACGACCCGCAAGCCGCGCCGTTCCGCGTTCTCCTTCACGGCCGGCGCGACGCCGTGCGCCGAGAGGACGCAGATCTCGCCTTCGGGGATCTCGGCCTCGTCCTCGACGAAGACGGCGCCGAGCCCCTCGAGCCTGCGGACGACGTGCTCGTTGTGGACGATCTGGTGACGGACGTAGACCGGCGGCCCGTACTGCTCGAGCAGCCGCTCGACGATCTCGATCGCGCGGTCGACGCCGGCGCAGAACGAGCGCGGGGCGGCGAGCAGGACGCGGCCCCTCACGCTGCGACCGCCTCTTCGAGCGCCTGCAGCGCACGCACGGCGTCGCGCAGCGAGCGAAGCGCGCCGCCGCGATGCGTCGCGACCCAGCGGAGCAAGCCGGCGATGTTCGTGCGCCCGTCGGCGTGGACGGTTCTGTCCACGCCCTCGACGACACTGCCCGCGTCGTCGGAGATCGCGCGCAGCACCCCTGCGAGGCGGCCGCTGCGTGCGAGGACGCCGCTCTCGATGTCGACGGCGTCGGCGCCGCTCGACTCACGCAGGCGCGCCCGCTCCGCCGCGTCGTGGACGAGGACGTCGCCGCCGAGCACGACACCCGCGCGAGCGCCGCGCACGCCGAGGCCGGGTCCTTCCCAGAGCGTCGCTCCGGTCTCGTCGACGACGCGCGTCGCGTCGAGCACCTGGCCGACGCCGAGCTCGCCGAGCGAGCCGGCGAGCCCGAACGAGACGAGGTTCCCCTCGGGAACGCCGTTCGCGACGGAGACGCCGACGCGCACCGCCTTGAGGCCGAGCCGCCTCGCGACCCGCTCCTCGGCGCTCGTCGCGCAGGCGACGGTGAGCGATTTCAGCCGGTCAGCGTCCACGCGAGGCTCCGCACCGTCTCCTTCAGGCTGCTCGAGGCTTCGTACGCGGCCGACGGCTCGAAGCCGCAGTGGATGCCGCAGTGCTCGCAGCGCGGGTCGTTGCCCGGCCCGTACGCGTCCCACTCCATCCCCTCGAGCAGCGCTTCGTACGTGGGGAAGATGCCGTCGGTGAGGAGGTAGCACGGGCCTTTCCAGCCGTACGGGTTGCGCGTGATCGAGCCCCACGGCGCGCAGGTCAGCTCCCGCCGACCGGTGAGGAAGTCCTGGTAGATCGGCGACGCGATCCAGCGGTAGCCGTGCTCCTTCGTCGCCGCGCGGATCGCCCGGAACTTCTCCTTGTGCTCGTCGCGCGTCATCGTCAGCGCCGGGTCGATCTGCGAGTACTGGTATCCCGGCGCGATCATCATCCCGTCGATGCCGACGTCGTTCGTGAGGTAGCGCATCATCTCGATCACGTCGACGACCTCGGTCTCCTTGAAGATCGTCGTGTTCGTCGTGACGCGGAAACCGCGGGCGCGCGCCGTCTTGATCGCGTCGATCGCGATGTCCCAGAGGCCTGGGTAGTCGCAGACGTAGTCGTGGATCTCGCGCATCCCGTCGAGGTGGATGACGAAGCTCAGGCGGTTCGACGGCTCGAACCAGTCGAGGCACTGCTCGAGTCGCAGCGCGTTCGTGCACAGCTCGATCGTCTTGCCGAGCTCGAGCACCTGCGGCACGACCTCGTCGATCCCCTTGTAGACGAGCGGCTCGCCGCCGCAGATCGAGACGACGGGCGCGGGACACTGGACGGCGGCATCGACGCATTCCTCGACCGAGAGGCGCGCGCGGTTCGACTCGAACTCGCGGATCTTCCCGCAGCCGATGCACGCGATGTTGCAGGCGAGGGTCGGCTCGAGCATCAGCACGAGCGGATAGCGCTCGCCCTTGCGCTGCTGCGCGGCGACGTACTTGCCGATCGAGACCGTCGATGCGAGGGGGAACTTCATCCAGCCAACCTTTCTCTGAGACGTCCCAGTGCGAGAAGCGGAAACGTAATGCGGTAGAGGTGATACCGAATCATGAAGTCGAGCGGAAACCCTGTGCCGGTGAAATGCTGCTCATCCCAATCCCCGTCCGCGCGCTGCGCGGCACAGAGATAGTCTGCCGCCCGGCGGCCCCCCGAATCTTCAGCGTTTCCTGCGGCCACATACCCGAGCAACGCCCAGGCGGTCTGCGACGCAGTCGTGAACTCGGCCCGTCCGCGCCAGGCCGGATCGCCGTACGAGCGGATGTCCTCCCCGAAGCCGCCGCTCTGCTGCTGCACGGAGTCGAGCCAGGCCACGGCGCGCCGCATCGACGGATGCTCGTGCGGAATGCCGCAAGCCTCGAGCCCGGGCAACGCGGCGCCCGTGCCGTAGATGTGGTTGACGCCCCAGCGGCCGAACCACGAGCCGTCCTCCCCCTGCTCGGAGAGCAGCCACTCGACGCCGCGTTCTGCGACCTCGCGGCGGGTTCCGAGCGTTCCCAGCGTCTCGAGCGTGTGAGCACTGACGTCAGCGCTCGGCTCGTCGGTCACCTTGCCGAAGTCGCAGAACGGGATCTTGTAGAGCCACATCGCCTTGTTGTCGACGTCGAAGGCGCCCCAGCCGCCGCCCCGCGACTGCATGCCCGCGAGCCAGTCGACCCCGCGCGCGACGGCGTCCTCCCCCCGGCCGAGCTCGTGGAGCGTGAGCGCGACGACCGCGGTGTCGTCGACGTCCGGGTAGAGGTCGTTCTCGTACTCGAACGCCCAGCCGCCGGGAGCGAGGTCGGGGGTGCGGATCGCCCAGTCGCCCTTGACCGTCACTTCCTCGCGGAGGAGGTAGTCGCCCGCCCTTCGCAATGCGTCGTGGCCGGCGGGGATGTTGCAGGCGCGCAGCGCGAGCGCCGCGAGCGCCGTGTCCCAGACCGGCGACTGGCACGCCTCGGGCCGCAGCCGCTCGCCGTCCGAGACCATGAACCCCTGCCAGCCCTCGACCGCCTTCCCGAGCGTCGGGTCGTCGAGCCCGTGACCGAGTGCGGTCAGGGCGATGATCCCCCAGACCCAGGGCGGCTGGATGCCGCCCCACGACCCGTCGGCCTCCTGCCGCTCGCGGATCCAGCGCTCGGCGACGACCTGCGCGCGGCGACGGATCGCGTTCGGCCTGCGCGGCGCCCGCGTCCTCCCGGGCCGCGCGCCGATCGCACGGAGGTCGACGTCGGACAGTCGCACGGGACGCAGCGACTGCGCGACGGCGAGCGCGACGAACGTCTGCCTCGCCCAGCACGCGAAGTTGTAGATCGAGAACGGCGACGAGGGGGGCAGCAGAACGAGCTCGGGCGGAATCGGCACCATCCGCTGCCACGGCCACTGGCCGAGCAGGGCCATGAAGCACTTCGTGAAGAGACGGCTCTTGGGGATTCCGCCCTCGCGTTGGATGTACGTCAGCGCGCGCGGGCCGGGGTCGACGCCGGCGAGCCGGCACGCGACGTACGCCTCGATGGAGGTCGAGAGATCCGGCGGGCCCTCGAACCAGATCGACCACGTCCCGTCGTCGCGCATGCGGGCCATGAGCTCGTTCGCGATCCTCCGGTCGAGCTCCGGCGTGCGCAGGTCGAGGTAGTGATGCCAGAAGAGGTGCTGCGCCGTCATCGTCGCGTTCGACTCGAGCTCGCCGACCCAGACGCCGTCGGGCCGCTGCAACTCGAGCAGGCGGCGCGTGCCTCGCTCGATCGCGGCGTCGAGTCGGGTCAGCTCCGCGGTGGCGGCCATCAAGCCGTAACTCTGGCGGAAGCGCCGCTCAAGATGTGCTGAGCCGCCGCTCGGCCGCTCCGGATCGCGCTCTCCATCGTCGCCGGCCAGCCCGTGTCCGTCCACGTGCCCGCGCGCACGACGTTCGGCAGCCGCGTCGCGGTGCCGGGCCGCCGGACGCCCGGCCTCAGCGCGATCGTGGCGTACGGCTCGCGGCTGACGCGCGACCAGAGGAGCTCGGCTTCGCCCAGCCGCTCGGTGAGCTGGCCGGCGATCCGCTCCACGAGCTCCCGCCCGCGCACCTCGAGCAGCTCCGGCACCCCGCTCGAGACAACGGTCAGGTACTGGCCGCCTCCCCGCGGCGCGTGCCCGAGCAGGCGGCCGCGGTCGAAGACCCAGTGCGCGTCGGTGCCGAGCAAGGCGGCAAGCGGGACGTCGAGGATCGGCTCGTCGAACCAGAGGTGGACGCTGACGATCGGCGAGTCCTCGAGCGGCGGCTCCGGCTCGCCGAGCAGGCGTGCGCTCTCTCGTGGCTGGACTGCGAGGACGATCGCGTCGGCGTCGAGCTCGTCGAGCGTCTCGACGCGCCGCTCGAGCCGGACGCGGTCGCCGAGGGCGCGGCCGGCCGCGTCCCCGTGCATCCAGCCGAGCGGCTTCGCCGGCAGGATCAGGTCGCTGTTCCTCCGCGGCCCGAGCAGGGCCGTCCGCACGGTGAAGAGGCCCGCTTCGGCGTCGACCTCGTCGGACGGGAGGTTGAGCGCCGGCCGGATGAAGACGTCCCAGAAGCGGTCTATCGCGAGGTCGGATGCGCCGAGGCGCCGCAGCAGCGCGCCGAACGTCTCGCCCGGCTCCGCCTGCGCATTCCGGCAGCGGGCGGTGACGAGAGGGATCCGGAGGCGGTCGCGCGCCGGGAGATGCCCGTAGCGCAGCAGCCAGAGGAGGCTCGGCGCGATCCTCGCGAACCGTCCGTCCTCGTCCACGACCGGCAGCCCGAGCCTCGTGCGGAGGTAGGAGCTGCCCTCGCCGACGCGGTCGAGGAAGCGCAGGTACTCGGTGAAGCAGCCGAGCGCGATGTGCTGGCCGTTGTCCGGAGGCGGCTCGGGATCGCCCTCGCGCTCCGGCAGGGTCTGCACTGCGCCGCCGAGCGTCGGCCGCGCCTCGAGCACCGTCACCTCCTGGCCGGCGTCGACGAGATCGAGCGCGGCGGCCAGCCCGGCGAGGCCGCCGCCCACGACCGCGACCTTCACGACAGGAGCCCTCTGGCCACGACCGCGAGCTTGCGCGGCGTCGAGAGCCGAGTCTTCGCGCCGAAGACGTCGAAGCCGCCCGCCTCGATCCGGTCGAGCGTCTCGCGGTAGAGGCCGGCGAACGTGCCGACGCAGAGCGCGCTGCGGCGGTCGAGGGATTCGAGGAGGCGCAGCCCGTCGGCGAGATGCGTCCGCGCCCGCGCGGCCTGGAAGGCCATCAGCCGCCGGAACTGGGGCGTCGGCGCGAGCTCGTCGACATCGAACGCGGCGAGCTCGTCCTGCGGGAGATAGACGCGGCCGAGCCGCTGGTCCTCGTCGACGTCGCGGATGATGTTGATCAGCTGCAGCGCGATCCCGAGGGTCATCGCGTGCTCCGTGTCCGGCGAGCCGTACACCGGGACGCAGGCAAGCCCGACCGCGCCCGCGACCTTCTCGCAGTAGCCGCGCAGCTCGGCGAAGTCCCCGTAGGCGGCCTGCTCGGTGTCCTGGAGCCCGCCGTCGATCAGCGCCGCGAGCGGCTCGCGCGGGATGTCGAAGCGTTCGCGGGCGTCGCGGAGCGCCACGAAGATCGGATCGGCCGACTCGCCGTCGAGCGCCGCCCGAAGCTCTTCCAGCGCGGAACGCTTCTCCGCGGGCTGCAGGTCGCCGTCGGCGACGTCGTCGACCCGCCGCGCAAACGCATAGACGGCCGCGATCGCCTGCCGCTTCTGCCGCGGCAGCAGCATGATCCCGTACGCGAAGTTCTTCGCCTCGCGCCGCGTGATGCGGCCGACCTCGGCGTACGCCTCCTGCACGCTCATCGCGCGGCGACGCTATCGCACGAGGACGAGCGCGGCCTCGCGCGCGAGGCGGGCACGCGACGGCTTCGGGCGTTGGCCGAAGATGTCCCAGCCCGCCGACTCGAGGGCGTCGAGCGCCGCGAGACCGCCGCGGGCGAAGAGCGCGACCGCTCGCCCGAGCCTGCCGCCGATCCGCGCGCGCAGCGTCTCTCCCGCGGCGAGAAGCTCCGCCGCGCGCGCGGCCTCGAACCGCAGCAGGGCGCGCAAGTCGTCGCCCGGCCGGTCGAGCGGCGGGTCGCCGAAGGTGTGCCGGTCGTCGGCGGGCAGGTAGATGCGGCCCAGCTCGAGATCCCGCGGCACGTCCTGGAGGAAGTTCACGAGCTGGAGACCCGTGCAGACGGAATCGCTCGCCTCGACGATCTCCGGCTCGTCGAGCAGGCGGAGAACCCCGAGCACGAGCCTGCCACACGGATCCGCCGAGTGGACGCAGTAATGCTCGACGTCCGCCCAGGTCGCGTACTCGCTCACGCGCTGGTCCATGCGGTTCGCCTCGATCAGGCGCAGGAACGGCTCGCGCGGCAGGTCGAACTCGCGGATCGTCGGCTGCACGTTCCGCAGCACCGGCCACGTCGCCTCGCCTGCAAAGGCGGCGTCGAGCTCCCGCTCCAGCTCGTCGAGCGCGGCGAGCCGGTCTCCCGCATAAGCATCCCCCAGCTCGTCGACGAGCCGCGCGTAGCAGTAGAGGGCGCGGATGTGAGGCCGCAGCTGACGCGGGAAGAGAACCGAGCCGACCGGGAAGTTCTCGCCGGCGGCGCGCGCTGCGATCTCGGCGAGCTCCACTCGATCATTCTTGCTTGAATGGCCGCTCGGACGGAGGGGCGCCGCAGCCGAGCCCAGAGGAGGAGATCTTGACCGACGCCGAAGCACGGGGCACCGGAGCAGCCGGAGGCCGCGAATCGGCGGTCGCCGGAGTCGACCAGCGCGACGGCCGTGTCGTCGTCTCGCTCAGCGGAGAGCTCGACCTCTACAACGCGGAGGAGGTGCGGAGCGTGCTGCTCGACGCCTGCGCGGCCGAGCCCCGGACGCTCGTCGTCGACCTCGAGGGAGTCCGGTTCATCGACTCGACCGCTCTCGGGGTCCTGATCGAGGCCCGCTCGAGGCTCGCCGACCGCGGTGGATTCCGTCTCGCCGCGCCCGGTCTCGAGACGCGGCGCGCCCTCGAGGTGTCGGGCCTCGACCGCCACTTCCACGTCCACGACACCGTCGCGGAGGCGCTCGCAGCGTCCGGCTGAGCGAGTGATGGCCCGCCAATCTCTGCTTCCGCCCGAGTCGCTCGCGCGCTATGCCGACGCGATCGTCGGCGCCTGCCTCAGCGTCGGTAAAGGCGACACGCTCATGGTCCAGGGCCAGCCCGAGCATCGCGAGCTGATGATCGCGGTCGCCGAGTCCGCCTACGGCGCGGGCGCGCAGTTCGTCGACGTGGTCACGGGCGATCCGCTCGTGACGCGCGCGCGGCTGCTGCACGGCGCCGACGAAGCGATCGGAGCGATCTCGCCCTGGGCGCTCCGCCGGCTGCGAGCGGTGTCGGCCCCGACGGGTGCGCTCGCCGCGATCACCGGCGAGGGAGAAGCGGGCTACCTCGACGGCATACCGCCGGAGCGGATCGCGCGCGAACACTCGCGGATTGCGGCCAAGACGGGTTTCGTGCGCCGCGCCCAGCTCAACATGCGAGCTCGCTGGGTGATCGCCGGCTGGCCCACCGACCACTGGGCCGGCCAGGTGTACCCGAACCTGAAGCCGCTCAACGCCAAGCGGCGGCTCGCCCGCGACCTCCTCCACTTCTGTCGTCTCGACGACGAGGACGGGAAGGGGACGAGCGGCTGGCTCAAGCACCTCCGCACGATCAGCCGCCGCTCGGCGAGGCTTTCGAAGCTCGGCCTGACCCGGCTCGAGCTGCGCGGGCCGGGCACCGAGCTCGACATCGGATTCGTCTCCGGCACGAAATGGCTCGGCGGCCCCGAGACGCTCGAGGACGGGCGAATGCTCGCGCCGAACATGCCGACCGAAGAGGTCTTCACGAGCCCGGACGCACGGCAGACGAACGGCACGTTCCGGTGCACGTTCCCGCTCTCGTTCCGCGGGAAGCTGATCCACGGGCTCCGCGGCGAGTTCTCGAACGGACGACTTGTCCGGCTCGAGGCCGACTCGTCCGGCGACCGCGACTTCGTCGCGGCGTACCTCGACGCAGACCGGATGGGACGGCGTCTCGGCGAGGTCGCGCTCGTCGATGCCTCGTCGCGCATCGGGCAGTCCGGCCGCATCTACTACAACACGCTGCTCGACGAGAACGCCGCCGCCCACATCGCGTTCGGCAGCGGCTTCGGCGGCACACGCACGGAGGCGCCAGCGCGAGGCGTCAACCGCTCGACGATCCACCTGGACGTGATGATCGGCAGCCCGGAGCTCGAGGCGACGGGATTCAACGCGCGGGGCCGGCGCGTCCCGCTGATCCGCGACGGGTCCTGGCAGATCTGAGAGCCGGCAGCGGCCGACCGGGCGGCTAGCCGTCCACCAAGAGGCCGTTCAGCGGACCCCAGAGAGCCTCGCTGCGGCGGGAGACGTGCGGCAGCAGCGTGAGCTTGCCGTCGGCCCAGCCGTCGCGCCTGCGCCGTTCGAGCCGCTCGGCTGCCAGCGGCTTCCACAGCTCGTCGAAGACGCGGGCCGGGTCGCCGTCGATCTGCTCGCGCGGCCGCTCGAGGTGCTCCTCCCAGAGCCGCAGCCGAACCTCACGGGCGAGCGCGGGATCGCGGACGACGACGTTGGCCTCGGTGTCGTTGAAGAGCGAATGCTCGTTCAGGTTCGCCGAGCCGATCGTCAGCCACTCGTCGTCGACGACGGCAGCCTTGGAGTGGACGTAGACCGGCTCGCCGCCCGGGCCCGGCTGGTAGAGCGTGCAGGCGAGGAAGCGGGTCGTGTCGTCGCCCGACTTCTTGTCGGCGTCGATCAGGAGGCCGACCTGGCCGCGGCTGTCGTCGGCGCCGTTGTTCGGGCGGGAGGGAAGCACGACGATCACGCGGAAATCGTCGCGCGGCGGCCGCCGCAGCTTGTCGGCGAGCACGAACGTGATCTCCGGCGACCAGAGGAACTGGCTCTCGAGATAGACGAGCCGCTCGGCGCTGCGGAGCGCCCGGAGGTAGCTCTCGAGGATCGACCACTCCCCGTGCCGCAGCGGCTCGTAGAGGCGCTCGGGCACGGTGCGCACGAGCTGCGCCTCGACGCCGTCCGGCGTGCCCGAGCCGTTGCGGCGGTTCGCCTGCGGCACCCCGTTCTCCGTGACCGCGTGCCAGCGCGTGCGGAAGTGCTGCGCGACGTCGGCGACGATCGGCCCCTCGAGCCGGACGGCGGTGTCGTGCCAGCCGAGCCCGCCGCGCGGCGGATGGTCGCTCGAGTCGAGCCGGTCGCCCGCGAGCGCCGTGAGGTCGATCCCGCCGACGAACGCCGTCTCGTCGTCGACGACGACGAGCTTCTCGTGATGGCAGTGGAACGGACGCTCGCGCGCGTCGAGCGCGAGCGCGATCCGCGTTCCGCCGGCCAGCTCCTCGGACGTTCGTCGCACCTCGCGGCGAGCGGGATGGAAAAGCGGGAGCGGCGCACCCGCCCACGCGAGCACGCGGACGTCGACGCGCTCGGCCGCCTCCGCGAGCAGATCCCGCAACGCCGCCCCGTCTTCCTCGAGCCGAAAGGTGGGGTCGAAGTGCCAGCCCGCGAGGTGGACGTGGGAGCGCGCCGAGCGGACGGCGTCGGCGATCCTCGGCAGCGCCTCGGTTCCGTCCAGAAACGGCTCGACGCGGCAGCCGGCGCGCGGAGCGAACGACGCGGTGCTCGCCCAGCCGCCCGCGGCCGGATCGATCGCCTCGCCGCTGCCGTGCCGACGCAGCCGCAACACGTGGCGGGTGCGCACGACGCGCTCGAGCGCCTCGCCGACGGCGTCGTCGACTCGGTTGAGCGGATACGGGGCCACGGGGCGCTCATGCCCCGCGGCGCGAAACTCTCACCCCGTAGGCGAGGTTGCGTAGCTGTAGGTGCCGGTGCCGGTGATGTACGTGCCGCCGTTCAGGTCCGGCGTCGGGAAGTTCTCGACGGGCAGCGGTCCGACGGCCGGCCCCATGAAGTCCTTCCAGATCTCGGCCGGCAGTGTTCCGCCGGCGACCGCGCCGACTCCCTCGACGTTGTAGAGCGAGATCTCGCCCTTCGGATAGCCGACCCAGACGCACGTGGCGAGCTGCGGCACGTAGCCGCAGAACCAGGCGTCCTGGAAGTTCTCGGCCGTCCCGGTCTTGCCCGCCACGGGACGACCGATCGCGGCCGCGGTCCCCGTGCCGCCCGTGACCACGCCCTCGAGCGCGTACGTCAGCTCGGCGGCGACGTTCGGCGTGAGCACGCGCGTGCCCTTCGTGCTCAGCTTCTGGATGACCTTCCCGGTCGGCCCCTTCACGGTCTCGAACGCCTGCGGATCGTGGTGGACGCCTCCGTCGGCGAAGGTGGCGTACACGTCGGTGAGCTCGAGGGGCGTGAACCCGACCGCGCCGAGCGTGATCGCGCACGCCCGTCTGAAGTACGGGCCACCGATGGTTTCGGTGACGCCGAGCTGGTGCGCGAGCGCCATCACGTTCCGCACGCCGATCTTCGCGATCAGCTGGGCGAAGATCGTGTTCACCGAGTTCGCCGTCGCGCCGAGGAGGTTCATCGTGCCCGCCTGCTCGTCGGCGAAGTTGTGCACGTCCCACGGGCCGTTGTTCGTGGCGCACTCGGGCGTGGTGATGTTCAGCTCGGGCGGCCCGTAGAAGGTCGAGTAGAGCGAGTCGCCCGCATTCAACGCGGTCGCGAGGGTGATCGGCTTGAAGGCGCTGCCGGTCGAGCGATGACCCTGCGTCGCCAGGTTGAACTGAATGTTCGCCCCACTCGGCAGGTAGTCGACCATGGCCTTCACCGCGCCGGTGCGCGGATCCATCGCCACGACTGCCGCGGCGGGATCGGTCGGCGAGTGCAGGACCGTGGTCACGGCGTGCAGCGCGAGCCCTTGCAGCCGGCGGTCGAGCGTCGTCGTGGCGTCGAGGCCTCCGAGCTCGACCTGGCGCGAGCCGAAGTGCGGCAGCTCGGCGAGCTGCGTCGTCGCCCAGCCGAAGAAGTTCGGCTCCTCCAGGTGCGAGTAGCGGTGGCCGGGCCTCAGCTCGAGCTTCTTCTTCGTCGCGCGCCGCAGCTTCGCAGCGCTGATGTAGCCGTTCCTCCACAGCGCCTGCAGCACCTCGTTCCGGCGGACGAGGGCGGCACGCGGGTTCGTGATCGGGTCGAAGACCGTCGGCGCCTGCGGGAGACCGGCGAGGAGTGCTGCCTGCACGAGCGTGAGCTGCGAGGCGTCCTTCGAGAAGTACGTGCGCGCCGCGGCTTCGGCCCCGTATGCGTGCCGTCCGTAGAAGACCTCGTTGAGGTAGTCGGAGAGGATCTCCTTCCTGGCGTCCTTCCCGTAGCGCTTCTGCTCCTTCTGGAAGAGCTTCTCCGAGAGGCAGGCCTCCTTGATCTTGCGCGAGATCGTCCGCTGGTTGCTGCCGATGTAGAGGTTGCGGACGAGCTCCTGCGTGATCGTCGAGCCGCCCTGCACCACGCGTCCGTGCGCGAGATCCTGGTAGAAGGCGCGCGCGATGCCCCGGTAGTCGAGCGCGTCGTGCTGCCAGAAGCGGGCGTCCTCGATCGCCACGGTCGCGTCGGGCAGCCACGGCGAGATCTTCGAGAGGGGCAGCGGCTGCCGGTTCGTCGCCGACGGGACGACGCCGAGCTGGCCGCCGTTGTCCGTGTAGAGGAACGAGTTCTGGCCGAGGGCGAGCGGTCTCAGGTCCGTGAGGCTGCAGGTCGAGAGCAGGATCTGGCTGCCGGTGAAGGCCACGGTCGCGAGCAGGAGGGCGACGGCAGCCGCGAGCAGAAGCGCCGCGATCAGCAGGATGCTGCGGCGCTTGCGGTTGCGGCGGCGCAGGCGGCCGTGCCGGGCGAAGAGGATGCGTTCGAACTCGAGGTCCGCGCGTGCAGGCGGCCGGCGCTGCGGCCCTCTCCCGTTCCGACTGCCGTTCCGACCGTGGTCGCCTGCCACTCCTCGGACATTGTGCTGCAAACGGCGGACCGGGAAACCGCTTTTCGCGTTTGGACGGCGAGCGCGTGGGAACCTTCGCCTCCGTGATCGCGTCCTTGACGCTCTCGACGATCCACGGCGTCCACGGGTTCTTCCACTCCACCGGCTTCGTCGTCGCGCGCAATCTCGCCGTCGTGCTCGCGGTCGTCTTCTGGCTCGGCCTCGCGTTCTGGGTGCACCGGGACGCGCGCCGGCGCATCGACGACCCGTTCCTCGTCCTTCTCGCGACGCTCGTCGGGCTCGCGCCGCCGTACATCGGCCCGGTCGTCTACCTCCTCTTCCGGCCTGCGGAGACGATCGAGGACGTGCGCTCGCGGCGTGTCGAGCTGCAGGCGCTCGAGCAACAGCTCACCCGCTCGCAGCCGTCGTGCCCGATGTGCAGCTCGACCGTCGAGCCCGACTACCTCGCTTGTCCCGTCTGCATGACGATCCTGCGCCGGCCCTGTGCGACGTGCAAGGCGCCGCTCGAGCCCCTGTGGCAGATGTGCCCGTACTGTGCGTCTCCGATCGAGCCGTCGCGCCTCGATCTCGACGCGGCGCTGACCGCCGAGGCGAAGACGATCGCCCTCGTCGACGACACGATCCCACTCGTGGCGCAACACGAACGGCGCGTCGCCGACGCCTAGAAACGCGAGAGGGTGCGGTTGCCCGCACCCTCTGTCTGAGTCACGCGCGGAGAGATCAGCTCACGCCGCTGGTCCAGCTGGCGCAGCCGTCCGAGGTCTCCTTCGTCTTCACGACGCCACCCGGGCCCGAGACGTGCGACCACTGGCCTGCGTCGACGGCGGAGATGCAGTACTCCTGCCCGACCGCGACGGTGCCGTCGGCAGCGGTGCTCGCCTTGACGGTCACGATGCCGGGGGAGCCGGCAGCGGAGACCTGCAGGCCGGAGTCGTAGGCCGACTTGAGCTGGGCGGCGCTCATGGCCGGCGTGCCGGCGTAGGTCTCGTTGTTGTCGTTGTAGTACTCCTCGACGTCGGGGACCGCCGAGCGGACATCTGACGCGGCAGCGGTCTGCTGCGCGCTCTTCTGGAAGCCCAGGTACGAGGGAATGGCGATCGCGAGCAGGACGCCGATGATGATCAGGACGACGAGAAGCTCGATGAGGGTGAAAGCGTCCTCACGAGCCAGACGCTGCCGAAGGTTGTGCATGTCTCTGTTCCTTTCCATTGGCTGGCAGCGCCTGGATCGGCAGCGTGAGTAGGAAACCGGGATGAATACGGCCGGATGGTGGGGGCAGCCCGCAGGGGGGCTCCCCTACGCGGGGGGCCGGTAGCGGTACCCGAACCCGCGAACGGTCTCGATCGGCGTTGCTTGCGGCGCGTCCGGTGACAGCTTCCGCCGCAGATAGCCGACGTAGAGCTTCACCTCGTCTCGGGAGGTTGCGAGGTTGTCGCCCCAGACGAGCTCGCGGAGCTGGTCCTGGCTCAGCACCTGGTTCGCGTGCTGCACGAAGGCACACAGGAGCCGGTACTCGAGGCGCGTGAGTGCGACTTCACGTTCGTCGTACCGGACGGCGCGCTGAGCGAACGAGATGCTGAGCCGAGCGTCGGCGTACGTCTCCTCGGCGGCTCCGCTCCGCGGCCGGCGCAGGAGCACGTCGACGCGCGCGACGAGCTCCTGGCGGCCGAACGGCTTGACGACGTAGTCGTCGGCTCCACCCATCAGACCGCGAACGCGTTCCACCTCGGCGTCGCGCGCGGTCAGCATCAAAACGGGGACATCCGAGACCTCGCGGATCCGCTCGAGCGTAGCCCAGCCGTCGAGTCTCGGCATCGCCACGTCGAGGATGACCAGGTCGGGCGAGCCGGCATAGAGCTCGCGGAGGCCGGCGCGTCCGTCCGGAGCCTCGGTCACCTGGTGGCCCGCTCGTTCGAGCAGCGTCCGCAGCAGACCGCGGATATCGTCGTCGTCGTCTACGACGAGGATCCGGGAAGCGGTCATCGCATCTCATTCCACCGGGGGATGCAGGACTCCTGCGATTTGTGCGATTCCTTTGAGCAGAAGGCCTGATGACTGCATCGACCGCCGATCTCGCGGCCCGCTTCGGCGGGGCGCGCACGCACGCACGAGCCACAGGCCGCGCGCCGGAGCACGCGGTCCCGTTCACCGCGCTCGCGGTTGCCACCGCCACTGCGTTGCTCTTCCTGCCGCCCGCCACTCTCAGCTACCGCGAGGCCTCGGTTGCGGCGCTCCTCGGTGCGATTCTGCTCGGGCTCGCCCTTGCGTGGCCGGTCGTGCCGCGGGTCGCCGGCCTGGGGATTCCGGTCGGCTACATCGCGCTCGCCGCAGTCCTCCGCGACGCCGCGGGCGGAGGGACGTCCGGCTTCGGCGGTCTCTTCCTGCTTCCCGTCCTCTGGCTCGCGGTCACGGCGGGCCGCCGGGAGCTCTCCGTGATCCTCGCCGCGATGACGCTCGCCCAGCTCGTGCCGCTCGCGCTGATCGGTGAGCCGAACTACCCGCAGTCGGGTTGGCGCGGAGCCATCGTCCTCACCACGGTCGCATCGATCACCGGCTTGATGGTGCAACGGCTGACCGCCGAGACGCGCCGGCGCGCCACCCAGCTCCAGCAGCAGACCGACTCGCTCACCAGCATCTCGGCGCAGCTCGCCGCGCAGAACGAGCGCCTGCTCGAGCTCGACCGCCTCAAGGACGAGTTCGTCGCGACCGCGTCGCACGAGCTCCGGACTCCGCTGACCTCGATCAGCGGCTATCTCGAGATGTCACTCGATCCGGCCGAAGGCCCGCTGTCCCCGAGCCGCGAGAAGCATCTACGGATCGTCCAGCGCAACGCCCGCCGGCTCACCGTGCTCGTCGACCAGCTCCTCTTCCTGGCCCGAGCCGACTCGCATCCACTCGAGCTCGACCTGCAGCCCGTCGACCTCGCCAGAGTCCTCGAAGAGGCGGCGGAGACGGCCGGTCCGGCGGCCCGGGCCAAGAACGTCGCACTGGTCGTCGAGACGGACTCGCCCCGGCGCGCGCTCGCCGATCGGCCGCAACTGCTCCGTATCGTCGAGAACCTCGCGGCCAACGCGGTCAAGTTCACGCCCGACGGCGGCACGGTCCGGCTCGCGGCGCGCGGAGCAGGCACCGGGGCGGTCCTCGAGGTCGTGGACACCGGCGTCGGCATCCCCACCACCGAGCAGCGCCACCTCTTCAAGCGCTTCTCCCGAGGCACGAACGCGATCGCCGGGGCAGTCCCCGGCAGCGGTCTCGGCCTGGCGATCTCACAGATGATCGCCGAAGCCCACGGCACCACGATCCAGGTCGAGAGCACGCCCGGAGTCGGCTCGACGTTCCGCCTCGCGCTTCCGCTGGCCTAGACCACGCGGGAGAGCCGACGGGGAGACTCGAACTCCCGACCCCATCATTACGAGGGGTGATCAGCTGTCGTCCGAGGACGCGCCGAGTCGCGCGAAGCCGCATGGCTCCGAGGGATTCACACCGCGGCGATGGCGGCCGAAGACCGCATACGACAACGGCGTAGACCCAGCGTAGACCCACAATCACCGAGCGGGAAACAGGATCATCATCGCCAGTTCGCGGGTCGGCTCGCGGCGGGACCGACTACGAAACTCGACAGGCCCGAGCTTCGTCGGCTCCGTTTGTCTAGCCGGAATTCATCTGATCGAGAATCGACTGGGCGGCGGCCTGGAGCGTTGCCTCGTCCGGAGGACCCATGACGAGGATCGTCGACCCGCCTGCGACGAACTGGACGAAGCCCCAGGGCGACCCATCCGGAAGGGACGAATGTTCCGTCAAA
>DASUHE010000044.1:0-3526 GCA_036273695.1 Gaiellaceae bacterium
GAGGTCGAGCTGTCGAAGGCGATCGAGCGCGGCGACCTCAATGCGAAGCAGCGCATGATCCAGTCGAACCTGCGCCTCGTCGTCTCGATCGCGAAGAACTACCGCAACCAGGGTCTCCCCTTCCTCGACCTCATCCAGGAGGGAACACTCGGGCTGATCCGCGCCGTCGAGAAGTTCGACTGGCGACGCGGCTACAAGTTCTCGACGTACGCGACGTGGTGGATCCGCCAGGCCGTCGCGCGCGCGCTCGCGGACAAGGCGCGCACGATCCGCATGCCCGTCCACATCGTCGAGCGCATGCAGAAGATGAACCGGGCCGAGCGCACGCTCTGGATGGAGCTCGGCCGGGAGCCGACGCTCGACGAGATCGCCGACGAGGCGTCGCTGCCGATCGAGCAGGCGCGCGAGGTGCGCGCTGCCGCGCGGGCCTCGGCGAGCCTCGACCAGCCCGTCGGGGACCAGGAGGATGCGGTATTCGGCGACTTCGTCGCCGGCGACGATCCGCTGCCCGAGGAGCGGGTCGAAGGAGCGCTCCGCAGCCAAGCTCTCGCCATCGCGCTCCAGGCGCTGGGAGAGCGTGAGCGGCAGGTGCTCGTGCTGCGCTACGGCCTCGTCGACGAAGAGCCGAAGACCCTCGAGGAGATCGGCAAGCGACTCGGCCTCACCCGCGAGCGCGTCCGTCAGATCGAGCTCGACTCCCTCCGGCGTCTCGCCAACTTGCGCGAGATGCAGATGGTGGCTACGTAGCCCTTCGGAACTGACGCTTCGCGAGCTATTCGGCTCGCAGGTAGTGCTCCAGACCCGGCGCGGCGATGCGCAGCTCGCGCAGCGCCCTCGTCTCGAGCTGGCGGACGCGTTCCCGCGTGATGCCGAGCTGCGCCCCTACCTCTTCGAGCGTCTGCGGAACCTCGCCGTCGAGGCCGAAGCGCAGCGAGAGCACGCGGCGCATCCGGGGGTTCAGACTCTCGAGCGCGCCGGCAAGCTCCCTCGCCCGCGCCTGCTCGGCGGACTGCTCGTGGGGCGCGAGCGCATGGACGTCCTCGATCAGATCGCCATACAGGCTTTCGCCGTCGCCGACGGGCGTCTCGAGGCTGACGGGATTCTCGACGAGCTCGAGCAGCTCACGGACCCGCTCCTCGGTCAGTTGCGTCTCCTTCGCGAGCTCGGCGAGCACCGGCTCGCGGTTAAGCTTCTGCGCGAGCTGGCGACGCGCGCGAAGAAGCCGACGCACCTGGTCGGCGACGTGGACGGGCAGCCGGATCGTCCGCCCCTGGTCGGCGAGCGCCCGTGTGATCGCCTGGCGGATCCACCAGGTCGCGTAGGTCGAGAGCTTGTACCCGAGCTTGTAGTCGAACTTCTCGACCGCGCGGATCAAGCCGAGGTTGCCCTCCTGGATCAGGTCGAGCAGCGGCACGTTGGCCTTCGTGTAGTTGCGTGTGATGGCCATCACGAGCCGCAGATTCGACTCGATCAGCCGTTTCTTGGCCTCCTCGTCGCCCTCGTCCTTGCGGCGTGCGAGCTCGCGCTCCTCCTCGCGGGTGAGGAGAGCACCGCCGCCGATCTGGCGCACGTAGAGCTTGAGCGGGTCCTCCGAAGACGTTTGTTCGGTGGCCGGCCCCTCAGCCGCAAACGAAGACTCCATCGCCGCGTATATCGGCTCCGTCCGGAAATGGCTTTAGAAAGCCCTAACCGACTTGGCCTACGGTGGAAGGGAACTCGTACCGATAGAGAGAAAGGCTTTGCCAGGACGAAATGTGCGGAATCGCCGGATATAGCCTCTCGTCGCGGAGCGACGTCGACCGGACGCTCGCAGCGCAGGCACTCCTCGCCGGGATCGCCGATCGCGGCGCCGACGCGGTCGGCTACGCATATCGCGGCGGGCAGGAACGGTATCCAGCCGTGCGGAAGCAGCGTACGCCTGCGAGCCGCATGCTCGAGCGCATCGACGTGCCTGCGCACGCGACCGAGCTGCTCGTCCACGTGCGCGACTACACGAAAGGCCATCCCTCGATCGCGGCCAACAACCACCCGGTCCGGCACGGGCCCGTCATCGGCATCCACAACGGAATCATCCTCAACGACGACGAGTTGCTCGCCCAGTACTCCTGCGCGCGCGCCGAGCCGCGGATGACTGTCGACTCCGAGGCGATCTTCGCGCTCGCTGCGCACTCGCACAACGCCCCGCGCGCGCTCGAGGCGCTCGCCGGCTCGATGGCGACCGCCTGGCTCGATCAGCGTGAGCCAGGAACCGTCTTCGCCGCGCACGGCGTCGGGCGCCCCCTGTGGCTCGGTCGTGGCCGCGAGGAGGTCTACTTCGCGTCCACGCGCGCCGCCCTCGAGATCGCGTCGGAGTACACCGGCGTCGAGCTCCGCCTCAGCGAGGTGCGGGACGGGACGTTCCTCGCGCTCCGCGAGGGTCGCGTCGCTCGCACTGCTCGCTTCCGGCCCGATCGCAGCTACGTCGAGGAAGGCGCGCTGCCGGCCGTTCGCGCACCGGGTCAGAGCGCGTATTGCCTCGAGCGGCTCGCCCAGATCGCGGCCGCCGCGGCGTAGTCCTCAGCGGGCCAGGGTTCCGTCGCTCGCGACGTCCTTGCCCTGCTCGGCGAGTCGCTGCCGAACGAGGAACTGGAACGTCGACCACGCGCCCCGCCGCGCGTCGAACATCCGGTAGACCTGCCACTCGGTCAGGAGCGAGTCGTCCTGCCGCCGGGCCTCGCCCCAGTCGGCGAACTTCGGCAGCCGCCCCAGCCGCTCGGCGAGCGCGACGCCCTGATCGATCGCCCGCTCGAGCCTCTCCTCCCCCACCGGCACGTCGAAGCCCGCCTCGCGGAGCGCATTCGTCAGCGAGCCGAACGTGTGCCAGTACAGCGACTTCGAGGGCAGCCGACCCTTGTGCTCGTCGATGTCCCGGGCGGTCGGCGGCCTTCCGAGCTCCTCCCCCAGGCTGCGGAGGAGGCCGAGGAGCTCCTCGCGCGTCGCGAAGCGGCGTGGAACGAGGCCGGCTGCGCGCTTGGCAGCGTTCCACGAGCCGAAATGCTCGATCACGGTCTGCGGATGCACCGCCGTCTCGCCGTCCGCGGCGAACTCGCGCATCGTCGGGGAGCGGCCGAGCCGCTCGGCGCACGCGACGATCTCCGCCACGATCTGCTCGTCCGTGTAGCGCTTGCGGATACCGGCCTGGAACTCCGCGAGCTCCTGCGGATCGATCGAGGCGAGCGCCGGGTAGCGCGGCTTCTCAGCCATGTCAATAAGTGTAGAGCAAGTTGAGGGATCCGCAAGTAGTCCCACGCAGGCGTGTCTGGCACTGGGTCAGTTTGAATGCAACGGCTTCTTGCGCTTCTTGTACGGAGCCCGTTCGCGGGGCTGCGCGTCCTCGATCTCTTCCAGGAGCCCGATGAGTTCCTTGAGGGTCCAGACGTGATCGGCGATGCCTGCTGCGACGGCCGGGGTCGTCTTGAGCGTCGAGTGGACGCGGCAGAAGTTGTAGTAGGCGAAGTGCAGCGCAACGGCGCAATTGAGGTTTTCG
>DASUHE010000045.1:0-12131 GCA_036273695.1 Gaiellaceae bacterium
GAAGCGTTGCCGAGGCCCGGGCCAGTCGTGGCCGCCCGAGTGCCGGACGAGCGTCAGGAGGACGAGAGCCGCCACGAGCACGACCCAGATCGCGAGCGCACGAGACGTCTGCAGGTTCGGCAGCGAGAGCAGGACGACGAGCACCACCGCGGCGACGAGCGCGGGCTTGATCAGCCGTCCTGCCAGTCTCACGCCGGCGCCAGCTCCGAGGCGCGCAGCTCGTCGCGCACCGCGCTGAGCGCGTCCACCGCGTCGTCCCTCATCGCCGGCTCCGGCTCATGGTGGCTGAACCTAGCCCATTCGAAGAGATCGGTGAGCCTGCGCACGGCTCCGGCACTCGTGTCGAGCCCGAGGAGCGCCCGCTCGACGTACTCGAGCGGCGCCTCGGCCGCGTGCCGCGGAATCCCCGCCGCGGCGAGGGCCTTCTCCATCCTCGCGTAGGCGGCGGTGATCGCGCGACGGAGG
The DNA here is from genome assembly GCA_036273695.1 of Gaiellaceae bacterium. Taxonomy (GTDB): domain Bacteria; phylum Actinomycetota; class Thermoleophilia; order Gaiellales; family Gaiellaceae; genus Palsa-739. The sequence continues at coordinate 466 of DASUHE010000045.1, forward strand.
TCGGGGTCGGCCCGCAGGTCGTCGAGGGACTCGTCGAGCGCTGCCGCGAGCGTTTCGGGAGCGCTCTCGCCGAAGACCCTGGGAACTCGACGAGACCGCGTCGCCGCGACGATCCCGCTCACGAGGACGACGATTGCGAGCAGGATCACCGCCTCGCCCCACTTGAAGGTCGGCGCGCGCCTCGAGGTGAGTTGCTGCCCCTTCGGCGCTTTCGGGTTCGCCACCCCTTGCTGGGCATCCTGGGGGTGGTGCAACTGAAGGTGGAACCCGTGCCGCCTGAGGAGGGTCGCGAGCATCGCGAAGAGCGCGAAACCGGCGATGGTGAGGATCATGCGGCTCTGGAAGGGCGCCTTCCCCTTCCTCGGTCCGCGCATGAAGAGCGCTGCGAATCCCAACAGGAACAGGATCGGCACGGTGATGATGACCACCGTCGTGTACGTGTAGTCCCAGAACGACAAGGGCAGCCCGCCGCCGTGCCCGGCGGTCGTGCCGAGAGGGCGTCCACGGGCCACGATCGCGACGACTGCGAGGAGCAGCGTGACGACGAGCGCAAAGGCGACGAGACGGCTCCGGCTCACGCCCCGCAGTGTCGCACCGCGGCCGGTCCGGGCGCCTTCCGGGGACAGCGCTAAGCTCGACCTCCCGTGCCCGAAGCGCCGTTCGTCCACCTCCACGTCCACTCCGAGTATTCGATTCTCGACGGCGCCTGCCGGATCCCGGACCTCGCGAAGCGCGCCGCCGAGCTCGAGATGCCCGCCGTCTCGCTCACCGACCACGGCTCGCTCGCGGGCGCGATCGACCTCTACAAGGCGGCCCGCAACGAAGGAGTGAAGCCCGTCGTCGGCTGCGAGGTCTACGTCACCGACGACCGGCACGTGCAGCAGAAGGGACAGGCGCACCTCACCCTGCTCGCGGAGACGAACGAGGGCTACGGCAACCTGATCAAGCTCTCCTCGCTCGGCTACCTCGAGGGCTACTACTACAAGCCGCGCGTCGACTGGGAGCTGCTCGAGCGCCACGGCGCCGGACTCATCGCGCTCTCGGGCTGCCTCTCGGGCCGCGTGTGCAAGGCGCTCGAGGAGAACCGCGGGACGGACGCCGAGGCGGAGCTCGACCGGCTCGAGCAGCTCTTCGGCCGCGACCGCGTCTACGTCGAGCTCCAGAACGCGCACCTCGAGGTGCAGCAGCGGATCACGCCCGAGCTCGTCGCGCTCGCGGAGAAGCGCGGCCTGCCGACGGTGGCCACGGGCGACGTCCACTACCTCCGCCACGAGGACGCGCGCGCCCACGAGGCCCTGCTCTGCATCCAGTCCGGCGATTCGCTCAAGAACCCGAACCGCTGGCGCTTCGAGACCGACCACTTCTACTTCAAGACGCCCGAGGAGATGGCCGCCGACTTCCCGGGCCGCGACGACGCGCTGCGCCGCTCGCTCGAGGTCGCCGAGCGCTGCAACGTCGAGATCGAGCTCGGCCGGATCCTCCTGCCGAAGTTCGACACGCCCGAGGGCCGCGACGCCTTCGAATACCTCGTCGAGCTCGTCGAGGCCGGCGCGGCGAAGCGCTACGGGACGGTGACGCCCGAGCTGCGAGAGCGTCTCAAGTTCGAGCTGAAGACCATCAAGGAGATGGGCTTCTCGGACTACTTCCTGATCGTCGCCGACCTGATCGCCTTCGCCCGGCGGAACGGAGTCAGCGTCGGGCCCGGGCGCGGCTCGTCCGCCGGCAGCCTCGTCGCGTACTGCCTCGAGATCACCGACGTCGACCCGATCGTGTACGGGCTCCTGTTCGAGCGCATGCTCAACCCCGGGCGCAAGTCGATGCCGGACATGGACCTCGACTTCGCAGTCGAGGGCCGCGAGCGCGTCATCAACTACGCGCGCGAGAAGTACGGGCGCGACCGGGTCGCGCAGATCATCACCTTCGGGACGATGGCCGCCCGCGCAGCCGTCCGCGACGCCGGCCGCGTCCTCGAGCACCCGTACGGCGTGGTCGACCGGATCGCGAAGCTCATCCCGGAGGGGCCCGGCCAGACGCTCGCGGATTGCCTGAAGCCGGGCGGTGAGCTGAAGCAGGCGTACGACTCGGATCCTGTCGCGAAGGAGATCGTCGACCTCGCGCAACCGCTCGAGGGCTTGACGCGCCAGGATGGGATCCACGCCGCCGCCGTGGTGATCGGAGCCGAGCCGCTCACGAACCTCGTCCCCGTGCAGCAGAAGGGCGCCGAGCAGGAGATCGTCACGCAGTTCGACGGCAACGTGATCGAGGCGATCGGGCTGCTGAAGATCGACTTCCTCGGCCTTCGCAACCTCGACGTGATCGACAAGGCCTGCCGGCTCGCCGGCGTCGACGACCTCGGCTCGATCCCCCTCGACGACCGCAAGACGTACGAGATGCTCGCGCGCGGCGAGTCGATCGGGGTCTTCCAGTTCGAGGGCTCCGGCATGCGCGAGGCGCTACGGCAGATCAAGCCGACGGAGTTCGACGACTTGATCGCGATCGGCGCGCTCTACCGACCGGGGCCGATGGCCTATATCCCCGTCTACGCGCGGCGCAAGAACGGCCAGGAGCGCGTGACGTTCCCCGACCCGCGGCTCGAGCCCATCACGCGCGGCACGTACGGGATCTGCATCTACCAAGAGCAGTACATGGAGATCGCGAAGCACATCGCCGGCTTCTCGCCCGCCGAGGCGGACGACCTCCGCAAGGCGATCGGCAAGAAGATCCACTCGCTCATGGCCTCCCTCAAGACGAAGTTCCTCGAGGGCTGCGCCGCGAGCGGCACGTCGGAGAGCGTCGCTCGGCAGCTCTGGGCCGACATGGAGCAGGCGCAGGACTACTCCTTCAACAAGTCGCACGCCGCGTGCTACGCGCTGACGTCCTACCGCACGGCCTGGCTTCGCGCGAATCATCCGCGCGAGTACATGGCGGCGCTCATCTCCTCGGTCATGAACACGAAGGACAAGGTGCCGTTCTACGTCGCCGCGTGCGACGAGCTCGGGATCGAGGTGCTGCCGCCGGACGTGAACGAGTCGCAGGTCGACTTCGCCGTCGTCGAGGGCAAGATCCGCTTCGGGCTCAACGCCGTCAAGAACGTCGGCGAGGCGACGTGCCGTGCGATCGTCGCGGCGCGCGAAGAGGGCGGCCCGTTCGCCTCGATCTGGGACTTCACCGAGCGGGTCGATCCCTCGGTGGCGAACAAGCGCTCGCTCGAGTCGCTCGTCTCGAGCGGCGCGCTCGACTCGACCGGGGCCTCGCGCAGGGGGATGCTCCACGTGCTCGAGGACGCGCTCTCCTACGGCCAGAGGCAACAGCAGGACCGGTTGCTCGGCCAGGCGTCGATCTTCGACCTCGGCGACTCGCCGGCCACCTCGCGCCACCACGCGTCGATCCCGGACGGCGAATTCGAGAAGAGCGAGCTGCTGCGCATGGAGAAGGAGAGCCTCGGCCTCTACGTCTCGGAGCATCCGCTCAGCGCGATCCGCGACCAGCTGCGGCGGCGCACCGATTGCACGCTCGTCGAGCTCGAGCGGCGCCGGGAGGGAGAGACGGTCGTCGCCGGCGGCATCGTCGCGGGCGTGCGGACGACGACGACGAAGAAGGGCGAGCCGATGGCCTTCGTCCAGCTCGAGGACCTGACGGGCTCGGTCGAGGTCGTCGTCTTCAACTCGACCTACGCCGCCGCGCGCGGGCTGCTCGTCGAGGACGCCGTGCTCGTGGTCAAGGGCCGCGTCGACCACAAGCAGCAGGGCGAGACGAAGCTGATCGCCCTCGAGGTGACGGCGTTCGAGGCGACGCCGGAGCGTCGTGAGGTGCGGCTGAAGGTGGACGCTCGAAGCGCTCGGGCGGGCGCGATCCGCGAGCTCGCGGGCGTCGTCCGCGACTTCCCCGGCGAAGCGCCCGTGTACGTCGACCTCGTCACGTCGCTCGGGCCGAAGCTCCTCGAGCTGGGGCCGGAATACCGCGTCGACCCGCAACCGGACTTCTTCGCCTCCGTGCGCCACCTCCTCGGCGCCGCTTCCGTCCAGTAGTACGGAGAAATCCCCCCGGAGGGGGAGATCCGATCGCCGCCGGATCCCGAAAGTGAGAGACGGATACTGCGGATGCCTGCGACACACGACATAGACACGGTCGAGACCGAGAACGAGCGCGTGGAGCGCTGGCGGACCGCCGAGCTGATGCGGGTGGGCTTCCCGGGAGACGACGCCGTCGCGCTCGCCGTGCGCACGGACGTCGACCTCCACGAGGCGGTCGAGCTCGTGCGGCGCGGTTGCCCGCCGGACCTCGCCGCCCGGATCCTGGGTTGACGTAACGCTTCTTGCGCGGCGCGGGCACAATGTGCCTCGTGACCGGCGTCGTCCTCGGCTACATCCCGTCGCCCTCGAGCGGCACGTTCGGCATCGGGCCGCTGACCGTGCACTGGTACGGCGTCATGCTGCTCCTCGGCATCGCGGGCTGCATCTGGCTCACGGGGCGCCGCTGGGTGAGCTGGGGCGGAGACTGGGATCTCGTGTTCCGCGTCGCGCTCTGGGGCGTGATCGCGGGCGTCGTCGGCGCGCGCGTCTACCACGACATCACGAGCTGGAACCAGGATCCCGCGATCCACGCCCACTGGTGGGGCTTCGCGGCGGTCTGGGACGGCGGTCTCGGCATCTGGGGGGCGATCCCGGCCGGTGTTGCGGTGGGCGCCTTCGTCGTGCGCCGGACGGGCAACAGCGTCCGCCTGATGATGGACGCGGTCGCGCCGGGGCTCCTGCTCGCGCAGGGCATCGGGCGCTGGGGTAACTACTGGAACCAGGAGCTCTACGGCAGGCCGACGAGCCTCCCGTGGAAACTGCGCATCGACGCCGCGCACCAGACGGGGATCCAGGCGAAGTACCGCTCCGCCGGGACCTACGGCTACTACCACCCGACCTTCCTCTACGAGTTCGTCTGGGACTCGCTCGGCGTCGCGGTCCTCCTCTGGCTCGACCGGCGCTTCACCCTGCGCCGTCCGGCGCTGTTCGCTCTCTACGTCGCGTGGTACACGACCTTCCGCACCTTCGAGGAGGTCCTGCGGATCGACCCGTCCAACTACTTCCTCCACATGCGGGTCAACTTCTGGGTCTCGCTCGGGGTCTGGATCCTCTCTCTCGGGTTCTTCGTCTGGTGGCAGTTCATCCGCGAGCCGTCGGCGAAGGCCGTGCCGAAGCCGCGGCCCGTGCCGACGGGGCCGCGCATGGCCGTCCCGAAGGGCCGCGTCCGGTAACGGAACTAGGGTCCCGGGGGTGATCGTCCGGGAGCTCGAGCTCGACCTCGACGCGTTCGAGGGGCCGTTCGACCTGCTGCTCGCGCTCGTCCTCAAGGAGGAGCTCGACCTGCGGGACGTCGACCTCGCCGGCATCGTCGTCGCCTTCCTCGAGCGGCTCGGCGAGAAGGACGAGCTCGATCTCGAGGTGTGCGGCGAGTTCCTCGTCCTCATCGCGGCGCTGCTCGAGCTGAAGGCGCGTGCGCTCTTCCCCGAGGAGGAAGCCGAGCTCGCCGAGTTCGATCCCGAGGAGGCCGCGGAGGAGCTCGCCCGGCGGCTCGCCGAGTACCGGCGCGCGAAGGAGGCGGCCGGCTGGCTCCGCGAGCGCCTTGCCGGCGAGGGCGACCGCTTCTTCCGCCTCGGCCCGGCGCCGCTCGCGCCGAAGGTCTCCACGCAGCTCGCGCCGCAGGATCCCGAGGCGCTCGCCGGTGCGATTCGCCTGCTCGCGCAGGATCCGCCCGACGTCTCGCTCTCGCACATGGCGCTGCGCTTCCCGCCCGTGTCGCAGTTCCTCGAGCGCTTCCGCGGGCTGCTCCGGCGGCGTTCGCGCTTCGACTTCGAGGCCGAGGTCGCAGAGCTCACGCGGCTCGAGCAGGCCTCGGCGTTTCTCGCGCTGCTCGAGCTGCGGCGCGCCGGCGAGCTGGCGATCGAGCAGGCGGCGCCGTTCGCGCCGATCCGGGTCAGTCGCCTCACGCAGGAGAACACCGCCCAAGCAGAAAGGACCGCGCAATGGACCGTCCGCTCCGCCTGATCGCCGGCAGCCTCGAGGACCAAGACCAGCTCGACAGGGTCGCGCGAACCGTCGAAGCGCTGCTCGTCGTCGCCTCGGCGCCGCTCTCGCTCGACGAGCTGGCGGCAGCGGTGGACGACGATCCCGAGCGGGTGGAAGGCGCGCTGCGTCTCGTGGGCGAACGCTTCGCGGAGGGGCGGAGCGGGATCGTGCTCGAGCACGTCGCCGGCGGCTGGGCGTTTCGCGCCGGGCGCGAGGAGGCGGCCGCGTGCGCGCGCCTGTTCGAACGGCCGGCGCAGAGGAACCTCTCCCAGGCGGCGCTCGAGACGCTCGCGATCGTGGCGTACCTCGGCCCGTGCTCGCGGCCGGACATCGCCCGGATCCGCGGCGTCGCCGCCGACTCCGCCGTCGCGAACCTCCTCGAGCGTGGCCTGATCGCCGAAGCGGGCCGCGACGCCGCAGCCGGCGGAGCGATCCGTTACCGCACGACTCCGCTCTTCGAGCGCGTCTTCGGGCTCGAGAGCCTCTCGGAGCTGCCGCGGCTCGACGACGTCGCCGAGGACGCAGCCGGGATCCGCGACCGCCTGCACGCCGTCGCGGGGCAGCGCTCGGCGTAGTCCCGCGTCACAGCTTCTTGATGATGTCCTCGGCCTCGTCGCGCGTGAATGCGCGCAGCGTCTCGGTCTGCTCGGCGCCGTGGTGGCTGAGCTTGGTCACGATCTCGAGCGCCGTGTCGTCGTCGGGAGCCTCGAAGACCTCGACGACGTCGTAACGGCCGAGCGTCACCCAGACGCCGACGAGCCTCCCGCCGGCCTCTTCGATCTCCCGCTCGCCGTCCTCGATCCGGTCGCGCCACGCCGGCAGGCCCATCCGGCCCTGCGAGGTCCAGCGGATGAGCGAGATGTACTGCGGCACCCCCGTATCTTTTCAAGATGCGCCTGAACGCGTTCTTGGCCAGGGCGGGAGTCGCGTCGCGACGGAGCGCCGACGAGCTGATCAAGGCCGGCCGCGTGACTGTCAACGGCGAGCCGGGACAGCTCAACTCGGTGGTCGGTGCGCACGACCTCGTCGCGGTGGACGGGCAGGACGTCGCCCGGCAGCGTCTGCGGTACGTCCTCCTGCACAAGCCCCCGGGTGTGGTCACGACGGCCCGCGACCCGCAGGGGCGCCCGACGGTCGTCGAGCTGGTTCCGGCGGAGCCGCGGGTCGTCCCGGTGGGGCGGCTCGACGCGGACACGACCGGCGCGCTGCTGCTCACGAACGACGGGCAGCTCGCACACCGGCTCGCCCACCCGCGGTACGGCGTCGAGAAGACGTACGTCGCGGACGTCGAGGGCGATCCGGACGAGGACGGGCTCTGCCGCCTGCGCGAGGGCCTGGAGCTCGACGACGGCCGCACCGCTCCCGCGCGGGCCCGCCGCCTCGGCCGGGGGCGCGTCGAGCTCGTCCTCCACGAGGGCCGAAAGCACCAGGTCAAGCGGATGCTTGCGGCCGTCGGGCACCCGGTGACACGCCTCCACCGGAGCGCCTACGCAGGGCTGACGCTCGAAGGGCTCGAGCCCGCCGAGTGGCGGGAGCTCGAGCCCCTCGAGGTCGAACGCTTACGAACCGCCGGCTAGCCGGTCGGCCCGGCTCAGGAGCTCTCGCACGTTCGCGAGGCTGCTCGTGAGCTGGCCATGGTTCGGCATCGTGCCGTTCGCGGCGGCGGATAGCAGCTTCTTGATCTTGGCGGCGGCCACGTCACGGTCGTCCGCCAGTTGCTGCAGTGCCGCGACCGTCGCCTGGTAGCCGGTGTCGTCCGAGCTCGAGCCAGTGGCGAGCGCGTTCGAGTCGGCGATCAGCGTGTCGGTTGCGAGCTGTCCGACGCTCGAGTTGATCTGGTCGTAGCCCGCGGCCAGAGCCTCGGTCGCCTGCAGCGTCGCCGAGGGAGCGGCGAGCGCCTGCGTGATCACGTGCCCGTCCGACTGGTAGTCGTCGTGCAGGCCGACGAGGTGGAGCATCGTCGGCCGGATGTCGGTCTCCTCGACCCACGTGCCGTTCCCGCTCGCCTCCGGGACGGTACGCGTCGAGTTCGGATCCTGTGCCTCGTTGCCACCCGTCGGCCCGGGCCCGTCGACGCCGTTGTTGGCCACGCCCGGCCCGACCATGCCGACCCACGTGATGTCGATGTTCGGCGAGTAGTAGCCGTGGTCGTAGGCGAAGCCGTTGTTGAAACCGACGTTCGGCCCGGACGTGCCGAAGAAGTAATCCGGCATCGGGAAGATCGAATACGTAGGCGTGCGGAGCGGATCGTTCGTCTGCATGTGCAGGATTCGTTGCTCCACCTGGTCTGCCTGGTACTTGGCGATCTTCTCGTTCGGTATCCCGCTGTACGTGAGGTTCGAGGTCATCCCCGCCGTGTCGCGTTCCAGCTGCCGGACGGCCGGGTCGTTCGGGCCCGGCTGGCCGTGGACATAGAGCGAGGCGCCCTGCGCGTCGACGTCGAACTGCGTTCCGGCGCTAGCGGTCGTCGACAGCAGGCCCTTGATGTTCGCGGCGAGCTCGCCGTCCTGCGTGTTTGTGTAGTGGCACGGGACGGTGACGCCGTCGCAGCCCGCCGGGGTCGGCTCGGTCGCTCTGCCGACGTTCGCTCCGGCGAACTGGTCGTTCTCCTCGGCGCCGATCTCGAACAGCGTGTTCGCGGGTGTGATTCCGTCCTCGGCGAGACGCTGGAACCACTGCGCGAACGCGTCGTCGTAGGCGTGCAACGCCGCGACGTAGCACGCATCGCCCGGGCCGAGCGCGTTGCCCGGCGAGGTGCAGCCCGTCGCGCCGGGCTTCTTGTCGTGGAGGTCCGAGATGTACGCGTACGTGACCGGGATCCCCGCCTCCTGCATGTCCGCGACCATCGCGAGGCTCTGCGACGCCGTCGGGTTGAAGCCGGGGAAGCCGGGCGTGTGCGTGAACGGCTCCTGCATCGTGTTGCCGTTGAGATCGGTGAGGTTCCCGTTCGCGTCGGTGACCGGGAAGCCGTCGTGGGTCACGCTCGCCCCGCCGCCGATCGCCGGCGCGATGTACTTCGCGCCGAACAGCGCCTGGAACCCGTTGTAGCCGCCGGGCTCGTCCGGCAGGCTGTCGGTGACGGCGCGCGGGGAGTTGCCGCAGATCGACGATCCCTGGGCGCAATGGATCGCTTCGCCGACGTACTGCGCGGTCTCGACGTCCTTGAACCGGTCGGGATCGGCGGCCGTCTGCTGGGCCTCGGCCGAGTTCGCACCGAACACGGTCGGGACGTCCACGGCTGCGTTCTCAAGCACCATGTTGGCCGTCGAGAAGTCGCCGACGTCGCACCCCGCCCGAGTGAACGGGACCCACGGCGCCGGCGTGACCCGGTTCGGCGGGCCGCTCGCGGGCACCGTGTCGGAATAGGTCATCGAAGGCGCCGTGTCGACCGGGTTCGGGGTCGGCACCGACGGGTGCGTGTCGATGATCGGGGACGTCCAGTAGGTGAACGACGTCGCCGTGTCGGTGCTGCCGTTCGGGTTGTACGTGTTGTAGCTGTTCGTCACCGGCTGGCCGTGGCGGTCGCCGTAGAGGCCGGTGTAGATCGAGAGGCTGTCGTCGGCGGTGTGCGCGATCAGCGGCGTGTGCGAGTTCGAGAACACCGTGCCGTTCGACTCGAGGAAGTTGAGCAGGTGTGGCATCTGCTCGAGATCTGACGGGACGTTCGGGTTGTCCCGGAAGAAATGCACGTTGTCGAAGACGATGTTGATCACATGCTGGACGCCGTTTCCGAGCTGGCATCCGCCGGTGCTCGTGTCCGCCTGCGTTGTGCCGCTGGCGCCGGCGACCTGCACGCCCACGAGCACGGCTATGACGGCGGCTGCGAGTGCAGCCACTGCGGTGAGCTTCTTCATCCGTTCCCCCTCCTGTTGCGGTTGACCTAGCCGCTCTTGGCAGGATGAGCCTCACCCTCCCGCATCACCACATGGGCTTCGCGGTGGTGACGCGGTCGAGACGAAGCTGTGACCCGGCTCCGGAGACTACAAACCGCGCGGCCGCGCTGCGCCGAAGAGGCGCCCGGCCTCGGCCTTCACGAAGCCCATCCGCTCGTACATCGCCTCGAGCGTCGGCTCGCTCGCGCGCCGCGCCTTCTCCGCTCCGACGGCGAGCAGGCGCTGCAGCTCCCGTTCGTCGGCGCGCAACTCGCGGTAACGCTCCTGGATCGGCGCGAGGAGCGCGACGACGGCCTCGCCCACCGCCTCCTTGAACTCGCCGTATCCGGAGCCGTCGAAGCGGCGCTCGAGCTGGGCGACCGGCTCGCTCGTCGCGACGGACATGATCTCGAGCAGGTTCGAGATGCCGGGTTTTGCCTCGGGGTCGTGCCGGATCTCCTTCTCGGAATCGGTGACCGCGGTCTTGAACTTCTTCCGGACCACGTCCGGCTCGTCGACCATGCGGACGACGCCCTGTGGCGCGCCGCGCGTCGTCGACATGAGCCGCTCTGGCTCCTGCAGGTTCTTGATCCGCGCGCCCTCTTCGGGATAGACGCCGCGCGGGATCGTGAACGTCTCGCCGTAACGCTGGTTGAACCGCTCCGCGACGTCGCGCGTCAGCTCGAGGTGCTGGCGCTGGTCGTCGCCGATCGGGACGATCTCGGCCTGGTAGAGCAGGATGTCGCCGGCCATCAGCACCGGATACGTGAAGAGGCCGGCCGAGACGAAATCCTGGCCCTCCGACTTCTCCTTGAACTGCGTCATCCGCCGCAGCTCGCCGAAGCTCGTCGCCGCGCTCAGCAGCCAGGCCGCCTCGGCGTGCGCGATCACGTGACTCTGGGCGAACACCGTCGAGCGCTCGGGGTCGAGGCCCGTGGCGAACAGCATCGCCGCGCCGGCGAGCGTGTATTCGCGCAGCTCCGCCGGCTCGATGGGAGTCGTGATCGAGTGCAGGTCGACGATGCAGAAGAACGCGTCGCCCTGCTCCTGCGTCGCCACGTACTGCCGGTAGCCGCCCGAGTAGTTCCCGAGCGTCTTGTCGCCCGTCGCGCGGATGCCGGAGAAGATGCGGGGCTGGTCGGGCTGGTCGGCCATGGAGGATGATTCTGCCTAAGCTGTTCCGATGGCTGTCACCGGCGCACCCGAGCTGCTCATCGTGATGGGCTCGAGCGCCACCCAGGAACAGGTGGACGAGGTCGTGGCGCGGCTGGACGAGGCGGGCTGCTCCGCGCTCGTCACGCCGGGGCGCGAGGCGACCGTGATCGGCGCGATCGGCGAGCGCGAGCTGCTCGCGACGCTGCCGCTCGAGGGCTTCGCGGGCGTCGAGCAGGTGCTGCCGATCCTCAAGCCGTACAAGCTCGTCTCGCGCGAGCTCTCACCGGATCCCACTGTGATCGAGGTGCGTGGCCGCCGCATCGGCGACGGGTACTTCGGCTTCATCGCCGGCCCGTGCACGGTCGAGACGCGGGAGCAGACGCTCGAGACGGCACGCGCGGTCGCCGCCGAGGGAGTGACGATGCTCCGCGGCGGCGCCTTCAAGCCCCGCACGTCGCCGTATGCCTTCCAGGGGCTGGGCGACGAGGCGCTCGAGATCCTGAAGGAGGCGCGGGCGGAGACCGGCCTGCCGCTCGTCACCGAGCTGATGGACCCGCGCCACGTCCCGAGCGTCGTCGAGGCG
>DASUHE010000046.1:0-9698 GCA_036273695.1 Gaiellaceae bacterium
CCATGTCCCGGTCGTCGCGATCGTCGGCCAGCAGAAGCGCTCTTCGCTCGGCTCGCACTACCAGCAGGAGATCGACCTGCCGGTCCTCTTCAAGGACGTGTCCGAGTACGTCCAGGTCTGCATGGTCCCGGAGCAGGCGCGCCAGCTCGTCGACCGTGCCTGCCGGATCGCGCTCGACCATCGCGGGGTCTGCACGATCATCGTCCCGAACGACGTGGCCGAGCTGGACGCGGTCGAGTCGCCGCCGCGCACGCACGGCTCGGTCTACTCGAGCGTCGGCTACAGCCGGCCGCGGATCCTGCCGCACGACTCCGACATCCAGCACGCCGCCGAGATCCTCAACGACGGCGAGAAGGTCGCGATGCTGATCGGCCAAGGCGCGCGCGGCGCGTCAGCGGAGCTCGAGCGCGTCGCCGACCTGCTCGGCGCCGGCGTGGCCAAGGCGCTGCTCGGCAAGGACGTCCTCGCCGACGACCTCCCGTACGTGACGGGCGCGATCGGCCTGCTGGGGACGATCCCGAGCTACGACATGATGGAGGACTGCGACACGCTCCTCATGGTCGGCACGAGCTTCCCGTACGCGGAGTTCCTGCCCAAGGAGGGGCAGGCGCGCTGCGTCGAGATCGACATCAAGGCCGACATGATCGGCATCCGCTACCCGGCCGACGTGCAGTTGATCGGCGACGCGAAAGAGACGCTGAAGGCGCTCGAGCCGCACCTCGTGCGCAAGGAGGATCGCAGCTGGCGCGAGCAGATCGAGGCGAGCGTGCGCGACTGGTGGGACATCGTCGAGCGCCGCGCGATGATGGACGCCGACCCGATGAATCCGCAGCGGGTCGTCCACGAGCTCTCGCAGGTGCTGCCCGACGACGCAATCGTCACGGCCGACTCCGGCTCCTCGACGAACTGGTTCGCGCGCCAGCTGAAGCTGCGCAAAGGCAACCTCGCCTCGCTGTCGGGGACGCTCGCGACGATGGTGCCCGGCGTGCCGTACGCGATCGCCGCGAAGTTCGCGCATCCCGGCCGGCCCGTCATCTGCTTCGTCGGCGACGGCGCGTTCCAGATGCTCGGCATGAACGAGATGCTGACCGTGAAGCGCTACATGGAGCGCTGGCCCGACAAGCGGCTCATCTTCTGCGTCTTCAACAACCAGGACCTGAACCAGGTGACCTGGGAGCAGCGCGTGATGGAAGGCGACCCGAAGTTCCCGGGTACGCAGTGGCTGCCGAACTTCGACTACAAGGCCTACGCGGAGCTCTGCGGGCTGAAGGGCATCTTCTGCGACGACGGCGACAGCGTCCGTGCGGCGTGGGAGGAGGCGCTCGCCGCCGACCGCCCCGTCGTGCTCGAGGTCAAGACAGACCCCGAGATCCCGCCGCTGCCGCCGCACATCCGGCTCGAGCAGGCCGAGGAGATGGCGAAGGCGATGGTCAAGGGCGACCCCGAGCGGACCGGCGTGATGGAGAAGTCGCTGCGCGGGAAGCTCGTCGAGTTCACCGAGCACCTCAAGTCGTAGTGATCGCGACGGCCCCGGTCGAGCGGCTCGACGTCAACGCGTACACGATCCCGACCGACGAGCCGGAGTCGGACGGCACGCTCGAGTGGGACTCGACGACGATCGTCGTGGTCGAGGCGCACGCGGACGGGCACACGGGGCTCGGCTACACGTACTGCGACGCGGCCGCCGCCGAGGTGGTCTCGTCCCAGCTCGCCGGCGTGGTCGAGGGGGAGGACGTGATGGACGTGCGCGCCGCGTGGCTGCGCATGACCGCGCAGGTCCGCAACGCCGGCCAGCCGGGCATCGGCTTCTGCGCGGTGTCCGCGGTCGACCAGGCGCTCTGGGATCTGAAGGCGCGCCTGCTCGACGTTCCGCTCGTCGTGCTCATCGGGGCGGCGCACGACGACGTCCCGATCTACGGCAGCGGAGGCTTCTGCTCGTACACCGAGGGGCGCCTGTGCGAACAGCTCGGCGGCTGGGCCGAAGCCGGGATCCCGCGCGTGAAGATGAAGGTCGGGCGCGAGCCCGAGCGCGACCCGGTGCGTCTCGACGCCGCCCGCGAGGCGATCGGCGACGACGTCGAGCTCTTCGTCGACGCGAACGGCGCCTTCGCGCGGAAAGAGGCGCTCGCGTGGGCGGCGCGCTACGCGGACTCCTGGAACGTGACGTGGTTCGAGGAGCCCGTCTCCTCCGACGACCTCGAAGGGCTGCGGCTGATCCGCGACGCCGGCCCAGCCGGGCTCGAGATCGCGGCGGGCGAATATGCCTACGTGCCCGCCGACTTCCGCAACCTCGTCGGCTCCGTCGACTGCCTGCAGGCCGACGTGACCCGCTGCGGCGGCATCACCGGCCTCCTCAGCGCCTCGGGCCTCGCGAACGCGCACTCGATCGACGTCTCGGCGCACTGCGCGCCGGCGATCTCGGCGCACGCCTTCTGCGCGGTCGAGCGACGCCGGCACCTCGAGTACTTCCACGACCACGTCCGGATCGAAGGGATGCTGTTCGACGGCGTCCCGCAACCGGAGGGAGGAGTCCTCCGCCCCGACCGCTCGCGCGCCGGCAACGGACTCGAGCTCCGCCACTCGGACGCCGCCCGGTACAGCGTGCAGCTCGCCGAGGTGACACGCTGAGCGTCGCGATGCGAGCAGCGAAGGACGTCGACCGCAAGAGCCTCGCCGCCGACCTCCGCGCCGCGATCGAGGGCGAGGTCCGCTTCGACGCGGGCAGCCGCGCGCTCTACGCGACGGACGCTTCGAACTACCGGATGCCGCCGCTCGGCGTCGTCGTCCCGCGCCACGTGGACGAGCTCGTCGAGATCCACCGAGTCTGCCGCCAGCACGGCGCCCCGATCGTCCTGCGCGGCGGCGGCACGAGCCTCGCAGGCCAGGGCTGCAACACGGCCGTGCTGATCGATTTCTCGAAGTACCTCCACCACATCCTCGAGATCGACCCGGCCCGCCGCACGGCGCGCGTGCAGCCCGGCTGCGTGCTCGACCACCTGCGCGGCACCGCGGCCGAGAGGTACGGCCTCACCTTCGGCCCGGACCCGTCCACGCACGCCTACTGCACGCTCGGCGGGATGCTCGGCAACAACTCCTGCGGACGGCATTCGGTGCAGTCGGAGTTCCACGGTCCGGGGCCGCGAATCGCGGACAACCTCGTCGAGCTCGAGGTGCTCACGTATCGCGGCGAGCGGCTGCGGATCGGCCCCGACGGAGCAGGCGTGCCGGAGGAGATCGCCGAGCGCCTGCGCGCGCTCGCAGCCGCGAACGCCGACGAGATCCGCGCGCGCTACCCGCAGATCCCGCGCCGCGTCTCGGGCTACAACCTCGACGAGCTGCTGCCGGAGAAAGGCTTCCAGGTTGCGCGCTCGCTTGTCGGCACCGAGTCGACGTGCGTGACCATCCTCGAGGCGACGCTCGAGCTGATCCCGAAGCCGCCGTGCGTCTCGCTGCTCGTCGTCGGCTACCCGGACAAGTACCGCACCGCGGACCACGTCCCCCTCGCGCGCGAGCACGAGCCGATCTCGATCGAAGGCATGGACGACACGCTGATCGAGGACATGACGCTGCTCGGCCTCCACCAGCACGAGCGCTCGATGCTCCCCGACGGAGGCGGTTGGCTGTTCGTCGAGTTCGGCGGCGACTCGAAGGACGAGTCGGACGGCAAGGCTCGCGCGCTCATGCGCGACCTCGAGAAGGCGGGGCACCCGCCGTCGGGGATGAAGCTCTACGACGACCCCGACTCCGAGCAGCACATCTGGGACGTGCGCGAGGCCGGGCTCGGCGCGACCGCCTTCATCCCGGGCAAGGAGGACACGTACGAGGGTTGGGAGGACTCGGCCGTTCCGCCCGAGCGGCTCGGCGAGTACCTGCGGCGGCTCTCGGAGCTCGCGAAGACGTACGACTACGAGAGCTCCCTCTACGGCCACTACGGCCAGGGCTGCGTCCACGCTCGCTGGAACTTCGATCTCGTCACGAAGCCGGGCATCGAGAAGTTCCGGCGCTGGCTCGACGACGCGAGCGACCTCGTGGTCGAGCTCGGCGGCTCGATCTCGGGCGAGCACGGCGACGGCCAGTCGAAGGCCGAGCTCCTGCCCAAGATGTTCGGCGACGACCTGATTCGCGCCTTTGAGGAGTTCAAGTCGATCTGGGATCCCGACTGGAAGATGAACCCGGGCAAGGTCGTCCGGCCGTACCGGGTCGACGAGAACCTCCGGCTCGGCGCCGACTACGAGCCGTGGCGGCCGAAGGTCAAGTTCGGCTACCCCGCGGATCACGGCGACTTCGCGCATGCCACCGTCCGCTGCGTCGGCGTCGGCAAGTGCCGGACCCCAGGCGGAGTCGACGTCATGTGCCCCTCGTTCATGGCGACCCGGGAGGAGATGCACTCGACGCGCGGCCGCACGCGCCTGCTGTTCGAGATGCTCGAAGGAGAGGTCATCACCGACGGCTGGCAGTCGGACGAGGTGATGGAGGCGCTCGACCTCTGCCTCTCGTGCAAGGGCTGCACGAACGACTGTCCGGTCAACGTCGACATGCCCACCTACAAGGCCGAGTTCCTCCACCACCACTGGAAGCACCGGCTCCGGCCGCGCCACGCGTATGCCTTCGGGCTGATCGACCAGGTCTCGCGGTTCGCCTCGAAGGCGCCCGGCCTCGTCAACTTCGTCACGCACACGCCGCCGTTCGCGCAGGCGTTCAAGCTCGCCGCCGGGATGACGCAGCAGCGCGAGGTGCCGGAGTTCGCGCCGCTGACGCTGCAGAAGTGGTTCGCGCAGCGCGGCGGGACGACGAATCCGGGCGGACGGAAGGTCGTGCTCTTCCCGGACACCTTCAACAACCACATGCACACGGACGTCGGCGTGGCGGCGGTCGAGGCGCTGGAGGCGGCCGGCTGGCAGGTCGTCATCCCCGAAGGCCACGTCTGCTGCGGGCGTCCGCTCTACGACTACGGCTTCCTCGACCTGGCCGAGCGCTACCTCCGCCGCAGCCTCGACCAGCTCCGCGAGTGGTACCGCGAGGGAATCCCGATCGTCGGGCTCGAGCCGAGCTGCGTGGCCGTGTTCAAGGACGAGCTCGGCAAGCTCCTGCCGCACGACGACGACGCGAAGCGGCTCGCCCGGAGCACGTACCACTTCGCCGAGTTCTTCGCGAAGTTCGACGTCGAGCCGCCCCGCCTCGAGCGCAAGGCCTTCGTCTGGGGTCATTGCCACCACAAGGCAACGGGCGGGATCGACTCCGAGGTCGAGCTGCTGCAGAAGATGGGCGTCGAGGTCGAGACGCTGAAGGCGGGCTGCTGCGGCCTCGCGGGCTCGTGGGGCTTCGAGACGGGCCACCACGACGTCTCGATGACCTGCGGCGAGCAGGGGCTCCTGCCCAAGGTGCGCGAGCTCGACGACGAGACCCTCGTCGTCGCCGACGGCTTCTCGTGCAAGACGCAGATCGAGCAGGGCGCGACTGGGAGGAGGGCGCTGCACGTCGCGCAGGTGCTGAAGCTCGCCCACGAGCACGGCGAGTCCGGTCCCGCCGGGCCCCGGCCCGAGCGTCTGTACTACGAGATCCGGCCGAAGCCGTCGCTCACGCGGCGGGCCGCGAAGGCCGCCGTCCTCGTCGCCGCAGCGGCCGGAGCCGTCGGCTTCTTCTCCGCTACTATGCGCCGGCGCGAGGCGCCGTAGCTCAGCTGGTTAGAGCGCTGCACTCATAATGCAGAGGTCGGTGGTTCGAGCCCACCCGGCGCTACTGAGCGCGTCCCTCGGAACGAGATACAGGAATGGCAACCGGAGTCAGAGTCGCAATCACGCTCGCTTGCACCGAGTGCAGGCGCCGGAACTACCAGACGCAGAAGTCGAAGCGCAATTCGCCCGACCGCGTCGAGTTCCGCAAGTACTGCCGCTGGTGCGGCAGCCACACGCTGCACCGGGAGACGCGGTAGTGGCCCGTTCCACGCGCCAGCAGCGGCGCCAGCGCCGCGCTCAGGCTGCGGGGACGCCGCCGCTCAGGCCCGCCCCGCGGCCCCGCCCGACCGCCGAGGAGGAGCCGCCGAAGCAGCCGGCCGAGCCGCGCAAGAGCGAGCGCAACGACGAGGTCCGTCCCGGCGCGCCCGGCGTTCGCTTCCTCCAGGAGTCGTGGGCAGAGCTCAAGAAGGTCGAGTGGCCGTCGCAGCAGCAGCTGGTCAGCGGTACCGTCGTCGTGCTCGCGGCCTGTCTCATCACGGGCCTCTACCTCTATGCGAACGACCAGCTGTGGGAGTTCGTCGTCAAGCACGTCCTGCTGCGATAGGACACGGGGAGAGACGCGCAAATGTTCCGCTGGTACGTGATCAACACCTATTCCGGGCACGAGAACAAGGTGAAGACGAATCTCGAGCACCGGATCGAGTCGATGAACCAGCGCTCCCGTTTCCGGCGCGTCGTCGTCCCCACCGAGCAGGTGATCGAGACGAAGGACGGCCAGAAAGTGCAGGCAGAGAAGCGCACGCTGCCCGGCTACGTGCTCGTGAACATGGACCTGAACGACGACGCCTGGACCGTCGTGAAGAACACGCCCGGCGTGACCGGCTTCGTCGGCGCCGGCGCGAAGCCCGTGCCGCTCTCGCAGCCCGAGGTCGACCGGATCCTCCACACCGGTGCCGGGATGGCGGTCGCCCAGCGGTCGCAGGTCGAGTTCCAGCTCGGCGAGTCGGTCAAGATCACCTCCGGCCCGCTCGCGGACTTCGACGGCGAGATCACCGACGTCAATCCCGACGCGCAGAAGCTCCAGGTGATGGTGAACATCTTCGAGCGGCAGGTTCCGGTCGAGGTTGGCTTCGACAACGTGAAGAAACTCGACTGAGGGAAGTAGATGGCGAAGAAAGTCCTCACCCTGATCAAGCTCCAGATCCCCGGCGGCCAGGCGAACCCGGCCCCGCCGGTCGGCCCTGCGCTCGGCCAGCACGGCGTCAACATCATGGAGTTCTGCAAGGCCTTCAACGCGCAGACGGCCGACCAGAACGGCCGCATCACCCCGGTCGAGATCACCGTCTTCGAGGACCGCTCCTTCACGTTCATCACCAAGACGCCGCCGGCCGCCGTCCTGATCAAGGAGGCGCTGCGGCTCGACAAGGGCTCGGGCGAGCCGAACCGGACCAAGGTCGGTCGCCTCTCGCGCGACCAGGTGAACCGGATCGCCGAGACGAAGATGCCCGATCTGAACGCGCGCGACATCGACCAGGCGGCTCGGATCATCGCCGGCACGGCGCGCTCGATGGGAGTGGAGGTGGACCTCTGATGGCTCAGCACGGCAAGCGCTACCGCAACTCGCGCGCGACCTTCGACCGCGAGCAGGTCTATTCGCCCGTCGAGGCGGTCCGTCTGCTCAAGTCGATGGACGCCACGAAGTTCGACGAGACCGTCGAGCTGCATTTCCGCCTCGGACTGAACGTCCGGCACGCCGACGAGCAGCTGCGCGGGACGCTCATGCTCCCGCACGGGAGCGGCCGCGAGGTCCGGATCGCCGTGTTCGCCGAGGGCGACAAGGCGCGCGAGGCCGAGCAGGCCGGCGCGGACGTCGTCGGCTCGGCCGATCTCGCGAAGCGGATCGAGGAGGGCTTCACCGAGTTCGACGTCGCGATCGCGACGCCCGACCAGATGGGCAACGTCGGTCGCCTCGGCCGCATCCTCGGCCCGCGCGGCCTGATGCCGAACCCGAAGACCGGCACGGTGACGATGGACGTCGGCAAGGCCGTCTCGGAGGCGAAGGCCGGCAAGCTCGAGTACCGCACCGACCGCGGCGCGAACGTCCACGTCGTGATCGGCAAGAAGAGCTTCGACGAGCGCGCGCTCGTGGAGAACTACGCCGCCGTCCTCGACGAGATCGTCCGCGCGAAGCCGTCGGCGTCGAAGGGCCGCTACATCCATCAGATCACGCTCACGAGCACGATGGGCCCCGGAATCCACGTGGATCCGGCCCGCACGCGCGGCGTCGTCGAGGAGCTGGACGAGGCGCCGCAGGAGGCCGCTACAGTTCCGGCCTAGCAAACCGCCGCCTGAGACCACTGGCAGTCCTCGATCGGAGGGCAGAAGACCAGTCGAGGTGAGATGAAGAGAGAACACAAAGAACAGGTTGTCGACGAGCTGACGCAGCGCCTCAAGGCTGCGGAGACGCTCCTCGTCGCCGACTACCGCGGCCTGACGATGCCGCAGATCGACGAGCTCCGCACGCGGCTGCTCGCGAGCGGTGCGCGGTTCACGGTCGTCAAGAACACGCTCACGCGCCGCGCCGCCGAGGCGGCCGGGGCGGACGCGCTGCTCGCGCTCCTCGACGGACCGAGCGCAATCGCGTTCCTCGAGGCCGACGGCGACATGGTCGCCGCGGCGAAGGCGCTCGCCGACTCGGCGCGCGAGACGCGCGTGCTTGAGATCCGCGGCGGGATCATGCAGGGACGCGCGATGACCGCGGCCGAGGTCGAGACCATCGCGGCGCTGCCGCCCGAGGAGGTGCTGCGCGGACAGGTGCTCGGCGCGATCGTGGCGCCGCTCACGTCGTTCGTCGGCCTGCTCAACGCACCGCTGCAGAACCTCGTCGGCCTGATCGACGCCCGGATCGAGCAGCTCGGCAGCGAGCAGGCAGAGCCCGAGGCGGCGCCGGAGCCGGAAACGGAAGCGGAGCCCGCGGCCGACGAGCCGGAGTCCGCAGAGGAGTCGGCGGAAGAAGACACCACACAGGCGGACGCCACGGCGTCCGCCGCCGAAGAAGAAGAGGAGAGCTAGATGGCAGTCGACAAGCTTTTCGACGAGCTGGGGAAGATGTCGGTGCTCGAGCTCGTCGAGCTGAAGAACAAGATCGAGGAGGAGTGGGGCATCACGGCCGCCGCTCCGGTGGCAGTCGCGGCGCCGGGCGCCGCAGCCGGTGACGGCGCCGCAGCGGAGGAGAAGACCTCCTTCGACGTCGTCCTCACCGCGGCGGGCGGTCAGAAGATCCAGGTGATCAAGGTCGTGCGCGCGGTCACGGGTCTCGGCCTCAAGGAGGCCAAGGACCTCGTCGACTCGGCTCCGAAGCCGGTCAAGGAGGGCGCGGCCCAGGAAGAGGCCGACCAGATCAAGGCCCAGCTCGAAGAGGCCGGCGCCACGGTCGAGCTCAAGTAACGACGGACGGCGACCAGCTCGCGGAGGGGGCGTTTCGGCGCCCCTTCTTGCCGTCGTCGGGTCTCCGAGCTACAGTTTCGGCCGATACCGGCGACCGCCGCTGCTTCAGCTTGCGGCGAGAGGGGGCGTTCCGGTACCCTAGCTGGTTGCGCCGACGTCCGGTCGCTCGCAGCTCCGACGCCGTTTCTTGCCCGTTTTCGCTCGCTTCAAGGGAGGCTGTTCTTCTTGACCACCACGGTCGTTTCGCCCCGCGCTCGTACGTCGTTCAGTCATCTAGAGCACGTTCTCGACCTACCGAACCTCATCGACATCCAGAAGGCCTCGTTCGACTGGTTCAAGAACGAGGGTCTACGGGAGACGATCGACGACATCTCGCCGATCGAGGACTACACCGGAACGCTCGCCGTCGAGTTCGGCGAGTTCGAGTTCGGTGAGCCGCAGTTCTCGATCAAGGAGTGTCGCGAAAAGGATCTGACCTACCAGGCCTCGCTCAACATGAAGGTCCGCTTCGTGAACAAGGACACGGGCGAGATCCGGGAGCAGGGCGTCTTCATGGGCGACTTCCCGATGATGACC